>CAZGKW010000019.1:0-80778 GCA_964526295.1 uncultured Anaerolineales bacterium
AACGGGCACGGGCCGTACTGAATAATGTGCAATCTGCTTGATACACTACACTAGCATGGCCTCCTCTGGCGGGGGCGGGGGGCTGGCGTCCGGCCGCGGAGGAGGGCCGGGCTGTGACGGATCGACCGAACATTCTCTACATCTTCACCGACCAGCAGTCGGCCGACCTGATGAGCTGTGCCGGCAACGGCGACCTCTCGACGCCGGCCATGGACCGCCTCGCTGCGAGCGGCGTGCGGTTCGACCGGGCCTACTGCACGTATCCCCTGTGCACGCCGGCCCGGGCCGGCATGTTCACCGGCCGGTGGCCCCACGAGGTCGGCATCCACGGGAACGACGTGCCTATCGACCCGGCCTTCCGCGAGCAGGAGCTGGGTCACCTGCTGACGGCCGCCGGCTACGAGTGCGTCTACGGCGGCAAGTGGCACATCCCAGAGATCGCTATCCCCGAGGGCCACGGCTTCGAGCGGATCTCGGGCTTCGACGACGTCGCCTTACCGGACGCATGCGCGGCATTCTTCCGCCGCACGCATGACCGGCCGTTCTTCCTGGTCGCGAGCTTCGACAACCCGCACAATATCTGTGAGTGGGGTCGCGACCAGGTCCTGCCGTGGGGCGACATTGGCCCCGCCCCGCGGGTCGAGGAGTGCCCCAGCCTCCCTCCCAATCACCCCATCGCACCGTACGAGCCGACGGCGCTGGCGCGGCACCGGGAGCACTACACGCGGCTGGGCCTCCTGACGGAGACGACACCCGACGACTGGCGGCGGCTGCGGTGGGCCTATTGCCGGCTGACGGAACGGGTTGACGCCCAGATCGGCCGAATCCTCGACGCCCTGGACGCCGCCGGTTTGGCCGACGAGACGCTGGTCGTCTTCTCCAGCGACCACGGCGACCAGAACGGGTCGCACCTGCTGGCCCACAAGATGGTCCTGTACGACGAGTCGGCCCGCGTGCCACTCATCTTCAGCGGCGCCGGCGTCACCCGGCGCGGCGAGATCGACAGCCATCTCGTGACGAACGGGCCGGAGCTGGTCCGCACGATCTGCACTTGCGCCGGTGTCGACCCGCCCGAGGCCCTGCTGGGGCACAGTCTCCGGCCGCTTCTCGAAAGCGGTCGGGTCGAGGCCCCGAACGAGTACGTCGTCTCCGAGACGAACCTGGAGGTCTATGCGCGCGGGTGCCCCGCCCGTATGGTGCGAAGCGACCGGTACAAGTACGTCGCGTACGAGAAGGGCCGGCCGCGGGAGCAGCTCTTCGACATGGACCGCGACCCCGGCGAGATGGTGAACCTCGCCTTCGACGCGAGGTTCGAGGACGTGCTCCGGCAGCACCGGGAGCACCTGCGTGAATGGTGCCGCGCGACTGCCGACCGCTTCGGCGGGGGCCATTACGCCCACCCGGAGACGCCGTTCACGATCCCCGGCGACTCGTATTACCCAGAGGCCGACGGGTGGGCCGCCGCAAGGTAGGAGGTCAGCGCCGATGACGGAACTGGCAATACGGTCTCGCAAGGTGCTTCCTGTGGCCGTGGCAGGCCTGCTCGCCGCAGCGCTCGCCGCGCCCCGAGCCGGAGCGGGGCCAGGCGGGACCGTCGGGCCGGACGAACTGGCCTTCCCGCCGGACGCGGGCATCGTCGACGTCCGCCGCGACTTCGGCGCCGCCGGCGACGGCCGGACCGACGACACCGCCGCCATCCGCGAGGCCGTCCGCGCGGCCCTCTCGGGCAGCCGCTACGCCTCCCCGCCGTTCGTCTACTTCCCGAAAGGCACCTACCTCGTTCGAGGCCCCATCCAGAGCCGCGTCTCGGAGGAGGGCTGGAGTCGCGGGTGGCGGGCGGGCCTGCTCCTGGTCGGCCAGAGTCGCACCGGGTCCGTCATCCGGCTGGCCGATCGCTGCCCCGGCTACGGCGACCCGTCCGAGCCCCGCGGCGTCATCGTCACGGGCTCCGAGAGCGAGACCCCGAAGCAGAACGTCGTCGGCGCGGGCAACCGCGCGTTCCGCCACTCGGTCATCAACCTGACCCTCGACACCGGCCGGGGCAACCCCGGCGCGATCGGCATCGACTACGTCGTCAGCAATCTGGGGACGATCGAGGATGTAACGATCCGTTCCGGCGACGGCGAGGGGGCGGTGGGCCTGTCGCTGATGCGGGCCTGGCCGGGCCCCGCGCTCGTCAAGCGGCTCCGCGTCGAGGGGTTCGATTACGGCATCCGCACGGAGCACTGGCAGTACGGCATGACGCTCGAGCACGTCGTCCTGGCGGGGCAGAGGAAGGCCGGCATCCTGAACGAGAAGAACGTCCTGGCCATTCGCGGCCTCGTGAGCACGAACCGCGTGCCGGCCCTCCAGGCGACCGAGTGGGGCAGCTTCGTCGTGCTGCTCGACTCCCATCTGGAGGGGGGCGCGCCCGGCGTTGCCGCCGTCGAGAACGCCGGCCAGCTCTTCCTCCGCCGCGTCCGGTGCGAGGGCTACGGCGTCGCCGTGGACGACCGGACGGAGGCCGACCGCGACGTGCCCGCCGAGGAGGGCGGGGCGACCGTGGTCAACGAGTACGCCACGGACGTCACGTCGCTCTTCGAGGGTCCATCGACTTCGCTGGACCTGCCGGTCGAGGAGACGCCCGAGTTCAACACGACCGACCTCGACCAGTGGGAGAGCGTCGTGGCTCACGGCGCCACGCCCTCGGCGAAGGGCGGCGACGACCGGGACCCGGCGAACCAGGACGACGACGCTCCCGCCATCCAGGCCGCCATCGACGCCGGGAAGCCCGTCGTCTATCTGCCGTGCGGCACGTACGTCGTGCGGGCACCGATCATCGTCCGAGGCGCGGTCCGCAAGGTCCTCGGCCTCCGCTCGTGCATCCAATCGCCGAAGGGCGAGACCGTCGACCCGTTGATCCGCTTCGAGGGCGGCGGCGCCGACGCCGTCGTCCTGGAGCACCTCCGATTGGCAGGCGTCGTCGAGCACGGTTCGGCCAAGGCGCTCGCCCTGCGGCACGTGGGGCACAAAGGCTACCGCAACACGCCGCGAGGCACCGGCAAGCTCTTCGTCGACGATGCGATGGGCCGGGGCATCCGCATCGAGCACCCGCAGAAGGTGTGGGGCCGGCAGATCAACGCCGAGTTCGGCATCGAGCCGCTCATCACGAACCGCGGGGGGACGCTCTGGGTCCTCGGCCTCAAGACCGAGGGCAAGATGACGTGCATCGAGACGGTCGGCGGGCGGACCGAGCTCCTGGGGGCGCTTCTCTACCGCCTCGGGCGCGAGAATCTGAACGTGCCGGCATTTGTGCATGACCGAGCCGAGACTTCGCTGAGCTTCGCCCGCAACGGGCCTTTCTACCCGGTGCTGGTGCGGGAACGGCGGGGAGACGAGTGGCGCGAGCTGCCCCCGCCGAAGGGAAAGAAGCGGGGGCCGGCCCTCTACGCCGGTTGGGAGGATTGAGCCGGACGCCTTGTGACTTACAGGCTTCGGCGTTGCGATGGCCGCACTGGATGCTGAGGGCCGCCGCGTGATGGGCTACGGATTCGTTTGAGAGCAGCAGCTTGCCCGGAGAGGATCGCATGCTCGAGCTTGGAACGTCGTACTACCCGGAGCTGGTGGACCCGCAGGAGTGGGCCCGGGACCTGGGCCTGATGAAGCAGGCGGGTCTGTCGGTGATTCGGATGCTGGACTTCGCCTGGACGGCCATCGAGCCGCGCGAGGGCGTCTACACCTTCGAGTGGCTGGACCGGTTCCTGGCGCTGGCCGGGGAGGAAGGGTTCCGGGTGGTCCTCTGCACGCCCACGGCGACGCCGCCTCCGTGGCTCGGGCGGCAGTACCCCGAGATCCTGGTGGAGCTTCGTCGGGGGGAGCGTCGCCCGATGGGGGGCCGCCGTGACGTGTGCGTCAACTCGGTCATCTACCGCCACTTTGCCGACGACCTGGCCCGCCGCCTCGGCCAGCGCTACGGTCGCCACGAGGCCGTCATCGGCTGGCAGATCGACAATGAGCTGATGGGCCCTGAGGGCATCTACGCCGAGTGCCACTGCCCGGAGTGCACGTGGCGGTTCCGCCAGTGGCTTAAAGCCCGCTACGAGACCGTCGAGGAGGTGAACCGGGCGTGGGGGCTGACGTTCTGGAACCAGGCGGTCAGCGACTGGGGCGAGATCATCACGCCCCGCAACCGCCGCGCCGCCCAGGGGCACGTCCTCGACTACGCCCGCTTCTTCAGCGACAGCCAGCTCGAATTCCTTCGCATCCAGTACGACGCTCTCCGGGCGACCGCCGACGAGCGGCAGTTCGTCACGCACAATTCGACCGGCGTCTTCAACCGCGGCATCAACCACATCGCGTTCCACCGGTCGCTCGACGTCGCGGCGTGGGACTGCTACCAGGGCTCGGCGGGGCAGCCCTTGCCGCTGACCTACGCCTGCCTGGCACACGACCTCATGCGGTCGGCCCGGCATGAACCGTTCCTGGTGCTCGAGACAAGCGGGGCACGGGGGGTGTATCCGGCGTTCCTGGCCGAGCAGCGGGCCCACGGGGCCCGGATGATCGTCTTCTGGCACTGGCGGCGGCACCGGGCGAACCAGGAGAGCGGCCCCAATGCCCTGTGCGATTACGCCGGCCGGCCGGTGCCGGGGCGGCTCGAGGAGGTCCGGCGGTTCCGCGACCGCATCGCGTTCGACGCCAGTCTGCCGGCGGAGCTGCCACCACGCCGGGCCGCCATTATGCTGAGCTACGACACCGCCCGCTTCGAGATTCGCAAGCGTCCGGAGCCCGTCCCTTACCTTGAGTCGCTCGTCAAGCTCTACCACCCGTTCTGGCAGCGGGGCTGCGCGATGGACGTCGTCGAGCCGGGCGACGACCTGTTGGGGTACCGGCTGGTGGTGGCCCCGTCGGTGGAGCTGATGAGCGAGGAGCAGGCCGCGACGATCCGCGACTTCGTGGCCGGCGGGGGCGTCTTCTTCGCCTGTGCCCCGACGGCCCACCGCAGCCTCTCGGGCACGCGGTATCCCATCCCCGGGGAGCTTCTGCGAAATATGTGTGGCTGCCGATGGCTCGACGCGAGGGTCGACGGCGTGACCGCCGCGGATCTGGACGGCGGCGAAGTCCCCGTCGAACGGAGCGCCGAGCCGCTGGAGGCCGAGTCGGCGGAGGTCCTCGCCCGGTTCGCCGGCGGCCCGGCCGACGGCCGGCCCGCCGTCACGGCCAATGCCTTCGGCAAGGGCAGGGCGTTCTACCAGGCGTGTGTGTCGCACCCGCTCGCCGGGGCCGTCGCGACGCGGGTCCTGGAGGCGGCCGACATTCCGTTCACGGACCACCCCCACGAGTCGGCGTCCGTCCTGCCGCACCTGGCGGGCCGGGGCATGTGGTACTTCAACCACGGCGACGAGCCGGTCGAGATCGCCGGCCACACCATCCCGCCGCGCGACTTCCTGTTCGTCTTGCCCGACGGGACTCGGGAGGCATAGCCCACAGGCGCGCCCCTGCCGGCCCACCTTCGGGGCCGCTCTAGCGCGTCAACTCGACGGCGAAGACGGGCTTGTCGTTCGGCACGCGGAGCGTCCCGTCGCTGCCGACGCGGCCGGCGCCGATCTCCTCCATGTGCCAGTCGAGCATCCGGTACCGCATGCCGGCCAGGGCGTCGGCCTGGACTGTGCCCGCCACGCGGGCCACGAGGACCGGGAGCGTCCCGCGGACGGTCCGCTCGACGCCCTTGGCCTTGTTCCCGAGCTGGAACCCCGTGTTGAAGCTCGTCGAGACGAGCGACAGGCTGGCGGAGCGGCATTCATCGAGCGGCTTGCCATCGGTCGAATGGAGGGCGAAGGAGATATACTTCTCGTCTGGGCCGACCGGGTCGAAGATGCCCTCGGGGTTGTGGACGGAGACGTCCGAGAGCGTCACGCCGGCGTCGAACCGGACCCGCGGCCCGTAGTTGGCCAGCAGGCCGGTGAACGCGACGGCGCCCGGCGAATCGAATCGCAGATGGCCCTTCTTCCAGTCGAACGTGATCTCGTCGGTCGGCGTGTACGGGTTGTGGGTCTTCCGCTGCTCGAACGTCACGACGGGCCCGACGACCTTGTCCTCGGTCCGCGTGGGGTCGATCTCGATCCGGACGCCGTGCTCGTAGACCGTCTGGAGCATGTCCATGCCGGTTTCGCCGTAGGACCCGCCGTAGGCCATGCTGCCGGCGTCGTAGAGGCTCTTCCGCCCGTAGATGAACCGGGTGGGGTTCGGGGCCGGGGCGAGCTGCCGTTGCCGCCACATCAGGCCCGCCGCCCGGATCATCGCGTTCTGGACCTCGTCGTAGGTGTAGTGGTAGCCCTGGGGGTGGCTGCCGGTCGTGATGTCCATCGGTTTGTCGAAGGGCCGCTCGGCCGTGGCGGCGTCGTTGACCGGGCCGAAGTAGTGCCAGCAGACGAAGTCCCAGTCCTGGATGCTCGCCAGGGCCGCCAGCCGCAGGGGGAAGTCGGACCGGTACTTCGCCGGCTGCTGGATCTGCGTCTCGTAGCACAGAAACGGCCGACCCTCGACGCGGTTGTGCTCCAGCCAGGGCACGCCCTGGCAGATGCCGGGCGGCTTCAGGAGCCAGTTGTTCCACGGGCCGGTGTTCGCGCAGACGCGCTCGGCGTCGAGGTAGGCCCGCATCTTGTGCACGCCCTCCTTGTCCTCGGGATTGGCGCGGGCGAGGAGCTCCTCATAGGACCGGCCCGTCCCGTTGACGTAGGCGTCGTGCGACACGGCGTCGGCGTGCTGATGCATGAACTGCGACTGGATCTCGTAGCCGATCCCGGCGTCCCAGGCGAGCGGGGAGAGGCGGCAGCTCTTGCCCCAGGTCTTGAGGGCCTCGGCCTCGCGCCGCTTGTGGGCGAGCTGAAGGTCGAGGAGGAACTCCAGCACGTCGGAGCCGCGCTGCGGCGCGAAGTCGTCCCGCGTGTACTCCTGCTTCATGCCGCGGATGGCGGCCTGGGCGTGCTCGCTCGCGTCGTTGATCAGGGCGGTCGTCGGGCTGGGCTTGGCCATCGGCGCAAGCAGCACGGTGCCGTTCTCGATGCCCTCCCCGGGCAGCAGGCCGCTCCATGCCTTCGCCAGGGCGGCGTCGCTGCCGTACTTGGCATTCAGGAATGCGTTCCATCGCGCGACGAGCTGGTTGCGGAAGAAATCGGGCAGCGTCTGCCAGCTTCCCCCGAGCATCCGCCGCATCCACCACTCCTCGTTCGAGAGCTCCCAGACGACGAAGACGGGGTCGTCGCCCCACCGAAGGCCGGTGTGGTGGTTGACGTGGTCGGCGGTGCCCTGCATGTTGCGGATGCCGATCGCCTCGAGCCGCGGGTCCCAGATGCGGGCGGGGTTGTTGCGGATACGCCAGCCGAACTGGGTCACCCCGTGCCGGGTGACCTTCTTGCCCATCGACCTGACGGCGGCCTGCCACGCCTCGGCCGTGGCCGGGTCGTCCAGTATGCCGACGTCTTCGGGCTTGGCGACGCCTGCGTCGTTCATGCCGGCGCACCAGATCTTCAGGCCCTCTTCCTTCATCCGGTAGACGAAGTAATCGATGCAGTCGGCGCTGGAGCCGTCGCCCTTGGTGTAGTCGACGGGGACGGAAAATCCGGCCCAGAATCGGCAGGCGTTGAAACCGAGGTGCTTGAACCGCTGGACGAGGATGTCCGTGCCGCGGCGGGAGTTGCGGAGCTTCTCGGCCCGCACCTGGGGCGAGTCGCCGGACTTGATGTCCGCATCGACGAACACCTTGCCGATGACGGCCCAGTACCGCTGCGGCTCGCCCTTGAGCGTCAGGTGCCCGTCCTTGACGACGACGTATTCCTCGTCCGGGGGGAGGGGGGCCGCCGCCGCGCTGCCCGCCGCCACGGCCAGTCCCAATCCCACGATCGCTGCTACGGTTCGGGCTGCGACTCCGGTCCGCATAGGTGCATCCTCCGGTCTTGCGTTGCCCCCGTTACCCGGCCTGTTGGACGACGGCCGGTCCCGGTGATTCTATCACCCGTCGGCTCGGACGCCACTCGTTTCTGGCGGCATGCGTGCCGTCGCCTGCGAATTCCGCTTGCGTTAACGGCGGGGGCCGGTCATGTTCGGACAACGTAGGCTCAGGATGATCGGAGGACAGCGATGAGCGATGAACCGCTGAGGGCCCTCGTCCTTTACTGGAGTGCCGGCGGCAACACCCGCAAGGTCGCCCAAGCCATCCACGGAGCGCTCCGGGGGGCTGGCGTTGAGGCTGACCTGCACGAGGTGGCGCCAGACCTCGACGTCGACATGTACGGCTGGCCGCTCGTCTTCGTCGGGGCGCCGGTCTACCACTTCCTGCCGCCGAAGCCGGTCCAGGAGTTCCTCCACGCGCAGCAGCGGAGCCGGGCCGAGGTCGAGCCCTCCGCCCCCCACCGGCCGGGCCGCTTCGGCGTCGTCTTCTGCACCTACGGCGGCCCTCACACGGGCGTCCGCGAGGCCGTCCCGTGCCTCAAGTACATGGGCCAGTTCCTGGAGCACGGCGGGGTGCCGGTCGTCGACGAGTGGGCCGTGGTGGGCGAGTTCCACGAGGCCCGGCAGGAACCGATGAACCTGATGGGGCGCTTCGGCGACATCCACGGCCGGCCGAACGCGTCGGACCTGGCCGAGGTCCGCGGCCGCGTCGAGGGGCTCCTTAGGCGGCTGGAGCACCTGCTCCCTGCCCGATCGACCCCCTGACAACGCTGTTCCGTCCGATACCAGAGAGGAGCCGCATGCCGAGCCTGCCTCCGAAGCCCGAACGACCGACGATCGTCGACCTGGCGCCGCCCGAGGCCATCTCGGACGGGGGCCGGGTGCCTATCGTCCGGTGGGTCGACGATACGGTGCCCCGCGAGTGGCTCTGCGGCTGCCCGGTTTACGAGGGCTGGGGGGGGCTTCTCGCGGCAGCGATGGCCGGGACGGCCGACCCGGACGACGCGGCGGCGGTCTTCGCGCACCTCGCGCCGCTCCCGGAAGAGCGAATCGTCTCCGAAAGCTGGCCCGACTTCACCGATGCGATCGACCTGAAAGCCATCGGCGGCGCGACCGAGTCGAGCTCGGAGCAGTCGCTGCCGAAACTCCGGTCGGCCTACGTCACGGTGCTCGACGTCGACCGGCCGGTGCTCGTCCGCGTGTGTCACGGGGCGGCCGGCATGAACGTCGCCGCCCGGATGTGGCTCGCCGGGCGCGAGGTGGGCCACGGCGACCTGGTGCGCCTCGCGCCGGGGCGGTACCCGATGGTGGCGGAAGCGTATCACGGCGAACCCGGGCGGTGGCTCCCGTGGGACCTGGCCCGCCTGGCGCCTCGCCTGACGGAGGTCACGGAGCAGGAGGTCGGTGCCGTCCACGCCTGGGAGCTCTCGCTCTGGCAGGCCACCGCCGACGCCTTCGAGGTCGATGAAGCGGCCCTGCTGGACCAGGTAACCATCGACGAGGCGACGGCCAGTGGCACGGATGGCTACTTTCGGGTGGGCCGAAGCGCCGGCGGACGGTGGTGGTTCATCGATCCCGACGGGCGGCCGTTCTATCACCGCGGGTGCACGGGCCTGAACGCGGGCGGCACGGGCGGCCGGCGGGTCGGTCTGCCGCCGGTGCCGAAGGCCACCGTTCGACAGTGGATCGACTACCTGAAGGCGTGGGGCTTCAACGCCCTCGGCTCCTGGACGACCCCGGAGTTCTTCGACACCGGGCTCCCCTACGCCGAGGTCATCGAGGGGTACTACGTCGAGCCCTGGTTGGTGACGAAGTTCCCCGACGTGTTCGACCCGGCGTGGGCGGCGAACATCGACGGGAAGTGCCACCGCCTTTGCGCGCCGCTTCGCGAGAGCCGCGAGTTGATCGGCTACTTCCTGGAGAACGAGCGGGGCTTCATGGACGTGCCGCGGTACGGCGAGCGGCTCGAGCCCCGTTCCCCGGCCTACCGGTACGCCGGCCCGATCCGGAGGGACGGGCTGGTCCTGGCGGCCGAGCCGCAGCTCAACGTCCGGGGGCTTGGACTCCTCCAGTTCTGCCTGTCGCTGGAGGGCTCGCCGCCGGCGGGGCAGAAGGCGTGGGAGTTCGTCCGCGAGCGGCATGGCGACCTGGCGGGCCTGTCGCAGGCCTGGGGCATCGACCTTGCCGACGAGCGCGACGTCGCCCGCCTGACCCACAACGAGGTCATCCTGATCTCGGAGACCTACCTGGCCGACCTGGCGGACTTCGTCCGACTGTGGGGCGACCGGTATTTCCGGGTGATGGTCGAGGCAATCCGACGGCACGACCCGAACCACCTCATCCTGGGCGTCCGGTGGGGCGGGACGCCCTCGCCCGCGATCCTGGAGGTCGAGGCCCGCTGGACCGACGTCGTCAGCCAGAACAACTACCGGGCCGAGTTCTACGAGTCCACCGACCGCACGTACGAGGTCTCGGGCCGCCCGATCCTGAACGGCGAGCTGAGCTGCTGGACCGACTCGTTCGAGGTGGTCCGCAACCCCATCGAACCGCCGGGAGGCTACTCGGCCTCTGAGCGTCAGCGGGTCCGGGCCCGCACGGCCCTCGACCGCATCTTCACCCACCCGGGCGTCGTGGGCTACACGAAGTATCGCTGGCACAAGGGCGGGGACAAGCTGTGGGGCGACGACGACGAGCCGAACTGGCGGGTGGTCGAACCGCTTCGGGCGGCCAACGCCCGGGCCGTTCCGATCGCCGCCGCCTGGGACCGGCCGCCCCTTCGGGAGCCCGAGCCGCTGACCGGGCAGGTCTTCCTGACGCTTCAGGGCGGGGCCGTGACCGTGGACGAGTTGCCGCCCGCCCGGCCGGGCGACCGGGCGAGCTTGCGGTACCAGTACGCCCCGCTGCATCTCGGCCTGGTCTGCCGGCAGGGCGAGTGGGACGGCCGCGTCCGCGGCGACGGCATCCGCGGCGAGGTCGTCTCGGCCCGCACAAGAGGGCGGTCGGTCGAGATGACCGTCCGGATCGAACGCATCTCCGGCGTGATCGCCTGCACGGAAGGCAAGGGCGAGTACGGGCTTCACCTGGAGCAGGACGGGACGAAGCTCGAAGGGCGGTTCGAGGGGGCCTTCAACGGGCACGCGGCTTCGGGGCGTGCCCTGGGCTTCCTGTTCCGGCCGGTCCCGACGGTTCGACTTTGACCGGCGGGGTCTCTTGATCCGGTCCCTGCGAGGCGTCGGGGGGCGGTTTGGGCCTGGCCGGCGCGGCCTCGCGTTTCATCTCGAACGAACCCTTGTCGCCCGACGCCTCGTAGGTGCAGGTGAACGTCTCGCCGTCGGTCGTGCCGTCGTAGGTGTAGACGCCGCCGGCGAGCCGCCCCAGGTCGGCCTTGCCCGTGAAGGCCCACGCCTCGTCGCCTCTCTCTGCCGTCAGCAGGACGGTCGACTTGAAGGTGAAGATCCGCCAGAACCGGGCGCGGAAGCGTGCCCGGTACTTGCCGCTCGGCTGCGGGTAGATGGTGCAGTTCAGCCGTCCGGTTTCGCCCCGTGTGGTCGATTTCCACGTGCCCGACCACTCGCCGACGAGCCGGTCGGGCGCGTCGCCATCGTCCGCTGTCTCGCTCCTGGGCTCCTCGGTCGAGACGGCGCCGGTCGTGGCTTCGGCGGCCTCGGGTGCTGCCGTTCCCGGTTTTTCGCCAACCTGAGACGGGGCTTCGGCGCCGGCTGCCGCAAACGGCAGCAGCATCGTCGCAAACGCCGTCGCCAGGATGGCATCGCGCGTCAAGGCCATCTCCCTGAGAGTTGAGGCCATCGGCAGTCTCACGGCCTTTGAACCGCGCCAATCGACGACAGGTTCCGACCGGCTTCGCCCGGTACGGCGCCGGCGCATCTGGCACCCGGCGCACTTGACCGCCGCCGGCCCTGCCGATAGCGTGGGGCAGTAAGGCCATGGACTTTGCACGGGAGGGCCGGGTCAGAATGCGACGAACGGCGCGGATTGCTATCAGGCTGAGCTTGGGCGCGGCACTTGCGTTGGCCGTTGCCGTTGGGAGCGGACCGACAGGGGCGGGGCCGGGCGACTCGACACACGTCCGTCCGTCCGGGTCGTACCACCTGTGCCGGTTGACTCTGGAGGGGGCCCAGCCGGGGCCGCGCGAGGGTGAGGCCCTGCCGTTGGAGGTGCTGGCGGCCCTCCGGGACCGCCGGGGCGTCTATGCCTGCGGCGTTACGGAGGCGTCGTGGCCCAGGCACAAGCACACCAGCGGCAAGTGGGTCGACATGGGCGCCTCGGACCTGCGGCTGGCCGGTGGGCGGCTGGTCGGTGCGATCCGGTCGGGCACGTACTGGGCACGCTGGCCTGCAACGTTTCAGCTCGACGCTCACGTCCGCGACGGCCGGGTTGACGGGCGGTTTGAAGGCCGCTTCGAGCCACGAGGCACGAAGGGGGACGTTGCCGGGCGACTCGAAGGGCGGGCGGACCCGGACGGTGCCGTGTGGTACGAAATCGAGTTTCCCAGCCTCTATACGGAGCACGGCCACGTCCGCGGCCCGCGGCTCGTCTTCACCTCAGCCGGCGGGGAGGGCCGCGACGGCCGGTTCTTCAGCAACCGAGGCACGGGCAAGTGGGGATTCACGGGGCGGTTCGACGGGGCCAGCCTGCGGCTCGAAGAGGACGGACGCCTCGAAGGCAAGGTCACGGCATCGGTGGTGGATGGCGATGCGGCGCACGGCGAGTATGTCTTCTCGCTCGACGGGCAGGTCGACACGAACTTCCTAAGTGGCACGTTCGACCTGTCGGTGAGCGGGACGCACTGGGCCGAGCGCGAGTTCGTCGGCGCCGTGCGGGCGGCTGAAGACGTGGCCTTGCCGACCGACGCCGTCTACGTCCTTACGCTTGAGCGAGCGGCCCAGGGCACATCCCCGCTGACCGTCCGCCTGGACGTCCGCGACGGCCGAGTGGTCGACGGGTCGGCCCGCAGCGGCTGGTCCACGGACCACGAGGTCACGCCGAAAGGCGCCCGCGTCCACGACGGGCGGCTCAAGGGCAAGTTCGACGTCGCGTACGCCGCCAGCGACGGCTGGCCGCGGCCCGTCACTTGCACGTACACAGTCGACGCAGGCCCCGGCGGCGGCGGCGCCGAAGACAGTGACTCTCTGGCCGGGACGTTCGCGGCAGCCTACGATGCGGTCACGGTGTTCGAGGGCCGCATCACCGGCACGGTGAGCGACGAGGCGGCGCTCGCCGAGCGGAATGCGCTGCCACCGGAAAGTCCAGGCTGGCCGGACTACACGGGACCCGACTCCGACTTCTCCGTCGCGAAGCCCGAGACGCCCCTGGTGACCGACCCGGCGGCGGCGCGGCTGGTGTGGGCGAGTGAGGAGCCGATCACCCAGGGCCGGGAGGCGGGCGACGCCTCCGACGCTGCGAACATTCCCAAGCTGCGGTTCGTCTACGGCGGCTACGCCTCGCCGGTCGTGGCGGCGGGCAAGGTGTTCCAGTTCTACATGCGTCCGAGCGGCGGACCCTACGACGAAGTCCTCGCCGCCAGGACGCTGGCCGTCGCCGAGAGGCCCGGGGATCGCGAGTTCGCCCGGTGGCGGTGGAGCATCAACGCCGACGACGTCGTCGTGGCCATCGACGCGGCCAGCGGGGCGACCGTGTGGCGGCGCGTCTTCCCCGCACGGGGGATCAACTGGACCGCCGGGAACAAGCACGCCACGGTCAATATGACGCCGTGCTGGGCCGAGGGGCGGCTCTACGTCCTCGGTGGGGCCTCTCGGGTCTACTGCCTGGACGCCGAGACGGGTGACCTGCGATGGGAGTCACCCCTGGAGCCGCTGGCCTCGACGCTGGAGGCGGCGCGGGCCGAGGCGCTGCGGGAGAAGCGGCTCGTCTCCGGAGGCGGGGGATTCCACAACTTTCTGGCCGAGGCCGGCGGGGTCATCTTCACCTGCGTCGGGGGGAGCCGCATCGTCGCGCTCGACGCCCAGAGCGGTCGCGAGGTCTGGCACGCTCCCGGCTCGGCGTGCAGCCGGTGGGCCCATGCCGGCCGCGAGCACATCCTTGCGGCTGTCGGCAATGAGGTCCGCTGCCTGGCGCCCCGAACCGGCGAGGTCGTCTGGACGCTCGAGAACGTCCGGCCGATCCCGGACAGCGGCTATCTGGCCGTCAGCGGCGACCGGCTCATCGTCGAGGAACCGCCGGAGAGCGACCGGCGGCGGCGCAAGGACGCACCCGTGACGATCCGGTGCTACCGGTTGAGCGACGAGGGCGCGACGCCGCTGTGGCGCAACACGGACGTCCGCGGCGGGATGCACCCCCGGTGCCCCGTCGGCTGGTACCGCGATTCCGTCTACGTGAACAGCAGCGGCGACAAGCGGATCCTCCAGATCGATTTGGCGACGGGCAAGACGACGGCCTCGGTCGAGGGACGGATGGAGTGGCGGTACCTGGCGGACGGGCGGTTGTTCGCCCTGCCCGACATGGGGCACGAGACGGCCGGCAACCTGACCGTCGTGTACACGGCGCCCGGTCTGGAGAAACTCGCCGAGTTCTACCCGCCCCACAAGGCGACGGTGGGCTACGACCTGGCGATGGTCTTCCCGGTGGTGGCGGGGCGCATCTTCTACCGTGGCAGCGATCGGTTGTACTGCTACGACCTGCGCCGGGCTCGTACAGGCGACTGAACCGCCGGGACGCAGAGCGGACACCGAGCAGGCCGCACGGCCCCCTGCGGCCCGGGCCCGAACGACCGTATCTTGCCCCGCAGCGGCGGGTTCATACAAGGGCGCGTCGGCCGAGAAGTGCGTCGGTCGGTGCGGCGACAGAGATTCACCAGATTGGAGGAGGAACGAGATGCGCGTGGCGGGGAAAGCGGCGACGTCCTGGGCGGTGGCAATGGCGGCCGTCCTGGCCGTGACAGGGACGACCGGGTCCGTCCAGGCGGCGCCGGCGGTCGAGCCGGGAAGCGCCACTTGGCACATCGGCCTCGTGGACCTGTGGGGCGGCGACACCAGCCGTAACGAGAGCCGCCGGCTCGACATCTATCCCGTCTTCGAGGACGGGGGGTGGACGCAGGCCCTGGCCACCGCCCGCCGGTATAACACGTCCATCCACTTCGTCGAGAAGAGCACCGTCAAGTTGAGGGGCGAGCGGGTCGCCGGCGACATGGAAGTCCTCATCACGCCCGATGCCTGGGTTCCGAAGGACGGCATGCCGTACACCGTCCACGTGACGGTCGACGGCAAGCTGTCGGCCGGGGACGGCGAGGCGGCCTGGACGCTCTCCGGCACCTACAAGGCCCGCTTGGACGACAAGCTCGTCAGCGGGGCCCTCATCGGCGGCGTCGGGGCCACCGAGACCGGCTGGGACGACAGCGTCTGGCACGTCGAGATGACGCCCGTTCAGCCGCCGACCGACCCGCCCCAGCCGATGGTTGTGATGAACGTAGGCGTGGCCGAGGGCAAGGCCCAGTGGGGCACCGTCGGGCGGACCTTCAAGGGGGCCTGCCCCCGGACGATGCCGCTCGACGTCTCGGGTCTGTCCTACGACGGCGACACCGTCAGCGGGACGCTTCGCCTGCCCGGCCGCGGCATGGACGCCACGGTCGGTCCTGAGGTGAAGGCGGAGGTCGACGTCAAAATCCACCGCGTTCAGGGACTGATTGGCGGGATGGTGACGTTCGGCTTTACCCGCGACGGCAAGCCCGTGGGCAAGGCCCTGCGGGCTTACGGCCGCGGCGGCGGAAGCAAGGGAGGCGGCAAGCGAAGTCCTGACGCCCTCGAGGGGCTCTGGCGGCACGAGATCAGCGAGGATCCGTGGTGGGTGCCGGTCGAGGGGCACAGCCCCCCGAAGCCCGGCGAGCATCCGAGGCTGCTGTTCCGCAAGGGCGACGTCGAGGCGCTTCGGAAGAAGGCCGAGACACCCGCCGGGAAGGCCATCGTCAACCGCCTCCGCTACCTTCTCGACGGCAAAGACGGCGAGACGATGACCACCATCTTCAGCAAGGCCACCCACGCCTACATGGGCGGCGGCTTCGACAACAAGACCGTCGACATTCCCGGCTGCTACACGTTCAGCCATGCGGCCGGGTACGGCCTGCTCTACCAGCTCACGGGCGATAGGAAGTACGCCGACTTCGGCCGGCAGTGCTTCGAGAAAGCATGGGCCGGCGTTCGGGATCGCGACGACCGCTATAGCTGGAAGGGGCCCGGCGGGGCCCTCCGGGCCGGGCCGGTGCTCGGCTGGTACGCCGTCGGGTACGACCTCTGCTACGACGGTTGGGACGAAGGCTTCCGCCGCAAGGTCGCCCAAGCCATCCAGGACTACCAGGAAAGCGACAAGGGCGAGAGCTTTCCGGCGCTGGTCCGCGGCACGCACATGCACCCGGGCAGCAATCACTGGGGCATGCAGGTCGGCGGCGGGGCCCTGGCCGCCCTGGCCATCCAGGGGGACCCGGGCGTGGACATGGCCAAGGTCGGCCCCCTGGTCGAGGACAGCAGCGTTTCGATGATTCGGGCCATGCGGTACGGCTGGGGCGACCACGGCTTCTTCGCCGAGGGCGACGGCACGGGCAGCATGTCGGCCCACATCGCCTTTCTGCCGGCCCTTCAGGCCTGGCGGGTCGCCGGCGGGCGCGACTTCATCTCCCCGCGCCCCTATGCCCGGTGGATGACGCTCAAGTGGATCCACATGAGCGTTCCGACGGGCGGGATGTGGTTCCCCACCCGCGGGGGCTATGGCCACAACGTCTGGAATCGCGACGGCCTGAGCGGCTCCGGCTACTTCGGCGAGGGGTTCGCCAGTGTGCTGCCCCAGCAGCGCCCGGCCCTGTTGTGGTTCTACGAGACGCACCTGAAGGAGAAGGACGCCCAGCGGGGCACCCCGTACGACACGCCCAGCCCGTACCCCCACTCTTCCGTCCTGTCGCTGGTGAACTGGCCCCTCGATATCCGGCCGGTCAACCCCGAGAAGACCCTCGACAAGGCCCAGGTCGATACGGTTTACGGCCTGTTCTTCACCCGCAACCGGTGGAAGGACGGCAAGGACATCGTCGTCAGCCACATGGTGGGCAGCGGACCGGACGGCTATATCCGCGTCAAGGACGGCGGGAAGGTCATGGTCCGCGGCCTGGGGCTGGGCCTCTCGTGGAGCACCGACATGCGCGAGGCAACGCCGGTGGTCTACGAGACGGCGAAAGACGGCTCGTTCATCGTCAGCGCCCTGAAGAACGGCGAGCTGTCGTCGTTCGCCGTCGACTTCAGCGGCGCGTCCGGGGCCGAGGCGGTGCTGGTCGGCGTGGGCCCGGCGTTCAACCGGGGCAAGCCCCGGCTGCCGAAGCCGTCCGACGGAGCCAGCGCGGCGTTCACCGAGGTGAAGGCCGGCGGCCAGACGTACCGAATCCTGACGCTCCAGACGGGCGAGGCGTCGAAGGCCGCCGCGGATGGTGATGCCGTGCGAATCGGCCGGCAGGTCGTCCGCTTCGACGGGAAGCAATTGGTCCTCAAGCAGTTCTGAACCGAGGGAGAAAGTCGTCGTGCTACGAGTTCGAGCGTTGTTGCTTGCGGCGGCAGGGGTGTGCCTGCTCGTCGCCCTCGCCGGCGGGGCGGAAACGAAGCGCGTCCCGCACCCATTCATCCTGTGGACCGACGCGGAGGCCGCCGCCATCCGCCGGCGGGTCGAGACCGACCCGGCTGCCAGGAAGCAGCTCGAGCGGACGTTGAGCGTCTCCCACCACAAGGGCGGCCGACCGACCGTCATCGACCTGTTCCGGGCCCAGGTCCAGGGCGAGGAAAGTGCCGCCGGCAAGGGCGACCTCCTCGGTTTCATCGGCCGCAAGCCTGAGCCGCTGACCTGGGACGTCGACCCGGCGAAGCTCCAGTGGAACGTCGGCATGCCGTCGGCCGGCGACCGCCACATGCGGGACGAGCAGACCGAGAACGTCCTCCGGTACGACCTGCTGTACGACGAGCTGACGCCGGCCCAGCGCGGCGGCATCGAGCGGGCGTTCCGGACGTACATCCAGTTTCACCTCGACGGCCATCCGCCGCGCCACCCGGCGTTCGCGTACGACCGGACGAGCTGGCTGCCGAACATGCACTGGCCGAGGCCCATCGGCACCCACCTGATGGCCCTCGTCATGCAGGACCAGGGCCTGATCGAGAAGATGTTCCGCGCCGAGGGCGGCTGGAAGTGGTACTTCGACGAGTACGTCGCCGACCACGGGTTCTATATGGAGGAATTTGGTAAAGTTTATTCCAATATAGGCTCCATGATCTTCTGGTGCGAAGGCCTGGAGGAGCTGGGGCTCGACCGGTACGGCTACGGCTACGTCGGCAGGAACGGGGCGACCTTCAAGTCGTTCCTCAAGGCGAACACGCTCGACATCACCTATCCGCGGACCGACTGGGGCGGCGGCATGCCGTCCTACGGCCGCGTCACCATGGGCGACGCCAAGGGGCACGCCATCAACGGGGCCCCGGTCCAGCACGCCATCGTCGCGGGCTACCTGGCCGACGGCCGGGGCGGGCACCTCTGGGCCAGCAGCTCCCACATGAACGGGCCGATGTCGAAGTTCCGCGAGCCGTTCTGGTTCGAGGCGGCCCACGCCCGGTGGCCCGACGAAGGGTTCGACTACTTCCTGGCCGCATTCCGGAAGCCCGGCGAGGAGACCTACTACCCGACGCTGCTGTTCAATCTCGAGCCGGTCGACCCGGCGAAGGTGAAGCCGCCGGCGCCCTACCCGTCGTTCGTCGCCCGGCAGCGGGGCTTCGCCATGCTGAAAGCCGACCATTCGCCTGCCTACTGGGAGAGCTGGAAGCCTGCCGTCGCGCTCCAGTTCGCACGCTACTACGTCCACTACGTCCACGACTGCTTCTCCCTGCTCGGGTACCACGCCTACAACGCACCGATTTATCTCAATGCTGGGGGCTCCGGCTCGGGCTACGCCGGCGGCAACGCCTGGAAGGACAGCGTCCGCGGCCACAGCGGCGTCCTCGTCGACAATCTCCAGGCCCAGCCCGTGGCCCGCAAGGACGACGGGACGGTAGGGCACGCGTACCGCGAGGACCTGGAGATGGCCGGGGGCGGGCGGTTCGTTGCCGTCCGGGCCGCCGGGGTCTATCCCGACGTCGATATGGAGCGGGCGCTCCTGCTGACCGACGATTACCTCTTCGACGTCTTCTGGCTCGACTCGGCGCGCGGCGGCCAGGCCCGCCTCTACGACTGGCAGGTCCAGTCGCCGTGCAGCCTGAAGGCGTCCGGCACTTGGCGGCCCACGGACGAGCTCTCGGGCGGCGCCCTCTACAACGGCTCGAAGTTCGAGGGCAAGGCCGCCAACGGCAAGCAGGACCCCGTGAACCTGCACAAGCGCGACGTCGGCGGCGACGACTGGGACGTGACCCTCGCCTACGAGTCCCGCACGGACGATCCTGCGGACGACCCGGTCCTCGGCGGCTTCACGAAGCGGGGCGTGGGCGTCAAGGTCCACCTCCTGGGCGAGGACGGCACGACCGCCTACGTCGGCAACCCGCCGGGGGCCAAGGGCCGGGCCAGCGCCTCGGTCGTCATCGTTCGGCGGCGGACGCCCGACACGGTCTTCGTGGCCCTCCACGACCCGTTCGACGGCGGCGAGCCGCACGTCCGATCGTTCGAGCGGATCGCCCGGGACGGCCGCGGCGTGGCCGTCCGCGTTGTCGGCGAGCGCGAGGAAGGCGGGCCGATCGACGATCGCATCCTGGTCCGCTACGGCGACGGGGCCGCCGAGTCAATGACCCTGGCCGGCGGCGGCGAAAGCTTCACCTTCGCCGACCACGCCCTCGTCCGCATCTCCGGCGACCGCGTGGACGTGGGCGGCGATCTGCGGGCCATGAAGCTCAAGGTCGGCGGACGACCTCGGCTGGTGGTCAACGGTAAGCCCGCCGAGGCGACCGTCTCGGGCGGGACCCTGACGTACAGGGCGGAGTAGGGCGGCTTAAGTGAAGTCGGCCGGCGCGGGCTCCGCGGGCCGCCCCGTCGCTGCGCTCGTGTCGGCCGCCACGCACCCCGCCAGCGAGGCGAACGCCTCCCGCCCCGTGACGGCGGCCGGGGCATGCCCTTCGACGGCGTCCAGGAAGTTCGCCACGCACCCGAAGATGCCCGTGACGATCGCCTGACGGTCGTCAGGCAGCGTCTCCCAATGGTCACGCCCGTCGATTGCCACCCGCCCGTCGACGACCGTTCCGCGCGTTCCGATCAGGCGGAACGGACTCGGCGCGCCGCCCGTCGGCGGCCACCGGGCCTCATACGTGACCGTCACCTCGCCGACGGCCCCGCCTTCGAACCGGAAGAGCGCCGCCGTCGTCGTGTCGGCATGGAAGTCCAGCGTGCCGACGGGGCTGGAAATGGCCATGACCGATTCGATCGGTCGGCCGGCGAACCAGCGGACCAGGTCGACCTCGTGGATGGCCGTGCCGGTCAGGGGCGTCCGCCCGGCCTCCGCCGAGGCGTACCAGGGCGAGCGCGCGAACTGGCGGCGCTTGTCCTGAATGGCGTCGGCACAGACGGCGATCACGTCGCCCAGGCCGCCGCCGTCCAGAAGGTCCCGGACGCGGCGGAAGCGCGACCGGAACCGCCGCTCGTGGGCCACGAGCAGCAGGCGGTCGGCCCCCTCGGCCGCCCGGACGATCGACCGGCCGTCCTCCAGGCTCGTCGCCAGGGGTTTCGTCAGGAGGACGTGGCACCCCGCTGCCAGACACGCCTCGGCGTGCGGGCGGTGGAGGTGATCGGGCGTCACGACGCAGACGGCGTCGAGGGCCTCCCGGCCGAGCATCTCGTCCAGGGATTCGCACCCCACAGCGACGGCCGGGTGGGCGGTCTGCATCTCCTTGCGGCGGGCCTCGTCCGGGTCGCAGACGACGATCCGCCCGACGACACGCGATGCCGCCAGGGCTGCCACGAAATGCCTTCCCAGGCCGAGCCCGACGACACCGACCCGCAGGTCCGCCACGCCAGTCTCCTCCCAGGCCGGCGATGCCCGGCTCACTCCGCCTCAGTCCATGCCCGTGTTGCGCGGGCCTTGCGGACGACGTGGACCACCAGGGCCAGCAGGCCGAAGGCGGCGATGGCCGCCATTCCCCACCAGCCCGACCCGAGGTTCTTTGCCGTCTGCTTCCATACGTTCAGCAGGGCGCAGAAGCCGACCGTGCCGGCGGCGACGAGCATCAGGACGTTCCACGCCCATCGTCGCCTGCCGCGGGGCATCCGCTCGCCCAGCAGGCCCCGCGAATTCATCACCAGGGCGAACGTGATGTAGGCGATCGGGATCAGCATGAAGCCGAAGACGCTGGTCGGCATCGCCAGCCAGAACTGGGCGCGGCCACCCGTCCAGATGAACGGCGCCATGAAGCCGGTCAGGCCCGGCAGCAGGCACCCGACCTTATAGAGCCATCCTTGGGACGGGCGTCCTGCCATCTCGCACACGACGAACCCGTTGATCAGCATCAGGATGATGACGCTCGAGACGGCCATCCCGATGACGCCTACGCCGAAGACGTAGTGGGCCCACGTCCGGCCGGTCAGAGGTTCCAGCGACTGGGCCAGGTCGTAGGCGTCCCGCTGGATGAGGATGGCGGCCATGCGGCGGTCCGCCTCGGGCAGGGCCTCGATCATCTCCCGTTTCATGGCGGCGCCGTGCTCCCGGTCGGTCTCGGACTCGCTCGCGAGCAAGGCCTCGACCTCTGCCGCCCGCTCCGGCTCTCCATGCTTGGCCCGGCTCCAGGCGATCTTCTCGAACTTGCCGACCAAGGCCTTCTCGGGCACCACCAGGGCGCCGTCGGCGTCGCGCTCGACCAGGAACCCCGGCGGGACCTCCGTGTGGAACTGGGCCGCCGAGGCCATGACCACGCAACCGGTGGCCAGGATGAACGGGATGAACAGGCCGGTCGAGAGGTCGAAGATGGCCAGGCCGCGGAAGTCCTTGTCCCACCCCTTCTTGAGCATCGAGTAGGGCAGGAGGAACGTCATGTTGATGCCGACGGCCGTGGCCGCCGCCGAGACCATCACGTCCTGCTGCTGGTCGACGA
The DNA here is from genome assembly GCA_964526295.1 of uncultured Anaerolineales bacterium. Classification (GTDB taxonomy): domain Bacteria; phylum Planctomycetota; class Phycisphaerae; order FEN-1346; family FEN-1346; genus CAZGKW01. The sequence continues at coordinate 21,984 of CAZGKW010000019.1, forward strand.
TCATGTTCCGCCAGAACTCGCGGACCTGGGGGCCCGCCGCTTCGAGGTAGGGCGCAAACGTCTTGGCCGGCTCGAACAGGAGCCGCGGGTCGGGCACCAAGCCTCCCACGATCCGGCCCCAGTCGAGGACCCCGGCGGCGGACATCTTGACGACCACGCCGAAGAAGCTCAGGACGACGACCGCCACCATGATCTTCAGGATCGTCTCGAAGACTTTAATGCCCCACCCGCCTTTGTCGTAGAACCAGACGACCACGGCGCTGACGAGGAGTATCCCGCCGCACAGGACCGCCTTCTCCGCGACGGGGGCCATCTGGAGCGAATCGAACAGCCCCTTCAGGAGGTTCTGCCGGACCGCGGCCGTCCCCAGGCTGAACTGGGGAAGGGCCCACACCAGGTTGGCCGCCATCGTGGCCAGGGCCCAGCCCCACCCGAGCACCGGATTGACGTGCCGGTTGATGGCCTGGAAGGGCCTCTCGCGGGTCGACAGGGCCACGTAGCCGATCGCGCTCAGCATGATAACACCGAAGATCATCGCCAGCGGTTGGAGCCACATCATGGCGAAACCGGCCAGGATGCCCAGGTACAGGCTGGAGGAGAGCGACCCGCCGCCCAGGGTGATCGCACTCTGCAGCCAGCCCGGGCCCGAGAGGCGGGTATACGCGGCCAGCTTGGCCAGGGGGCCTTTCCGTTTGGCCTCGAGGATGAGCTGCCGGTCCTTCTCCACCTGGGGATCCTGAGTGGCGACGTCCTGGCTCATGATCGGTGCCTTTCATCAAGACCGGGGACAGGCAACCCGCCGCCGATTGGTTGTCGACTGACGGCGGGTGACACCGAATTCTGGCGCGCCGGTGCCCGCGTCGCCAGGAAAAACGCGCGGCGCCGGGTGCGCGATGCGTACGGTTTCGCCGGTGCTGGGCGGGCATTTGGCGGGTTGAAACCCCAGAGGGCCGCTTCATTTTCGTGACACCACGTCCCGCGATGGTAGAATGAACGCCCTTGGCCCCGTGGGGACGTCGCCTGTCGCCGCGACGCCAACGGCAAACCGGGAGGAATCGACGGGCGGCCGAGACGCCGCCTCGGAAGGGAGACGAAAGGCATGCGCAAGATCAATCGACGGAAGTTCCTGGCCGGAAGCGCGGCCATCGGCGCCGGCATCCTGGTCGCTCCGTACTCCCGCGTTCTCGGGGCCAACGATGACATCCGCGTGGCCGTCATCGGCTTCCGGAGCAAAGGCGCGGGTCACGTCCGGTCGTTCAGCCGCATGGACGGGGTCCGCCTCGTGGCCCTCTGCGATGCCGACCAGAACGTCATCGACCGCGAGGTCAAGAAGATCGAGAAGGACGGCGGCAAGGTCAAGACCACCCAGGACATGCGACGGATTTTCGACGACAAGGAGATCGACGCCATCGTCACGGCCACGCCGAACCACTGGCACGCCCTGTGCACCGTCTGGGCCTGCCAGGCCGGCAAGGACGTCTACGTCGAGAAGCCCGTCTCGCACGACATCTGGGAGGGGCGCAAGGCGGTCGAGGCGGCCCGCAAGTACAACCGCATCGTCCAGGCCGGGACGCAGAACCGCTCCGACACCGCCCTGGCCGAGGCCGTCGAATGGATCCAGGCGGGGAACCTGGGCAAGGTCCTCCGGGCCCGCGGCTTCTGCTACAAGCATCGGGGCTCGATCGGGAAGACCTCGGGTCCCCAGCCGCCCCCGGACGGCGTCGACTACGACCTGTGGTGCGGCCCGGCGCCGAAGAAGCCTCTCCGCCGTCGGCGGCTGCACTACGACTGGCACTGGTTCTGGCACACGGGCAACGCCGACATCGGCAACCAGGGCATCCATCAAATGGACATCTGCCGCTGGTTCCTCGGCGAGCCCGCCCTGGCGCCCCGCGTCATGGGATACGGCGGGCGGTTCGGCTACGACGACGATGCCGAGACGCCCAACACCGAGGTCGTGTTTCTCGACTACGAGCGGGCCCCGCTCATCTTCGAGGTCCGCGGCCTGCCGAGAAGCAAAGACGAGAGGGGGATGGACCACTACAAGAACATCCGCATCGGCGAGGTCATCGACTGCGAGGGCGGCTACTTTGCCGGCGGATGGGTCTATGACAACGACGGGAAACGCATCCGGCAGTTCACGAGGAGCGGCGGCGGCAGCCACGCCCGCAACTTCATCAAGGCCGTCCGAAGCCGCAAACTCGAGGACAACCCCGCCGACATCCTCGAAGGCCACCTCTCGAGCGCCCTCTGTCACATGGGCAACGTCTCCTACCGCCTGGGCAAGGAGGTGCCGCAGGGCCAGGCCGAGGAGACGTTCCGCAGCGACAAAGTCGCCCAGGAGATCTGGGACCGGTTCCAGCAGCACGTCACCGCCAACGAGACCGACCCGGCGAAGTGGCAGCCGACCGTCGGCCCCTGGCTGACGATGGACACGAAGACCGAGCGGTTCGCCGGACCGTTCGCCGACCGGGCCAACGTGCTCGCCAAGGGGACCGAGGACGGCAAGTACCGGCCGCCGTTCGTCGTGCCCGAGCAGGTCTAGCGCCGCCGGGCGGGCGAACCTGGGAGACGCCTATCGATGAAACTGATCGCTTGTCTGCTGGCCTTCATGGCCCTGGCGGCGTTCGCCCGCGCCGCGCCGAGTGCCGATATGTCCCTCGAACGGACCGACGACGGCGTCACCGTGGAGCTTGACGGAAAGCCCTTCACGCGGTACCTCTTCAAGGGCGACCAGAAGCCGGTCCTGTATCCGGTCATCGGGCCGACGGGACATCCCTTGACCCGTCCGCCCGAGAAGGTCCGCGACCATCCGCACCACTTCTCCTTCTGGTTCACCCACGGGAACGTCAACGGGCACGACTTCTGGCACGGCAAGAAGGGGGCCCGGATCGTCCACCGAGAGCTCGTCAAGGCCGAGGTCGTCCCGGCCTCGTCCGGCGGCGACGCGGAAGAGGCGGTCCTCGTCACGCGGAGCGACTGGCTTGCGGGGGACGGCAAGGTCGTCTGCCGCGAGCAGCGGACCATGGCCTTCGGCACGTGGCGCGATTCGCGCCGCATCGACGTCGACGTCACCATCAGCGCCGCCGACGAGCCGGTGACGTTCGGCGAGACGAAGGAGGGCTCGTTCGGCGTTCGGGTCTACCCCTCCATGCGGGTCGATGCGGGGAAGGGCGGCCACATCGTCAACAGCCGCGGCGACACGGACGGCGACGCCTGGAGCAAACAGGCCGAGTGGGTCGACTACCACGGACCCGTGGACGGGAAGACGGTCGGCATCGCCATCCTCCAGCACCCGACGAGCTTCCGCTTTCCGACCCGGTGGCACGTGAGACCGTACGGCCTGTTCGCCGTCAATCCGTTCATGAAGGGCAAGGGGGGGGAGCAGACGGCCACGTCGCATACGCTGAAGCCCGCTGGGTCTTTTACGCTTCGGTTCCGGGTGCTGCTGCACGAAGGCGATGAGAAAGCGGCCCGGATCGCGAAAGCCTTCGCCGACTACGCGGCCCGCCGGTAGACGCCCCGAATGGCGTACCCGTATCGGGCGCGCCGGCGGCGCCTGGTCGTGCAGCCTGTCATCCCAAGGAGGAGTCCTGAAGATGCCCCGTCAACGAATCACCCGTCGCAAGCTCCTGGCGGGCGTCGCCGCGACCGTCGGCGCGTTCACCATCGTGCCGAGGCACGTTCTCGGCGGAGCGGACGAGGCGCCGCCCAGTGAGTCGCTCGGCGGGGCCCTGATCGGCTGCGGGGGCCGCGGCAACGGGACGTTCGGCGGCCTCGGACGCGGCGTCCGGCGGCTGGCCAACTGCGACGTCCACGAGGAACGTCTGGCCGCCACCGTCAACCGCCACGGCGGCGACGGCTACACCGACTTCCGCCGCATCATGGACCGCCAGGACGTCGACGTGGTGGCGATCGCCACGCCGCCTCACTGGCACGCCCTCATCTCCATCGCCGCCATGCAGTCCGGCAAGGACGTCGTCTGCGAGAAACCGTTCACCCGCTTCATCGCCGAGGGCCGCGCCGTCGTCGAGGCCGAGAAACGCTACGGCCGCATCATCCAGGTCGGCACCTACGGGCGTTACAGCCACATCCGGAGCGCCGACGCCATCCTCAAGCACAACATCATGGCCAGCGGCCTGCTCAACCCCAGCCCCCTCGTTTACATCAAAGGCGGCGGCCTGAAGGTCAAGCAGTGGAGCGGGTACGTCAACCCGGTGCCCCAGCCGGTCCCGGACGACCTCGATTGGGACATGTATTGCGGGCCGGCGCCGCTGCGGCCGTTCCATCCCCACCGCCACGGCGGGACCCATCGCGGGTACTGGGACTACGAGGGCGGCGGCATGGCCGACATGGGCCAGCACCACTTCGACCCCGTCCAGTGGACCTACGCCAAGGACCACACCAGCGCGGTGGAGATCGAGGCCTACGCCCCGCCGGCCCATCCCCTGGCGTGCGGCATGTGGGCTTGGGCCGAGCTCACGTACGCCGACGGCAGCCGTTTCGTCATGGACAGCCGCGAATGGGGGCCCCGCTACGACCGGGCCGAGGCCCGCGACATCAGCCTCAGCGACCTCAAGCCCGAGGACCAGAAGAAGGTCCTCGCCATGCCGGACCCCAAGCCGTGGCCGAGCTTCAACGAGGCCGTCCGAACTCGCGAGAAGACCGGCGGATCGGCCGAGCCGGCCCACCGGGCCGCCTGTATCATGCATCTGGCGAACATCGCGATTCGCGTCGGTCGCAAGGTCCGGTACGACCCGGTCAATGAGCAGGTCATCGGAGACGACGAGGCCAACCGTCTGGCCCATCAGCCGATGCGGGCTCCCTGGCACCTCTAACCGAACCCGATCGCGGGAGACCGAACCATGCGTGCGAACCTCCGACCCGGAAACCGGCTGACGGGCATCGCTGCGGCCGCCCTGGCGGTCGTCCTTATCGGCACCGCCCCGCTCGGCGCGGCCGACCTGAAGGCCCTCGTCGCATCGATGCCCGACGCGGACAGGGAGCCGGACGGCAAGTACACCGGCCCGCCCCCCGAGAAGGCCGAGAAAGCCGTCCGCCAGGTGCTCGACGGCGGGGCGGCCAGCGTGCTGGAGCTGGTCGGCATGCTCGAGGCCCCCGGCAAGGGGGCCGACTACAAGGCCCACTACCTGCTCCACGCCGTGGCGACCTATGCCGCCGAGCCGGGCAGGGAACGACACCGGACGGCCGTCTGCATGGCCCTGTTCCGGGGGTTGGCGGGGAATGCCCCGGAGGGTGTCAAGGACCATCTGCTGGAGGAGCTGAAGTGGATCGGCCGGGACGGCTCGGTGGAACCGGTAGCCCGGTTCCTGACCGATGAAGCCCTGGGGGCCCAGGCGGCCGACGTGCTGATCGCCATCGGGACGGACACTGCGGCAGCAGCGATACGCGGCGCCTTGCCGCGGGCCACCGGTAGAAACCGCCTGTACCTGATCCAGGGCCTGGGGACCCTCGCCGATCGCGAGGCGGCGCCGGCCTTGATGCGGTCTCTGCGGGCGCCGGACCGGCTCGAACGGATCGCGGCGGCCGTCGCGCTGGCGGAGATCGCCGATCCCCAAGCGGTCGATCCCGTACTTAAGGCGGCCGAGGCGGATGACGTCCGCGAGCGGCGCCTGGTGACCGACGCGGTGCTCGACCTGGCGGCGAACCTTCAGGACAGGCCGGCCGAGGCGACCCGAGTCTACGAGACGCTCCTGGAGACGCGTGACGAGGCCGACGAGGTCCACGTGCGGATTGCGGCCCTCCGCGGCCTGGCGACCGTCCAGGGCGAGAAGGCGATGGACCGCGTCTTCGCCGCCATGGGCGGTGACGACGTCGAGATGCGGGCGGCGGCGCGCGACATCGCCCGGTCGGCCGCCGGGGGTCGGGTGACCCAGTGGTGGGTGAACCGGCTGGCCGACGCGGGGCCCGCCGCCCAGGCGGGTATTCTGAGCATGCTTGCTTCCCGGGGCGACCCTGCCGCGCTGCCGGCAGTCGTCGGCGCCGTGGACGATCCGAACGCGACCGTTCGTCTGGCGGCCATCCGGGCGGCAGGCACTCTCGGCGATTCGGACACCGTTCCGCCGCTGGTGGCTCGACTGGACGCAGCGGCCGGGGACGAGAAGCAGGACGAGGAGGAGCGCCAGGCCGTCCGGGAAGCCCTCGTTCGCCTCGAGGGGGCGGAGACGAGCCGAGCCGTCGCACGACACATCGCACCGCCGGCGAAGCCCCAGACGCGGGCCGTCCTGCTGGACGTGCTCGCCGCTCGGGGCGCGAGCGACCAGGTGGAGGTGGCCGTTCGTCACGTGGATGCCGACAGCGTCCAGGTGCAGGTGGCGGCCGTCCGTTCGCTGGGGGCCCTGGCCGCCGAGGAGCACTTGCCGCTTCTCGTGCGTCTCGTCAAGGAGGCCGAGCACGGCGAGGTGAGCCGGGCCGCCGAGGCGTCGCTTCTGGAGGCCGGGCCGCGGATGCGCGACGCGGCCGTCCAGGCGGTCGCGCCGGTCATCGAGGGCGCCGAACCGGAGCGGGCGGCGGCCCTTCTGCGCGTCCTCGGCGAGGTCGGTGGGCGCGACGCCCTGAAGGCCGTCGTCCCCTTTACTCGCGACTCCCGCGCCGCCGTTCGCGACGCGGCCGTGCGAGTCCTGACCAACTGGCGGGGGTCGGAGGCGGCCCAAGCCCTCCTGGAAGTGGGCCGAACGACCCAGGACAAGTCGCATCACACGCTGGCCGTCCGCCAGTACGTCGAGATCGCCCGCCGGGAGGTCCGCGACGACCGCCGGAAGCTCGAGATGTTCGAGAAGGCGATGAAGGTGGCCCGCACGGCCGACCTGAAGCGGCGAGTCCTGGGGGCCGTCGGCGACTCGAAGACCCTCGACGCCCTTCGCTTCGCCGCCTCCTATCTGGACGACAGGGAGGTGGTCGAGGAGGCGGCCGTGGTCGTCGTGTCGATCGCCGGCGACAAGAAGATGCACGAGCACCGTCCGCACGAAGCCGTCGAGTCGGCCCTGAAGAAGGTGCTCGAGGTGTCCCGGAACGAGCAGGTCCGGGCCGATGCCGTCAGCATCCTCGGCCCGCGAGCCCCCGGGGACCCCCTCAAGGGGATGTGATCCGGCGTTCCGCTCGGAGGGGGCCGGCCCGGTGGCCGTCATTCGGCCGCCATCTCCTCGGGCTTGAGGCGGCGGATGCGGATGTTCCGAAGCGCCGCCTGGGTCTGCCAGGCCGCCAGGCCGAACGGCTTCGACGCCTCCACTTCGGAGCGGACGTCGATCTCGCGCTCGCCGGGCTCGGCATGGACGATTCGCTCGTCGTCGATCCATGCGTCGATGGTCTCCGGACGGACGCGGACCCGCACGCGGTACCACCGGTCGTTCTCAAACGGGTAGCCCGTGCCCGTCTCGTTCTCCGAGGCGTCCATCCAGTCGAACGAAGAAATGCCGACCAGGTCGCCGCCCCAGCCGCCCAGGACCAGGCTGCAATGCCGGTCGAAGACCGGGAAGGTGAGCGTCCCGAAGAAGTCACTCCCCGCCAGACGGATCGCCTCGTAGGTGACCTCGTAGTCGATGTCGGGCAGGGAATGGCCCGTCCAGGTGATGCCTGTCAGGTCCCCCGTGCCCGTCTCGAGGATGACCTGTCCGTCCTCGACGCGGACCTCGCCGCCGCCGTCGAACTCCGAGACCTGCCAGCCGTCGAGCGTCTCGCCGTCGAACAGGTCGGTCCACCCGCTGGTTGGGGTCACGTCGGGCTCGGCGGGGGGCGTCGGGGGTGGGGCGGGCTCTGTCTGCCGGCATGCAGCCGCGCCGAAGACGAAGGCTGCCGCCAGGACGGCCCCGGCGGTCGCCCGTACCCGTTGGCGGGCCCTGTCGAGGTGTTCCGTTGACCGGTGCTGTTCCATGACGGGTCCCCTTCTTTCGCCGCTTCCGGTGTTTCACGCGGGCGTCCAGCTGAACAGGATAGCATGGCGGCCCTTATGCGTCGAGGGTCGACCGTCCGGTGGCCGGCGGTCGGCGCCGCCACCTTTAGAGACCAAGACCGAAGCCGCGGCACGAGGGGCCGCCCCCGAGGTGGCGCTTGCCCGCATCGAGACCACGGCTTTTCGATTCAGGCCCCGGCCGACTTGAGCCGATGATTTCCGTACGCGGCCGGGAGGTGGTTCATGTCAGACCGTACGGACGCACCCGGCGGCCGCGGCGGCGGCGGCGCACTTCGGGCGGCCTTGGCCACGGCGGCGGGGCTCATCTTCTGGCTCCTGGCGGCCGAGACGTGGCTGCTGGAATCCCTGATGGTCGACGGCCGGCTGCTGGGCCGCGTCCCGCTGAATCGGCTGGGCCCCATCTTTCTCGCCCTGGCGGTCGGCCTGGCGGTGGCGTCGTTTTTCATGTGGCGGCGGCTGCTGCGGGAGCGTCGTCGGAGCCGGCAGGAGCGGCAGGAGAACGTGGAGCACTTCGCCGCCCTCGTTCGGGCGATCCCCGACATCATCTACGAGCTGGACACCCAGGGCCGCTTCATGTTCCTGAGCGACGCCATCCGCACGCTGGGCTACGAGCCGGACGAGCTGATCGGCGAGCACTTCTCCCGGATCGTGCACCCGGAGGACCTGGAGGCCGTCAGCCGGGCCACGGTGCTCCTGAAGTACAAGGGCCGGACGACCGGCGACGCGGCCGCCCCGAAACTGTTCGACGAGCGGCGGACCGGGCGGCGCGCCACCCGCAACCTCTGCGTCCGCCTGGTGCCGAAGGACCGGTCGCCCACCCGCCGGTACGGCGAAATCCACTCGTCCGCCCGGTGGCGGCCCGGCGAGGACGCCCCCGAGACGTGGACCGCCTACTGCCAGGTCGATTCGGCCGGGAAGTGGAGCGACGCGCCGCGGGGCACGCCGGGCGAGTTCCTCGGCAGCATCGGCATCATCCGCGACGTGACCGAGGCACCCCAGGTCGAGCCCGAGACGTCCCCAGACGCAGCGGCGACGGCCGACAACCGTCGCGAAGCGGTCGCCGCGGCCACCTGACTTTGCGGATCAGGCCGAACTGACCGGGCCGGACCGGCGCGGCTTCACGGCCGTCACGGCTCCACGTTCTTGTTGTCCTGTCTCAAACGCGGCGGCTGCTGCTTCATCCTCTCGGCGGCCTTCTCGGCCTCGTCCTCCTCGAAGCCATAGAGGAAGGCGGCGGTTCGTTCGCCGATCCGGACGGTCGTCCGGTGCGGCATGGGGACGTTCTTGTCGTAGGCGGCGACGAACTCCTCGCGGTCCTTGGGTGTGTCCCAGACGGTGACCCAGACGCCGCGGATGTTCTCCGGCTCCATGTCCCCGCCGGAGGCGCCGGGCCCGAGGATCGGGATCCTGGGGGCACCCTTCATCAGGACGAAGAACCGGTCGCCGCCCCACCCGGAAGCCGCCTCCGTCGTATAGTAGTCCGGCTGAGTGAGGGCCATCGGGCTCATCTTGGGGTCCTTCGGCCGGGCCAGGACGGCGCAGAGCAACTCCCCGAGCGTGTCTCGGTTGTACGGGCAGCCCCATCCGGGGACGGCGAACAGGAACTTGCCCTGGTAGCCCTCCTCGACGTCGATCGGGGCGTCCCTCTTCTCCGGGTCGAGGTACTTCTCCGGGTGGATGATCTGCTCGGTCGACTTGGGGAGGTTGTTCAGGTTGCCCCCGATCAGTTCGAGCTGCTCCTGGCCCGTGATGGTCTCATCGGTGATGGCCGAGGGGGGCTTATTGCCCATGAGGAACCGCATGCCGCAGACCTGCGCCCCGAGAAAGGCCTGGAAGTAGGGCGGGAGCTTGAGGAACCGCTTCCCGCGGGCCTCCTCGTAGTCGGTGTGCTGGAGCGTTTCCGCCCGTGGGATGAGCTTCAGCTTCTGGGCGCGGTGGAGATACCGCTTCGAGAGAAATCGGCCCGAGCCGTCGAGCAGGGCGATCAGGGCCAGCTCCGGATCGTGCCCGCGGCCGACTTTGTCATCGAGGGCGGTCCGGCTGTTGTGACTGTAGACGTGCTTGTGGTCGAGGCTGTTGGCGACCTCGTGCATGAGCTGGAGCTTCCGGGCCAGCGCCGGCGGGGCGTCGTCCCCCCGGTCAACCACCTTGATCCGCTTTGCATCGTAGTCATAGACCGCCACGAGGTGTTCGGTGAGCAGCTCCTCGTAGGTCTCGCGGATGTTGCAGTCGGCGGGGATGAGGCCGACGCACCAGTTCATGGCCCAGATGTGGTCGCGGTTGGCGTTGCGGTAGCGGTCGTCGACTTCCTTGCGGATGATCCGCGTGGCCTCGTCCATCTTGACGACCTGGGGGTCCTCATTGATGCCTTCCCACAGGCGGTGCTCGACGTGGAACCAGCGCAAGGGGCCGGCTTGGTGCATCATTTCCTCGGCGAGGGTCTCGAGCGTTTCCTCGTCGTCACTCGCAGCGTGCGCCGTCGAGGTTGGCGCTGCGAGGGCCAGAGCTGTCAGCAGTGCGATCGGCAGGCTTTTCATCGAGGTCTCTCCTCAAAGGTTCGCGCAACAGGTCCGAGACGACCGGCCCCGGCTTTCGGACCCGCACCGACAGCGGGGGACGAGTTGCCGCGTGAATGTACGGGCCTTCCCGTCTTGCGTCAAGGAACCCGGCCTGCGTGCGCCACGAAGGCCGGCCTAATCGTCGCTCGCGCCCGCGTCGGCCCGAGGCGGGCGCCGTGCCGCCCACAGGTTCACCAGCCGGGCCGTCGCGGGCAGGACGAACAGGTCCCCCGCCAAGGCCGTCATCATCGCGATGCCCGCCAGGATCCCCAGGTTCGCCATCGGCACGAACGACGAGAAGCTGAGGATCGCGAAGCCTGCCGCCGCGACGATCGACGTGAAGACCATCGCCCGGCCGGCCTTGGCGAAGGCCTCGGCGGCGCTGTCGGCGGCGTCCTTGCCCTCTCGCCGCGCGGCCTGGTATCGCTCCAGGAAGTGGACCGTGTCGTCGACGGCGATGGCGATCGAGACGCTCGCGATCATCACGGTCGCGACGTCCAGCGGGATGCCGAGCGTCGCCATCAGGGCAAACGTTCCGACCACGGGCAGCAGGTTCGGGAGGATCGCCGCCCCGAATGCCCGGACCGACCGGTACAGCAGGCCGATGATCAGCAGGCTCACCCCCGCCGCCAGCGAGAAGCTCTTGATCTGCGTCCGCACCAGGCCCAGCTCGGCCTGCTTGATGAGCCGCACGATGCCCGTGATCGTGACGTCGGCCTGCGCGGGCGTCTCCTGGAAGGCTTCGCGCATCTTCCGGTTGGCCTGCTCTGTGGCGGCGTCGACGAGTTCCCGGACCTTGATGGCCTGGTGTTCGCGGATGATGATCGACTGGCGGAGGGTGACCCGTTCGTCGCCGGCCTGGCGAAACCGGCCGCGGATGTCGTTCATGAAGCGGCCGGCCTCGCCCCCGGCGCTGCCCATCAGGTAGGCCCGCTCGATGTACGGCACGATCTGGCCGATGTGGATCGTCCGGGCGACGTCGGGCCGTTTGCCCAGGGACTCGGCCAAGCGGTCCATCGCGTCGAGGACCTTGTCCTCGTGCTCGAGTTCCGTCCGGGCCTCGATCTCCACGGTGTAGAAGCCCGTGAGGTGCTCGTTGATGTACTGGTAGTCCCGCTTCACCTCGGAATTCTTGGGCAGGAACCGCAGGACGTGCGGCTCGACGGTGATCTGCGAGATGCCGATCGCGCACCCGGCCACCACGACCGTCGCGGCCGGCACGACGAGCCACCACCAGCGAGTCATCGTGCGTCCCGTGCGGCTGCTCCAGTGCTTCCATCGGCGGCTGGTGGACTTGGCGCGCCAGGGGAGGGCCGAGAGCACGCCCGGCACGATGGCCAGGTTCATGGCCAGGCCGATCAGGATACCGATTGCCGCAAACCGGCCCATCTCCCAGACGGGCTGCATCTCGGCGACCATCAGCGACGCGCACCCGGCGGCGGTCGTGACGCTCGCCAGCAGGGCCGGCCGGATCAGCTCCCGAAGCGCCTGCCGCGCGGCTTCTCGCCGGTCGTCCGAGGCGGCCAAGTGGTCGGCGAACCGCGACGACAGGTGGATCCCGTTCGACAGGACCAGCACCGTCAACAGCGGCGGCAGCGTGACCGTCACCATGTTGAGCGTCGCGCCGGTCGCGGCCATCAGCCCCGCCGTCCACGTGACGGTGGCGAGGATGGCGAGCAGCGGCGCGAGCACCTGGGCCGCCGTCCGGAAGATGATCACCAGGACGGCGACCGCTACGGCCAGGGCGAGGGGCACGAGCAACGTCAGGTCGCGGACGCAGGTCCGGTTCAGGGCGACGTTGACGAGCGGCGTCCCGGCCAGCCGGAGCTCGAACCCCGGCGCCGACTCCTCGCCGGCGATGGCCTCGATGGCCTCGACCGTTCGCCGCCGGTCGTGCTTCGTCTCGACCGGCCGAAACCACGCGAGGATGCCGACCGTCTTCCCGTCCCGCCCGAGGAGCAGGTCGTGAAGGAACGGCGTCTCGGCGGCCTCCGCCCGCCAGTCGGTCCCTTCCGGCCAGACCGAGCGGGCGAACCGCGGAATGCTCAAGACCCCGTCGACCCCTTCGAGGGCCTCGATCCGGTCGGCAAAGCGGTCCTGGCGCTCGATGGCCTCCTCGGAGAACGGGTCCTCCATCGTCGCGACGGCGATGACGTACTCCTCGCTGCCGAACGTGTCGAGGAACGCCTGGTACTCGTCGTATTCGGGGGTGTCCTGGAGGAGCCACGACTCGATGTCGTTGTACGTCTCGAGGTCCCGGAGCCACCAGGCAGGAAGGGCGACCGAAAAGAGTGCGACGAGCGCGAGCGGGCGGCAGTGACGCGCGATCCATTCCGCCGCCGCGGCCAGGAGCCGCTCCGCCGCCGTTGTGTCTGATTGGACCATGTGGCAGGTGTCCCGGGTCCCGCGCGGCCATCCCGCCAATTACTCTCGGCCGGCAGGGGCCTGCTTCTACAGCCTTATGCGGCCGGCGGGCCTTCTGCGCCGCCCGTTTCCATTCGGCCCCCCCCGCCCCCGCTATCGCTACACCTCGAACGCCTTGACCTCGACCTCCTGGCCTTGGCGCTCGGCGGAAACGTAGGCCGAGTAGATCGTCGAGATGGCGTCGGCGGCCAGCTCCAGGTTGCTCTCGAGCTTCTCGCCATAGGCCGCCGTACGGTAGAACGCCTCGATCTCGTGCGGGTAGCCCGTGTAATGGTCCTCGTCGGGAGCGGGGTTCGACCAGCCCTGCTTCGTGCCGGTCTTCTCGACGATGTAGATATCGCGGAACTGCTCCTCGACCGGGTTATAGGTCTCCATGGCGTTGTTCGGGTTGATGTTGCAGATGGTGCGGTGGTTGTCGGCGGCGACGGCGAGCCAGTTGTGGATGCCGCCCAGAATGATCTCTGACGCGACGATGTCTGCGATCGTGCCGTCCTCGAACGTGATGTGGGCGGCGGCGAAGTCTTCGATGTCCGTGTAGTTGGACCGCAGGTGTCCCAGGTCGCGGAACGTCGGCAGCCGCGTCAGGGCGTGGGTCCGGCACGAGACGGTCTTGGGGCGGATGGGCCGGCCGTCGCGCGACAGGCCCTCGACGCGCTTCAGGTACAGCGTCGCCGTCAGGGGATGGCACCCCTTGCCCATGAGGCTGCCTCCGCCGGAGTAGGCCCACTGGCCGTAGGTGTCGGCGTGCGAGCCGGAGTGGGCCTCCTCGCCGTAGATCCAGAGGACCTGGCCGCCGGCCTTCTCGAGAATCTCGCGTTCCTTCTGGATGGCGGGGGCGTAGACCCAGTTCTCGGCGTAGCAGATGCGGGCCTTCGACTTCCGCTCCGCTTCGACCAACCGGTCGATGCTCGCCAGGGCCGCCGCGAGCCCCTCCTCCTTGGGGAATGTGTCGCCGCTGAAGTCCTCGGACCCGTCGCCGAAGTAGCCCGTGAGGGGTTTCTCCACGATGGGGAAGACGTCCTGTTCGAGGGCCGCGATGGCGATCTCCTCGTGGGCCACGGGCGGCACGCAGACGTGGACGACCTCGGACGCCTCGATCAGGCTGTCGACGTCCTTGAAGGCCCGGATGTCGCGCTCGTCGGCGTAGGCCTGGCACATGTCGCTCGGCGGGCAGAACACGCCCACCGGCTCGACGTTCACCGAGTGGACCCGCTTCAGGGCCTCCCAGTGGAACCGGGCGGCAAAGCCCGCCCCGATAATGCCCGTTTTGACCGTCTTTTTCTCCATGATGGGTCCTTTCGCGCGCTGCGATCTCGTTCGGTGTCAGCGTTCCATGTCGGCTGCCGGCCTGGCGCTGGGCGTCGTGTCGGCCTCCAGGTCGCCCAGGGCGAACTGAATGCCGTCCAGCAGGTGCCTCAGGTACACCGGGTCCCAGAACAGGTCGTGCTGGTGGCCCAGGGCGAAGTAGAACACCCGGCCCAAGCCGTACGGCTTCACCCAACTCAGGGCGAAATCGCCGTCCGTCCGGTGGATGCCCTTCCTGTTGATGTCCGTCTGAGTTGTGTCGATCGACAGGAGCACACGGAGCCGCTCCCGCGAGTAGGGGGCCTTGACCTGGTAGATCTCGTCGCGGACGGTGAACGGTTTGCCGCCGAAGGCCCGGGCCACGGGGTGGTCCGGGTCGTCGACCTTGAGGGTGACCTCGCTGCCGGCCCCCCAAGGGTGGTTGTCGAACCGGGCCCCGATGATCTCGCCGTACTCGGGCCACGTGCGGAACGACGCCACGGCGGCGTGGGTCGCGGCCAAGCCCTTGCCGCCTTTCAGGAACGCGGCGAAGCTGCGCTTGAGCCGCTCGTCGCGCTTGCGGGCCGCCCCTTTCGCTTCCTCCGTGAGCTTGCCGAAGTCCGCCGGCAGGAAGATCTCGCGGTTCGTATTGTTGAAGAAGACGGCGTCGAAGTCGCGGAGTCGTTCGGGCTCGAAGTTGGCGAGGTCGTCGCTGACGACGGCCTCGAAAGCACCCGTCTTCGCGGCGAGGACCTCGGCGGCCTTCTTTCCGTAGGGGATGGCGCTGTGCCTGTAGCCGTGCGAGACGCTGAAGACCAGGAGCTTGCGCGGCTTTTCCGGCCGGACTGCGGGGCCGTCCGGGGCGGCGGCGCGGACCTTCTCGATCTCCTCGGGCGTCGGCCCCTCGGGTTTCGCCCCGCGGCCGACTTCGGCGCAGGCCCCGACTGCGAGGACCGCCACCGCCACGACCCACCTCTGCCTGTCTGCCATGCTGCGCAACCTTCCGAATCAGAGCGTCCACGGCTCGCGCATCGGCCGGGACAGCATCCGGTTCGCCTCCGCATCGCCGGGGAACTGCTCCGTCTCCGGGTCCCACGTCAGCCAGCGGCCGAGCCGCATCGCGACGTGCCCGACCAGACAGACCGAGCAGCTTCGGTGTCCCACCTCGACGGGGGCCACGGTCTCGGCCCGCGTCTTGATGCCCTCGATCCAGTTCCCCTTGTGGTCCCGGCTCCGGTACAGGTGGACCTCGTCCGGGCCGAAGGTCTCCTTCAGGAGCGACGCCGGCTCGGCCTCCAGACGGCCCCGATTGATGTAGATCCAGCCCTCGGTGCCCTCGAAGCGGACGCCCTGCGCGTTCGTCCCGTTGTCGGCACAGATCAGCCGCACGCCGCTCGCGTAGGTGTACTCGATGCGGCAGCGTCCGTGGACGTCCCACAGGCCGTCGTCGGGGAACTCGCCCCATCCCTCGACGGCCACCGGGCCGGTATGCTCGGTGCCCATCCCCCACTGGGCGATGTCGAGGTGGTGGCTGCCCCACCCGGTGATCATGCCGCATCCGTAGTCGCGGATGCGGAGCCACCCCGGCCGGCCGTAACCGCGTGTCGGATGGACCCGCTTCTCCGTGTACGGTTTCCATGGGGCCGGACCGAGCCACGTCTCGTAGTCGAGCCCCTCCGGGACGGGCATCCCCGGCTGCGGCCCCGTCGACGGGTCGGTCGGCAGGCCCACGCGAACGGTCTCCAGGCGGCCGATGCGTCCGTTCCGGACCAGCTCGCACGCGAAGCGGAACCGCGGGTCGGACCGCTGCTGGCTGCCCACCTGGAGGACGCGGCCGTATCGCCGGACGGTGTCGCTGAGGACCCGGCCCTCGACAACCGTGCGCGTCAGCGGCTTCTGGATGAAGATGTCCTTGCCGGCTCGGGCCGAAGCGAGGGCCGGCAGGGCGTGCCAGTGGTCCGGCGTGCCGACCGTGACGGCGTCGATGTCGGGCCGGGCCACGAGGTCGCGGAAGTCGCCGTACGCGTCACACCTGCGGTACCGGCCGGAGCGCGCCCGCCCGGCGTAATGGCCCTCCACGATGCGCCGGGCGTCTTCGGCCCGTCGGGCGTCGACGTCGCAGACCGCGACGATCTGCACGTCGTCGCGGCCGAGGAGGCTCCGCATGTCGCCGCGCCCCATCCGGCCGACGCCGATGCAGCCGACCGCGACACGATTTGCGGGTGACGAGGCGCCGAGTACGGCCCCGGGCACGATCGACGGCGCAGCGATCGCGGCCCCCGCCGCCGCCGCCGCCCCCCTCAGGAAGCTGCGGCGACCCACCCGTCTGCTTTGAGCTTCACGCACGGGCCGTCCTCCTCGGGGGGAGCCATCATACGGGAAAACCTTGTCGAGTGGCAACGTTTCGTGCCAAACGACAAGTCCTTCGAGGCGCGATTTCGGACCCGCTTGACTTCCGACTGAACGGGCCCGTAGCATGGGCCGGTCGCGGTTCGGCTTCGAGGTGGTGCGAGGAGCCGGGAGGAGACGCCAAGGGATGACAGGGGGTCGGATGCTCCTGGCGGCGCTGCTCGTGGGCCTTCCGGTCGCCGCCGCGGCGTCGGCCGAGCCCGACCAAGTCCTCGTCCTCTACAACCGGGACTGGACCGGCGACCTGCCCGGCACGGAGCCCGGCCAGGACTCCGAAGAGGTCGCCCGTTACTACGTCGCCCGCCACACCGACCCGAAGACGGGCAAGCGGCCCCATCTGCTGGGCCTGACCTGCCATCACAAGGCGACCGTGCCGTCCGGCAGCCACCTGAACGGCAGCGAGATCGCCGAGGCCAGCCGCGACAACTACTTCGGCGTCGTCTACCGGGGCCAGGGCTCGCCGCCGGCCGTGGGCGAAGGGCGACGGTCCGACCCGCTCCTGGTCTCCACGCACATCGAAGCGAACCTGCCCGCCGACGCCTACGAGTGGGCAACGGTCACGCTGAAGGTCGGTTCGACCGACGACGAGGCCGCCGGCCGGACGGTCTATGCGGAGGGCCGTTCGGAGACGATCAGTGCGGTCCACGTGACCGATCTGCCGGGCGGCGGCAAACGGTTCGAGGTCGACGCCGAACGCATCGGCTATCGCGGTGCGTTCCACGTCTGGCTGTCGGTCAAGGACCGCGACGGCGAGGTACTGGTCGACGAACGCACGGACTTCGCCGACTACGGGCACGTCGTCATTCCGCTGTCGGGGGACCGGCTGGACTGGAGCACGCTGGAGGCCGTGGTAGGGGACACGACCGATGCCAAGCGGCGGATGATGATCTGCCGGGGCGGGGAGTCGACCCTCAAGCCGCACGTCCGCGTCGATCGGGAGGCCCGGGACGGCCACGGCGCCCTGCGGATCGACGCCCGGGCGGCGGGATGGGCCGGCGACTTCTTCGTTGCCTGGCGGGCCCGGACCGCCGACGGGCAGGTGGTCACGGCCCCCTCGACGGTCGTCCGCGACCCGCGCCAAGTGCGTTTCACCGTGCCCGACCCGGACGGGAAGCTCGACTGGCACTCCGTGACGCTGCGGATCGGCGCCCGCGCCGACCCGGACGCCGCCCGGGTCCTGTACGCCGACGGCCGGGGCCGTCTCGACGAGCCCATCGTACGCGTCCGCGAGCCCCAGGCCGACCGGTCGGGCCGCGACGAGCCGGGGCGGACGCTCTTTCTGAACGCCAAGCGGGCCGGCTACGACGGCGACGTCTGGGTCTGGCTGTCGGCGCGCGGCAGGGCGGGCGAGCCCGACCTTCGGCACAGCCGGCACTACGTCGACCCGGATGACCTGGCGTTCTCGTGGACCGGTCCGGACGGCGTGCGCGACGACGCGCACTATCTGGAGGACATCGAGGCCCCTGTCAAGGCGTTCCTGGAGGACCCCGCCCGGCCCGCCGACGGCCGCCACTTGAAGGACCACGTTCTATACATCGTCCTGTGCTACGGTCTTCCGCGGATCGTCGCCCGGCACGGAGGGATCGCCCAGACGGCCGTGCCGGCGTCACGGACGGATTCGGGCCACCTCGTCTCGCTGTGCCAGCGGCTCGAAATGACGTACTATGGGATCGAGGCGGTCCGCCCGCCGCGGGTCGTGCCGGTCCGCATGCGGGACACCGACGGCCCGTGGCGGAAGTGGGCGGCGGTCTCGAGCCTGTGGTCGCCGCTCGTCGGCCGGGCGGTCCAGCCCTACATGCACCCGGCGGCGTACCGGACGGGCCGCTTCACACCCGAGGTACCGCCGCCGTGGCCCGACCCGCCGCACTTCACCTCCGAGCTTCGGCGCCGCATGTCCGACCGCTTCGTGTACGCCTGTTCGCGGATCGACGGCCCTGATCCCGAGACGGCCATGTACCAGGTCGACGCCGCCTCTTACGCCTCACGGTACCTGACGCCCCGCATCGGGTCGCGACCCGAGGGGGAGTGGGACGGGGAGAAGGCCCTGCGGGCGAGCCGGGACGTCGCCGGCGTCGGGGAGCTGGAGCGGCTCGGCCTGCCGGGGGCGGGCAAGTCGATCAACTTTTCGGCGTACTTCGGCCGCCGTGACGGAGGCGGATACGTCCCGGGCGCCGTCGACTGGTACGTCATCTCGGCCAACTCGGTGGGCAGTTCGCGCAGCCACGTCACCCGCGCGCTCGCCGGACGCGTGACCGTGACGGGCGGGGCGGCCCGTTCCTACGGGGGCTGCCCGCACACGACGACGCACGGCTGGTGGGACAGCCGCGTCTTCTACCACTACCTTTTCCGGGGTTACGACCTCGGGGAAGCCTGGCTCCTGTCGCGGTACAAGTACCTGTGGAGCACGTCGTTCTTCGGTGACCCGCTCTATCGGCCCGACCTGGCCCGGACGGAGTTTGACACGACGCCTCCGCGCGTCGCGGCCCCGGACGGCATCCGCGTCGAGGTGGTCCCGGCGGGCGATCAGTATTACGCGGTCGTCACCGCCGAGGTGGCGTCCACCGCGGAAGAGCCGGAGCTCGTGACCGCCAGGGCCGAGTACGCCCCGGAAGGGCAGGGCGATGGGCCCCGCGAAGCCGTCGACGGGGCCTACCGGCGTCGGCCCCGGGTGGTGCTCCGTCCGCTGGAGCCGGAGACGGGATACAAGTATCATCTGGTGCTCAGCGACCCGTACCTGAACACGTTCGACAGCCGCGAGCGGCCGGGCAAGCTGACGTTCCGCACCGGGCCGGCGGGGGCGATGGACGTGGCCGCGGGACGGGACGACCCGAAAACGCTGACACTGGGCGGACCAGGGCGGCTCGATCAGCCGAACGGCGAACGCGGGGAGATCGAGATCACCTACGTGCCGCCCGAGGCGGGCAACGCCACCGTCCTGGCGTGCGGGGACTTGCGGGTCCGGCTGGCGGACGGGAAGGTGGAGTTCAACCCGGGCGGCGGGACCGGCGGCCGGGCGGACCATCCCCTCGAGGCCGGCCGGCCGTACCATATGCGGCTGCGGTACCGGCAGTGGCCCGTGACCCGCGAGGTGTGGCTCGTGGCCCGCGACGGGTCGGAGTTCCTCCTTTGCTCGGACAACCGGACGCCCTGGCGGGAGCTTCGCCTGTCGAGTAGGATGACGTTCGCCCAGTCGGCGGACCAGGGCTTTGTGCGGCACGCGAGGCTCTTTGCGGACGCCCGGCCGGGGGCCGATGCGGGTACGCGGCGCAAGCGGCGATTCCAACCGGCGGCCTTCGACCGGGTGGACCGGGCCCCCGGAGGGGACGACTGACGCGGAGGCATCTGCCTGCCGAGCTGCGGGCAAGCGTGCGGCCTGACGCAGCAGGGCGGTGCAGAAGAAAGGACCGGCCGACATGTGCGGAATAGTCGGCGTTTTCAGTCTGAATGGCGCCCCGGTGCCCGAGTTCGACGCGTCGGCGGCGCTGGCGGCGCTTCGGCATCGGGGGCCCGACGACGAGGGCCTGTTCGAGGACGGCCGCGCCATGCTCGGGGCCACCCGCCTAGCCATCATCGACCCGGCCCACGGGCAGCAGCCGGTTTCGGACGAGGCGGGCCGGTACCATCTTGTGATGAACGGCGAGATCTACGATCACGAGCCCCTGATGGCCGAGCTGAAGGCCCGCGGCCACCGGTTTCGCTCCCGGTGCGACACCGAGGTGGCCGTCCACCTGGTCGAGGAGCAGTGGACCGGCGCCCTGGAGACGATCGACGGCCAGTTCGCCCTGGCCGCCTACGACTCGGCGGAGGGCCGCCTGATGCTGGCGCGGGACCGGATGGGCATCTCGCCGCTGTTCTACGCCCAGGCCGGCGACTGCCTCGTTTTCGCGTCGGAGATGAAAGGCATTTTCGCGACGGGCCTGATGGAGCCGGAGCTCGACCCGCGGTCGCTCGACGCGGTGCTCCTGTTCGGGACGGTGCCGGCCCCGCGGACGATGTTCCGCGGCGTCCGGGCGCTTTGGCCCGGGCGGTATCTCGAGGTCGAAGCCGGGCGGATCTCGGAGCACGAGTACTGGGACATCCCTTACGGGCCGGCGGGAGACTATTCGCGTAAGAGCGACCGGCAATGGGCCGGGGAGCTTCGCGAGCTGCTGATGTGGGCGGCCCGGCGGCGCCTCCGGGCCGACGTGCCGGTGGGCCTGTACCTGTCGGGCGGGATCGACTCCTCGACGATCGCGGCCCTGACGGGCGACGCGGGGGACATCCGTCGGCACGTCTTCTCCATCACGTTCAACGAGCCCCGGTTCGACGAGCGGACCGAGGCGAAGTCGGTGGCGGCGTTCTTCGGCATCGACCCGCACGTGCTGGTCTACGACCAGGAGCGGCTGGCGGCCGACGTGGGACGGCTGGTCTACCACGCCGAGCTGCCCATGGCCTCGACCGAGAGCGTGCCGCTGATGGCCCTGTCGGGTGTGGCGTCGCACGAGGTGAAGGTGGTTCTGACGGGGGAGGGCGCGGACGAGGCCCTCGGCGGCTACCACTACATGCGTTGGGAGCTGATGCGGGAGGCGGCGGGGCGAGGCATTTTCCGCCACGTTCTGGAGCGGCTGGGCCGGCGGGTGTTCGCCCGGCGGCTGGGCAAGCGGAACCCCCTGACGCCCACGCCGGAAGACCTCGCCCACGCCCACGAGATCTTCGGCTGTTGCCCGAGCGTCTACGCGACCTTCTGGGGCATCCGCCGGGTCCGGGACATGGTGTATTCGGACGACATGGCGGCGCGCCAGTCGCGCGAGTCGGACGGCGACTTCCTGGGCCTGCCCCAGGATCGCATGCGGGCGTGGGACCCGCTCCACCGCTCGCTTTACATTTCGAGCCGGGTGTTCATGACGAGCCACCTGCTGGGGGCCCGCGGCGACCGGGCCCTGATGGCCAACAGCGTGGAGGGTCGGTACCCGTTCCTGGACCGGCAGATCCAGGAGTTCCTGGCGGGCGTGCCGCCGCTGGTCAAGACGCGGTGGAACTGCCAGAAACGGCTCCTTCGGCGGGCGATGGCGGACCGGTTGCCGCGGGACGTTATCCAGCGAACGAAGCGGGCGTTTCTGGCCCCGTTCGGAACGCCGTTCGTCGGGGAAGGCGTCCGCGAGGAGATACGCGAGTTGGTCACACCCCAGGCGTTGGAGCGATTCGGCTACTTCGATCCCGGCAAGGTGGGACGCATCGCGTCGCGGTTGGCCGCGCTGAAGGACTCGCTGTGGCAGGAGCGGGCCGTGAAGTTCCAGTTGTCGCCGCAGATGGTCGAGACGATGCTCCTGGGGACGGCGATGAACGCCGTCGTCACGACGCAGCTCCTTGCCGACCAAGTCGACCGGGGCATGTTCTCGCCGCAGGCGGGTGCGGCGGCGGAGCGGATGCGCGTGGCGTGAGGCCGTCTCGGACGGTGCCGGTCGAGGCGACCCGTGCGGCGTAAGCGAGGGGCCGGGCTGCCTCAGGCCAGGCCCTGCTCGAACTCCGGCGGCGGCATGCCCTCGGCGTCCCAGCCCCGCCGCCGGTAGTAGAGCTCCAGCAGGGCCGCGAACTCCTCGGGGTCGACCGTCTTGCCGGCGTTTGGGCCCGTCCGCACCGGGCAGGCGCGGGCCTTGTAGGGGAGCGTGTCGTCTTTGCGGGAAACGCCGAGGCGGGCGTTGATGAGCCGGGTCAGGTTGTAGACCTCGCCGGAAAGGGCCAGCAGGTCCTCCAGCGTGGCTTCCTTGCCCGTGACGTGGGTGTAGAAGTTGGCGTAGTGCCGCTCGTTCAGGCCCAGCTCGATCCAGGGCAGCCGGCAGACGCCGAGCATGTCGAACAGGGGCCTCAGCGTCTGGTGGTAGATGACCGTGTCGACCTTCTCCTCGGGGGACCAGTCTTGGCCCTGCTCGATCTCCTTGGCGATGGTCCAGGCCCGGGTGTGGTGGGCGCCGATGTCGCTGGTGGCATAGGCCAGGGCCATCGAGACGCCGGCCCGGCTGTCGTAGGCGGACTGCTCCAGGCCCTTGACCTGGAGGACGATGCGGTCCATGGCGGGCCAGGTCTCGAGGACCCGCCGCGAGCCGTCGGCCAGAACGTCGCCGATGCCTTCCCGGAACGCGATCTTGCGGACCAGGTCGAGGACGGCGTCGGCGTCGCCCCAGGTGATGGCCTGACCGTCGAGGTCGTCGAGGGTGAGGACGCCCTGCTCGTAGCCCTCGATGACGGCGCCGACGAGGTTGCCGGTGGAGATGGTGTCGATGCCCAGCTCGTCGCACAGGCGGTTCGCGCTCAGGACGGCGCCGAAGTCGTCGATGCCGAGGTTCGACCCGAGCATGGCGCAGGACTCGTACTCCGGCCCCTCGGTGACGGTGCCCACGTGCTTGCCCTGCTTGACGAGGCAGACGTTGCCGCAGCTCATCGAGCAGGCGAAGCAGGCCGAGTCGCCGATCTTGTACCCCTCGACCATCGTGTAGCCGTCGATCTGCTCGATGCGGGGGAAGACGGCGTCCTGGAAGTTGCGGACCGGCAGGATGCCCTTCTCGTTGGCGTACTCCATGACGTTCATCAGGCCCTGGGTCTGCCAGAGCTTGAAGAACTTATGGCCCCGCATATATTCGTAGGCCTCGTCGGCCTCGGCCATCAGGCGGGCCACGTCGAAGACGGGCAGGTCGCGGCTGCCCCGGACGACGATCGCCTTGAGGTCCTTCGAGCCGAGGATGGCACCGACGCCGGTGCGGCCGGCGTTGCGGGACCAGTCGGCGTTGACGCAGGCGAAGCGGACGCGGTTCTCGCCGCCGGGGCCGATGGTCGCCACGTTGATCTGGTGGGTGCCGAGGCGCTGCTTGATGAGCCCCTCGGTCTCGAGGCACGTCTTGCCGGCCAGCTCCGGGCTCGGGACGATCGAGACCTCGTCGTCGTCGATGAAGAGGAACGAAAGCTCGGGGGCCCGGCCGACGATCGAGAGGACGTCGTGGCCGGTCTGGCGAAGCTCGATGCCGAAGCTCCCGCCCATGGAGGAGTCGCCGTAGATGCCCGTGGCGGGCGAGATGGAAACGAATGAGTTTTTCCCCGAGGAGGGCAGGTACAGGCCCGTCAGGGGTCCGGGGGCGACGACCAGCAGGTTCTCCGGCCCCAGCGGGTCGATACGGAAGTTGTGCCGCACCAGGTTGTCCCACACGAGCCGGGCGCCGAACCCGCGGCCGCCGACGTACCGCTCCAGGAACGCCTCGTCGAGGTCGAGCCGGTCGGCCCGGCCCGCCGAGAGGTCCACGTGGAGGTGCTTCCTGAAATAGCCGGACTTGACGGCCATGCGAACTCCCTCTAAGAGGCGCCGGACGCGTCCGGCGGCCAATTGTGGCTACAGCTCTTCCTTGCCGATCTCGGCGTACTGGATGACCTTCTTCTCGCCCTTCTCCATGAACTCGATCTCCTTCATGTGGGCGTAGCTGAGGATGTTGCTCAGCCGCTTCGATTCGCCGAGGGCCTGCTCCGGGATCAGCCGCAGGGCCCCTTTGGGGCAGGTCGCGACGCATCGCGGGTCGCCGCCGCACATGTCGCACTTGATGGGCCGGTCGAGGTCGGAGTGGGCGTAGATGGCCCCGAACGGGCAGGCCTCGACGCACTTCATGCACGCCACGCACGTCTCGGTGTCCAGCTCGACGACGCCGTCGACCCGTTTCAGGGCCCCCACCGGACAGGCGTCGGCGCAGACGGGCACCTTGCACTGGCTGCACACGATGGGCATCCGGACCGCCGGGTGGGGGTAGGAGACCAGGACGCGGACGGCGCTTTTCTTGGGGTTGTTGACGCCGAAGTGCTTGATCGCACAGACGAGTTCGCACAGTCGGCAGCCGGAGCAGTTCTCCGGGATGACGGCAAGCTTCTTGGCCATGGGCGTTCCCTCGGCTCCAGAGACGACGAGCCCCGGGTCGGCAGGGCCCCCGAGGCAGGTGCTAAAGAATACGCGCGCCGAGGGCCGTCCGCAAGGGCGGACCGGGCGAAACCCGCCTGCCGCATCGGAACATCTGGCCCGCCGGTTGACTTGTCGCCGATTCCGTGTACGGTAGAATAGCAGAACACGGTCCCGCCCGGGGGCTGCCCCGCCGGGTCGGTTCCCGCAAGCCCGGCTGTGAGGGTAGGTGTGTACCTCGAGTTCTATCGGCTCCGCGACTTTCCGTTCTCGATGACGTGCGACCCGCGCTTCTACTTCGAGACGCCGGCCCACGCGGAAGTCGTCGCGAACCTGCTCTACACGGTCCGGTTTCGCCGGGGCATGGTCCTGGTGACCGGTGCGGCCGGCACGGGGAAATCCTTCCTGGCGGAGGTTGCGGCGGCCCAGCTCGGGCCGGGCTGCCAGATTCTGAAGGTCGACCATCCGGTCGACTCCGGCAAGCAGCTCCTCCGGGCGGTGGCCCGGGCGATGGGGGCGGCCACGTCGCGCCAGGACGACAAGGTCGACCTCGTCGAGCAGGTCCACGACCATCTGGTCAAGTTCCACACGCGGGGTCGGCTGGTGGCCCTGGTGCTGGACGAGGCCCACGGTCTCGGCGACGACGCCCTCCAGGAGGTCCGCCTGATCTGGAACTGGGAACGCGACAGCCAGCGGCTGGTCCAGATCGTCCTGCTGGCCCAGCCGGAGCTCAGGTCGCGGCTCCGGGATCCGAGGTGGACGTCGCTCCGCCAGCGGATCGTCCTGGACTGCCACCTGCGGCCGTTCACCCCGCGAGAGACCTGCGAGTACGTCCTGCACCGGCGGCGGGTGGTCAAGGACGAGGGGTGCGCCCTGAAGTTCAGCCGGGCCGCGACCATCGCCATCCACCGCGTGACCCGCGGAAACCCCAGGCTGATCAATGCCCTGTGCGAGAAAGCCCTGCTTGTCGGTTACGCCGACGAGACGCCGCTTATCACGGTCGAGACGATCGCGAAGGCCCTCGACGGCGGGGCCGGTCAGGCCGAGGGGCCGTGGCAGCCCGCGGCGGAGACCGCCGAGCCCCAGAAACCGGTGACGCCAAAGGTCCTCGAAGCCTCCTAGCGACGCTCGGCTTCCGCGGTGCCTTTGCCGCGACCCCGGCCGCGCACGTCCGACAGCCGACTTGTGGCCAGGGCCACGCCGGCCTTCACTTCGGCGACAGGTCCGGCAGGACCGGCTTGTCCGGGTTCTCCTTCGCCGGGGCGGGCCTCTGCCGTAGCCGCACGTCGGCCCGTTCCCAGCCCGTCCGGATGTCGTCCTTCCGCTGGAACCGGTACCACAGGATGAAGCTCTCGTCGCGGTCGGCCTTGGCGTAGTACTGGTACGCGGCCACGAACTCGCCCTTGTCGTGGACGAAGACGAGCAGCTTCATGAGGGCGGTCTGCTCGACCGTCCGGTAGAGCGACACCTCGGGCAGGGGCACGGGCGAGTTCGGGACGGGCAGGGGCGGCAGGCCCACCAGGTCGCTCTTGTACTCCGTTCCGAGCGCTCCGGAGGCCACCTCCACCACGCAGTCCGCCTCTTCGGCCGACTCCACGAGCGTCGCCCCGAGCTCCGCGAACCGGGCCCGGACGGCCACCTTCACGTAGCCCGCGTCGTAGGACTCCAGGTTTCCCGCGTCGATGAAGACCTTCCGGCCGCGGACCTCGGGCAGCTCGATCTTCTCAATCGCCAGGTCCACCGCCCGCGACAGGAGCATCTGCTCGACGGCGGTGCGCGGCGTGGAGGAGAACGTGCGCGATGCGCAACCGACCCCGGCAAGCGCCGCCAGGGCGGCGACAGGGATCAGAACGGCCGTTCTCACGCGACGGACTCCTCGGTGCTGCGTTTCAGGCCGGCGGTTCGACGGGCAACAGGCCGAGGGCCACCTTACCACAGCCCGTGGGCCGCGGAAAGCGCCTTGCCCGTTTACCGGGGGGAGGTGCGGCGCCCCCCGCGAGGAGGTCTGCGAGCCGTCTGACGAACCGCTTCCTCGCTCGCGGGCGAGCGACGGGGCCGAGGGGCGAACCGCCCCTCAGTCCTCGATCCGGACCTTCATCTCGTCGGAGTTCGCCTTCAGCTCGGCCGCGTACATGGCGCTCGCCTTGGTGGGCAGGGCGCTGAAGCGGCCGGGGATCTCGGCCCGCATCCGGTAGGCGATGGAGTGCCGGCCCCGGGCCAGCCGCTGCACGAAGAAGGTCACCCGCTCGTCGCGCAGCTCCATGTAGGCCCTCAGGCCGTCCTCGTGGTAGCCGCTGCGGAGCTCGACCGGCTCGAAGCCGGCGGCCTTCATGTCCTCGAAGAGGATGTACTCGTAATCGTTCTTCGATTCGATTTCGAGTTCGATTTCGACCAGGTCGCCGCTCTTAAGGAGCGCCAGGTTCCGGAGCGGCCGGCGCTCGTACTTCTCGACGCGTCGCTCGACGACCTGGCCCCGCGACCCGGCGTCGGGGACCGTCTTTTCCACCGGCACGAGCTTGTAGTACTTGCGTCGGACCTTGATCTCCAGGCCCGCCCGGGTGATGGGGTCTTCGAGGGTAAAGTTCGTCAGGTACGCGTTCCAGTAGAGGGGCCCCTCGCCCCGGCGGCGCAGCTCCAGCGTGTGCTCGCCCGTCGTCACCTCCTCGGCCTCCAGGACGAGCTTGTTGTCGAACGAGAAGAGGTCCTCGGAGGTGATGCGGACCGTCTTCAGGACGTTCCCGTCGACGAGCACCTCGACGGTCATGTCGGGCTTGTGCTCGCCGGTGGCCTTCAGGTAGTCGGCGAACGCTTCGATCACGAGGGCCGTGTCGCGCGTCGAGTTCCAGTAAGTGGCGTGGCGGCGGTTGTTAAGGAGGTACTTGACGAGCCGCGAGGCCGTCCGGCCCTTCGGATTCGTCGCCGCCAGCAGCTTCAGGTAGTAGGCGTGGGCCTCGTATTCCGAGCCGTACCAGTACCACCACCAGCCCTGGTTGGGGAGCTTCAGGTACGCCGTCTGGTTCTCGTCGTCCTCGACGAGGAACTGCTCGACGTTGCGGATGAGCATGTCGCGCTGGTCGGGGTGGCCCGCCTTGTGCAGCGCCAGGCCGAACATGGCCTTCGTGTAGACCGCCAGGTGAGTCCGGTCGCGGTAGAGGAACCCCCGCATCTCGGCGTCGTCGTGCTTCTCGTCCACCAGGACCATGTAGACGAAGGCGTCGAGGTTCGTGGCCGTGGGCTTGCCCTTCCGGCCGCCCGTCTTCTCGTGGAGCCGGAGCTTGCGGACCTCCTCGGCTTGGTGCCGCTTCAGCCACCGGATGCCGCGCTCCAGGACGCCCGGCACGATGGCCACGTCGTTTTCGCGGGCGGTCTGGAGGCCGTGGACGACGACCCCGGTCGTGTGGGGCCAGGACCGCTCCTCCCGTCCGCTGAACCATCCCCATCCGCCGTCGCCGTTCTGCATGCTCGTGAGGCGTTCGACGCCCGCCTTGACCATGTTCTCGATCTTGCCCTCCTCGAAGACGGGAGAGCGGTCGACCCACTTCTCGCCGTCCCATCGTTTCTCGCCAACGAGGCGCTTCCAGTCCTTCATCCGCTTGAGGTCGTCGCCGATCTCCTGGGCGTTGAGGTTGGTGATCTTCTCCCGGACGCCCGCCAGGTCGACGTCCATCCGCATGAGGACGTTCTGCGTGATGACCGCCGGCAGGAAGCGATTGAGCGTCTGCTCGGTGCACCCGTAGGGGTACTCGGCCAGGTAGGGCAGCGCGTCGATCATGGCCATCGCCAGAGTCGGCGAGTAGCGGACCTCCAGGCGGCCCTCCTTGGGCCGCCGCTCGGCCGGCACGCGGATCGTCACCCGGTTCGCCTTCGCGTCCGGGCGGACCACTCCGCAGAAGCTCTCCGTCTTCAGCATCCCGTGGACGTACACCGGGAACCGCATCTCCATGGCGTCGGACTCTTCATCCGTCAGGGCCTTCATGCGGACGACGGCCTCGCCGGGCTCGACGGCCTTGACCCGCCAGTCGACCCGCTCCTCGCCGCCGGCCTCGATTTCGACCGTCTTCGTTACCTTCACCAGCCGCGTGCCGTCCTCCGAGTCGGCCCGCAGGCCGACGAACTCCACCATCGGTTCCAGGATGTTTGCATCGACCTCCAGGACCACCTGGGCGGTCTTAGCGGTCTTCAAGTAGTTGTGGACGACCGCCGAGAGGACGACCTCGTCCTTCTGGACGAAGAACCGGGGGGCCTGGAGGCGGACGATGACGTTCTTCGTCGTGACGACCTCGGCGGTCCCCTCGCCGCAGCGGGTGCCGTCTCCCATCGCCCAGGCGCGGGTCTTCCAGGTGGTCAGGTCCTCGGGCATGGTCAGGGAGACCTCGGCCTCGCCCTTTTCGTCGGTCGCGAGGGCGGCGACCCAAAGGGCCGTGTCGGCGAACTGCGTCCGGACGGTCGGCTCGGCCATCTGGGGCTCGGCCGGTGCCTCGCCGCCCTTGGCGCCGGCGGCGTCGAAGGCCAGGCCTTCGGCCTCGCGCATCGCCATCCCGGGGGCCGGGGTGGCGCCCATCGGCATCGGCGCGTCAAAGGTGCGGTTCATCCCTCCGCCGCCGAGGCCGGCGCGAGGCTGCATTCGCCCTCCCCGTTGGCCCATCTGGTCGTCCAACGGCACTTCCTCCGGCACGGCGTAGCCGAAGACGCCCAGGAACGCCATCGCCACCTCGCCCTGCCGCAGGAGCCGGTAGGTCCCCCGCGCGAGGTTCGTCTCGTGCCGCGGCCGATGGTGCCGGCGCCACTTCCAGAAGAATTCCTTGATCTCCGGCACGTTCGACCCGCCCGAGATGTACTCGACCGCTTTGTCGTAGATCGAGACGACCGTCGAGCCCTGGAACGGCTCGCCCGTCGAATCGGTCAGCTTGACCTTGACGGTCGCCTTCTCGCCGGGCTTGTATTCCTCGGCCGAGGGCGTGACCTCGACCGTGAGGGTCCGGTCCTCAGGCGGCACGACGATCTCCCTGAGGGCCCGGTGGACGTCGCCGTCCGAGACCGTCACGGCCTCGACGAAGAAGTTCGGCATGTCCTTCTTCGTGACCTCGACCGGCTCGATGCGGCCCTTGCCGCGCAAACGCAGGACCTTCGGCTTCAGGTAGACCCCGTTTGACGGCCGCTCAAAGAGGAGCACCGTCCCGCCGGCCCGGTTCGTCCGGACGGCCAGCCGCACCTTCTCGCCGGGGCGATAGTCGCGTTTGTCGGGCACCAGCTCGATGTCGTTGAAGCGGTAGTCCTCGCCCGCGCCCCCCTCGCCGCGGACGACGAAGACGTATCCGCCCTCGATCTCGTGGCCTTTCGAGTCCGTGACAGTGTAGCTCAGGCGGAACTGGCCGGCCCGGGCGGCGCCGATCTGGACCTCGGCCCGGCCCTCGGCGTTCGTGTCGAGGTCCCACCGCTGGACCTGCGTCTCGACGGGCTTCGCATCGGGCGTGTACGTGACGCGGTAAAGCTTCAGGACGCCCTCGCCCCGGACGGGCTTTGAGTCGAGCCGCTGGGCGTTGAAGTGTGCCCGGACGGTGTCGCCGACGCGGTAGTGCCCCCGGTCGACCCAGGCGTAGACCTTGAACGGCTGCCGGGCGACCAGCACCTCCCCCCGGCCGACGATCGTCCGGCGGCCCTTGTCGGTCACCTCGACGGTTACCTCGTAGCGGTGGTCCTGATCGGGGTGGATGGCCTTGGCGACGGCCGTGTCGATGGGGACCTTCATCGTGCCCTCGGGGCCGATCTCGGTCTCCCCCTCGGCGACCACCTCGGGAGGCTGACGGGGGTGCCGCTGCCACCACCACCACGGCACGGGGGCCGGGCAGCCCCACTTCTCCCACCCCGGCCACCAGGGGTAGTCGTAGGCGAACCACCAGTAGCCCCGGCCGTAGAACCAGTCCCACTCCGCCACGGGGTACCACCGGGCCGTGTGCTCGGTCCGCAGGACCTTGTACTTGGCCCTGGCCTCCGTGACGGGGGCCCCGAAGTAGTAGCGGGCCTCCACCTTGGCCTTGACCGTCTCGCCGAGCATGACGGGCTCGTCGGGGGCCTCGATCGTGACCTCGAACTCGGGCTTTTTGTACTCCTCGACGCGGAAGGTGCCGATCTGCTGCGAGTTGGCGAGGCGGATGCTCCATATTCCGAGGCCCGCTTCGTCGGGCAGGGCCAGCTCCCCGTCGAAACCGCCGTACTCGTCCGCCGCGAATACGTCCTCGTAGACCTTCTCGTCCTTCGGGTTGTAGACCTCGATGGCGAACTTGTGGTCCGCATAGGGCGAGGGTCCCTCCCGGTCGTACTGGGCCTGGTTCACCCATACCTTGAACTTGACCGTCTGCTCGGGTCGGTAGACCGGCCGGTCGGTGACCGCGTAGTACTTCGTCTGGTTGTACTCGCGGTCGTGGTAGTTGCCGTACCAGACGCCGGTGAAGCCCAGGTAAGCGAGCCGTCCCGCGGGCGTCCGGGCGATGACGATCCACTGGTAGTTGCTGGGCATCCGGTCCGGTCCGAGCAAGACCTGCCCGTCCGGCCCGGTGAACTCGGCGAACTGCTTCGTGTCGACCTCGTAGTGCCCCCGGCTACGGGCCTTCCGCACGTACCGTCGCTGGTAGCCGAAGAACTCGACGTTCGCCTTCGGAATGGGCCGGCCGGTCACGGCGTCGGCGACGAAATGATGCGTCTGCCCGTCCAGGGGCGTCTTGACGATGGCCGTGTCGGCCACCCAGAGGACGATGCGGGTCGTGTTGCCGCCCGCCATCTCGGCCACCACCAGGTAGGCGCCGGCCTTCTGGAGCGGCGTCGTGACGGTGATCCGCTTGTCGAAGTGATCGGGGCGGGGCGCCGGGTCCAGGTCCCACTCGGCCACCTTCCGCCCCAGGTACTTCGTCTCGTTCTCTCGGACCAGCCGGTGGCCGACGTCCCCAATGTTCATCCGCCGCCAGTCGGGATCCTTCGGATGCGATCGGAGGTAGTCTTTCACGTCGTCGAGGAGCTTCGCGACGTCGATCTCGTGGGCCGTGAAGCGGACCTTCCGGCCGTTGCGGAACCGGTACTCGACGGTGGCCCCGCGTCCGGCCGGCTGGGTCATCACCGGCTCGAACATCCCCCAATTGCCGCGGACCTGGCGGAGCTGTTCCCAGGCGTGGACCGTCGGCTTCGTGGGGTGGTACGTGTAGGGCTTGTCCTTGAACTTCTCCCACCGGCCCGTGACCTCCAGGTGCCGCTGCCACCAGTCGGCGGCCGTCGGGTACTGGCGGCGGTTCTGGAAGAGTTCGCCGAGCCGCTGGATGGCCTGCGTATCGCCCTTCTCGGCCAGCGCCTGGTAGATCCGGATGAAGTTGAACTCCTCCGGCAGGTCGAACCGCCGGATGCCCGTGGCGAGCTTGGCGATCGTCTCGCCGTCGCCCAGCGTGTGCAGGGCGTACGTGCCCGACTCGTCCGCCCCCTCGCCGTCGGCCTCGGCCCCGCGGCCGAAGAACCACCGGTACTCGGCCATCGTCTGGACGCCGAACTGCTGCCACAGGAAGTCGGCGAACGTCCTCCGGACGGCGTCGGCGCTGCCGGGGTTGTGCTCCACCTGCTGCATGAGGGCCCATCGCCATCGCTCGCCGTCGCTCTCGGCCGCTTCCCAGCTATCGGGCAGCTTGTGATAGACGGGGTCCCCGTCGGCGTCGACGGGGGCCCCGCGGGTCCGGCCGCCGTACCAGTAATGGCCCTCCTCGTAATCGGGTAGGGTCGACAGGTCCGTCAGGTACTGGAGCCGCCACGCCTCGTGGTACCCCCGCTGGCCCACCAGATAGGTGGCAAGTTCGGCGTAGAAGCCCGCGACTTCCCCCCCACTGGCCCCCTTGTCCCCCTCCGCCAGCGGCATGGCCCGCTGCAGGAGCTGGAGGCCCCGGGCCCGGTCGCGTTCGTACGAGTTGACGGCCTTGCCACCCCCGCGGTGAGGACCCCGCTCGAACTCCCCCGCGATGATGAAACCGTAGTGCGTGCCGTGGAAGTACGTGCGGGCGGCGTCGCGGAGGAGCCGCCAGTTCGTCGAGTGGGCGTCGACGACGTTCTCGCGGAAGGCGTCGATCTCGTTCCGCCGGCCGAGGGTCCGGAGGCACTGGACCGCGTTCGTGAGATAGACGCCCACCTGCCGCGGGTCGGCCTCCGGGTCGAGGGCCAGCCGGGAGTACGCCTCGTAGGCCTCCTTCCAGTTGCCGTCGTTGAAGAGTTTCTCGGCCCGCTGGGGCGTGGCCGGTTCGTCGCGGGCCTGCCCGGCGCCGGTGTGGCGGAGCCCGGCCACTACGAGAAGCCCCCCGAGCACGGCGAAGGTGATTGGCAGAGACACAAACGTTGAACGCTTCATGGCAGACCTTTCCGCGGGTTCGGTCTTCCGTGGGTTTCGTGCAGCGCCGGCGCGAGCGGCTTTCCGGCCCTGCAAACACTTGGACGCGACTCGAGCCGCGGCAGTTCCGCTCGAAGCCTTTGGGCGTCGGTTTGGCTCGCCGGCCGGCCTCCCACGAAAACCTCGTGACTTGTCCCCTCTCGTCGGGTTATAGCCACGGGCCCCGGGCGCAGCATAGGGCGTTTGCCCACGGGACAGGTTCGCAGCGAGGAATGCACGGTGGCGACACGTTACTGGAATGCATGGTCACGCCGGGCCGCCTGGTCGGCGGCGACCGTCCTCATCGGCGCCGGGACGGCCCAGGCCCTGATCAACCCCAACTACACGCCGGTCGATCTCGTAGAGCAGTCCGACGTGGTCCTGGCCCTCGACATCGGGCCGGTCAAGGAGGAGCAGGCGCCGCCGATCCGGGTCAGGCAGGTCCTGAAGGGCCAGGCCCCGGACGGGCTGGCATTCGACTTCGCGAAGACCGACCGCCTCATGCGGGACCGCTTCCTCCAAGCCTTCCAGGAGGGCGCGACCGGCCCGGCCATGCTCTTCGGCGGCGCCTACGAGGGCGTCGAGGAGGACGGGTTCGGTTTCGGCGGCATGGGCTCCGACGACGCGCCGCCGCCGAAGATGTACCTGCTCGTCGATGCGCCGAACGCCAACTACGACCCCTGGTTCCAGCTTGTCCGGACCCCCGGCGGCCGCGGATGGGTCCTCGGCGACGACCGCGGCGTCATGAAGGCCGTCTGGGCGGGCGGCACCCGGATGTTCGAGCGGTGCGTCCGGTACGTCCAGACCGACGCCGACCCCGTCGTGCCCGTCCGCGTCGGCGCCGAGTGGGTCGACCGCGTCAAGGCCGCGACGGTGCCGGGCAAGGTCCATGACTTGCTTGCCGTCGACCCGTTCGGCGAGGACGGGGCGCTGCTCATGGTCCTCGCCGAATCGGGCGACCGGCTGCTCCGCTTCGACCGCGAGGCGAAGGGGTTCGTCGACGAGGCGCCGCGGCGGGGCCTCGAGTCGGCGTCACGTGCCGCGGCGTGGGCGGACCTGAACGGCGATGGCCGGCTCGACCTCGCCTCCTGCGACGGGCAGAAGCTGACCGTCTGGGTCCAGGCGGCGGACGGGACGTTCGCGGCGAAACCCGCCGGCGTCGAGCTTCCCGGCGGCTGCGTGGCGTTGGCCGCGGCGGACGCGGGCGTTGAGGGCAAGTCGGGCCTCCTCGTCTCGACCTCCGGCGTGCCGGTCTTGTTGAAGCCCGCGTCTGACGCTACGTTCGAGGCGCGGCCGATCGCCTCGGCCGAGGAAGCGAAGGCCCATGAGAAGGAACTCGCGACGGCCGGACCGTGCCTTCTGGCCGATTTCGATGGCGACGCCGTTGCCGACGTCCTACAGCCGTGTGCCCGCGGGGCCCGGTTCTACAAGGGTACGGGAGGCGGCGCTTTCGCGCCCCCGAAGCCGGCCGGCGACCTGTGGTCGCCGGGGGAGGGCGTCCGCGGCGATACGGGCGACTGGGACGGCGACGGCCGCCTCGACGTCGCCCTGGCCGGCTACGAGGGCTGCGCCCTGTGGCACAACCTGGGCGGCGGGCGATTTGAGGGCCTGACGACGCGGACCGGCGAGATTCCGTACATCGTCCGGCCCCGGTCCCTGGCCGCCCGGACCTGCGAGATCAACAACGACGGCCGCCAGGACGTGCTGTTCCTGTACCCGCACGTGCCGGCCCAGGTGTTCTTCAACCGGGGGTTCGCGTGCTTCGGGTTCGCGGTGGAGATGGACCTGGCGACCTCGGGGGCCCTGCCCGAGGCGGGACAAGGCCAGCAGGCGGGGACCGCGGCCGACCTGACCGGTGACGGGGCCCAGGACCTCGCGCTGGTCCTGACGACCGGCGAGGTGTGGGTGCTCGTCCGGTCGGCCCAGGTCCCGCCGCTCGGAGTCGAGGTGCGGCTCGCGCCGGCGGCGAGCGCCCGGGGGCCGGTCCGCGTGACGGGATGGGACCGCGACCGGTGCCTCGGCGCGTGGACCGTCGCTCCGGGAACAGCCGGCTCGCTGGTGGGCCTGGAGCGGCCGGGGGCCCGGCTCATCAAGTGGCAGTTCCCCGGCGGCGAGGCGCAGACGAAGCAGGTCATCGCCGACCGCGGCGTCGTGACGGTCCACCTGACGCCGGACGCGGCGGCGGTGGCGAAGCCGTGAGGGTCCGTGCCCGGACTGCGCGGCGGGCGTGCCGCTGGGCCGTTGCCGGCTTGGCCGCCGCGGTCTGGGCCGCGGCGTGCACCCCCGCGACCGCCGCCCGGCCGGCGCGACCGCGCAGGGCCCCGGAGGCCCCCACGATGACGACCGGCGTCCATCCTCGGCTGGTCTTTGCCCGCGACGAGGTGCCCGCCCTGCGGCGAAAGGCCGAGACCCCCGCGGGCCGGGCCATCCTCGCTCGCCTCCGCCGGCTCCTGAGAAGGGCCGACGACCGGCCCGACCAGGCGGATGCGGGGTTCCATGCCGCCGGCCACGGACTGCTCTACCTCCTGAGCGACGAGCGGTCCCACGCCGACGAGGCCCGGCGGCTGGTCGAGTTGGTCCGCTCCGACGCCGTGCGGCACCACGGCGTCGCGCTTTGGCGGCCCGGCTATAAGATGATCGTCCGGACCGACCCGGCGGTGGGTGTCGCGCTGGCCTACGACCTGTGCCATGACGCCTGGGACGAGGCGTTCCGCCGGGACGTGGCGGCCGATTTGGGCGACCGGGCCCGACAGTTCATCCGCGGCGGAGGCAAGGGCTGGAACCCCAGCCCGATGAGCAACTGGCACGCCAACACCCGGTCCGCCGCAGGCATCTGCGCCTTGGCCGTCCTGGGCGACCCCGGCGCGGAGGGGGCCGAAGGGTCCGTTCGCGATGCCGTCCGGGGCCTGCACAACTGGATGGAGGGCCAGATCGGCGACCGCGGCTGGACCCAGGAGGGCTTGGCCTACTACCGCTATCCCCTGACGCACCACGTGCTTCCGTTCATCCAGATCTATCGGAACGTCGTCGACGCGGACGCCTTTCGCGGCACCGCCGCCGACTGGTTCGGCCTGTTCTACGTCGCCCTGCTCGTGCCGGGGGCGGGGGAGGTGCCCGTGGTCAATCCGGGCGACGACCGCCGGTGCGAGCCGACCCGCTGGCGGGCGGGGGCGTTCCCCCTGGCCCTCGGGACCGTCCCGCCCGAGAAGCGGCCTGGCTTCCTGTGGACGTATCGGCAGCGGCACGGCCCGGAGGGCGACGGGACGCTCGGCATTTTCCTGCCGCACCACGCCCTGTTTGCCCTGGCGACGTGGCCGGACGGTCTCGATCCGGCGAACCCGGCGACGGTGATGGACCGCGTCTGGGCGGACCGCAAGCGCGGCCAGTTCCTCTTGCGAAACCGCTGGGCGGACGCCGACGACTTCGTCGCGTGCTTCGATGCGAACGTCGATCCCCAGCGCGACACGGGCAAGCCGGTCTGTAGCGGCGGCTTCGCCTTTACCGGCCTCGGGACGCTCTGGGCGGGCATCGCCGTGCCGGGCGGCAAGTCGCGGAGGGACTACTGCGTCGTCGAAGCGCCGGGTATGGACGAGCAGGGCGGCGGACGCATCACCTGGTTCGAGCCCCGCGAGGACGGCTCCGGCGTCGTCACGGCCGACCTGAGCGCCGTCTACCGTGAGGGGGCGATCCGCTCGTTCGCCGTCGACTATGGCGAGGCGTCCGGCACGGCGGCCCTCGTCGCGGTGGTCGACCGGTTCGCCTCGCCGGTCGAGAGGGTGTGGCGGATGCACACGCGGGGCCGGGCGAGCGCCGAGCCGGGCGGGTTCACGATTCGCGGCGAGCGCGGAGCGACCCTCCGCGGGACGGTCGTCGGGCCGAGTGCGGCCCGCGTGTCGGTGGACGGGTCGACCGTCGAGGGCCGCGCTTCAGGCGACGGCGCTACGGCCTTCTTCGTCGTTATGACCGTCCAGCGGGGCGGGCCGCCGGCCGTCGGCGTCAAAGGTGAGGGCCTCGACGCGTCGGTCACGGTCGGCCGCCGGACGGTCCGATTTGACGGCGACAGGATCGTCCTCGGCCGGTAGAATGGCCCACGGACCCGTCAGCTGGGCATAGCATGGCTGAGACAGGCGCGCGGTGCATCCAGTGCGGCTCGCAGGACGTGGCCGGCACGTGGTACGCCGCCGTGGCCGCCGAATCGTGCTGGGTGTGCGGCAAGAACGTCCCGACGCCCGTCGCGCCGGTGTGGGTGACGGATGCGATGGTCGTTTGGCAGCTGCCGCTATGTGCCGGCTGCCTGATCATGCAATACGCTGTGTCGCAGCGTCGGCGTGCCAGGAAGCTGTGGATATCGGCGCTTAAGATAGGCGCTGTCGCAGTCGGCTTGGCGTTGCTGGTGGCGCTCATCGCGGCGGTCACGGCCCATATCGACGTTATTGACATTATACTTCGTGTGCTACTTGCGGTGGGCATGGCAGCGTTCGTGATTGCGGCGGTCGTGTTGACAATTCGCCGGCGGCGTGTTGCCGCAGCGCGCCCGGCCCACGAGCCGTGGCGCACGGAGGCAGCCGCTGCGGCGGAGGGCTTCGTTAAGGCGCGGCTCGAGAGGGAACGGGCAGAGGCTGCACATGATGGGCCGACCGGTTTTTCGCTTCCTGCGTTCGCCTCCGAGCCAACTGAGGAGCTGGAGGAGCGGCTGGGGGCGTGCTATCTGAAGGAGCAGCGGCGGCGGGTCGTGGCCGTGGCGCCGACGCGGGAGGAGCTCGAGCGGAAGTTGGCCGAGGAGGCCGGTGAATCGGCCGACTGACCCGTTTCGCCGCCGCGCTTGCGCGGCGCGTTCTGTGGATTGACGCGGCGGGCAAGCCTTCCGGCGAAACAAGTGCGTCGTGACGACAGCGCGGCGTGGCGCGTGTCGCGCGCCCCGCGGCGTGGCGCGTGTCGCGCGCCCCGCGGCGGGCTCGAACGGCCTATCAAGCCGCTTCGAAGTCTGCGTCCTCGAGGACCTTCCGCACCGCCTGGAGGTATTGGACGGCGGTCGCCCCGTCGACGATGCGGTGGTCGTAGGAGAGCGACAGGAACATCCGCTTGCGGACGGCGAGGCCGCCGTCGACGACCGCCGGCACCTCGGCGATGCGGCCGGTGGCCAGGATGGCCGCCTGGGGCTGGTGGATGATGGGCGTCGAGATGACCGCCCCGAAGACGCCCGGGTTCGTGATGGTGAACGTGCCCTCGCCGAGGTCGGCCGGCGAGACCTTCCCGGCCCGCGTCTTTTCGGCCACCTTCTGGATCGCCCGCGCGAGGTCCTCGAGGTCCATGCGGTCGGCGTCGCGGATGATCGGCACGACGAGCCCCTCCTCGACCGAGACGGCCAGGCCCAGGTGGACCCGGTACTTGATGATGATGCCTTTGTCGGTCCAGGAGGCGTTCAGGGCAGGGTAGTCGTGGAGTGCCCGGACGGCCGCGTTCGCGATGAGGGCCGTGTAGGTGAGGTGGACGTCGGTGTCCGGATGGTCGGCTTGGTACTGCGTGCGGAACCGCGCGGCGGCGGTCATGTCGACCTCGGCGACGGTCGTCACGTGCGGGGCGACGTGCTTGGAACGTGCCATGTGCTCGGCGACGGCCTTCCGCATGGGGGAGAGAGGCATGAGCTCGCCGTCGACCTCGTCGATGGAGGGGGGCTGGGGCGCGGCGGCCTCGGTTCCCGCGGATTCAGATGTGGCCTTGGCCGCCTCTTCATCCCCGGGCTCGGCGGCCTCAGCCTTTGCCTCGGTCCCCTCCTCGGGCTTCTTGCGTTTGGCTTTCTGCTTCTCGATGTGATCCAGGACGTCCTGGCGGGTGATGCGGCCCATGCGGCCGGTGCCCTCGACCTGACCCAGGTCGATGAGTCGCTCGCGGGCGAGGCGTCGGACGGCGGGCGAGGCGAGGACGCCGAGGGTGCCCAGGGCGATGGGGCCCTGAGTCGGGGCGATGCGGTCGCGCGGTCGGCGGGGCGGCTGACGGGGCTTGCGGGCTTCGGGCTTCGCCTCGGGCGGGGCTTCGGCTGGTGCGGTTCCCGGGGATTTGGTCGCCGCTGGTGCCGTTTCTTCGTCGCCGGGCGTTCTGGTCGCGGCCGGCGCCGCTCTCTCGCCGGCGGGCTTCTTCTCTCCCTTTTCCTTCTCTTTTTTTTCTTCTTCTTCTTCCTTCTCCTCCTCCTTTTCTTCTTTCTGTTCCTTCTTCTCTTCTTTTTTCACGGCAGGGGCTTCGGCGGCCGCCTCGCCTTCGTCGCCGACGACGGCAAGCCTCTGGTCGACCTCGACGGTATCGCCTTCCTTGGCGAGGACTTCCAGGAGGACGCCCGCCCGCGGCGAAGGGATCTCGACGTCGATCTTGTCCGTGCCGACCTCGACGACCGGCTCGTCCTCCTCGACGCGGTCGCCGAGGCCCTTGAGCCACTTCAGGATCGTCCCCTCGGCGACGGACTCGCCCATGTGCGGCATGACGATATCGACGGGCATCCTCGTCTGACCTCCTGATGGGCCCCCGGCCGGGCCTATTTGCCGACGACCTGGCGGACGGCCGCGGCGATCTTCTCCGGGTTCGGCAGGTGGGCTTCCTCCAGCTCGGCCCCGAACGGGACGGGCGTGTCCTGGCCGGCGACCCGGAGGACCGGCGCATCGAGATAGTCCATGACCTGCTCCGCCAGGATCGCCGCCACCTCGGCCCCGAAGCCGCACCGCCGCCAGTCCTCGTGGGCGATGACGGCCCGGCTCGTCTTGCGGACGGTCTCCAGGACCGCCTCCGTGTCGAGCGGGACGAGCGACCGCAGGTCCAGGACCTCGGCCTCGATGCCGTCCTCCTCGGCGAGCGCCTCGGCGGCGGCCAGGGCGTGGTGGACGGCCGAGCCGTAGGCGATGACGCTGGCATCCGGGCCCTCGCGGACGGTGCGGGCCTCGCCCAGCGGCACGGTGAAGTCCTCGTCGTGCGGCACGTCGCCTTTGATGCGGCGATAGAGATACTTGTTCTCGAAGTAGAGGACGGGGTCGTCGTCGCGGATGGCGGCCTTCAGGAGGCCCTTCGCATCGTCGGCGAAGGCCGGGGCGACGACCTTCAGGCCGGGCGTGTGGCAGAACCAGCCTTCGGGGTTCTGTGAGTGGTACGGCCCGCCGCGGACGCCCCCGCCGGAGGGGGCCCGGATGACGATGGGGCACCCCTGCCGCCCGCCGTAGCGGTAGCGGAGCGTCCCGGCCTGGTTGACGATCTGGTCGAACGCGCAGGAGATGAAGTCGGCGAACTGCATCTCGGCGACGGGTCGCATGCCCATGATGGCCGCCCCGACGGCCGCCCCGACGATCAGCTCCTCGCTGATGGGCGTGTCGAGCACGCGGTAGAAGCCGAACTCCTCGATGAAGCCCTTGGTGACGCCGAACGCCCCGCCGTAGGCGCCGACGTCCTCTCCGAGGACGAAGACGCGCTCGTCGCGTCGCATCTCCTCGCGGAGGGCCTGCGTGATGGCATCGACGTAGCTTAGTTCAGGCATATCCGGCCTTTGACGCATTGGCGGCGATTGGACCGCACGCGCCGGGCAAGCCCGGCGGTTAACCGTGCTCGGCGAAGACGTCGGTTTCGGCGTCCTCGGGCCCGGGGTTCGGCGACTCCTCGGCGTACTCGACGGCGTCGGCGACGACCTGCTTGGCCTGCTCGTGGATCTCGGCCCGGTTCTCGTCCGTAAGGAGCTTCTTCTCCCTCAGGTACAGCTCGAACCGGGGCAGGGGGTCGCGGCTCTTCCATTCGAGGAACTCCTCCTCGCTTCGATACATGGCCTTATCGTGCTCGGAATGGCCGTGCCACCGGTAGGTCTTGCACTCGACGAGGGTCGGCCCGGCCCCCGTGCGGGCCCGGTACAGGGCCTCCCGCATCGTGTGCCACACCTCCAGGACGTCGTTGCCGCTGCACACCTTGCCGGCGAAGCCGTAGCCGAGGGCCCGGTCGGCGACGTCGTCGACGGCCATCTGGAGGTCCATGGGCGTGGAGTAGGCGTAGTGGTTGTTCTCGCAGACGAAGATGGCCGGGAGGCGATGGATGCCGGCGAAGTTCAGGGCCTCGTGGAAGTCGCCGCGGCAGCTCGCCCCCTCGCCGAAGTAGGCGACGGCGACGTTCGGCTCGCCCCGCATCTTGAACGCCAGGGCCGCCCCGGCCGTGACGCAGAGCTGGGCCCCGAGCATGCTGGTGGTGCCGAAGACGTTCAGCTCGGGCTCGCCGGCGTGCATGGCGGAGTCCTTGCCCTTCGAGAGGCCGGTCTTGCGGCCGAAGAGCTGGGCCATGACGGCCCGGGGCGGGACGCCCTTGACCAGGTACACGCCGAGGTCGCGGTGGGCCGGGGCGACGAAGTCCTCGTCCTCGAGGCCCCAGCAGGTGCCGACCGTGATGCCCTCCTGGCCGATGCCGGAGAAGACGCCCGCCTGGATGCGTCCCTGGCGATAGAGGACGGAGACCCGCTCCTCGAAGGTCCGGCTGAGGACCATCATATAATACATGTCCATCAATTCGCCGGGGCCGAGTTCCAAGGTGCGGCTCCTTGCGGGTTTCTTCGGCGTTCGACAGAACACGCCGGGCCCGCCTGCGCCTTTCAGGCTGCGGCGTGGCAAGCGAGCCTGGCGGCTAGCTGGACGCTTCCTCGGGCTCCTCGCGGGGCTCGGCGGCGACCTCGATGCGGGCGTCCTGCGGAAGCGCCAGGCCGGCCGCCACTTCGATGGCCTTGGCGATGCCCGCCGGGACGGGGCAGGCCACGTGGGGCAGGGCCCCGCAGACGCCCATCAGCCTGGTCTCGTACATGCTGCCCGGCTGGGCACACGGGCCGATCTCGACGAAAGCGTCCCACGTCTCGCCCTCGAGCGTCTTGACGAGCTTCGCCACGTCCGGGCACGTCGTCCGGACCTTCAGCGTGACGTGCCGGCGGTCGGCGCTGGCGGCCCGGACGTCGGTGACGAAGCCGCAGATGCCGGCGTGGATGGTCGCGCGGCCCATACGTGTTTCCTTTCGGAGAGCCGTCCATGAAAGGGGACAGGCACCCTTTCCCAACGGCCGGAAAAGGAGCCAGTCGCCTTTCCGGCGTCACGGCCCGGCCGCCGGATTGGTCGGCTCGCCGCCCGTCAAGCCAGTCGCCGGCAGATCGCCTCGGTGACCTCCTCGGTGGTCGAGGTGCC
Organism: uncultured Anaerolineales bacterium; assembly: GCA_964526295.1. Classification (GTDB taxonomy): domain Bacteria; phylum Planctomycetota; class Phycisphaerae; order FEN-1346; family FEN-1346; genus CAZGKW01. Next base: position 64,069 of record CAZGKW010000019.1, read on the forward strand.
CTCCAGGTCCGGGGTCCGCACCGTCCCTTCGGCCAGGAGGTCGTCGATCGCGTCCTCGACGCGTCGGGCCTCCTCCTCGTGTCCCAGGTGGTTCAGCATTAACGCGCCCGAAGCGATCAGGGCAAGGGGATTCGCGCGGCCCGTGCCGACGATGTCGGGCGCGGCCCCGTGGACCGCCTCGAAGACGATGCAGTCGTCGCCCACGTTGGCCCCCGGCGCGACGCCGAGCCCGCCGCCGACGAGCCCGGCACACAGGTCCGAGAGGATGTCGCCCATGAGGTTGTCCGCCAGGAGGACGTCGAAGGCGTTCGGGTTGCGGGCGAGCTGGAAGCACGCGTTGTCGACCATCAGCGACTGGAACGCGATGTCGTCGTTCTCGGCGGCCACCTCCTCGGCGCACCGCAGAAACAGGCCGTCGGTCAGCTTCATGATGTTCGCCTTGTGCAGGACGGTGACCTTGCGGCGGCCGTGGCGCCGGGCGAAGTCGAAGGCGTAGCGGGCGATGCGGCGGCTGGCCCGCTCGGTGGTGACCTTGATCGACTCGACGACGCCGGGGGCGACCTCGTGCTCGAGGCCCGAGTAGAGGCCCTCGGTGTTCTCGCGGACGACGACGAGGTCGATGCTGCGGAAGCACGAGGGGATGCCGGGCCGGGACTTCGAGGGGCGGACGCCCGCGTAGAGGTCGAGTCGCTTGCGAAGCTCGACGTTGACGCTGCGAAAGCCGCACCCGACGGGCGTCGTGACGGGCCCTTTGAGGGCCAGCTTGTTCCGCTTGACGGATTCGAGAAGCGCCGTGGGAAGGAACTCGCCCGTCTCGACACAGGCCTGCTGGCCGGCCTGGAACGTTTCCCACTCGAGCTCCGGCCGGACGGTCTCCAGGACGCGGACGGCCGCCCGGGCGACCTCGGGCCCGATGCCGTCGCCGGGAATCAGGGTGATGGTTCGGCTTGCCATGGTGACATCCTGTTCGAACGTGTCCCGCTGCTTCCACAGCGGGCTCGCAAGGCACTTGCGGTCCGGGCCCGGCGAAGGCTCAACCGATTTTGAGTTCGCCGTGCTTTTTCACGTGCTCGGCCAGGCCGCCGTCGCTGATGATCTGCTGCATGACGGGCGGCAGGGGCGGGGCCTTCAGCTCCTCGCCGGTGGTCAGGTTCCGTATCTTGCCCGTGTCGAGGTCAACCTCCAGCTCGTCGCCTTCGTTGATGCGGTCGGTGTCGACGACCAGCGGCGGCAGGCCGACGTTGACGCAGTTGCGGAAGAAGATGCGGGCGAAGCTCTTGGCGAGCACGGCCCCCGTGCCGAGGATCTTGATCACGAGCGGGGCGTGCTCGCGGCTGGAGCCCTGGCCGAAGTTCTTCCCGGCGACGAGGAAGTCGCCCGGTTCGACCTCGTCGGCGAAGTTGGGGAGCGTGTCCTCCAGGCAGTGCTTCGCCAGCTCCGGGGGGTCCGACCGGAGGTGGAAGAACCGGCCCGGCGTGATGTGGTCGGTCGAGATGCCGTCGCCCAGCTTCCAGGCTTTGCCTTTGATCGTCATGTGTTTGACCTCGCTTTGGTTGCGAGCGCGGGGACCCGGCAGCGCGCCCCGGCGAGCTCCCGCCCGCCGCTGGAACAGCCTTCTTGCGGTTACAGGAACTCCCGGGGGTCGGTCAGGCGGCCGGTGACGGCGGTGGCGGCGGCCGCCGCCGGCGAGACCAGGTACAGGAACGCCTTCGGGTTGCCCATGCGGCCCTGGAAGTTGCGGTTCTGCGTCGAGACGCAGACCTCGCCGTCGGCCAGGACCCCCTCGTGGACGCCGACGCAGGCCCCGCAGCCGGGCGTCGTCACGACGCCGCCCGCCTCCAGGATGGCCGGGAACGTCCCGTCCGCGAGGCCGTCCATCTGGACCTTCCGGGAGCCGGGCGTCGCCAGGAGCCGCACCCCCTTGGCGACCTTCCGCCCCCTCAGGACCTGGACCGCCTGCTGGAAGTCTTCCAGCCGCCCGGCCGTCGAGGTGCCGAGGAACACCTGGTCCACCTTGACCTCCTCGTCGAGGTCCTCGATCGCACAGACGTTGTCCACGAAGTGCGGCTTGGCGACCATCGGCACGAGCCTCGAGACGTCGTACTCCAGCACCCGCTCGTACTCGGCGTCCGGGTCGGAGGCGATCTCGCGATAGCAGTCGCCGCGGCCGTGCTCCTCCAGGTAGCGGTGCGTGACCTCGTCGGGGGGGAAGATGCCGACTTTGCCGCCCGCCTCGACGGCCATGTTGGAGATGGTCATGCGGCCCGGCATCGACAGGGCCGCCAGCGCGTCGCCGACGAACTCCAGGGCCTTATAGACCGCCCCGTCGGCGCCGATCTCGCCGATCAGGTTCAGGACGAAGTCTTTCGCGTAGACGCCCCTGGGCCAGGCCCCCGTGCCGACCACCTTGTACGACTCCGGCACGCGCATCCAGGTCTTGCCGAAGGCCATGGCGACGGCGACGTCGGTCGAGCCCATGCCGGTGGAGAACGCCCCGTGGGCCCCGGTCGTGCAGGTGTGGGAGTCGGCCCCGACGATGACGTCCCCCGGGCAGACGTAGGACTCGGCCACGACCGTGTGGGAGATGCCGTTGCCGATCTCCGAGAGGATCGCGCCGGTCCGCTCGCAGAACCCGCGGAGGAACTTGTGATCGTTCGACAGCTCCTGCCGCGGGCTCGGCGAGGCGTGGTCCAGGAAGACCGCGCACCGCTCGGGGTCCCACAGCTTCTCGATGCCCATGGCGTCGAGCTGGCGGACCGTCAGCGGCCCCGTGCCGTCCTGGACGTAGGCAAAATCGACGTTGACGACGGCGAACTGGCCGGCGGCGAGGTCTTGGCCGGCGTGTTCGGAAAGGACCTTTTCAGCGATGGTCTGGCCCATGGTCCGCCTCCTGGTTCGGACGTCCCCCGCCGCTTCCGCGGCGGCCTCGCAACGGCGCTAGGTTTCTTCGCCGACAAGGCCTTCGGCCTTTGCGCGGCGCTGGAGCATCAGGATGGCCCGCATCGGCAGGCAGTTCTTCGGGCACACCCGGTTGCAGTTCGTGTTCTGGTCGCAGTCGAAGACCCCGCCGGGCTGGATGGCCTCCTTCAGGCGCCCCATCGGGTCGGCTTCCTGCGGATGGTAGACGCGCTTGTAGCGAGCGAGGCACGTGGCCGGCCCTTCGAAATTCGGGTCCTCCTGCCGCTTCGGGCAGTCCGAGAAGCACGACTGGCACAGGATGCAGTCGGTGGACCGGAGGTACTCGTCCTTGTGCGGCCGGTCCATCGCCTCGTCGAGCGTGAACGCCTCGTCGCCGGCGCGGGCCCCCTCCGCCAGGTGCGGCATGATTTCCCGGATCGACGCGAAGAACGGCTCGTGGGCCACCACCAGGTCCTTGACCACGTCCATGTTCAGGAGCGGCTCCAGGACGATCGGCTTCTCGGTGTCGAGGTCCTGGACCTGGGTCTTGCACGCCAGGGCGGCGGCACCGTTGATCCGCATGGCGCACGAGCCGCAGATCGCCCCGCGGCAGCTATAGCGATAGGCAAGCGTGCCGTCCTGCCGGTCGTGGATGTCGTGCAGGGCGTAGAGGATGACGGTGCCGGGCTCCCAGTCGACCTCGAACTCCTCCCAGTACGGGTCGGTCGAGGTCTCGGGCAGGAACCGGCGGATGCGAAGCGTCGCTTTCATCAGTACTTCACCTCGGCCTCGGGCTCGATGTCCTCGATGGTGACGGGCTTGTAGGCGATCTCCATGCCCCCGTCGGCCCCGCGTCGCATCAGGGTGTGCTTGAGCCAGTTCTCGTTGTCCATCTTCGGGTAGTCCGTGCGGTAGTGGCCGCCCCGGCTCTCGGTCCGCGGCAGGGACGCCTCGGCGCACATCCACGCCACGTCCAGGAGGTTTTCGAGCTGGAGGACCTGGACGAGGTCGTGGTTGAAGACGGTCCCTTGGTCCTGGGGATAGACCCGCTCGAACCGTTCGCGGAGCCCGCGGACCGTCGCGAGGCCCCGCTCCATGCCTTCCTGCTCCTTGAACAGGCCGAAGCATTCCCGCAGGGCCTGTTCCATCTCGTCCCGGACGGTGCAGGGGCGGGTGTCGCCGTCGCGGTCGAGGATGGCCCGGATGCGTTCGGCCTCGTCGCGGGCGGCGGCAGCATCCGGCGCCTCGCCGCCTGGTTCGATGCCGGCGGCGTTCCGTCCGGCCCGGCGGCCGAAGACCACCGTCTCCAGCAGGGAGTTGCCCCCCAGCCGGTTCGCCCCGTGGACGCTGACGCACGCGCATTCCCCGGCGGCGAAGATGCCCTCGGCCTCGGTCCGGCAGTCCGTGTCGCACGCGATGCCGCCCATCGTGTAGTGGACGGTCGGCCGGATCGGCACGGGTTCCTCGATCATGTCCACGCCGCCGAAGTAGAGGGCGATCTCGCGGACCTGCGGCAGGCGCGACTTGATCTTCTCTTCGCCGAGGTGACGCAGGTCGAGGTGGACGTAGCCGCCGTCGAAACCGCGGCCCTCGTCGATCTCGGTCTGGATGGCCCGGGCCACCTGGTCCCGCGGGGCGAGTTCCATGAACTCCGGGGCGTAGCGTTCCATGAACCGCTCGCCCTCGGCGTTCACGAGGTAAGCCCCCTCGCCGCGGCAGCCCTCGGTCATCAGGATACCGTTCAGCAGGCCCGTCGGGTGGGTCTGGAAGAACTCCATGTCCTCGACCGGCAGGCCGGCCCGCCACGCCAGCGCCACGCCGTCGCCCGTGTTGATCAGGGCGTTCGTGCTGCGGCCGAAGATGCGCGACGCGCCGCCGGTGGCGAGGATGATCGCCGGGGCCGCCAGCGCCCCGATCTCGCCCTTCACCAGGTCGAAGGCGACGACCGAGGGCCAGCCCCCGTCCCCGGGCACGAGCCGCGTCACGAACTGCTCCTCGTAGATGCCCAGGCCCCGCTTCTGGACCTGCTCCCACAGCGTGTGGAGGAGGTTGTGGCCGGTCTTGTCGGCGGCGTAGCAGGTCCGGTCGCGACGCTGGCCTCCGAACGGCCGCTGGGCCAGGTGCCCCTCGTCGGTCCGCGTGAACGGGGCCCCGAAATCGGCCAGCCACCAGATGGCCGCGGGGGCTTCCTCGCACAGGACCGTCACGGCGTCCTGGTCGGCCAGGTACCCCGACCCCTTCACCGTGTCGTAGCGGTGATCGTGCCAGTCGTCCTCCGGGCGGATGGCGGCATTGATGCCGCCCTGGGCCGCACCGGAGTGCGACCGGATCGGGTGGACCTTCGAGACGAGTGCGACGTCGGCCCCGGCGTCGTGGGCCTCGATGGCCGCGGCCATCCCGGCCAGACCGGCGCCCACGACCAGCACGTCGTGCGTTCGGACCTCGTCACTGACCTTCATGCATCTGCCTTTCGACAGTTACGCGGCCGGCAAGCCGGCCGCCGAAACAGCGGCCTCGCCAAGCGCGGTTCGCCGCCGCGCTGGCGCGGCGCGTTCGGCCTAGCCTTGCGCGGCTGGCTCATAGCACGCCTGCCACGGCTTCGCCGATCTTGGCCGGGCTCTCGGCGACGGTCGCGCCGGCGGCCCGGAGCGCCTCGATCTTCGCCTCCGCCGTGCCCGAGGGGCCCGCCACGATCGCGCCGGCGTGACCCATCCGCTTGCCCGGCGGGGCGCCCAGGCCCGCGATGAACGCCACCACGGGCTTCGTCATGTGGTCGCGGATGAAGGCGGCGGCCTCCTCCTCGGCCGAGCCGCCGATCTCGCCGATCAGCGCAACGGCCTGCGTCTCGTCGTCCCGCTCGAAGAGTTCGAGCACCTCGACGAAGCTCGTGCCGATGACGGCGTCGCCGCCGATGCCGACCGCCGTCGACTGGCCGAGGCCCAGGCCCGTGAGCTGCCAGATGGCCTCGTACGTGAGCGTCCCGCTCCGCGAGACGATGCCGACGCGTCCCGGCCGGACGATCGAGGCGGGGATGATGCCGATCTTGCACGCCTCGGGCGTTGTGACGCCGGGGCAGTTCGGGCCGATCAGTCGCACCCCCCGCGATCGCACGACGTGCCTGGCCCGCGCCACGTCCAGCGCCGGGATGCCCTCCGTGATACAGACCACGAGGCCGACGCCGGCGTCGGCGGCCTCCAGGACGGCGTCGGCAGCGAACGCCGCCGGCACGAACACCACCGACGCGTTGGCGCCGGTCTCCTCGACGGCCTCGGCGGCCGTGTCGAACACCGGCACCCGGCCCCCCCAGCCTTCGCCCTCGGCCTCGAAGACGGAGCCGCCCTTGCCGGGCGTGACGCCGGCCACGACCTGCGTCCCGGCGGCCAGCATCAGCCGCGAGTGGAACCCCCCGGCATGGCCGGTGATGCCCTGGACGAGGACGCGTGTCCCGCTGTCGACGAGGATGCTCATGGGCCCCCCGCTTCGGCGGCGAGGCGGGCCGCCTCGTCCAGCGATTCGGCCGTGACGATCTCCAGGTCCGACTCGGCCAGGGCCCGGCGGCCCTCCTTCGCCCGGTTCCCGTCGAGGCGGACGACCAGCGGCACCGTGACGTTGACCTTTCGGACGGCCTCCAGGATGCCTTCGGCCACGAGGTCGCACCGGACGATGCCGCCGAAGATGTTGACGAGGATCGACCGGACGTTCGGGTCGCCCGAGACCAGGCGGAACGCCGCGGCCACCTTCTCGGCGGTGGCCGACCCGCCGACGTCGAGGAAGTTTGCGGGCTCGCCGCCGTGGAGCCGGAGCAGGTCCATCGTGGCCATCGCCAGGCCGGCCCCGTTGACCATGCACCCGACGTCGCCGGAGAGGCCGACGTAGCTCAGGTCGTGCCGCCCCGCTTCGACCTCCCGCGGGTCCTCCTGGGAGGCGTCGCGCATGTCGCCGATCTCGGGGCGGCGCGGCAGGGCGTTGTCGTCGAAGGTCATCTTAACGTCGGCCGCCACAAGCCGCCCCTCGGCCGTCCGAGCCACCGGGTTCAGCTCCACGAGCGAGCAGTCCAGGTCGACGAACGCATCGCCGACGGCCATGACGAGCCGGGTCATCGGCCGCATCAGCGCGTGTTCCAGGCCCAGCCGGCTGAACACCTTCCGGGCCTGGTACGGGGCGATGCCGGTGAACGGGCTGCCGGCTTCGGTGGCGATGGCGTCGGGGTCGGTGCGGCTGAGCTTTTCGATGTTCGTGCCGCCGCGTGCGGAGGCGACCAGCAGGGGCGCCCCGCGCCGGCGGTCGAGGGAGACGCTGAGGTAGATCTCGGCCTGGATGTCGAGGGCTTCCTCGACGAGGACCCGCTCGACGGGCCGCCCGCGGGGCCCCGTCTGGGCGGTGACCAGGACCGAGCCGATGAGCTTGCGTGCGGCCGCTTCCGCCTCGTCCCGCGAGTCGACCGGGATGATGCCGCCCGCCTCGCCTCGTCCGCCCGCGTGGACCTGTGCCTTGACGACGGCCCGGCCGCCGGGCAGCTCGTCGAAGACGTCGCCGGCGGCGCCGGGGCTGGCGGCGACGCGGCCGGCGGGCACGTCGATCCCCCTCGCCGACAGCAGCGACTTGGCCTGGTATTCGTGGACGTACACGGGCGACCCAATGTGCGGGCGTCTTGAAGTACCCCGCGATTATAGTCTAGAATGAGCGAACCGGTCAACGCAGGCCGAAAAACGCCGAGCGGGAATTCCGCGAGAAGGAGACAACCATGCCGGGCAAAGGACTCGAAGGCGTCGTGGCGTCGGAGTCGAGTGTCTCGAAGGTCGACGGCCAGGCCGGGCGGCTCATCTATCGGGGCTACGACATCACCGACCTCGCCGAGAACTGCTCGTTCGAGGAGGTCGCGTACCTGGTCTGGCACGACGACCTGCCGACCCGGGACCAGCTCGACGAGCTGAAGCGGACGTTGGCCGCTCACCGGCCGCTGTCGGAACGGATGAGCCACGTGATCCAGGAGCTGCCGTCGTCGGCCCCGCCGATGTCGCTGCTTCGGACGTGCATCTCGATCGTGGGCCTGTCGGACCCGCGGGCCGAGAGCAAGGACCCGGGCGTCAGCCACGAGATCGCCGAGGAGATGGAGGCCCAGGCGGCCAGCATCGTGGCGTCGCTGAACCGGATCCAGCGGGGCCTGGCCCCGGTGCGGCCCGAGCCCGCCCTCTCCCACGCCGCCAACTTCCTCTACATGCTGAGCGGGAAGCGGCCCAGCGACATCGCCGAGCAGGCGTTCGACAATTGCCTGACGCTCCACATCGACCACGGGTTCAACGCCTCGACGTTCACCTGCCTGGTGATCGCCGCCACCCTGTCGGACATCTACTCGGCGGTGGTGGGGGGGATCGGGGCCCTCCGCGGACCCCTGCACGGCGGGGCGAACCAGCGGGTCATGATCATGCTCGAGGAGATCGGCAAGCCCGAGCGGGCCGAGGACTACATCAAGGACCTCCTGAACAAGAAGCAGAAGGTCATGGGCTTCGGCCACCGCGTCTACAAGACGGAGGACCCCCGGGCGGCCATCCTCCGCCGGTGGTCCAAGAAGCTCGGCGAGGAGACCGGCCAGACCCAGTGGGCCGAGATCAGCGAGGTCTGCGAGCGGGTCATGCTCGAGGAGAAGAACATCCACTGCAACGTGGACTTCTACTCGGCCAGCGTCTACCACATGCTCGGGGTCCCGACAGACCTCTTCACGCCGATCTTCGCGGTGGCGCGGCTCGTCGGCTGGACGGCCCACATCCTGGAGCAGTACGCCGACAACCGGCTGATCCGGCCGCTGTGCGAATACGTCGGGCCGACCGACAAAAAGGTCAAGCCGATCGAGGAGCGGTAGGGGATCGACCGGGGGGCGGGGGCCCATCGCGCCGGGCGCCGGGAGCGGGCGGATGTACGCAAGGATCCTCGTGGCCCTGGACGGGTCGGAGCCGTCGGAGCACGCGGCGGCCCTGGCCCGGACGATCGCGCGGCCCCGTGGGACCGAGCTGCTGGCCTGTCACGTCTACGGTGCGGGGCTTCACGGCCGGCGGTTCCGCGAGATGGAGCCGGGCCTGCCCGAGGAGTACCAGGACGAGCGGGTCCTGGCCGACCTGCGGGGGGCCCACGATTCGCTCATCGTCAAGGGGTTCCAGTCGCTCTCGGAGGGGTTCGTCGAGAGCTTCCTGGCCGCCGCTTCCCGCGACGGCCTCGCGGCCCGGCCGGTCACCGAGGAGGGCCGCAACTACGTCCGGCTCCTGGAGATCGCCGAGCGGGAAGACGTGGACCTGGTCGCCCTGGGGGCGACGGGGCTCGGGGCGATCGGCGACGGCCTCCTCGGAAGCACCACGATGCGGGTCCTCGCGGCGGCGCCGTGCGACGTGCTCGTCGCGCGGAAAGCGCCTTCGGGCGGCGGGGTGCTGGTCGGCGTCGACGGCAGTCCGGGCGCGACCGACGCGCTGGACCGGGCCGCCGGGTGGGCCCGGGCCCTCGACGTTCCGCTGCACCTGGCGGCGGCGTACGACCCGGTGTTCCACAAGGCCGTGTTCCGGACGCTCGCGCGGGCGTTGCCGGCCGAGCGGCACCACGACGTGGGCCTGGCGGACCAGGAGGAGCTGCACGACCGGATCATCAACCAGGGGCTGGCGACGCTCTACCAGGGGTTCCTGGACGAGGCGGTCGCCCACCTGAACGCCGACGGGCCGCGGGCCGAGAGGGCCCTGCTGACGGGCAAGGCATACCGTGCCCTGGCGGACCACGCCCGCGCCGCCGGGGCCGACCTCGTGGCGGCGGGCCGATTCGGCCACCACCGCGAGGGCATCTCGACGCTCGGCTCGAACGCCGAGGGCTTGGCCCGGACGTGCGGGACGAACGTCCTGGTCGTCGGCGGGGCCGGGGCCCGGCCGGCGAGATCGAGGGCAGAGGCGGCGGCATCGGCCGCGCCGGCCCCCGCGGGAGGGGGGCCGGCCGGCGGGATGGATTGGGACGCCGAGGCTGAGGCCCGCCTCGGGCGGATCCCGGCATTCGCCCGGCCGATGGCCCGACGGGCCATCGAGGCGGCCGTCCGGGCACGGGGCGGCGAACGCGTGACTTCGGCCGACATGGACGAAGCCGCCCGGCAGTTCGGCATGGGCCAGGGCGGCCGGGCCTGACCCGGCGTGCGAAAGGGGCCCGGAAGCGGTGGCGGAGCTCCCCGAAGCCGAGGAGGTGACGCTGCGGAAACGCCGGCCGCTCGCGCCGCCTTTTCACCGCCACATCGCACGAGCGAAGCTCCTGGGCGGGACCTGCCGCGTCGGCCAGCAGGTCGTCGTCTACGAGGTGGCGGCGACGGTGCCGGAAGGCGAGGTCCGCGTGACGGAGCGGACCACGCTCCGCTTCGAGTGAGCCTATGGACGCCATCGTAGCCCGCGAGCTGGTCCGCGAGTACGCCCCCGGCCGGGGCGCGTGCGGCATGGGCCTCTGCGTGGCCGAGGGCGAGTGCTACGGCCTGCTGGGCCGGAACGGGTCCGGCAAGAGCACGCTGGTGCGTCTCGTGCTGGGCCTGGAGCGGCCCGACTCGGGGTCGCTGACGGTGCTCGGGGCCCTGGTGGGCGAGGGGTCGAGGCGGCACCTCGGGCGGTGCGGGGCGGCGCTCGACACGCCGGCCTTGTGGCCGGACCTCACGGGCCGGCAGAATGCCTGGTTCGTGTGCCGGTCCTACGGCCTCTCGGACGAGGCGACGGAGACGAGGCTGGATGACTGGTTCGAGCGGGCGGACCTCGCGGCGGTGGCCCGCGAGCGTGTCTCGACGTGGTCGTTCGGGATGCGGCGGAAGCTCGGCCTGGTGCAGGGGATGGCGCACGAGCCGGACCTGCTGGTCCTGGACGAACCGACGGCGGGCGTCGACGCCCACTTCCTCGTGCATCTGACCGAGGCCCTCCGGGGCCGGGCCGAGCGCGGGGCGACGACGCTCATCGCGAGCAACGACCCGGACTACCTGGCGGGCGTCGCGACGCGGGTGGCGTTCCTCGACGCGGGCCGGATCGTCGCCGAGGGGACCGTGGAGGAGTTGCTGGCGGCGGTGGCCGACCGCGTCGAGTATCGATTGGCCCTGGCCGGGCCGGTGCCGGTCGCGTTGCCGGAGGACGTGCCGGGCCTGGAATCGTTCGTCCAGGAGGGCCAGGAGATCACGGCCGTCGGATCATACAACGCGACCGCCATCGCCGTGCTGGTGGGATGGGCCGTCGACAGCGGCGCGTCGGTGCGGAATCTGGAGATTCGTGAGCCGACGCTCCGCGACGCATTCCTCACGAAGACCGGCAAGACGGTGGGGCCGTGAGACCGGCGAACGTGTTCCAGTTGGAGGTGGCGTCGGCGGTGTCGGACCGGCGGCGGCTGGCGATGCGGCTGGCGCTGCCGCTGCTCCTGGCGCTGCCGTTCGTGCTGGCGGTGATGCCGCCGCGGGTGCGGGCGGCCGGCCTCGTCCTGCTGACGCTCTTCATCGGGCTGTTCGGGGCGGCGGTGGCGACGGTCCGGCGGCGGGCGGAAGGCCGGGTCGCGTACCTGCGGGTGCTGCCGATCCCGCGGTGGCTGGCGGGGCTCGACTTCCTGCTGGCCGGGTCGGCAGTGGACCTGGCGCAGCTCGGCGGCGTGCTGGTCCTGTTCCTGGCGGTCAACGCGAAGGGCCTGGCGGCGGCGGACGTGGCGGCCCTGGCGGGATGCCTGGTGGTGACGGTCGTGCTGCTGAACGGGGCAGGGATGGCGTTGGCGTCGGTGCTTCGGAGCAGCCCGGAGGTGCACCTGCTGGGGGCCCTGGCGGTGGGGGTGGTGGCGTTCCTGTCGGGGGTGTTCCCCGTGCCGGGACGTCTCGGCCGGCTGATCGAGTCGATCGGGCCGTGGGACCCGGTGGCGGCCCTGGCGAGGCTGCTGACGGCGATCGCCGAGGACGGTCCGGCCGCGACGGGCGCGGGCTGGGCGGCGGCGGGCGGCGCCGTGGTCGCCGTCACGGCCGCCTGTCTGGCCTGGCGGGGATTCGACCTGGGCCGGCGCGCCGCGGCGCGACGCGACGGGGCCGAATAGGGAGAATCGATACATGGACATCCCCCTTGTCAAGCTCAAGCTGTGGGTGACGCTCGGGCTGGTGGTGCTGGCCCTCTTTGAGTTCTGGACGGCGATGGTCCTTTTCGGAAGGAAAGGGGCCAAGAAGCACGCCAAGCTCATGCTGCGGCTCCATCGCATCGGCGGCTACGTGTTCCTGGTCTGGTGGATCTGGCCGATGTGGGTGGGCCTGACGCTGCTCGGGCAGCTCGGCGACGAGGGGATCGGCTACGAGTTCCACGGCGTGCGGTCATTCCATGCCGTGCTGGCCGTGGCGGTGTTCCTGCTGCTGCTTCTGAAGATCGGGTTCGTGCGGATGTGGAAGCAGTACCGGCTCCAGGCGAAGCCCCTCGGGATCGCCATCACGGTGCTGACGCTTGTGATCTGGACGATCGCGGGCCTGTTCTGGCTGGCGATGATGGGGGGGGTGGTCGTGGAGTAAGGGCGCCGGGCGGCAACACCATCACGCGCTGCGCAAGCGCAGCGGCGAAACACGGTAATCGAAGGCTGTAGGCAGCTTGCCGGGAGCCAGTTTCGCCGGCCCGCTTGCGAGCCGGGCGCCGCTCAATGCGAAGTGCCTGGCGGCCCAGACGCGCCCCCTCGCCGCTCCCAGCGGTGGATGAAGAACAGGTAGAAGAGGACCAGCCACAGGATCGCCGCGAAGGCCGCGGCGCCCACCTGCCAGCCGCTCAGCTCCGGCACGTCGTACAGGCCCAGGAAGTACGCATCGGGCGGGATGCGGACGTCGTGCTCGGCCTCAAACCGGGCCCGCACGCCGCGGCGGAACGGCAGCCGTCCGATCGGCCGGAGCCGTCCCACGAACCGGTTGAACGCTGCCCAGTCCTCGGGCGACTCGATCCGCTCGTACGTCCGAACGACAAGCCGGGGCCCGTAGCCCTCCAGCAGGAAGTACGTCGCCGGCACGCCGTGGCTGGCGTACTCGATCCGCCGGTCCAGGTCGATGCTTCCGGCCACCGAGACGAACGTCGAGTGCTTGAACTCGGGACTCGTCAGCTCGGCGGGGGACTCGACCTCGACCGGCTCGTCCGACCCCAGGTCGTAGGAAAGCTCCGGCACCTGGAGGGCGACCATCCCCGCAACGAAGAGGAGGGCCAGCACCTTCAGGATCGTCAGCCAGAACCGTTTCTCGAACAGGAACATGGGGCGACGCCTCCGCGGGAACGGCCCTTTTCCGGCGCGCCGCCGTCCCGGCCGGGTCAATCGTAGATGGCGCCGAGGACGAGCAGCACGAGGATGAACAGGATGCTGGCGATGGCGAACAGGGCCCACCCCTTGGCGAGCCAAATGGCCCAGCGGGGGTCCTCGTCCGCCTCGCGGAGCGGGTAGACGTCCATCTGGGCCTCGTAATCGAGCGACGGGCCGGCCTGCTGCCTGCGGATGGCGGCGACGTAGGCGTCCTCGTCGGCACCGCCGTCCTCGGCGCTTTCAGGCGGCGGGGACTCATCGGTTCCCGTTGATTCATCCGGGGCCGGCGCCTCGGCCTCGTCCTCGGGCTTTGACTCTTCGGCCTCATCGGCGGGCGTTTCGGTTTCGTCTGCCATCGTCAGCTCGCGCGTGGGTCAGTAGGGTTTGCCGGCGGCCAGGTGGTCGGCGATCTTCCTGGCCTCCTCGTGGTTCAGCTTCAGTCCGTAGGCCCGCATCCGTTCGACGAGGATGTCCCAGTCGTCGCCCTCATAGCGGTGGACGCGCTCGAGCGTGTGACACTGGATGCACTTCTGGCTGATCAGCGAGGGGGCCTCGGCCGGGGGCTGGCGGGTCATCTCCTCGGCGTACTCGGGCGGCTCCAGGACCATCCTCATCGGGCCCGGGGCCTTGCCCCGCTCGGGCGGCACGTAGACCTCTTCGTAGGGGGCGTAGCGGTTGGGGTCGCCCTGGTCGGTGACGGGCAGCCGCTCGCCGGTGACGGCCTCGAACCGGGGCCGGGCCGCCTCGCGGACATAGCCGCCCAGCAGAATGGTGAACAACGAGAGCGTGCCCATGGCGATGAAGACGCCCCGGGCGCTGTCGGCGTGGTGCTTGAGCAGGTGGATGCCGATCAGGGCGGCCGCCACCCCCGCCAGCAGCATCATCCAGAAGAAGAACCACGTCATGACCATGCCCATGGCGACGTAGAACATCAGGTAGAACCCCGCGATGCCGTAGACCATCGCCGCCGGGAGCGTGAAGTCCTGTTTGATCTGGCCCATCCGACGCCAGTACACCAGGCCGATGCCCAGCATGCCGACGACGATGACGTGCTTGAGCCACCACCAGTCGATGCCGCCCAGGACCACGTCGCCCTTGCCCCACATCAGGTTGACGTAGGCCTCGTGGCCGTGGGGGTCCTTCATGAGGGCGTGGGCGTAGAAGTAGCCGACGACCGGCAGCGACAGGAGGGCGGCGAATCCGATGTAGAAGACCAGCCTCCCGCCGTCCTCGTAGAACTCCCGCATCTTGTCGCGTCTCGTCAGGTAGATCAGGACCCCGCAGACCCCCGCCACGAAGAAGCCCCCGTAGCTCCAGTTGGCGAACATGCGGTGGAACGTGAGCATGAGGAACGAGGGGTTGTAGAAGGCGATGAAGTCCCAGCCGGTGATGCCGGCCGTGCCGCCCCACTGGGTGATGCTCCCCTCGGCCGCCCCGGGCGTCACCATGAACGCCCCCATGCCGTTGATGATGTAGAACTGGAGGAAGAACAGGGGCGTCAGCAGGGCCCCGAGAAGGATGTGGAGCCGTTTGTGCCCCCACAGACGCTCCCAGAAGAAATAGTGGAACGTCAGCGTCGTCGCCAGCAGGAGGAACAGGAATTCCTCCACCATGATCGTCCAGAAGAAGTGGGTGAAGATTTGCGACCAGAACTGGGGATACAGGCCGCTCAAGGCGAACACCAGGCCGATGGCGTTGACCGTCCCGATGTTGTAGATGCAGACGTGCCAGAGCTGGATTCGTTTGGCGTGCAGGTCGTAGCGGTTGTCCTTGCGGCGGTAGCCGATGATCTGGAGCACCGTCACGACGAACGCGAAGCCGATGGCCAGCGAGGCCACCGACGTGTGGAACAGGCCCAGGAACCCGATGACCCACCGGGCCCCGCCTGCGACCTCGATATGTTGACTCGCCTCAGCCAGCATGCCGTTCACCGCCCGGCGGCCGCCGGGCCGCCGCGTCGCCCCCGTCGCGGTTCCCCGGCGTACTGTGATAGGTGTTGAGGAAGCGGATGATCCGCTGCCGTTCCTCCTCCGTCGTGGGCGGCGCGCCTTGGCGCGCGAGCTCGCGCCGCACGGTGGGCCCCCAGTCGGCCCGTGGGCGGCGGGCCCACAGGTTCGGCCCGCGGAGGAACGTGTTCTCGACTGTCTCGTGGCACGGAAGGCACTTCTCGTAGGCCTCGTGGCGGTTGGTCTCCTGTTGGGTCGCCTCGGGCTTGGTGATGCCGCCGACGCTCGTCCCCGGGAGGGTGTTGACGGTCCAGGGCCCCTTGCTGTTTTCGCGGACGAATCCGCCCAGGGCGAAGGTGAAGGCCGCCGCCAGGCCCGCCACGAACATGGCCCCCCGCCAGACAGGCCGCTCCGGGTCGCTCCGCCCGTGGACCAGCCAGAGGACCGCGACGAGCGTCACGATGCCCAGCGTCATGACGCCCCGCCACACGAAAGGCCGCTCGCCGAACCACCCGAGCGGCGGGTGGAGAAAGACCAGGATCAACAGGGCCGCCAGGCCCACCGTGATGGCGTAAAGGAGCGGCTTCGACCGGTGCCGGACGAACAGGTACATCCCGCCCAGCAGCAGGAACGTCGCGATCAGGACGAACTTCGTGGTGAAGACGGTCGCCGAGTGGCCCCCCATGATGGCCTGGAACGACGAGGGGGCCTCGGCCTGGATGACCCGAGCGTAGAACCAGCCGACCACCGGCTGGGCGAAGAACGCCACGAACCCCACCGTGAACGTCAGGTTCGACGCCCACCGGAAGTATGCCTTCTGCTCCGCGTCCTTCTGACGCCAGTGGCGAAGCGCGAGCACCCCTCCGGTCAGCAGCATGACGTAGCTCAGGTTGCCGAAGAACCGGTGCGTGAAGAGGAACGGGAAGCTCGGGTTGAAGAACGCCGCCGTCGACCAACCCACCGGGTCGGTGACCTCCGGCAGAGGAACGCTGCCGGGGGTCAGCATGTACCCGCCGAGGGCGTCCCAGACGAACTGGACGCTCAACCCCCAGAACATGGCGATGCAGCCGAACATGATGTGCAGGGGCTTGCGGTTCGCCAGCCGGTCCCACGCCAGGTAGTAGGCGAAGAACAGGAACCCCACCTCCAGCGTGAAGAAGACGAACTGCGCGATCAGCGGCCAGAAAAAGAGGTTCGACCACCGGCTCCAGAACTCCGGATACGTGCCGATGATGAAGACGGGGATGCCCGTCCCGAGGGCCGCCCCGGGCGAGAACAGGATCAGGGCGAACCAGATCAGCCCCCGGGCCAGCCGGTCATACCGGGGGTCCTTCCGCCGCCACCCGACGTACTCGTAGATCGGCGCCAGGACCATGTAGGCCGTGATGATCGTGGCGATCGGGATGTGCGAGTACGTGATCTCCTCGATCCAGACCCAGCGGGGGAAGACCGGCGTTTCAATGACCGGCAGGTCCATGCGCGCTCCGACATCTCAGCGCCGACCCCGACCCGGCGCGTTCGGTTTACCTTTTAGCCTGGGCGCGCGGCAGAGTCAAGCCCGGCCGGCGGAAGAGGTGGCACGCTC
>CAZGKW010000020.1:0-21271 GCA_964526295.1 uncultured Anaerolineales bacterium
CCTTAGCAGGATGAATCTCTCTAAGCCCTTGCCGTTAAAAGACTTAGCTCGGCGACCCCCGCCATCTCGGCGTTGAAATCGCGCTTGCGGCGCCCTCGAAATGCCGGGTTTTCGGCCCATTTCGCGGACCCCCCTGAAAATTATAGTGTATGCCGGGTCGGCGCCTGCTCGGCCGCCGTTTCGCGCCCCGTCGTGGGCCCCTGGGCCGCGCGGCGGTGGATACGCCGGGGGGCCCTCGCGGACGCGGGCCTGCGAAGGCGCCAATCCCTGCGTTTCTATCAAGTCCCGCGCCCGGATAGGCCGAAAGAGCCTGTGGCGGTCACCACAGCCTCGTGCGGGTCCCCTAACCCGTCAAGTGCCGGTCTCGGCAGAGGTTGTGCGAGATGTACAAGGAGTATTACGGTTTCCGCGAAGACCCGTTCAATATCACCCCGGACCCGCGGTTTCTGTACCTGACGCCGCAGCATCGGGAGGCCCTGAACCACCTTCTGTACGGCATTCGCCGCCGGAAGGGGTTCATCTGCCTCACCGGCGAGGTCGGCACGGGCAAGACCACCCTTTGCCGGGCCCTCCTCAGGGAGCTGGACCGCGACGGCCGGTTCCACACCGCCCTGGTCCTCAACCCGATGCTCTCCGAGGCCCAGCTCCTCAGGGCGATTGTGGAGGAATTCGGCATCGAACCGCCCCGCCACGACCGCCTGGCCTACCTCAACGTCCTGAACAAGTTCCTGCTGCGCGTGGCCGCGTCGGGGCGGGACTGCGTCCTGATCATCGACGAGGCCCAGGACATGCGTGACGAGTGTCTCGAGATGGCCCGGCTCCTGTCGAACCTTGAGACCGAGCGGCAGAAGCTGCTCCAGATCGTCTTCCTGGGCCAGCCGGAGCTCCGGACGAAGCTCGCCCGGCCGGTCCTCCGCCAGCTCGCCCAGCGGATCACCGTCCGCTATCACCTCGAGCCGCTCGACGTCAAGGACACCGCCGCCTATCTGGAGCACCGCCTCCGCGTCGCCGCCGACAACCCCCGCCAGCCCACCGTCCGCTTCGACCGCGGCGCCGTCCGCGAGATCCACAAGTTCAGCCAGGGCACCCCGCGGCTCATTAACGCCATCGGCGACCAGGTCCTCCTCGCCGGCTACGTCTACCAGACCAGCAAGATCAACCGCCGCCTGGCACGCCTCGCCGCCGCCGAACTGAAGGGAACCAAACGGTGAGTCTCATTAACGATGCCCTCAAACGGGCCCAGGACGGCACCGCCGGTCCGGAGGAGAAGGACGAGGTCTGGGTCGAGCCCCTCGACGAGACGGCCGCCGACGCTCCCGAGTCCACGCCCGCGCCCCCGTCGAAAGCGAAGCGCCGCCGCAGCCTGTGGCCGTTCCTCCTGCTGCTGGTCACGCTGGCGATCGGCCTGGGCGTCTACTACCTCGCGGTCAACCGCGGCCAGGCCCTTCGCGAGGCCACCGGCAAGATGGTCGCCTCCTGGATGACGCGCGGCGGTCCGGACGGGCCGGGCGTCGCGCCGGAACCGACGCCCGCGCCGTCGCCCGCCCCGAGTGCGTCTGCTCCGAGCGATAGGGGTCCACCAAGCGCGCCGGCTGCGCCCGCGCCGAGTGCACCGGCCGAGGCGGACGCCACGCTGGCCGAGCTCCCTGCCCCGACCGCCGGACCGACGTACCCTGAGACGCGGCTCGCCCCGCCCGCCGCGCCGCGACCCGCGGCACCGGCGGACCTCGAGACGGCCGCGGCCGACCTGTCGACGTCTCAGACACCCGTCCTCGACGCCGCGCCCGCGCCTGCCGACACGGACACGGTGACCGCCACCGGCGCCGGTGCGTCCGAGGTCCGGCCCGCCGCGCCGCCCGCGCCGCCCGACGCCGGGCCGAGCGACCTGGGCCTGGCCGACGCCGACGCGTGGCAGCCGCCGGCCCCGGACGCCGTCGAGACCGTCCCCGGCGACGTTGCCGACCTGCCCGTCGCGATCGGCGAGGAGGTGGCGATCCGGAACCCGTTCCAGCCGCTCCCCGCGCCGTCCCCCGCCGCAGGCGACGGTGCCGCCGACACCCCGGCCGATGAGACGACCGATGCGGCCGCCGGCGCGGAGCCGACCGCCGACCAAGCCACGGAGACGACCGCCGACCAAGCCACGCCCGATGCGACGGCGGATGCGGCCGCGACCGACGAGAGTGCAGCCGACGAGCCGACCGCCGAGGCGGCGGACGGTTCGCCGGAGGCCGGCACCGACGTCGCCGCCGCCGAGTCCGCCGCGGACGCCGGGCCGGGCGATGCGGCGCCGGGCGAGACGGTCGTCGCGACGACGGTCAACGCCGTCGACCTCCCCGCCGACGCCTCCGGGGGCGCCTCTGCGGATGCGGGCGCCGCCCCGGCGGCCGATCCGACCGGCGTCGAGGGTCCCGAGGGCGAGCCGGCCGAGGCGGCGGGGCCGCCACAGCTTATCGACACGTCCATCTACAAGCTCAGCACGATCATGGTCGGCCCGAAGGGCGGCTCGGCCGTCATCAACGGCAAGTACGTCCGCCGCGACAGCGAGGTCGGCGACGCCCGCGTCGTCGAGGTCCGGGCCCACTCGGTCGTCCTGGAGGTCGGCGGCCAACGCGTCACCCTGGGCCTGTGACGCCGACCGGCCCAGGTGTACCCGCCTCCCGTTCCGAGCCGCCGCGTGCCGTCACCCCGAGCGGCGTCGAGGGGTCTCGCCGTGCGTGCCGTTCTCTGGAGTGCGGCGATAGCAATCGCCGCCCCGGCCCTCCGTCGAGCGGGCACCAGAGAAGCAGGCCAACGGGCTGCGAGAAAATAGCCCAGGGCAAACCCTGAGCCTGTCGAAGGGCGCCGCCCCGGGTCAACGGCACCAGGAAGAGAAACCAAGCCCTGAAGGGGCGCAGGCAAACCCTTGCTTGCGCCCCTTCAGGGCTTGTGTGGTATGGGACCCCGTCCTGTTCCCATTCAGCCCTTCGGGCTGAATGGCACGCCCCCTCACCCCGCCCCTCTCCCGCGTGGGGGAGAGGGGGGTCATGAGCGGCATGTCTACATCTATACCCTCTCCCGCGAGGGGAGAGGGGGGTCATGAGCGGCATGTCTTCATCTATACCCTCTCCCTTGACGGGAGAAGGGTCGTCCCCCTCACCCCGCCCCTCTCCCGCGGGGGGGGAGAGGGGGGTCATGAGCGGCATGTCTTCATCTATACCCTCTCCCTTGACGGGAGAGGGGTCGTCCCCCTCAGCCCGCCCCTCTCCCGCGAGGGGAGAGGGGGGTTATGAGCGGCATGTCTTCATCTATACCCTCTCCCTTGACGGGAGAGGGGGAGGGTGAGGGTGAATCGAGCCGCCCAGCGGGCGGCTCCTTGGAGTGCGGCGACTTCAGTCACCCCTTTGGCTGTGCGAACCAGCGGCCAGGATTTCGTCGGCAAGAAGGTATCCTCGGTGCGTGACCCTGAAATTCTCGTCCTTGTAGCCGCGCGCCTTCAGCAGTCCCAAGCCCACTAGTTGCTCTATCGCATCCTCGTATTCAGCCTCACTTCTCGCGTTGCCCACCTCGCACAATTGCTTCTTGTTTGTCTGGATGCCTCTTCGCTCGCGCATTGGCAAACGCCACACTGTACCATTGCAGTCCTGAGCCGCCTCAACGAGCACTCGTACCGCCGCAGGAGACAAGTGGGAAGAGCCGACAGCACCAGCGCGCCGATCTCCGTTAAAGCCAAGTGCCAGCAATATCTTCGCAAGGACATCTTCTACGGCGTCTCCTCTGGCTTGGCCCGCTCCTAGCTTCCCCTCCTCAACCAACCGGGAGACTTGCTCACGGTGCTGCTTGAGCTCGTTGACCGTGAACCTGCGCGTCAACTTGGTCTGCGTGTGAACATCCGAGTGGCAAGTCAGGCAGACGGCTATGATGTTGTCGAGAGTGTCATCGCCGCCTTCGGAACGTTCCACGATGTGATGGACCTGTAGGTGCAGCGGTTCAAAACGCCGACAGATACAGCAGTGGCGCGCACATTTGGCAAGCATCTCATCAGCGAGATGTTCCGGGACGCTCATCGTTTTGGCCTCCATGGCTGACCGAGTCCGTGCCTACTCCTCTTCACTCCCCGACCCCGGCTCAGAAGAGCCGCGCTGTCCCTCCGTTTGCTGGCTATGGCGCAACACGCTGAGAACCGGCAGCACGGTGCTCCCCTTGAGCCGCAGGATTGCTCCTTCCGGAGAGTACACTGAAACCCAGACTTCGCTCTCCGGAAGGGCACATACCTGCTGTAGCAACGCCGGCGGGACGACCTGTGCTAGAAGGCGGAACCTTTTCTCTTCCCCAACAGAAAGGGGTTGCCTACCACTCGCCGCGACCTGAGCCCGCACCCCATCCGTCAGCGGCAGCATGCCGTGCCGCCGCGAAGTGCCAGTCGGCATAGGACTAAACCCAATGGCCGTCTGCTTCTTCCCGACGCCCTTCCTCCTATCCCCGAAGCATACTTCCGCCTTCTGAATATAGACGGGAATCCGGCCCGAGTTCCATACCCGAAGCACAATACCGGGAGAGGACCCGTCAATCTCCTTGACGAACCAGAGCTCCGCGCTAACTCGTTCGCGCCTTTGCAGCAGGAAGGAGACGCACTGCCACGTCAGCGAGGCCAGCGCCAACAGGAACCCCGCAAACCCAAGCCAAGCTGCTATCTTGTCGGCTTCAGACATAGGGCGTAAACTCCTGCACAGTCACACAAAGCGAAGACCCTCACTCCCCCAACAGATCCTCCTGCCGCTGGCGTTTGCGGCGATGTTTCGGGGCTTCCTGGAAGGTGTGCTGCGCCGGGCCGCCGGGCACCTGGAGGCACGAGGGGTTCGGCTTGTGCGGGTCCGAGAGGAGCTGCTCCACCGTCAGGACCTGGACCCGCGGATAGGTCTGGCGGTGCCAGGGCGACTCGTACATCCCGGCCGCGGCCGCCTCGGTCCGCATCGGTTTCGTCGGCTCGGCCAACGTGATGAAGACGCCCATCTCGGCCTTTTCGCGGGTCATCGTGCCGACGAGGTCGCGGACGTCCCTCGCGCCGACGTTCCGGCCGCCCTTCACTTGGACGAGCATGGTCTTGGTGACGGGCCGGTCGCCCTTCATCTCGTCGATGAAGTATCGGACGCCGTCGATGCCCTGGTCGGCCCCCTTCCTGGCCTTGCGGCCCTTGGGTCGGGCCCCGACGAGGCCGAGGGCCCAATACTGGAACTGGAACGGGTCGGCCTGGGCCAGGGCCGCCGCGCCGCTGGTGCTGGCCGGTTCGCCGATGACCTCGTATTCGGGGAGGGGCTCGAAGCGCGTCAGGCGATGCTTGATCAGGTTGACCGCGAGGTGCGTGATGTCGATGCCGATCCAGGTCCGCGGCGGGGTGTCGGGATTCTCGCGGTTCAAGGTCTCGACGGCGTCGATCGTCGTGCCGCAGCCGCAGAAGGGGTCCAGGACGACGTCGCCGGGGTTGCTGGAGGCGGCGACGATGCGCTTGAGCAACTCGAGCGGTTTCTGCGTGGGATAGCCTAGCCGTTCAGCCGCCTGCGCTCCAATAGGCCCAATATCTGCCCAAATATCAGGGATGGCCGTTCCTTCTAATTCGTCGGCATACCACTTGAGGCGCGGAGTCCCTTTGCCCTTTTTCGGCCAGTAGATGCGACCCGCTGCGTCAAGGGCATCGAGCTTGCTCTGTACTGTGGCTCCCTCAATCCCGAGTCGCTTCACCACGGCACCCGGAATCGCCCAATGCCTTTGTACCGCCGTTGGGTTTACTCCGCGCCACGGTTGTCCGCTTTCGCCAGTACGCACACCCGAGCCCGTCAAGGTGATTGGCTGGAATCGCCTCTCAGTTTCCGGGTCCACATGCTTAAAGTGCTTCTCTATGTACTCCGGGTCGTGAGCGCGCGTGGGGTCTGTCCACACGTAGTCGGCGCTCCGCGAGTAGAACAGCACGACATCGTGCAAAGGCCCCCATCGCTTGGCTGAGCCGTGGGCGTGAGTGCGCTTCCAGATGACTTCATTCAGGAAGTGGCGCGGTCCAAAAATCGCATCCAGAATCAGTTTCAGATAGTGGCTGGCCGTCGGGTCGCAGTGGAGGTACAGGGAGCCGGTCTTCTTGAGGACGCGGTGCAGGTGGACCAGGCGGATCGCCATCTGCACCAGGTAGGCCATCATCGGGGAGGCCTTCAGGAAGCTCATCAGCGTGTTCACCAGCTCCACCAGCGGCGGCGGGACGGCCGGGTCGCGGCTGATGCGGACGAAGGCTTCGTTGGCGGCGGTGTCCCAGGTCCAGGTGTCCTCGAAGGCCTTGATCTGGGCGGCGGCCGGCGTGCCGCTCGCTTCCTTGAAGAGCACGTTGTACGACTGCTGGCTGTTGAACGGCGGGTCCAGGTACACCAGGTCGACGGAGGCGCCTGGAAAGAGGGAGTCGTCGGTCAGAAAGGCGAGGTTGTCGCCGTAACAGAGGAGGTTTCGGCCGGACCATTCGGGCATGGCTTTTTCCTCTGCCCCCCTCACCCCGCCCCTCTCCCGCGTGGGGGAGAGGGGGGTTATTGAACGGCGTTAGAATCGCATCGGGATGGGTCTCTGTCAAGGGCGGAACGCGGACGGCGGCAGGCACGTGACCCTCCGTCGTCCCGGTCGCGACGCGTCGGGAGGACTACGGAGGGCGGGCCCCGGTGCCCGATGCCGTGACGGCCCGAACGAAGATTTCGGTCGGAAGCGACGGAATGCGTTTGACAAGATGCCTTTTATGGGGTAAATTGCCTTGGAGTGAGGGCCAATGCACCCGGGGCTGACGCGCCTGAGGCGCGGCGGCCCCTTTTTCGTGCGGAGGGTTTGCGCTCTGCCAGAGGGGTGAACGCGGCTGGAGGGCCGCGGCAGGACGGTTGCCGGCCATGTGAGCGGGATGGGGCGGTCCGCCGGACGTGTTGGAGGACACGGGCGGGCCGGGGCCGGTGACAGACATTCCGAGCCGGAACGTGTTGCGGGTCGAAGGGGGTTTCCGCGAAAGCGGTGGGGACCGCCGATGGCCCGTTTTCTTTGAAAGCCCCGCCCTCAAGGGGCGGAAAGGGAACAGGAGAGCGTGATGACGGACCGGTCGAGACGCTGCCGGGGGCCGGCCTCCGGGCCGGGTCCGGCGCGGCCCGCCGGGCCCGTCGGTCAGGCTCGGGAAGGAAGGAGAGAGGGGATGAGAACGCGCTTAGCTGTGGTCCTCTTGGTCGCCGGGACGGCCGCCCTGCTGGCGGCGGCGCCGGCCGGTGCCGGTCTGATGCTGAGTTTCAAGCCGGTCCCGATTCCGGACGGCATCCTCCTGGATCCGGACGGCGACGCGGGTCCCGAGCCCGCCCTGGACAACACCCACTGGAACTGCTACGACATCCAGGTCGAGCAGTCCGACGGGGACGACTGGACGAACGCGGCCATGCAGATCGAGCTGCTCGCCGGCCAGTTCTTCCAGCACGAGCTGGGCGGCAACGTGACGCCGAACCCGGCCCTGTTCGGGCTGGCGCCGGAGCTGGCGTTCGACACGTTCGTGTCTCGCCCGTCGCCCGTCCCGCCCGACGCCGACTTCAACCCCGACGCGCCCCTGGTGCCGGGCGGCGCCACCGTCTTCGGCGACCCCGTGCTGGAGTTCAGCACCCAGCGGCTGAACATTTCCTGGGGTGACACGGACGACAGCGGCGATCACGGGCCGTGGACGATCGCCCGGATCACCATCTCGGAGAACGAGGCCGCCGAAGGCATCGTTCAGCTCGCGGCGTTCCACGGCGAGTCCGAGCCGCTCGTCGTCCTGGAACCGGACGAGTGGCGGATCGAGGGTGGACAGTTAGTGCCCGAGCCCGCGACGCTGGGGCTCCTGGCGGCCGGTCTGGCGGGCCTCTGGATCAAGCGTAAGCGGTAACCGGGCCGACCGGCCGGTCCGGTCCGCCGGTTGACGAAAGGGCGCCGCGCATCGGCGGCGGGCGATCGTGGCCCGTCCTCGGCGCGCGGCGCCTCCGCGCGCCGGGGGAGACGGGCCCGAGCAGGACTGATCGGGGCGCCGTCTGAGGTCGGCCCCCGGCGCCGCGGGGGGCGCTTGGCGCCGTCACGTCACGGTCCCGCAGCGCACGCACCGCCCGCCTCAAGGCGGGAAGAGAATCGTGCCGGCGGCCGCGGGGCCGCATCACCCCGTGCGGTCGCCGAACCACCCGAGGATCGCGTCGGCCGCCGCCTCGGGGTCCGCGCGAGACGTGTCGAGGCGGAAGTGGCACGCCGACTCGTACGCCTCGCGGCGCTCCTGGAGCAGATTGCGGACCTCGGCGACGCCGCCCGAGTCCGTCAGGTCGGGCCGCTCGGCGGCGGTCTTCGGGTCGGCCTTCATCCGCTCCCAGATCACTTCGGCGGGGGCTTCGAGGAGGACGACGGCGCCGCCGGCCCGCATGGCGGCCCGGTTGTCGGGGTCGAGGACGGCCCCGCCGCCGGCGCTTATGACCTGCTCGTCGCCCGAGGCCGTCTCGGCGATTGTCTCCTTCTCGAGGCGGCGGAACTCGGGCCACCCCCCCGCGGCGACGATTCTCCGGATCGACATGCCGGCCCGCTCCTGGACGAGCGTGTCCGTATCGACGAGCGGCCATCCGAGCCGGTCGGCCAGGACCCGCCCGACGGTCGTCTTGCCCGTGCAGCGGTAGCCGATGAGTGTGAGGTTCATGGGGGCCTCGCTATCGGCGAGCGGCACGCAAGCGGGCCGGCGAAACGCCGTTTCGCCGCCGGGCTTGCCCGGCGCCCGATGTACGAGCACAGCGGCGCCGTCATTCGGTCTTGCGCCGCACGACGCCCTGGACCTTCAGCGGCAGGCCGAACAGGTGGATGAACCCCGTCGCGTCGGCGGGGTCGTACCCTTCGCCCATGACGAAGCTGGCGAGGTCCTCGTCGTAGAGGGCCTTCGGCGAGGTCGCCCCGGCAAAGAGGGCGTGCCCCTTCAAGAGCTTCAGCTTCACCGTGCCGTTCACGTCCTGCTGGGTCCGGTCGACGAACGCGTCGATCGCCTCGCGCAGCGTGGAGAACCACTGGCCGTAGTAGACCAGCTCGGCATAGCGGAGGGCGACCTGGTGCTTGTAATGGAGCGTGTCGCGGTCGAGGCAGAGGGCCTCCAGGGCCCCGTGGCCGGCGTAGAGGATCGTGCCGCCGGGCGTCTCGTACACGCCCCGCGACTTGATCCCCACGAGGCGGTTCTCCACCAGGTCGACCTGCCCGACGCCGTGCTTGCCGCCGAGGGCGTTGAGGCGCTCGACGATCTCGACGGGCCCGAGGCGCCGGCCGTCGACGGCGACGGGTACGCCGCGGTCGAACTCGAGCTCGACGTAGTCCGGGTCGTCGGGGGCCGAGGCGATCGGCTCGCTGAGGACGAAGACCGCCGGGTGGGCCTCGGTGGCGGGGCTCTCCAGCTCGCCCCCCTCGTGGCTGATGTGCCACAGGTTCCGGTCGCGGCTGTAGATCGACTTCTTCGACTGGCCGATGGGGATGCCGCGGGCCTGGGCGTACTCGACGGCGGCCTCGCGGCTCGTCAGGGTCCACCGGGGGTCGCGCCACGGGGCGACGACCTTCAGGTCGGGCGCCAGGGCCATGAACGTCAGCTCGAAGCGGACCTGGTCGTTGCCCTTGCCGGTGGCGCCGTGGGCGACGGCGTCGGCCCCGATGGCCCGGGCGGCCTCGACCTGCTTGGCGGCGATCAGGGGGCGGGCGATGCTCGTCCCGAGCAGGTACTGGCCCTCGTAGACGGCCCCCGCCTTGACGAGCCGCCACAGGTACTCCGTGACGAACTCCTGCCGGAGGTCGGCGACGACGCACTCGGAGGCGCCGCTGGCCTCGGCCTTCTCGACGATGCCGTCCAGCTCGTCGGGGCCCTGCCCCAGGTCGGCGACGAACGCGACGACCTCGCATCCGTAGGTCTCCTTGAGCCAGGGGAGGATGACGGAGGTGTCGAGCCCGCCGGAATAGGCCAGGACGATCTTCTTGATGTCGGGTTCGGTCATGGGCATGCCTTTCGAGTAATACCAATGTGTTTGAGTGCTGAAACGCCGGTGCGCGGCGGATGCGGAGACCCGCCGCGCCAGACCCTCGGGCGACGCGCAGAACCTCGGGGCGCCGCGCAAAGCGCTCGGGCGCGGCGGGTTCAGCGCTTTCGCTTGCGTTTCGCCTTCTTCTTCGTACGGCGCTTCGCCTTCTTCTTCGTACGGGGCTTCGCTTTCGTCTTCTTGCGTTTTCGTTTCTTCGCGGTCGCCTCGGGCGACCGCCTGGCCCGGCCGACTTCGCCGCGGGCGATCACCCGGTTGATGGCGCTCAGGTAGGCCTTGGCGGAAGCTTCGAGGATGTCGGTCGAGAGGCCGCTCGCCGAGACGGTGCCGCCCTCGTGCTCGACCTCCAGGCGGACCTCGCCCTGGGCCTCCTTGCCGCCCGTCACGCTCCGCAGGCCGTAGTCCTTGAGCTTCATCGAGACGCCGGTGATGCGTTCCATGGCCCGGAAGATGGCGTCGACGGGCCCGTCGCCGGTGGCGGCGTCGCGGACGGGCCCCTCGCTGCCCTCCTCCAGCAGCTCGACCGTTGCGGTGGGCATGCCGCCGGTGCCGGTCGCCACCTGGATGCCCCGCAGGTGCCACGTCTCGGGCGTGGCGGCCAGATGGGTCTCGACGATGGCCTCGATGTCCTCGTCGAAGACCTCCTTCTTGCGGTCGGCCAGCTCCTTGAACGGGCCGAAGAAGAGGCGGTCGATCTCCTGGGTCGAGAGGCGAAACCCGAGGTCCTTCAGCCGCTCGCGGAACTGGTGCCGGCCGGAGTGCTTGCCCAGGACGAGCGTGCTCTGCTTCAGGCCCACGTCCTTCGGGTCCATGATCTCGTAGGTGGTCCGCTCCTTCAGGACGCCGTCCGCATGGACGCCCGACTCGTGGGCGAAGGCGTTCTCGCCGACCACCGCCTTGTTCCGGGCCACCACGAGGCCGGTGATGCGGCTCACCAGGCGGCTGGTCGGGTAGAGCCGCTCGGTCCGGATGTTCGTCCAGCAATCGCCGTAGGCCTCCGGCCGGGTCCGCAGCGCCATGACGATCTCTTCCATGGCGGCGTTGCCGGCCCGCTCGCCGAGGCCGTTGATGGTGCACTCGACCTGGCGGGCCCCGGCCTTGATGGCCTGGAGCGAGTTGGCCACCGCCATGCCCAGGTCGTCGTGGCAGTGGACGGCGATCACGGCCCGGCCGATGTTCGGCACGTGCTCGAAGAGGTACTCGATCAGGCCGCCGAACCCGTCCGGGGTCGCCCACCCCACCGTGTCGGGGATGTTGACGGTCCGGGCGCCGGCGTCGATGACGGCCTCGACGACGCGGGCGAGGAACTCCGGCTCGGTGCGGGCGGCGTCCTCGGGCGAAAACTGGACGTCCTCGACCGCCGACCGGGCCCGCTTCACGCCCTCGACCGCCAGGCGCTCGATCTCGCCACGGGCCTTCCGCAGCTTGTGCCGGCGATGGATGCGGCTGGTGGCCAGGAACACGTGGACGCGGCCTTTCCGGGCGTCGGCGACGGCCTCGGCGGCCCGGTCGATGTCCTTCGCGACGCACCGGGCCAAGCCGGCCACGGTCGGCTTCGCGACCTCGCGGGCGATGGCCCGGACGGCGTCGAAGTCGTCCTGGCTGGTGATGGGGAACCCCGCCTCGATGATGTCGACGCCGAGGAGCTCCAAGGCCCGGGCCACTTCCAGCTTCTCCGTCAAGTTCATGCTCGCGCCCGGCGACTGCTCCCCGTCGCGAAGGGTCGTGTCGAACACGAGGACCCGCCGGTCCTTGGCCTTGCCCATGACAGTGCTCCTTTCCTCAGACGGTCATTGTCGAAGCAACCGGCGCCGGTTGCAACGTTTTCGCGCGCCGCTCGCGCCCCGAAGGGCCCACGCGTGAATCTCTCGGCGCACGAAAAAGGCCCCGGACGCGTGTCCGAGGCCGTCGAGCTTCCTGTGTCAGCGCGCAGCGGCCCCGGGCGTCAGCTCCTAAGGCCCAGGACCGGGTTCTCGCCGCGCTGCTTCATGGTGCCGCCAGTATCGACCATGTCCCGGCGGAAGTCAAGCGAAAATCGCGTGCCGTACACCCCAAGGGCCCGTCGCGACCTGCCGTTGGGGCCGCGAACTCAAGTTCGCGGGGGCGTGCGAACAGCGACACCGGCTGCGGCACGCGGACGGCGTATCGCCCCTCCTGCGTACCCGCGTTCTTACGAACGCGGCTCGAAAGGCCTGACACCGCGCGTCACCGGCGCGAGCAACGGCCTTGCGTCGGCCCGCCGGGGCCGCTACCCTTTCCGCCATGGAAGGCGCCGAGAACACGGAGAAGCGCCATTCCCAGTCCTGCAACGCCACGTGCCGCGCGGCGGCCTTCCCAGGCCGCCGCGATCGGGCCTGAAGCGAGTTCCTGGCGGCCTGGGAAGGCCGCCAGGCGGGATGAGGCAGCGAACTGGCGTTGTAGGACGAGATGCAGAACCGTATTCGTGTTCTTTATGCGGTTTGGGCTTATGGGCAGTCCTTCTCTGCGCTCTCGGCGCCGCCGCGGTTCCATCGCCGCTGCATAGACAACAAAGGCACGTTATGGAAAAAGACGTCTTCCGCAGTCATGCCGTGCTCGTAACGGGGGCGTCGAGCGGCATCGGCCGCGAGCTGGCCCTCCAGCTCGCCGGCCAGGGGGCCCGCCTCGTCCTCGCCTCGTACGATCCCGGACCGCTCGAGGACGTCGCCGAGGCCTGCCGCGAGCGGGGGGCCGAGGCGGTCGCCGTCCCCACCGACGTCACTCGCGAAGAGGAGTGCCGCGACCTCGTCGAGCGGGCACTCGAGGCTTGCGGCGGCCTCGACGCCCTCTTCCACAGCGCCGGGTGGGGCGTGTACGGGCGGCTCGAGGACCTGCCGAACCTGGCGGACTTCCGCCGCACAATCGAGACGAACCTGATGGGCACGGTGGCGGTGACCTACTACGCCCTGCCCCACCTGAAGGCGGCCCGGGGGCGGATCGTCGCCCTGTCGAGCCTCGCCGGGAAGGTCGGCTTCGCCAACGCCACGTCCTACTCGGCCAGCAAGTTCGCCGTGGCGGGGTTCTTCGACTCGCTCCGCGTCGAACTGGCGGACGCCGGCGTCTCCGTGACGGTCGTCTATCCGTCGCTGGTGGCGACGGCGTTCCACGAGCACAGCCACATGCCCGACGGGCGGGCCGCGGGGGCGGCCGGCTGGCGGGTCTACGACCGGAAGACGATGACGCCGGAGACGTGCGCCCGGAAGGTCCTCAAGGCGGCCGCCCGCCGGCGCCGCGACCTGGTGGTCCCGCTGGAGGCGAAGCTGGCCGCCTGGACCGCCGCCAACGCCCCGTGGCTGATGGACCGCATCGTCCGGCGGATCGGCCGCGAGCACACCCGCCGTCTCGGCGACCCCGAGCGGGACCGCTGAAGGCGCACGCCGTTTTCTCACCGATACCCCCCTCGCGATCCTGGGTTGAAACCCTGTATGCTCGTCGGCCGACGACTTGTGCGGCCAAACACGCGTGGGCCCGATGGTTCTCCGTAACCACCGCGCCGAGAAGCGGGCGAACGCGGCGGGCCCGGAGACCCGCCGCGCTCATTAAATGGCTTCCGCCGGCCGACGAGGGTACCGGCGGCGGTCCTGTGACGACTGATGCGAACGAGGGGTCCCCCCTGATGGCCGCTTCGGGAAAGACGAGCCACAAGGCCCTGGCGGCGCTGATGGTCCTGGCGGGTCTGGCAGCGGTGGCGTTCGCCTGGCCGTCGCTGGGCGGCGAGAGCAAGGCCTGCGGGTCGGCGGTGGCCGTCTGGCTCCGCCGGGGCCGGCTCCCCCTGCCCCGCCTCAGCGCCGGCCCGAAGGAGCTGGTCCTCCGCGGCGAGCCGCTCGCCGGCGCCGACTGTCCCGACGGCCTCGACGGCGTGTACCGCATCCTCCTCTACCGCCGGAGCGACGAGGACCGCCTGGTGGCGGCCTACGACGTGGGCTGGTACGGCGAGCCGGCCCGGTTCCGCCTGGTCCGTGCGACCGACCGCCTCAACGACCTGCCGCTGCGGGTCGACGCCGCGCCAGAGCTGGCCCGGTCTGACCTCGGCGACTCGGACGCGACGTGGCATTTCCGGTGGAACGTGTTCCGGTAGTCCGGCCGGCGTACCTTTCTTGGTTATCGGGCGTACCCGCGGTCTGACGACCGCGGGTGGAGCGGCGCCGCAGTCGAAGGTCGCGCGACGTTCGGGCGCCACCGCGAGCCCCGCTCGCGGCTCGGACAACACCTCCGCGTTCGCTAAGCGGGTTGACACAAGGTCTACGCGGTCGGTCTCCGTGCCGACCTCGCTCGTGACCTGCGGACGCGGCGCGCACGCAGACCCGCCGCGCCGCTGTCGCCAAGACTTACCCGAACGCGCTCAGTGATCGTCGGGATAGTACGGCTCGACGTGGACGAGGACGTGGCAGACGCCGGGCACTTCCCGGCGGACGGCCCGCGAGACGGCCGTGGCGATCTCGTGGGCCTCGCCGACCGGCAGGTCCGGGTCGACCTCGACGTGCAGGTCGACGTGGGTCTCGACGCCGCTGCGGCGCGTCATCAGCTTCTCGGTGCCGCGGACGCCGTCGACGCCGAGGGCGGTCCGGCGGATGGCCTCGGCCGTCTCGGGGTCGGCCGCCTCGTCCATCAGGGCCGAGCCTGCCCGGACGAAGGCCTTCGCCCCGATGCCGAACATGATCGCGCAGATCACGAGGGCCGCCATCGGATCGAACACCCGCCACTCGGGACCCAGCACGACGGCGAGGCCGATGCCCGCCAGGGCGAAGACGCTGGCCACCGTGTCGCCGAGATGGTCCCAGGCGTCCGTGACCAGGCTGTCGATCTTCAGGCGCCGGCCCAGGCGGTACTTGTAGATGAACAGGCCGGCCTTGCCGACGATGTCGCCGGCGGCGAACCAGAGGGTCCAGACGGCCGGAAGGAGCTCGTCGGCGCCTTTCAGGATCTCCATGACGGCCCGGTAGCCGAAGACCACCCCGAAGATCATCAGGATCGCCGCCACCCCCCGGGCCGCCAGGAACTCTGCCTTGCCGTGCCCGTAGAGGTGCTCCTCGTCGGGCGGACGACGGGCGTGCCACAGGCCGCGCAGCACCACCAGGCTTTTCAGGCAGTCGCTCGTGGTCTCGACGCCGGAGGCCATGAGGGCCTCGCTGCGTCCGACGAAGCCGCCGACGAGCTTCGCCAGGCCAAGGAAAACGTTGCCGGCAAGACCGGCCCAGGCACCCCGGGCCGCCTCGTCGTAGACCGCCGCGGATGGGGGGTGCTCGGACATGGCGGCATTCTACGGCGGCCCGCCGCGGGGAATCAACGATTCTGCGCCCGGCGAAGGGCCTCCCGGAGGCGTGTTCTCAACGCAGAGACCGCCGAGAGCGGCGCGAAACGCGAGAAGGGCACAAAGGAAATGTTTCTGATGAAAATTGATTCCTGAATCTGATCTGCCCCCTCTGCGGCCTCAACGTGCTCTGCGGTCGGACCGCCGTGTCGAACTACGTGGCCCGACGCAGAAGCGCTGCAAACGCCCCGTCGTGGTCCGGGCCGGGCAGCATCTGCTCCCGCCGCTCCAAGGCCCAGCCGTCGCGGCCGGCGAGCAGCGCCTGGACGACCTCGTCGTTCTCCTCCGGCTCCAGGCTGCACGTGGAGTAGACGAGCCGCCCGCCGGGCCGGACGCGGTCGGCCGCCCGATCGAGCAGCTCCCCCTGGACGGCCGCCAGCTCCTCCAGGTCCCCCGGCCGGAGCCGCCACCGGGCCTCCACCCGCCGCGCCAGCACCCCCGTGTTCGAGCAGGGCGAATCGACGAGGGCGGCGTCGAACCCGCCGTCGGGCGCCGCGGCGGCGAGCGACTCCACCGGACACACCCGGACGCTCCGCAGGCCCCGTTCCGCGACGACCCGGCGCAGCGGCCCCAGCTTTTCCTCGCTCCGGTCGCACGCCACGACCGTCCCGCGATCGCCCGTCGCCTCGGCGATCTGCGTCGTCTTCGTGCCCGGCGACGCACACAGGTCGAGGACCCTCTCGTGCGGCTCCGGGGCAAGCAGCTCCACGGCCGCCATTGCCGACGGGTCCTGCACCGTCACCAGGGCCCCCTCGAGCAGCTCGGCGACCACCGACGGCGGCACGTCCGAGACGTCGAGCGTCCGCCGCCGCGGACCGGCCCGGAGGTCCGGCACGGTGTTTCGCAACCGGTCGAGCAGGCCGTCCGGGTCGAAGCACCGGAGCGGGTTGACCCGGGCGATCGTCCGGGGCCACCGGTCGCCCCATCGACAGACGTCTTCGGCGGCATCGCCGAAGTGGCGGATCCAGCGGGCGACGAGCCAGTCCGGGTAGGAGTAGGCGGCACCGAGGAAGGCGGCCCGGTCGGGCGCGGGGTCAGGCAGCACCGATTCGGCGAGGCGGACCGCGCCACCCTCCGGATGCGGGACGGCGGCCGGCCCGGGCCGGCCGTCGGGGTCGTGACCCACGATCAGGCGGCCGATGGCCCGAAGGACCCCGTTGACGAACCCCGCCACCCGCCGCCCGGCGTTCCGGCCGCGGACGGTCCGGCGGGCGGCGTCGGCGGCCTCGTTGACCGCGGCGTAGTCCGGGACGCGGTCGAGGAAGAGGAGCTGAAAGGCCCCCACCTCCAGGATGGCCAGCAGATCCGGCTGGATGGAGCTAGCGCGCCGGCCCCGGCCGCGGACGTAGCCGATGAGCAGCCGCAACGTCCGGCGGTGGCGGACCGCCCCGTTGGCGAGCTGCGTCGCGAGGGCCCGGTCGCGGGCCGGCAGGCCGTGACGGGAGAACAGCTCGTGGAGGACGTCGCGGAGGAACCGGGAGTCGGCCTCCAGCCGGCCCAGGGCCTCCAGGGCCACGTCCCTCGCCGATGCCGGCCGTCCGCTTACCGGAGGAACCACCGCACGGCCTCCTCGACCTGGTGGAAATCGACGGTGGTGTCCTTGCACGGGCCGCACGGCCAGTCGATGCCCGTCGCCAGGACGGGCTTGGGAAGCGCGGCGAAGAGGCCCGCCCGCAGCTCCTTCTCACAGGCCACCGCAACGATGGCCTTGACGTCGTCCTGGGCGGCCCGCTCGGCGGCGTGCCGCCCGCCCGTCGCCAGGAAAAGCTTCACGCCGTACTCGTCGGCCATCTCATGGAAACGGGCGACGACGCACTGGCCGCACCGGCGGCAGTTCGCCAGATCGTCGGCGATGTTGCAGTCGCAGGCCGACCGCTGGAGGCACCGCGAGAACAGGACCAGCAACTCGTCGGGGCGGCACCGCGTCCGGCGGAGGCGAACGGTCATATTGTTCAGGCTGACGACGGCTCGATCGATCATGAGACAGCGTTCTTGCTCGCGTCGAGGAATCGGGCGCCTTCCTCCACCGGATAGCCGTTGAGGAAGTCGGCGGCGCTCAGGGACCGCTTGCCCGCCGGGGTGACCTCCAGGAGCCGGACGACGCCGCGGCCGGTCGCCACGTCGAGGCCGCCGGGGGCGGCCCGGACGACCGTGCCGGGCTCGGCATTCGTCCGGACGGTCTCCTCCGGGAGGGTCGAGCGGTTCACGACGATCCGGACGGGGGCCTTGCCCGGCTTGACGGGCAGGAACGTGAAGGCCCCCGGCCAGGGCGTCATGCCGCGAATGTGGTTGTGAACGTCCTGGGCGGGCTTGTCCCACGGGATGCGGCCCATGGACTTCTTCAGCCGCGGGGCGAAGGTGGCCTGGGTCTCGTTCTGGCGACGGCGGCCCACGTCGTCGAGCTGGATCTCGCGGACCAGCTCCGTGACGAGGCGGGCCCCCAGCTCGGCCAGGCGACCGTGCAGCTCGCCGGCCGTCTCGTCCGGGTCGATGGCGGCGGCCCGCTGGCCGAGGATGTCGCCGGCGTCCATCTGGTCGGTCATCTCGATGACCGTCAGGCCGGTCTCGGTCTCGCCGTTGAGGATGGCGTGGTTGATGGGGGCGGCGCCGCGGTACTTCGGCAGGAGCGACCCGTGGAGGTTGATGGCCCCGTGGGGGGCGACCTCGAGCAGCTCCCGCCCCAGCTTCTGGCCGTAGGCGATCACCAGGAGCAGGTCGGGCGAAGCCTGGCGGACCCGCCGCAGCGACGCCGGCGCGTTGACGTCCTCGGGCTGGAAGACGGGGATGTCGCGCTCGCGGCCGAATCGCTTGACCGGACCGATGCGGACGGTCCGGCCACGCCCGGCGGGGCGGTCCGGCTGGGTCACCAACAGGACCAGCTCCTGGCCCTGGGCGTCCAGGGCGCACAGCGAGGGCAGGCCGAAACTCCCGGACCCCAGGAAAACGATCCGCATCGCGCGTCCCTATGCCGACCGGCCGGACGACCCGGGACCTGCGGCCGAAGCGGCCGAGGCGGTCTGGTGGAGCCGCTCGTCCCAGCGCCGCTCCAGCTCGCGGAGCCGGCGGCGCTGGGCCATCCGCTGGACCGGGCCCATCCGGTCAACGAGTAGACGGCCGTCGAGGTGGTCGATTTCGTGCTGGACGGCCCGGGCCAAGAGGCCCTCGGCCTCCAGCTCGCGGGCCTCGCCCCGGACGTCCAGGTACCGTGCCCCGACGCGGGCGAACCGGCGGACCTTGACGTAAATGCCGGGGAAGCTCAGGCACCCCTCCTCGCCGACCTGCCACCCGTCGCTGTCGACGATCTCGGGGTTGACCATGACGGTCTCGTGTCCCGGCTGGCCGTCGGACGAGACGATGACGACGCGCTGGAGCGACCCGACCTGGGGGGCCGCCAGGCCCAGGCCGTTGCCCGCGTGCATCGTCCGGACCATCTCGTCGGCGAACTCGGCCAGGGCCTCGTCGAACGCCTCCACGGGCCGGGCCTGTTCCTTCAGGACCGGGTCGGGATAGATTCGGATCTCCACGGGCATGCTCCGCCTGACCGGGTTTCGTGCATTATAGGCCCGGCCGGCCGGCCCTACAAGGCCGCTTTTTGAGTTGACACCGGGTCGGCGGGCCCTAGACTTGCCGGGTCTGGGCGCGGTATACTGCGGGCTGGTGGGGATGCGTGTGGCCGCGACCGAACGAGGAGGCTGCCTTCGTGCCGGAGCCCGAGAACAACGCTGCACCGGGGCCCGAGAACAACGCCGCACCGGAGCCCGAGGACAACGCCGCACCGGGACCCGAGGACAACGCCGATCAGGCCGACGCGGTTCAGGAGTCGAAAGAGGGCACCGAGTCGCTCGGGCCCGAGATGCTGAGCCCGGAGGTCCGCGAGACCGCCGCCCAGTTCTTCGAGCGGGCCGAGCAGGCCACCGTACGCGGCAACTACGACTACGCCATCAACCTGTACCTCCAGGGCATCCGGCTGAACCCGTTCGAGATCGAGAAGGGGCACCGGGGCCTTCGCGACGCCGCCCTGAAGCGCCAGGGCCAGGGCAAGGGCTTCGGCCTGGGGTCCATCTTCGGCCAGGCCAAGGCCGCCCTCTCGACCATGCTCGGACGCAAGAAGGACGCCATGCTCTCGCTGCTGTCGGCGGTCGCCAAGGACCCGAACAACATCATGCTGATGAGCCAGGTCATGCAGACCGCCCGGCGGCTGCGGTACACGGAAGTGGCCGTCTGGTACGGCGAGCTGGCCGCCGAAGCCAGCCTCCGGGGCAAGAAGAAGCCCCAGAAGCAGATCTTCACCACCCTGGCCGACCTGTACGAGGCACAGGCGCGGTTCCGGGACGCGATCGACTCCCTCCAGCACGCCGTACAGATCGACCCGGCCGACCGGACGCTCGACAAGCGGATGCGCGACATGGCCGCCGCCGCCAGCATCCACGAGGGGCAGCTCGAATCCGTCACGGGCGCTCGCGACATGATCCGCGACAAGGCACAGGCCACCGAGTCGGAACGGCAGCAGGTCGTCCGCACGAAGGAGCAGCTCGACGAGCAGTACGCCGCCCTCAAGGCCAGCCTCGACGACGACCCCGACAACCCGGTCAAGATGCAGACCCTGGCCGAGTGCCAGTGGCGGCGGGGCAACATCGACGAGGCCATGGCCCTCCTGAAGAAGGCCCTGTCGCAGTCCGGCGAGTACCGCTACAAGTCCCGCATGGACGACATCCGGATGGCCGAGTTCCGACGCGAACTCCGCCAGATCGAACGGCAGCTCAAGGCCGAGGCCGACCGCACCGACCTGAAGGAGAAACGCAAGGAGCTGTCCGAGAGGCAGAACGCGCTCGAATACGAGATCTACATCGAACGCCAGAAGCAGTATCCCACCGACATGAGCATCCGGTACGAGCTGGGGCTTCGCGAGTACCGGACCGGCCGCTACGACGACGCCATCGTCTCGTTCCAGCAGGCCACGCGTGACCCAAAGCGCCGCATCCAGGCGTACAACATGCTCGGCCGGTGCTTCTTCTCGAAGAAGCTCTACCAGGAGGCCCAGGGCCAGTTCGAGACGGCCATCAAGCAGTACGAGCTGTCGGGCGACCCGATGGGCAAGGAGCTGCGATACAACCTGGCCCGCACCCTCGAGACGCAGCAGAAGTACAGGGAAGCCATCGATTGGTATAGCGATATTGTGCAGCAGGACTACCAGTACCTCGACGCCGCCAAACGCCTCGAAGCTCTCCGCGACAAAGGGTCCGAACAGAGCTAGCCCGCAAGGAGCCCGTGCCGTATGCCCCACTCCCTGTCCGCCAAGAAACGCCTCCGCCAGAACGCCCGACGCCGGGCCCGGAACCGGGCCATCAAGGGCCGCCTCCGGACCGTCCGCCGCGCGTTCTTCGAGGCCGCCGAGAGCGGCGACGCCCAGTCGGCCCGGCGCCACTTTCGCCAGTGCCAGAAGCTCGCGCACCGGGCGGCCGCCAACGGCCCGCTCCACCGCAATACGGCCGCTCGCCTCATCGCCCGGCTCCACCGCCGGCTCGACCAGCTGGAGCAGGCGGCCGAGACGCCGGCTTAGCGCCTATCCCAGCAACCGGTTCGTCACCAGGCCGAGCGAGAAGGCCGAGGCCAAGGCGGCAGGCCCCAAACGCCCGGAGGCGCGGCCGGGGGCCACGTTGAGGACGTTTGGGCCGACAACGCCGGCGTCGGTTTTCGCCGCCCACCGCAGCAGGAGAGCAGGTTATTCGGAT
This sequence comes from uncultured Anaerolineales bacterium, assembly GCA_964526295.1. Classification (GTDB taxonomy): domain Bacteria; phylum Planctomycetota; class Phycisphaerae; order FEN-1346; family FEN-1346; genus CAZGKW01. The sequence goes on from CAZGKW010000020.1 coordinate 21,108, forward strand.
AAGCCCTTAGGGTTACTTTGTCAACTTTTGCCAACCGACAACGACTCCAGCGCGGTGGGCAGTCTTGCCCATCGCGCGGTGCCCGGCGCCCCTTGCCGCAGCGCGGTGCGCAGTCTTGCCCATCGCGCGGTGCCCGGCGCCCCTTGCCGCAGCGCGGTGGGCAG
>CAZGKW010000020.1:21371-79197 GCA_964526295.1 uncultured Anaerolineales bacterium
GCGGTGGGCAGTCTTGCCCACCGCGCGGTGCCCGGCGCCCCTTGCCGCAGCGCGGTGGGCAGTCTTGCCCACCGCGCGGTGCCCGGCGCCCCTTGCCGCAGCGCGGCGGGCAGGACTGCCCGCCGCGCTTTGCATCATTTTGCCGCGCGGTGGGCAGTCTTGCCCATCGCGCGGTGCCCGGCGCCCCTTGCCGCAGCGCGGTGGGCAGTCTTGCCCACCGCGCGGTGCCCGGCGCCCCTTGCCGCAGCGCGGCGGGCAGGACTGCCCGCCGCGCTTTGCATCATTTTGCCGCGCGGTGCCCACGACCGGGCACCGCGCCACGGCCCTTGTGGATGATGGCGAAGTTGACAAAGTAGCCTTAGGCCCGTCGAGGCGGTCTCCTGCGACTCGTGCTTCGGGCCGCGAACGCCAGTTCGCAGGATCGTACTACGATACCACGATTTGTCCGTGTCGAAGCCGGCGACGGGCGAACGTTCCCGCGAGCTGACGCTCGCGGCCCGTCACGAAGCCGCCGTCGCACCCAGGGGGCCCGATCACCGTCATGCGAACCTGCCAGCTCTGCGTCAGCCTGATGCCCGAGACGGTCGAGCAGGCCCGGGCGGGCCTTGCGTCGGCGGCCGAGCGGGCCGACCTCGCCGAGGTCCGGCTCGACGCCCTCCGCGACTTCGACCCCGCCGGCGCCGAGACGGCCCTCCGTTCGATCATCGAGGGCCGCCCCTGCCCCGCCGTCGTCACGTACCGCCCGACGCGGGAAGGTGGGATGTACGAGGGCGACGAGGGGCCGCGCCTGGAGGTGCTCCGCCAGGCCGCTCGCCTCGGGGCCGACTACGTCGACGTCGAGTTCGATGCCGTCGGCGACCTCGGCGACGTGCCGACGCGGCGGATCGTCAGCCGTCACGACCTGGACGGCGCCCCCGACGACCTGCTGGAGCTGCACACCGAGATGGCCCTGACGGGGGCCGACGTCGTCAAGATCGCCGTCACGGCCAGGCACATCCTCGACACAGCGGCGGTGCTGCGGCTGCTCGACTGGGCCCGGGTGCCGACGATCGCCCTGGCGATGGGCGAGCGGGGCCTCCTGACGCGGGTCCTGGCGCCGAAGTTCGGGGCCGCACTGACGTACGCCCCGCTCGACGAGGGGCGCGAGGCGGGGCCCGGCCAGGTGCCGCTCTCGGAGATGCTTGACCTGTATCGCGTCGATCGGATCGGCCCGGCGACGCGGGTCTACGGTGTGATCGCCGACCCGGTGGGGCACAGCCTGAGCCCGGCGATCCACAACGCCGCCTTCGCCGAGATCGACTTCGACGCGGTTTACCTGCCGCTCTGGGTCGAAGGCGACGCCGCCGCGTTCGTCCGGACGATGGCCGAGTTCAGCTTCGACGGCTACAGCGTGACGATCCCGCACAAGCAGAACGTGATGGCGGGCCTGGACGAGATCGAGCCGGTCGCCCGCCGGATCGGGGCCGTCAACACCGTCCAGCGCCACCCGGACGGCACGCACTTCGGGACGAACACGGACTGGACGGCAGGCATCGCGTCGATCGAGGCGGTCGTCGGCAAGGGCCGGCTCCGGGGCAAGCGCGCCCTCATTGTGGGCGCGGGCGGCGTGGGGCGGGCCATGGCGTTCGCCCTGACGCAGGCCGGCGCCGAGGTCGTCCTCGCGGACATCGATCAGGCGCGGGCCGAGTCCCTGGCGACCGACGTCGGCGGGGGAGTCGTTGGGCTGGGGCCCGGAATCGGGGGTCCGGAATCCGGAATTGACATCCTCCTCAACTGCACGCCCGTCGGCATGCACCCGAAGACGGACGCCTCGCCCGTGCCGGCGGAGATGCTCCGCAAGGGGCTCGTGGTCTACGATGCGGTCTATAACCCGAGCGAGACGCGCTTGCTGCGGGAGGCCCGCGAGGCGGGCTGCCGGACCGTCGCGGGCATCGATCACTTCGTCCGCCAGGCGGTCGAGCAGTTCGAGCTTTGGACCGGCCGCGACGCCCCCGTCGAGACGATGCGGCAGGTGGTCCTCGACGCGCTCGGCGGCTGAGTCGGCGCGTCCTTCCTATTCATAAACAAACCACGCCGTCGCGGTGCAGTCGCGGTCGGCCACCAGGCGGCCCCAGTGGGCGCTGAACCCCGGCGGGAACTCGTGTGTCACCGTCTTGCCGGCGGGCACGTCGACCGAGGCGTACGGATGCCACTGGCCCGTCGCGAGGAAGTCGACCTCGATGCGGAACGCGATGCCCCGCTTCTCTCGGTGCGACAGCCGCAACGTCTTCTTATCGAAGCCCGTCATCAGGTAGGGGTCGGACGGCTCGCCGGCCTTGACCTGGGCGTTCTTCCACGGCCCGCCTTCGCCGCGGGGCTTGCCGAAGGTCCACAGGTCGTCGACCATGCCGAACCACAGGCCCGCCCCCCCGTCGCCGGCCGCGAAGTAGTGGCCGTCCGGCCTGGCGCCGCAGCGCGTGCCGGCCATCACCAGGAGCCCCCGCCAGGAGCAGAAGTCCGAGATGACGCGCCCGTGCGTCGCGACCGGTCGCATGCGGCGGAAGCGGGCCTCGCCCCGCGGCACCTCGTAAAACGTCCCGTGACAGTTCATCAGCGACCGCTCCGTCACGACCTCGCGGACGCCGCGGAGGCCCGATAGAAGCGCCGGGTCGTCGTAGGCGGCATGGGTCTTCGGCAGGCGGTACCGGGCCCGGCCGGAGGCGATGAGGACCGACGCGTCGTCGACGCGGAAGTCCGGCTCGACGGCCGCCGTCTCGGCAAACTCGGCAACCCGCTCGCCCGGGTCTTCGACGCGGCGGAAGGCCATGTCCTGGCGGACCTCGTAGAGGGCGGTTTCGTCGGCGTCGCCGCCGGTGCGGGCCAGGAACTGGAGGACGCCGTCCCGCCTGGCCGGCAGGAGGAGGCCCTCGCACCGCGGCGCGTCGTCGCCCGCCTTCGCCAGGCCCGCGAAGAGCGCCTTCAGGTGCCCCTGGTCGCCCCCTGCCGCCGTGCCGCCCGACGACGAGACGTGCACATAAGCCGTCGCCCGGCAGTCGGCATCGGTCCGCACGCGGACCCAGGCGGCGGCCGTCACCGGCGGCAGCACGTGGAACCGGTAGCCCCGGGGCGGCACGGCCACCCGCCCCAGCTCGGCCCATTCGCCTCCCCCGTCGGCGTCGCCCTCGACGATGAACGTGACCTCTCGGTCGGCATCGTGCGCGAGGTGCAGGCACCGGTGCTCGAACCCCGCCACCAGCATCGGGTCGGAGGGTGCATCCGCCTCGACGGGGTCGTCGACCCACGGGCCGCCCCACCCGGCCGGGGCGCCGAATCGCTCGAGGTCGGCCATGCGGCCGAACCAAAGGTTCGACTGGGGCTGGCCGCCGAGGGGGTTCTGCATGACGGAGTTGTCGTCGGCCGCCAGGACGAGCCGACCGTTCCAGTGGCACCAGTCCGGGACCATCCGCAGGTGCGTCGCGATGGGGCCCAGGCCCCCGGCCCGCCCGGGCCGGAACTCCGGCGGAAACGCGAAGAACATCCCGTGGAAGTCGAGCATCCATCGGCCCGGGGCGGCCTCGCGGACCCGCGGCCACTCCGTGAACCAGCCGTGTGCCGCATCGTGCGAGTAGCTCGACTTCGGCAGCCGGTACGTGTGCCACGCCCCGCGGTGGAGCACCTTCAGGATGACGGACCGCTTGTCCCAGCCGGTGGCCCAGAGGGGGATGTCCGGGTCGCGGTCGTCGGAGGCGCCGAGCAGGCCCCCGGGGCCGGTGACCTCGCAGAACCGTTTCCGCTCGACGAGCCTCCACCGGTGGGACGGGTCGCCGTCCCACTGGGCCAGGGCACCGTCGCCGCCGTTGTTGGCGACGACCACGCGGCCCTGCCCCGTGTAGCCCCCCTTGCCGTGCTTGCCCGTGACGCCGGCGTCCTGGACGCGGAAGAGCCGGGTCGCATGGAGCGTTTCCACGTCGACCTCGAAGAAGCGGCCCTCCATGCCGAAGACGTAGACCTTCCGAGCGGGGTCCGTCAGGTGCCGGGCGACGGCCGTCACGCGGACCTTGTTGGCGAGGGCCTCGACGACGCGGACGCGGCCGGCGGCGTCGATGACGTAGGGGCCGATGACGAGCTGGTTCGTCTCGCGGTGGATGAGGCGGCCGGCGTTCGTGCCGCCCGCGCTCTCGGGGCGGACCGAGAGTTCCAGGTCGGGCGTGACCTGCCAGAGCCGGCCGTCGCCGTGATGGGCGGGATACGTGATCATCCACAGGCGGTCGGCCCAGGGGACGACGGCCCCGATGCCGATCTCGGACCGGTCGTCCGAGAGGACCGCCAGGTGGGGGTAGACGCCGCTGATGGAGACGGGCTCGTCGGACGGCATGGAAACACCTTTCGAGGCCGGAGGCATCAGAGACCAAGCGAACGCAAGATAACCGAAGAGGAGAATGCGATGATTGAGGTGTGGCGTGTCCATCCGCGAGGCTCTCAAAACTACCGGTCGAGGCGGCCCCGCCGTTCGCGTGGCGCGGCGGGTCTCCGCACCCGCCGCGGGCCCGGCGGCTACCGGTCGAGGCGGCCCCAATCGTACGGGACCTGGTCGGTGTGGGCGGGCAGACGCTTCTCGTCCGGTGCGTCGCGGTCGTACGGCTCGGTGGGGGTGTTGACGATCATCGCCTCGCCGGTCGAGATGCACTTGAACCCGTGGTAGACGCCGGGAGGGACCCGCAGCCGGACCGGGTTCCACACGCCGATGAAGAACTCGTTCACCTCGCCGCGGGTCGGCGAGCCCTCCCGCGGGTCGTACAGGGCGACCTTCATCATCCCCTGGACGCAGACGAAGTGGTCGGTCTGCTTCTCGTGGAGGTGCCAGGCCTTGACGACGCCGGGGTAGGCCGTGGTCAGGTAGACCTGGCCGAACCGCTCGAAGTCGGGCTCGTCGGAGCGGAACATCTCCATGATGCGGCCCCGCTCGTCCGCGATAGGCTTCAGCGGGGTCACCCTGACGCCGTCGATCATCGTCGGCCTCCCGCGGATCGTGCAGTCCGTCGGGGGCATAGTCTAACCGCAGAGGCGCAGAGGGCGCAGAGAAAACCGGAGGAAGGAAGCCGCGATACGGCGGGGACCAGAGGGCTGGATGAAGGGCCCCCGCGCCGCGGTCCCCCTCACCCTTGCCCTCTCCCACCGGGGGAGAGGGACTCCATACAGCACCGCTATCGCCGTCGGCGCGAGGGGACCGCCACCACGTCGCACTCGGTGTACGCCCCGTCGGCGTCCTTGACGTACCGCGTCTCCAGGACGAGCCCCGCGTGGTGCCGGCATCGGAGGACGGGCGGCCCGCCGTCCGCCGCGGGGACCAGCTCGTAGCTTGAATCGGCCCGCTTGTCCCGGTGGTTCGGACACACGAACAGCGGCGCCAGCCTCTCGGTGTCCTCGCTGTCGATGGCATAGCCGTCATCCGCACGGAGCTCCCACTTCCCGAACCGGCCCTCCAGGACGGCCTTCCGGTACGCCGCCATCGTCTTCGGCATGGGGAGCTTCCCATGGGCCTCCATGAGGAGCGAGCCGAGGACCTCCAGGTGTCGGCGGCACGTCATCTCGCTGGACGGTTCCAGGGCCTCGACGTACGCCTGCCACCGCTTCCGGAAGCCCTCGTAGTCGGCCCCGAACGTCCGGAGCCAGGCGGCCCGGGCCGGTTCGTCGCGGGCCAGGTAGTACATGTACTGGAGGAACGCCGCCCGGTACCGGGTCTGGTCGGCGTAGGCGAGGAAGTGGACCATCGACCACGCCTGGCAGTACTGGAGCTGGGCTTCCGGCGTCTCCTCGCGGACGTGCCCGCCCCATTGCTCGTAAGACATCGAGAGCATCTCTCGGATCGGGATGGGCTTGTCCTCGGCCAGGGCGCGTCGCAGCACAGCCAGCCGTCCGGCCGGCACCTGCCCCACTTCCATCCCCTCGCCGGTGAACTCGGCGTGCTCGTAGAACACGGCCAGGCCCTCGTTCAGCCACACCGGGCAGGTCGGGCCGATGAAGTGCATCACGAACTGGTGGGTGCCCTCGTGGCGGAGCGTCCGGAGAATGATGTCCAGCTCGTCGGCCTTGGCCCAGCAGGCCAGGACGTCCTTCCCCGGAGAGAACACGCCCCGCGAGCCCCGCACCTTCTCGCCCAGCTCCGACAGGTACCGCTCCCGGCTCTCGTAGACCAGGACGTGCAGGCGGCTGAAGCCGACCTTGGGCTTGATCTTGCCCATCCGCCGATAGAGCTCGCGAAAGAGGACCTCCTGCTGGCTGGCCACCGTCTGGCCGGCCTCCTCGGTCAGGTCGGTCCGGATGCGATAGTGGGGGGTCTCGATGAGCAGGTCGGGGCCGTGCTTTCGGACGGGCCACGGCCCGGCCTCAACCGTCGTGGAGGCGAACGCTGCGAATGCAAGGGCGGTGACGATCGTGGAGCGGTATGTCATGGCTTTCCCGTCAGGTTATACGCCCGCCGAAGCATCTTATGCAGCGGCGATTGCGGAAGCAAGTCGCCGACGGGGACGGCCGCCCCGGGCGTCATCGGAAAACGAGAGAGAGGACGGCCTTTGTTAAACTGGGCAACTTGGCGAAAACGGCTAACAGGAATGGCCCCCCGGGCCACAGAGATTTCTTCTCCGCGTTTCGGTCCGCAGACGGCGGAAACGCCGTATCCACTTGTCAATAAACAACTTACAGAGATCGGGTCAGCCGGATCTCCCATTCAAGACCCCCTTCCCGCCCGCCGATACTAGGAGTGCCGCAGCGAGGTCCACAACGCCGGACTCGCTTGGAGCGCCGAAACCAAGGGGCAGACCCGGGCCAGGGCTGATCGACCCACGCCTCAGCCGAACCGGGCACCACGGTCGGACCGGCGTCGCCGCGTCAGGCCCGCCATGGGGCGGAACAGGAGCCGAGACGATGAGCCGTCACGACAGAGACTTGAGACGAAAGCTGGTCCACCAGGACCTCGAAGCGGAGCTGGCCTGGGAGGCCCCGGGCCCGCCACCCATGACCGACGGGCCCGACCTGTCGGACTCGCTGCGGCTGCTGGAGAAGGTCCGCCGCCTGCCGGAAGTCCGGTTCGAGAAAGTCGAGGAGATGCGTCGGCTGATCGACCGGGGCGAGTTCGAGACCGAGGAGCGTATCGACGGCACCGTCCGCCGACTGATGGATGAACTCGGGCCCTAGCTGCGGTGGCTAGTGCCTTCACGTTTCCGATGTGAGGAGGTTGAATCGCAGGACGTTGGCAGTCGGGCAGGGAGCCGGACCGGCGCGGGGCCGGTCCGGCTCCGATTTTTTGCGCCCGCCCCGCAGCCGGACCGGAGCACGCCCGGCGGCCCTGGCGCATAGGCACGGCCCCATTTTCGAGCCGTCACGGGCCCTCCGAAATCGTATAATCAGGGGAGCGGATCGGCAGAGGGGTCAGCCTCTCGGGGGGGGGCTTTTCGGCGACACCTCGCCCCGCGAATGCCGATTTAAGGGACGCAAGGCCACGTCACCCCGGCATGGTCCCGGGGGCTTCGACCGGCTTATCCGCGCAACCGTGGAGGATGCGCCCATGTCTTCCGGAGACGCGAAGCCGTTCCGGGTCGCCGTCGTTCTGGCGGTCCTCGTCGCAGCGGCGGCCGTGGCATCCCTGGCGACCGAGGCGTCGGCCCAGCCCCGGACGTGCGGCCCGCCGCCCAAGGCCACCCCCCAGCGCCGGACGGCGGCCGAATCGTTCCCGCCGCTTCCGCTTCCGGCCACGCCGCTCAGGCGGTCCGAGAAGAAGCGCCAGCCCAGCCCGCCGGCCCTCGTCGGGAAGGTCGTCCTCGGCGACGTCAAGTGGGTCACCCGCGACGGCCAGCGGTATTCCTACCGCGACTGGATGACCGACCCGGAGGACATCACGAACCTCCTCCACTGGACCAACCGCCAGCTCAACATCCGGTACCGGGCGGTGGATACGGCCCTGCCCGAGTTCTCCTACGACCCGACGGAGCTGCCGATCCTGTACTTCACGGGGCACGACGCGTTCGCCGTGCCCGACTCGCTGCTGCCGAAGCTCCAGCAGTACTGCATCGACGGCGGCACGATCCTCGGCGACGCCTGCTGCGGGGCGCCCGATTTCGATGCGGCGTTCCGGGCCCTGGCCCAGCGCCTGTTCCCCCGCCGGCCGATGAAGCAGCTTCCCCCGGACCACCCCCTCTACTCGTCGTTCTACAACATCTCGCGGATCAAGTACATGAAAGAGGGGAAGACCTGGACCGAGGCCCCGTGCCTGGAGGCCGTCAGCATCGGCTGCCGGGCCGCCATCATCTACACCGGCGGCTACGACTGCTCCTGCGGATGGGACGGCCATATCCACGAGCACGGCCAGCGGATCGTCCCGAGCGACGCTCGCAACATCGGCGCCAACATCATCACCTACTGCCTGGCCACGTACGAGCTGGGCCGGTTCCTCTCCACCGAGCGGGTCTACCACCAGGCGGGCGAACCGACCCGCGACCAGCTCGTCATCGCCCAGGTCCATCACGACGGCGACTGGGACCCTCAGCCGTCGAGCCTGGCGATCCTCCTGAAGTCCCTGGCCGAGAACACCACCGTCGCGGTCAAGTTCAAGAAGGAAAACGTCGACCTGAGGAGCGTCGACGCCTTCGCCCATCCCATCCTCTACATGACGGGCCACGAGGACTTCGTCCTGAAGGAGGAAGAGGTCCGGAACCTGCGGCGGTACCTGCACGCGGGCGGGGTGCTGTTCGGGAACGCCTGCTGCGGCCGGAAGTCGTTCGACGAGGCGTTCCGCCGGGAGATCGCGCGGGTCTTTCCGGACCGGAAGCTCTCACGGGTCCCGCTGGAGCATCCGCTGTACCGGAGCGTGTTCCCCGTGCGGGAGGTGGCCTACACGCCGCTCGTGGAGCACGAGCACCCGGGCCTCAGGAGCCCGACGCTGGAAGGCATCAGCCTCGAGAACCAGCTCCGCGTCATCTATAGCCCGTTCGGACTCGTCAACGGGTGGTCGGGGGCCCCGAACCCGTACGCCCGGGGCTACGAAAGCACCGACGCCCTCAAGGTGGGGATCAACGTCCTGGTCTACGCGATGACGCACTGATTCTCCGGGACAGGCTGCGCACAGAGCTGGACGGAGCCGACCGGCACCGCATGGCATTGTGCCGCAACGCAGCAGCCTGTCCTCCTTTTTTTGCCGCCTGCCGGGGAGGAGGACGCCGTTGGCCGAGAAGACCGGCATCCGAAGCCAGGAGGAGCTCCGCGTCGTCGAGCAGCTCGGCGAGGCACGGAACCTGCTCCTGAAGGAGATCCACAAGGTCATCATCGGCCAGGGCGAGGTCATCGAGCAGCTCCTCCTGGCCATGTTCTCCCGGGGCCACTGTCTGATGGTCGGCGTGCCGGGCCTGGCGAAGACCCTCCTCGTCTCGACCATCGCCAGCGTCCTGAAGCTGAAGTTCAACCGCATCCAGTTCACCCCTGACCTGATGCCGTCCGACATCACCGGCACCGACGTCATCGAGGAGAACCGGTCGACGGGCCAGCGGGAGTTCCGCTTCATCCACGGGCCGCTCTTCGCCAACATCATCCTGGCCGACGAGATCAACCGGACGCCTCCGAAGACCCAGGCCGCCCTGCTCCAGGCCATGCAGGAGTACCACGTCACTGCCGGCGGCAACACCTACGAGCTGGACCTTCCGTTCTTCGTCCTCGCGACCCAGAACCCCATCGAGCAGGAGGGCACCTATCCCCTGCCCGAGGCCCAGCTCGACCGCTTCATGTTCATGGTCAACGTGGGTTACCCTCCGCGGGAGGACGAACGCCAGATCGTCAAAACGACCACCGCCGAGCCCGACTACGACCTGCGGTTCGTCCTGGGCGGCAAGGACATCCTGAACATCCAGCGGATCGTCCGCCGCGTCCCGGTCTCCGAGCACGTCGTCGACTACGCCGTGAACCTGGCCCGGGCGACGCGGCCCGGGACCTCCGACGCCCCCCAGTTCATCAACGAGTGGCTCACCTGGGGCGCGGGTCCCCGGGCGGCCCAGTATCTCGTCCTGGGGGCCAAGGCCGGCGCCATCTTCAACGGCCGCGTCCACGTCACCTGCGACGACGTCCGCCGGATCACCCACCCGGTCCTGAGGCACCGGCTGTTCACGAACTTCAACGCCGACGCCGAGGGCGTCACGCCGACGCGGATCATCGACCGGCTCCTGGAGACCGTGCCCGAGCCGACGCCGGAGGACTATCGCGGCACGACGGCCGGCCCGAAGCTGAAGCGTGCCGCGCCCCCCCTGTCGGCTAAAGGGCCCGCCGGCCAAGGCGACGTCCCCGCCTCCGAGATCAAGGTCATCGAGCCCGGCCAGGGCGAGTAGGCCTTCCACGCCGGGTCTTTCACCGCAGAGGTCGCTGAGACCGCAGAGAGAAACGGCGCGCGCCTGACTGATTTGACCGTGTTCTGTAAGCTGAACGGAAGCGCGTCCCCTCTCCCGCAGAGGGGAGAGGGGATTCCTGGCCTCGCCGGCCCACAGGACTGCCGTTGCTGTTGACGCCCGTCCCTGCCGTTTGCCGCGATCTCTGCGTTCTCCCCGGTCGGGTCCCGACCCAGGTTCGCAATCCTGTTGCGGGCGGGCCGGCCATCGGGCAGAATGGGACGCTTCGCACCGGGAGAGGTCACCTTGGCCGAAGAGTCCCACGACTGGCATGCCCTGGAGCCGGCCGCCGCGGCCGGGGCCCTCGGCTCCGACCTCGAGCGCGGCCTCTCGGAAGAGGAAGCCCGACGCCGCCTAGACGAGCACGGCCCCAACGCCCTGCCGCGCGGCAAGCGGCGGACGCTGCCCGGCATGTTTCTGGGGCAGTTCAAAGACTTCCTCATCTGGGTCCTCATCGCGGCCGCCCTCGTCTCGGCCGGCGTCGGGGAGACCACCGACGCCATCGTCATCGCCGCCATCCTTGTCCTCAATGCCGTCCTTGGCGTCGCCCAGGAATACAAGGCCAACCAGGCCCTCGAGGCCCTGAAAGAATACACCGTCCCGGAGGCCGAGGTCATCCGCGGCGGCACGCCCGAGCGGGCCAGTGCCGAGGCCGTCGTGCCGGGCGACCTGGTGGCCCTCCGCGAAGGGGCGTCCGTGCCGGCCGACCTGCGGCTCGTCGAGGTCCACAGCCTCCACGTCGACGAGTCGGCCCTGACGGGCGAGTCGGTGGCGGTGGAGAAGACCGTCGAGCCGCTCGCGGCCGACCTCGCCCCCCCCGAGCGGCGAAACCTCGCCTTCGCCGGGACGACCGTCACGTCGGGCCGCGGCATCGGCCTGGTGGTCGCGACGGGCTTGGACCGCGAGATCGGCCGAATCGCCGGCATGCTCGAGGCGGCCGTCGACGAGGCCACGCCCCTGGAGAAGCGCCTGGCCCGCTTCGGCCGGGTCCTCGGCATCGTGACGCTCGTCGTCTGCGCCGCGGCGTTCGGCCTCGGCGTCCTCCGCGGCCACGACCTGCTCGAGGTCTTCATGACGGCCGTCAGCCTGGCCGTCGCGGCCATCCCCGAAGGCCTGCCCGCCATCGTCACGGTGGCCCTGGCGCTGGGCGTCTACCGGATGAGCCGGTACCACGCCATCGTCCGCAAAATGCCCGCCGTCGAGACGCTCGGCTGCGCGACCGTCATCTGCACCGACAAGACCGGCACCCTGACCGAGAACCGGATGACGGTGACCGAGGCGGTCCCGGCGTCGGCCCTTCTCGGCGAGGCCGGCGACGCGGACGCGGGTGAGGCCGGCGGCGACGGCCGGGGCCGCCTGGCCCGCATCGCCGCCCTGTGCAACGACGCCGCCGTCGAGGAAAAGAGCGGCGAGCGGGTCGGCGACCCGACGGAGCTGGCCCTGGTGGAGTTCGCCGCAAAGGAGGGCCTCGACGTCGACGCGCTCCGCCGCGACCATCCCCGCCTGGGCGAGGTCCCGTTCGACTCCGACCGGAAGCGGATGAGCACCCTTCACGAGATGGCCGACGGCCGCCGCATCTTCGCCAAGGGGGCCCCGGAGGCCATCCTCCAGCGGTGCGCCGTCTGGGAAGCGGGCGGCCAGACCCGCCCCCTCACCGACGCGGACCGCCGGGCCGTCCTGGAGAAGGTCGAGGCGATGGCCGCGTCGGCGCTGCGGGTCCTGGCGTACGCCTGGAAGGACGCCGGGGGCGGTTCGGACCTCTCGCCGGAAGACGAGTCGGACCTGGTCTTCGCCGGTTTGACGGGCATGCGCGACCCGCCCCGCGAGGAGGTGCCGGACGCCCTCGCCGAGGCCCACGGGGCCGGCATCCGCACCATGATGATGACGGGCGACAACCTGGTGACGGCCCGAGCCATCGCCGCCGACCTCGGGATGCTCGACGAGGGCGACGAGGCCGTCACCGGCCAGGAGCTGGCCGAAATGCCCGACGAGCTCCTGGCGGAGCGGGCCGGCCACATCCGCGTCTTCGCCCGCGTCTGGCCGGAGCAGAAGCTCAAGATCGTCCGGGCCCTCCAGTCAGGCGGCCGGGTGGTGGCGATGACCGGCGACGGCGTCAACGACGCCCCCGCCCTCCAGCAGGCCGACATCGGCGTCGCCATGGGCCGCGGGGGGACCGACGTGGCGAAGCAGGCGGCCGACCTCGTCCTGACGGACGACAACTTCGCCACGATCGTCCGGGCCGTCCACCAGGGCCGCATCATCTTCGACAACATCCGCAAGTTCGTCTCGTACCTGCTGGCGTGCAACCTGGGCGAGATGCTGGCCATCCTGGCGCCCTACGCCATCGGTTGGAAGGCCCCCCTGGTTCCCGTCCAGATCCTGATCATCAACCTCGTGACCGACGGTCTGCCGGCAATGGCGCTGGGGGTCGACGCCCCGGAGCCGGACATCATGAAGCGCCGGCCCCGGCCGCCCTCGGAGGGCATCCTGACCCGCCTGGGCGGGGCCACGGTCGGCGTCAACGCCCTGTTCATCGCCCTGGCGGCGGTGGTGGCGTTCGCCCTGGTGTTCGATCCGGCCGACGAGGAAGCGACGCTCGCGCCGGCCCGGACGATGGCCTTCGTGACGCTGGCCCTGGCGGAGCTGTGGCGGGCCCAGGCCGCCCGGTCCGACCGGCGATCGATCTGGCAGATCAACCCGCTGACGAACCGGCCGATGATCGGGGCCTGCCTCGCCAGTGCCCTGGTGGTCCTGGCGGTGGTCCTGGTGCCGCCGCTGCAGCCGATCGCCGGGACGACGGCCCTCTCGGCGCATCAGTGGGGAATCGCTCTTGCTTTGTCGGGGGTCCCTCTCGTAGCCTATGAGATGTGGAAGCTGGCGAAACGGGGCCTCGCCGGCCGATAGACTAAGGACCGGGCAAGGAGACTCTCCATGAAACGATCGACGGTTACCTGTTGGCTCGCGGCGGTCGGGGCGGTCACCGTCCTCACAGGCACGGCCGGCGCCGCCGAGCCCGCGGCGAAGCGCATCCTGTGCTTCGGCGACTCCAACACCGAGGCCCTCAACGTCCAGCCGAACCAGGCATGGCCTGAGGTCCTGGAGCAGATCATGCCCGGCGTCGTCACCCTCAACGCCGGCGCCGATTCCCGGACCGTCGGCCAGGAGGAGGGCCAGCGCAACGGTCTGGAGTCCATCGAACCGGCGCTCCAGGCGGCCGGCGTGGCCGACGAAGTCATCGTCATGCTCGGCACGAACGACATGAAGGGCTCGCTGTGGCAGGCCGGCGGCGGGGCCAACGGCGTCGCCAAGCGGCTGGTCGACCTCGTCGGCAAGATCAAGGCCTACAGGTCCGACGGCCGGCCGGCCCCTCGGATCACTCTCGTCGCACCGCCTCCGGTCCATCCGGGCAAGCTGGCCGAGCGGTTCAGGACGCCGGAGATGTTTCTCGGGGCGAACTCGCGGGTCCGTGCCCTGATCGTCCGCTACCAGGCCATCGCCCTGGCCCACAACCTGCGGTTCGTCAACCTGCCCGTGGCCATCGCCAACGAGATCGAGGACATCGTCACCGAAGACGGCGTCCATTTCAACGCCCAGGGCCATCGCCGGATCGCCGAGACGATCGCCGGCGTCATTGGGGACAGCCGGCCCCCCGCCCCCCCGGCCAACGTCACCGCCATCAACTACGCACTGCTCGACCTGGACGGCACGACGGCGCACGTCACCACCCGCGTCGAATGGGAGAAGTCGCCGTCGGAGGACGTGATCGGCTACCGGATCCACCTGGGGGCGGACGGACCGCTGATCGCCGTCACGGGCCGGACGATCGTCGCTCTGCCGGGCAATTTCCAGGGACTGGTCATCGTGGCCCGCGATGCAGCCGGAAACGACAGTCCGCCTGCCGCCCAGCCTGAAACCGAAGAGATCAGGACCGGGGCACCGTAAGGAGGGCGCCGCGGCGGCGTTCGGAACGTCCTGGGGACCGATAGAACGGGCGGCGGGTCCAGGGACCTGCCGCCCGTCGTGTCTGCGGGTCAGCCGGCGCGGCCGGTCGCGCAGTCGATCGCCTTCAGCGAAGCGCCACGGACGGCCCGATGCCCCAGGCCGCCAGCACGTCTCCCAGCACCACCAGCCCCGGCAGCACGACCAGGGCCAGCATGACGGCCATGCCGACGGCACAGCACCAGACGGCCGCCGCACGCGGGAACGTGCTCTGGAGGCCGTTGCGGAGGATCACCACGCAGAACAGCACCACGAGGATCGCCGAGAGCCACTGGACGTGGGCCGGCAGGCCTCGGGGGTCGCCCCGGTTCGTTGCGATCAGGACGATGGCGATGACGGCCGCCGAGACGATGCCGCAGAAAAGGGCCGTCAGCATCGACCGGCCGAACAGGTTGGCGGTCTGAACGCCGACGATCCGCGCGGCGGTCCAGATCAGCACCCCCCCCACGAGAAGCGACCCGGCGATCAGCCCGCCCCAAGTAAGTGCCGCGTGCATCGCACCACCTCCGTGAGATGTCCCCCGGACTCCCCCCATGCGCCGACGCATGGGTCGGCCTCTACGGGGCCCCGAGCATCGGCGCCTGGGCCGGGTCGTCCCGACCGGTGATCCAAAGAACCGCCATCACTGTGCCCCAGAGATAGAGGAAGGCCACGTACAAGAGACCCGTTGACGTATAGAGAACGCCGAACGCTTTGCCGCGTGTCGTCCGAAGGCCGCTTCTCACGAGCTCCACCGCCACGATCGGCATCAGCATGAGAACCAGCCAGATCGCCGCTCCGTGCGTCCAATGCGTAACGCCGCCGGTGGGGCTGATGACGATGAGGCCGGCCGAAAGGGCCGCCATCAGAATCGCCATGAAAACGGCGGTCAGGAAAGCCCGGCCGAACGTCGCGTCATCGACCGAAATGAATCGGGCGGCAATCCGCAGCAGGGCCGCCCACACAAGCACCTGGAAAATGAACAAGACAACCACGAGCAACACGATGGACCGGAAACCCATCGCCCCAAGCACCAGGAAGTCGGCCCAGTCCACGGATTCCCCTCCCGCAGACCCCTCGCAGCTACCCAGAGAATCGGCGGAGAGCGTCCGATAACTTCAGCAAAAGGGAGTCGGTGTCGCCCCGAGGCGGGGGCCGGAAGAGCACTGAAGGCATCCAAGGGCCCTTGCGAGCTGCCGCGCGCGGCTCGAGAAACCCGAAGGCACGCCGTGCCCTCTGTGCGCGTGGACGGCGGGGCGCCCGACCCCTTGTGCGCGGCGGGTGCGGAGACCCGCCGGGCTCAGGTCAAGCTACGACGCCCCTGACCGACCCACGGCCCGCCCGCCTCCAGGCGAAACGTCTGCCGGCCGGCCTTGAGCGGGAACGGCCCGGGCGCCAGGTTCGCCCCGTCTTCCGACAGCGGCGGCACGGCGACGCACGCCGGCAGCTCCCCCTCAACCGCCACCGTCAGATCAAGCGTCTCCGGGTCGAACTCGGCGTCGATCCGGGCTTGCCGGCTGCCCCGGTCCAGGCCGAAGTGCTCCTGCCACGCGTCCAGCGTCACGAGTGCCCGCGGCGCGGGGTACTCCAGGCACAGCGACGTCCAGTCGTCGCGCTCGTCGAAGAGGTTCCCGTCGGAGACGTTATCCTCCAGGCGCGACAGGAGGACCCGTTCCGGGCACGCCGTGAAGAGGTTGTTCAGGACGCGGTGCCCGCGGCAGAGGCCGGTGCGGCCGCGGACCCGCCGCTCCGACTGGAGGAGCGAGAGCATGACGGCGAAGGTGCCGCTGATCCGGCCGAACAAGTTGTGGGCGAAGGTGCACTTCTCGCCGGTGTCGGCGTGGACGCCGCACCCCGACTGGGCCCGCTCGAAGCGATGGCCCGGCCGCCGGACGTCCCAAATCACGTTGTGGTCGATCAGGTTGGGGTCGCGGCTGACCTCGACGTAGATGCCGCCCAGGATCCCCGAGACGTCGGCGACGACGTTCTCCGTGACGCGAGTGTTGCGGTTCAGGTAGTCGAGCCAGATGCCGGGGGCGTCCGTGATGTGGCGGAAGACGTTGCGGCGGATGAGGACGCCGTCGGCCCGGTGGAACTTCAGACCGGCCGTCTCCCACAGCCGCTCGACGCCCATCCCGCCGATCCGCTCGACCAGGTTGTCCTCGACGAGCGAGCCCCGGTTGTTGTGGACGGCGGCCAGGCCGCAGATGCCGCAGTCGGCGACGTAGTTGCGGCGGATGACGTGGCGGCCCTCGCCGGGGGTGACCTCCGGCCAGCCGCTGTGCCAGCTTTCGTTGCCGACGTCGAGGCCGCACGCGTTCGCCCACCGCAGCGAGCAGTCCTCGACGATCCAATGGTGGCCCCGCCAGGCGCTGACCATGGCCCGCTGCGGCACCGGCACGCCGTCGGCCGCGTGCGAGAAGTGCAAGCCCGAGACGCGGACATACGCCAGACCACGCTCCCGGCCCGCGAGGACCTGCTCGCGGGCGGTCACCTCGAACTCGAAGTCCGCCGGGTCGGCGTCGCCCCAGAGACGCAGATGAATCCTGAGGCCCGGATCCTCGACCCAGAAAACGCCTTCGCCCGAGGAAAGCTCCCGCGGGAAGCGGACCTCCCGGAGCGGCCGGCCGTCGGCGAAGACCATCCCCCGCCGAAGCAGGAACCGGTTCGTCTCCTCCTCGGTCCAGTCGTCCACGAACGTCGTGTACTCCGGCGAGAAGTTCATCACGGCAAACGGGTTGTAGGCGATGAACCACTCGGCCGGCAGGTCGCCCGTCCAGATGCGGACGCCCGGCGGGGGGTCCGTCGGCGGCGAGCCCCGCTTGCCGGCGAACTTCCACCCTTCGCCCGGCCGCCAGGCGGGCGCCCAGACTTCCGAGCCCCGGACGTGGACCTCCTCGCCGGGGGCGGCCTCGTAGGCGATCATCCGGTCCGGACCCTCCCCGCCACGCGCCGCACGAACACATTCGCGGTAGATGCCCTCGTGGACGACGACCTTCTCGCCGGGCTGGAGCACGTCGGCCGCACGCGAGATCGTCCGCCACGGCTTTTCCTCGGTACCGGGGTTATCGTCGGAGGCATCCGGGTGGCCCTGGGCGACGTGGTAGAGGCGGGCGTACTCGGTCCGGTCGTCCCAAAACTCGAAGTGCGTGCCGTCGGGCATGACGACGGGCGGCTCG
Source organism: uncultured Anaerolineales bacterium (assembly GCA_964526295.1). GTDB lineage: Bacteria > Planctomycetota > Phycisphaerae > FEN-1346 > FEN-1346 > CAZGKW01. The sequence goes on from CAZGKW010000020.1 coordinate 38,932, forward strand.
GCCATCGGGTCTCCTCTCCGGCACGGGGCGGCAGCAGCGGGGCAGTCTAGCGGCGGCCCTGCCCCACGGCAAACGAAAGCGCCACCGGCGGTGGCCGTCGGACGGGCGTCGGCCTAGAATGGGGTGCCTGCGTCGGGCACGACCTGGAACCCCACGCAAAGGGGCAAGCGGAGGAGGAGTGCGGCATGAAAGTGCTGGGCATCGCCGGAAGTCCACGCAAAGGCCGGACCACGGAACGGCTCGTCCGGGAGGTCCTGGCGGGCGTCGAGGGATGCGAGACGGAGTTCGTGTCGCTCGCGGGCAAGACCATCGGCCCGTGTATCGCCTGTCTGGGGTGCGTCGAGACGAACGTCTGCGTCCTGAAGGACGACCTCGCGCCGCTCCGCGAGAAGATCGTCGAGGCCGACGCCTACGTCGTCGGCGCGTGCAACTATTTCAACCTCCTGAACGGCCTGGCCCACTGCTTCATGGAGCGGTGGTACCAGTTCCGCCACCAGGAGGGCAAGGCCGTCGCCGGGAAGCTTGGCGCAGCCGTCGGCGTCGGGGGCGGCCGGCCCGACCCGGTCGTCGAGGACCTCCGCACCTTCTTCCAGTACAACCAGATCGACTGCGTGGCGAGTGTGACCGCCCAAGGGGCCGCCTCGTGCTTCACGTGCGGCTACGGCGAGACGTGTAAGGTCGGCGCGGTGTGGAACTTCTTCGGGCCGGGCACGAAGATCACCGACGAGATCATCCCGTCGCTGGAGAAGCAGCCGGAGGCGATCGAGGCCGCCCGCGCCGCCGGGGCCGAACTGGGCCGCCGGCTCACCGACTTCGCCGCCGGGACGTGACCGGACCGCGACACCGTCTCCAACTCTAGCAGGGCCGAACAAAGCGCAGCGGGCAGGACTGCCCGCCGCGCGATCCGGACTTCGGGTTGTCGTTCAGCGCCCGGCAATCCACCGAAGGCGTGAGCGCAAGAGAGAAGCGCGGCGGGCATTCCTGCCCGCCGCGCGATCCGGACTTCGGGTTGTCGTTCAGCGAGCGGCAATCCACCGAAGGCCGTCAGCGGGAAGAAGAAGAAGAAGCGCGGCGGGCACGACTGCCCGCCGCGCGATCCGGACTTCGGGTTGTCGTTCGGCGAGCGGCAATCCACCGAAGGCGTGAGCGGGAAGAAGAAGAAGAAGAAGAATCGCGGCGGGCACGACTGCCCGCCGCGCGATCCGGACTTCGGGTTGTCGTTCAGCGAGCGGCAATCCACCGAAGGCGTGAGCGGGAAGAAGAAGAAGAAGAAGAAGAAGAAGAAGAAGAAGAAGCGCGGCGGGCATTCCTGCCCGCCGCGCGATCCGGACTTCGGGTTGTCGTTCGGCGCCGTGACAGGCCCCGCAGACGCCGGCCTCTCGCTCAGTCGCTTCCGCGGCGTCCCAGGACCGAGTCCATCATGAACAAGCCGTTGGGCGAGTCCTGGATGAGCTTCAGCTTCTCGACGATCTCCAGGGCCGACGCCTCCTCCTCCACCTGCTCCGAGATGAACCACTGGAGCATGATGGCGGTGGCCTTGTCGTTCTCCTCGGCCGCGGTGTCCGCCAGGTCGTTGATCAGGCCGGTGACCTTCTGCTCGTGTCCGTAGGCGGCCTCGAAGATCGCCAGCGGCGACTTGAACTCCGCGGGCGGGGCGTCGATGGCCCCCAGCGTCACCGTCCCGCCCCGTTCCAGGACGAAGTCGTAGATCTTCATCCCGTGGCCCCATTCCTCCTTGGCTTGGAGGCCCATCCAGTGGGCCATGCCCATCAGGTTCTCGGAGGCGAACCACGCAGACATCGAAAGATACAGGTACGACGAGTAAAACTCGGCGGTGATCTGGTCGTTGAGGGCCTTCTCCATCTTCGGGCTAAGCATGTCGGGTTCCTTTCTGGTGTGTCCTCGCCGGGGACCCCCCTGGCCCGCTGCGGTCATGCCATGATAAGCGCCCCAGGGCCGGAGGGCAATAGCCGGGCCGACTTGTCGTGCCCCGCCTGCCTTGCGCGGTTTCGCCCTTCACAGGTGCGGCCGAAGCGGCCTAGAATGGCGGAATGGACCTGCAAGATCGCAAAGGGGGATGCCATGAGACGGCTCGCGTGGGTCACCTTGTCGATCGCCCTGCCGGCGGCACTGGCGGTTTCATGCGGAAGCGACGCCCCGTCGCCGGGCGCTGAGGCCCATCCGGCCGCCGGCCCGGCCGCCGAACCTGCCGAGGGGCCGGCGCGGGCGGGATGGGTCCACCACGCCGACCCCCGCGGGTTCGTGCTGAGCACGCCCCGGGGCTGGACGGTGACGGTGATCGAGGGGGCGGCCGTCGCCCAGGACGGCAGCGGCAACTGGCAGTTCACCGACCTCTACGGGTACGTTGCGGCGCCAGACGCCGTGCCCGTGGCCGAGGAGGTCCTCGCGCACATGGTGGGCACGTTCCAGCTCAACCCCCAGTGGGTGGCGATGCAACAGGGCCTGACGGCCAACGTCTCGAAGATCGTCCGGCGGACCGGCCAGGAGATATCCAAGATGCTCCGCGAGTCCTACGAGCAGCGCCAGGCGGCCCAGGACGACACCTTCCGCAAGGTCTCGAACGCCCTGCGCGGCCAGACCGACCTGAGGGACCCCGAGACCGGCGAGACGTGGAAGGTCGAGTACGGGCACAATTACTACTGGCGCCGGGCGCATACCAACGAGCTGACCGGCACGCGGACGCCGGACCGGCCCGACATCGACTTCCAGCCGCTCGAGGAGTGGTAGCCGTCAGCCCATGGTGACTTCGACCGTGTGCCTGCCGGATTCGGCCGGCGGGGGGACCAGGTCCTCCTCCAGCGCCTCGCCGTCGAGCCGCACTTCCTTGACGCCCTGCTGGACGCCGTCGGGATTGCGGATGGTGATCTCGTATTCGCTGCCCCGCCAGCGGCGCTCGACCCGGGCCTCGCGCCACTCGCTCGGGAAGCACGGGTCGATCCGCAGGCCGTCCAGCTCGGGCCGCACGCCCAGGACGCCCTCCAGCACGACGTGCCACGTCCACATGGCCGCCCCCGTCGCCCAGGAGTGCGACCCCTCGCCGCAGGCCTGGCTCATCGGGGCGTAGGTGTACTGCCGCTGAACGTACGGCTCGACCTTGTAGAGGTCGGGGTCCGCGGCGGCGAGCGTCGTCGGCAGGTTCGACTTGAGGATGCTCCAAGCGACGTCGCCCCGGCCGCAGCGGGTCTCGGCCAAGAGCCGCCACGCCAGGTTGTGCGAAAAGACCGCGCCGTTCTCCTTGACGCCCGGCGCAAAGCGGCTGATCACGCCGTAGTGCTTGTCCGGCTCCGTGAACGCCGGCCAGAAGGTCAGCGACCCGTTCGCGACGGTAAGGTGCTCGTCCATGGCGGCGAGGCACTTCCGCGTCCGCTCCTCGTCGGCGATGCCTCCGAGAATGGCCCAAGTCTGGGGGTTGGCCCAGATCGTCGCCTGCTTCGAGCGGCGCGACCCCAGGACCGTCCCGTCGTCGGCCGTGCCGCGGGTGTACCACCGTCCGTCCCAGGCGTGCTCGTTCATGGCCCGGACCATGGCGCTGAGCTTCCGCGTGAGCCACGCCGCGTCGCGTTTCCTGCCGTAGCGGCGGGCGATGGGGATGAACATCCGCAGGAGGTAGGCGGCCCAGCCGGGGAGCATGTGCGATTCGCCCCGGCCGCGGTGGCCCGCCTGGTCGAGGGCGTCGTTCCAGTCGGCCGAGAGCATCAGCGGCAGGCCCCGGTCGGAGAACTGGCTGAAAAACCGCCGCCACCCCCGCATGCAGTGCTCGTAAAGGGTGCCCGTCCGACCGCCGGAGTCGTAGTACGGCACCTGTTCGTCGAGGACGGCCCAGTCGCTGGTTTCGCGGACGTATTTGGACACGATGAACATAAGGTTCACCGGGTCGTCGGAGTGGTTCGTGAAGTCGCCCCGGCCGGTCGTCTGGCTGGAGGAGTGGACCACCCGCCCGTCCTCGTACATCCACACGGCGAGGCGCTCCAGGATGTGCTGCCGCACGTGGGCCGGGTCGCTGGGCAGATGGGCGATGAGGTCCTGGCACTCGTCCCGCGTCCCGTATCCATAGATTCCCATGTAACAGTAGCCCACGTTTCGCGACCACCAGGCCAGGTTCCCCGCCTGGTATCGAAGCCACACGTTGCACCATCGATTGAGGTCGGCGTCGGGCGTCTCGACCCGCGGGCCCTCCAGGACGCGGTCCCACCACGCGATGCGTCGTTTCAGGGCCTTGCGGGCCTTCGCCACCGACAGGAACTTGCGGGTCAGCCGGTCGGCATTCGGGGCCTCGTACGGCACCGCCCCGAGCATGACGACGAAGCGGGTCCGCTGGCCCGGCTTCAGCCTGAACCGGTGCTGAAGGGCCCCGCAGGCATCGCGGCCCTCGACGTAGGGCTCCCCGGCGAGGTCCTCGCCGTCGGCCACCGCGGCGGGGTCCTTGAGGTCGCGGTAGAGGCCGACGAACTTGTACCGCTCGGTCTCACAGCCCGCCGGGCGGATGCTGGAGGCGAGAAACGCCTGGACGTCGAGGGTGATGTTGTTGCCCTCGGCCCCGACCGACTGCCACGCCGCGGCATACTTCACCCACTGGGTGCTCGTCGCGTAGACGGTGCCCTTGTCGATCCGCGTGCGGTTAAAGAGGATGTAGAACTCTCGCCAAGTGGCGTCCTCCTTGTAGTTCCCAAGGCCGAACTCGACGTACTCGAACGCGGAGAGGCGCCGCGTCCGTTTCGAGCGGTTCTCCAGCTCCACCAGCCACACCTCGCACGGGTCCCGCTCGACCGGCACGAAGTAGGTGATCGACGCCCCGATGCCCTCGTGCTCGCTCTCGACGGTCGTGTACCCGAGACCGTGGCGGCACCGCCACGCGTCGAGCGGCCGCGTCGGCGGGTAGCCGTTCGCGCACCACCACGCACCCGAGTCCTCGTCGCGGAGGTAGAGGAACTTGCCCACGGTCTCCCGCGGGACGCCGTCGACGTGCCATCGCGTGATCCGCCGAAGGAGCGGGTCCTCCAGGAACGAGTACCCGCCGCCCAGGTGGCTGCACACGTAGCACCACAGGCCGTTCGAAAGGACGTTCATCCAGGGGCGGGCGAGCAGCGGGTCCGTGACGACGAACTCGCGCCCGTCGTCGGAGAAATGGCCGTACGGACCGAACTCGGCCGGCTCGGCCGGGCCGGGAGCGGGCTTGCGGCGGCGCCTGGATGTCTTTCGTCTGGCCATATGCCTGTCCTGTTCGAGGTCCCGTGCGGCGAGCGCGCCCGGCGCGCGACTCGGGAGTGCCTGGGCGGGGGCATTTTACCGACGCCCGGCCCCGATGCAAGCGAACGCGCCGTGGGCGGCCTTTCGCCCGGGCGCCGCCGCCGCTAGAATGCCCCCATGAGCGGCGAGAAGGTCCTGGTGGCGATGTCCGGCGGCGTCGATTCCTCCGTGGCCGCCCACCTTCTGGCAGAAGCCGGGCATCAGCCCGTCGGCGTCTTCATGCGCTCCGGCGTCGCGCTGCGAGAGACCGAGGACGGTGTGCCGCGGTGCTGCTCGGCGGCCGACGCCGAGGACGCCCGCCGCGTCGCCGGCCGGCTGGGCATCCCGTTCTACGTCCTGAACTTCGCCCCGGACTTCGAGCGGCTCATCGACCGGTTCTGCGCGGAGTACGGCCGGGGCCGTACGCCGAACCCGTGCGTCCTGTGCAACCGGGACCTCAAGTTCGGCCGCCTGTTCGAGTACGCCGACCTGGTCGGGGCGGCCTTCGTCGCGACGGGCCACTACGCCCGCGTCGAGTGGACGGCCGGCCGGTGGCGCCTGAAGCGCGGCCTCGACCGCGAGAAGGACCAGTCGTATGTCCTTTTTCCGGTCCCGCCCCAGCGCCTGGAGCGGGTCCGCCTGCCGCTCGGCGAGATGCGAAAGGCGGACGTCCGCGACCTCGCCCGCCGGCTCAGGCTGCCCGTCCGCGACAAACCCGAGAGCCAGGAGATCTGTTTCGTCACCGGGACGATCGGCGAGCTTGTCCGCGAGCGGCGGCCGGAGCTGGTGCGGCCCGGGCCCATCCTCGACCTGGAGGGCAACGAGCTGGGCCGCCACGACGGCGTCGTCCACTACACGGTCGGCCAGCGGCGGGGGCTGGGTGTGGCGATGGGCGAGCCGCGGTACGTCGTCGAGATCCGGCCGGAGACGGCCGCCGTCGTCATCGGCCCGGCCGAGGCGCTTGCCTCGCGGGGACTGGTCGCCGAAGGAATGGTGTGGCACGAGCGGGTGCCGGCCGAGCCCATCCGCGCCGACGTCCAAATCCGCTACCGCCACCCCGCAGCGCCCGCCTGGGTCGAGCGACTTGACGGCGGACGGGCCGACGTGCGATTCGACGAGCCGGTCCGGGCCGTTGCGCCCGGCCAGGCGGCCGTCCTCTATCGCGACGACCGCGTCCTGGGCGGGGGGTGGATCCAGCGGCAAGGGACGAACGTACAAAGGGACAGAGGGACGAAGTAACGGCGAAGGGCAACGGCCTCTTCTATCGAGCGGCGAGCGAAAGCTCGCCGTAGCGTTCGATGACCGAGCAGACCTCCGTGAGCCGAGACGACCCCGCGACCATCGTCGTCCTCCACGCCGGCGGCATCGGCGACCTCGTCCAGTCCCTGCCCGCCCTGCGGGCGGTCCGCGTTCGGTGGCCGGAGGCGCGCATCACGCTGGTCGGGCGGCCGGAACGGGCCGCACTGGCGCAGATGGCGGGCCTCGTCGATGCGGTGGCCGACGCCGAGACGTCGGGCCTGTGGCGGTTGATGGGCGGGAGACCGCCGACTGCCCCCCCACCGCCACCATTCGACGCCGCCGACCTGGTCGTCGACTTGTTCTCGGGCGGCAAGCTGGAGCGAGCGCTCCCCGGTCGGAGCGTGATCGGCGTCAGACCTCTGCCGCCGGACGACTGGAACAAGAGCGCTGTGACTTGGCTGCTTCAGCAGGTCAGGCCCCACCTCGACGAGCCGTCTGTGCCCCCCGAACCGGAGATCGCCGTCAGCGCCGAAGCGTCGACCGAGGCCCGCGAAGCCCTGGCGCCCATCGGCCGGGAGGGACCGTTCGCCGCCATCCACCCCGGCAGCGGAGGAATGCGGAAGAACTGGCCGCTCGATCGCTTCGCCGAGGTTGCGCGCCGTCTGCGGGACACGACGGACCTCGGCATCGCCTGGCTTGCCGGCCCGGCCGAGATGGAACGGGGCCTGTCGCCACCCGCGGAGCCGGGCGACGCCGTCCTCGCCGATTGGCCCCTCCCGCGCCTCGCTGGCGCCCTCGCGGGGGCCGCCGTCTGCATCGGAAACGACTCGGGCATCACCCACCTGGCGGCGGCCGTGCGGTGCGAGGGAGGCCCGCCCACGCCGACCGTCGCCCTGTTCGGCCCGACGAACCCGCGGGTCTGGGCGCCGCGCGGCAGCCACGTGCAGATCGTCCGCTCGCCCGATGGCACGATGGAAGGGATCGACGTGGACACCGTGTGGCACGCCGTCCAGGAGGCACTCAGCGGGACTTGATCCAGTCGGCGATCTCGACGACCACCTCCTGGGCGACGTGCCCCGGTCGGGCGTACTCGGCCGGCATGGCCATGCCTTCGCCCGGCATGAACAGGTGGTCCAGCTCCGGCCAGAGCTTCAGCCTCGCGTTCGGGCGACCCTCAAGCCCCTGCTTCCAGGCGGCGAAGTCCTCCGCCGCCGTCACCTGGTAGTCCCGTCCGCCCTGGAGCACGAGCACCGGACGCAGGAGGCCCCGGGGGGCGACGACCGGGTCGTAACCACGGAGGTGCAGCCAATACGACGGCGGCGCGCCGCGGATCGCCTCGGGTCATTCCAGCTCGACGGCGGTGCCGTAGGCCAGGAGCTCGGCCGCCCCGCCCATGATCTCGCTGGTGGTGAAACGGATGCCGATGACGGCGTTGGCGCCCATCTCGCGGGCGTTGGCGACCATCCGGTCGAGGGCTTGCTCGCGCGACTCGGCCATGAGCTTGGTGTACTCGACGACCTCCCCGCCGACGATGTTGCGAAAGACCGCGCCGATGTCCTTGCCGATGTGGCGGGCCCGGATCGTGTTGCCCCGCACGAGCCCGAACACCTGGACGACGGTCCTGCCCGGGATGCTTTCGGTGGTCGCAAGGATCATCGGTCGATCTCCTTCGAGTACCGGTCGAGTCGGCACACCACGAGCCGCTCCCGCAGGATCGAGACGAACAGGACGACCAGGCCGCCGACCAGGGCGCAGATGCCGACCTTCAGGACCCACGAGACGGCCTCGTTCCTGATCACCTCGTCGATCAGCTCCCAGGCCCCATAGCACAGCAGCACGATGGCCCCGACCGAGAACAGGATCCATCCGACGCCGCGTTCCAGGCGGTTGTAGACGCCGGCCCAGTACCGCTCCAGCTCGATATCCGTCGGTTCCTTGAACTTCAGCATGGCCAGGTCTTCCTTGAGCCGGCGAAGCTCGTCCAGCTCGCGGGCGCAATCGGGACACGTCCGGAGGTGGGCGTCGAGCCGGGCCTCGTCCTCGCCCGACAGCTCGCCGTCCACCCGCCCCGTCAACAGGGGCTTGAAGTCGTCGCAAGTCATACGATCTCACCTGCCAGTTTCTCTCGAAGCGCTTTGCGGGCGTTGTGCAGCCGCGACATGACGGTCCCGATCGGGATGCCGAGCGTCTCGGCCATGTCCCGGTACGACATCCCCTGGAAGTGGTTCATGACGAGGATATCGCGGTGGTGCAGCGGCAGGCCCATCAGGGCCAGCCGGAGGTGCTCCCGGCGTTCGTTGCGCTCGGCCACGAAGACGGGGTCGCTGTCGGGGCTGTGCACGGCGTGGCCGTCGGTCAGGGTCTCGGTCCGGCGTCGGGCCCGGCGGCGAAGACGGCTCATGCAGACGTTCCGCAGGATGCGCGAATACCACGGGTAGAACGGCCGGCCCAGGTCGAACCGCTTGATGTGGCGCCACGCCCGCACGAACGCCTCCTGCGAGGCGTCGAGGGCCTCGTCGCGGCACCCCAGGAACATCTGGGCGGCCCCGACGGCCGCTCCGGCGTACCGCTTGACGAGGTGGCCGAAGGCGTCCTTCTCGCCGGCCTGGCACCGCTGAATGATAGCGGCCTCCGCCTGTTCCATGGACGTGCTGCTTTCGCCCTGCTTGCCCATTCGACACCTGCCTGTACGCGTCCGGCGGGGCCTTATTCACCGGTTCCGGGCGGCCCCAGCCTACAACGAACCACCTTCAGCGGCGAGTGGTCTCAGGGCCGCGACGGAGGCGGCCGCCGCCCTGCATCGGAAGGGATCGGTTCCGGCCGTCGAGGAACTTGAGCTGCCGGTAGAGCGTCGCGACGTGCGGCAGGTCCGTCCCGGCGGCGCGGGCGGCCCGAAGCGGCGCTCCGAAGATCGCCTCGACCTCCATCGGCCGGCCCGCATCGGCGTCGAGCTTCATGCTCGTCCGATACGGAGTCATCCGGCCCGTGAGGTCCAGCATGTGATCGCGGAACGCGGGCTCGATCTCGCGTCCGCACGCCGCGGCCCCGGCGCGGACCTCGTCCATCAGCACCTCGACCAGGGCCCGCGCGTCCGGGTCGGCCACGAGGGCGTCGGTCGGGGCGCCGAGGACCACCGACAGGCCGTTGAACGGCACGTTCCAGACGAGCTTCTTCCACCGGGCAAGGACGAGGTCTTCGGCGAGCGTCACGTCGATGCCGGCCGCCTCGAAGTCCGACCCCACGCCACGCAGCCTGCCCGTGATGCCCCGCGGCCGGCCCTCGGCCCCATAGTCGCCGAGCGTCAGAAACCCGTAGTCGAGGTGTCTCACGTGGCCCGGGCCGACCTTCTCGGCGCAGAGGAATGCCAGGCCGCCCAGGACGCGATCGGGCCCGACGACGCCCGCGGCGCTCTCTTCCACGCCCAACCCGTTCTGGAGCATCAGGACGAGACCGCCCTCCCCCGCCGCCGCGGGCAACAGCTCGGCCAGCCGGTGGTTCTCGGTCGTCTTCAGGGCCACGACGACGACGTCGCAGGCCGGGAGGTGCTCGGCCCGGCCGTACGCGTGGACGCGGTGAAGGCGGAAGTCGCCGTCGACCGAATCGACCCGCAGGCCGCGGCCGTGGACGTGCTCGAAATCGCTGCGGAGGAGAAAATGGACGTCGAGGCCGGCCCTCGCGAGCCGACCGCCGTAGAACCCCCCGACCGCCCCGGTCCCGATGATGGCGTAGCGTCTGCCGCTCACGGAAGCAGGTTAGCACCGGAGGCCTGAGAGTGCAACCGCGGTGGTAGCAGCCGCGCACCGGCCCGAAAGGGCCAGGCGGGCCCACCCGGTCCCGCTCAGGCCCCGTGGAACCGATCGTACAGCGGGTCGCCAGGCGCCGACGTAGGGCCACAGTTACAGATATAGTGTTCCGGTGTCATGCCCATCAGCGGCCCGAGCGCCGCCCAGGTCTCCGGCGTGCCGTGACAGACCGATACCGGCGTGCCCGGCGACAGCTCGCGGACCGTCTCGATGCAGAACCGATACACGGCCTGGTGGGCGGCTTCGGTGAACGGGCCCGACCGGTCGCCGCGGAGCGCCTCGGCCGCGTCCCTGGCATCGTCCAGCATGTCCGAATCCAGAAGGTCCGGCGGGACGATCCGCACGAGGTCCTCGAAATCCATCCATCCGAGCAGCTCGAGCGTGACGATGTCCGGCCTCGCTGCCGCGAAGAGCTTCTCAAACAGGTCGCGGTACTCCTCTCGCCAGCCGCGGACGGGCACGACGGGGCTCAGGCGGGCCCGGACCCTGTACCCGGCGGCCTCGACCTTCCGCATCGCGGCCAGCCGTTCGCCGAGCGTTGCGGCGCGCTTGTCGACGAGGCGGCTCGCCGTATCCGACGTCAGCGACCAACTGACGATCGTCCAGCCGCCGTGGTCGAGGTCGAGGAGGAAGTCCACCGCGTCGCTCTTCGTAAAGAGCATCAGGTAGCGGCTCGGCTCGCGGGCGAACCGTTCCACCATCGGCGCGACCGCGTTGTACTCCGGCTCGAACGGCGGCAGGTCCGTCATGTTGCTGTACTTGTACAGCGTCTGGCCCGGGGCGCGGGCGAAGACTTCGTCGAGACCGTCCATAAACTGTTCGACATCCAGCGAAAAGAGAACCCGCCGGCCGAACCCGCAGTAGGCGCACCGGAAGATGCAGCCGTCCACGATGTTCAGCTCGATCGCACGCTGGCAATAGGCCCGGCACGTCCGGAAGACCTCGTCGTCCCGCCGCAGGTGGTAGTACCAGTCGAGACGGGCCGGGTCGAACGTCGTGAACGCCACCTCGGCTTCGTCGCCGAGGTCGTCCTTGCCGTGACGCCGCTTTCGAACCTCCCACAAGGCCTCCCGGGTCTCGGCGTCGAGCTCGCGGACGTCGTCGGTGCCGACGTGGGGCAGCATGCGCGTGAGCCGCGCGAGGCAGTTCGGGCGCCGGCGGACCTCGGGGTCGACGTACACGGTCCGGGCGGGGATTTCCAGCATGGCCCTCTCCATCCGGTGGCAGATCGATTCGTCGGCGTATTTTACAGCCGGACGGGCCCCGCAACAAGGCTCCGTCGGCCGGCGGCGCGATGGACCGAAGAGCCGCTTTTGCTTGACACCTTTTCGCGGGCGAATCTATACTGAAGCCCGGCGCCGGCGAGCGACGAGCCGCGCCTGTCCCGGAGGAGGAAGGGGGCCGCATGAAGATCGGCGTCATCTCCGACACGCACGACAACGTGCCGGCCATCGCATCGGCGATCGACCTCCTGGAGAGCGAAGGCGTCGAGGTGCTCCTTCACGCGGGCGACTACTGCGCCCCGTTCGCCCTGAAGCGGGTGCTCCAGGGCCGCCTGCCCGTCCACGGCGTGTTCGGCAACTGCGACGGCGAACGGACCGGCCTGACGCACCTCATGCCCGAGCTGTCGGACGGGCCGCTCCACCTCGAGCTCGGCGGCAAGAAGATCTGCATGATCCACATCCTCGAGAAGCTCGACCACGAGGACCGAGAGGCCTCCGACATCCTCCTCTCGGGACACACCCACGAGCCGAAAGTCGAACACCGCGAGGGACGGCTCCTCGTCAACCCCGGCGAGTGCTGCGGCTGGGTCAACGGACGCCGGACCGTGGCCGTCGTCGACACCGATTCGTTCAGCGCCGACGTCCTGGAGGTGCCGTAGCATGGTGGGGCCGTGCTCGAGCGGCCGAGCCCGGGCGGATCACGCTGTCGGAGTTGGTGCCATGCCCCGCGAGCGGAACCAGCCTCTTCGCCTTGTCGCCGTGGCGGCCGGGGCCCTGCTGGCGGCCGGGTGCTACGGCCAGGTCCAGCGGACCCTGACCATCGAGTCCGAGCCCGCCGGGGCCCTGTGCTGGCTCAACGACAACGAGGTCGGCCGCACGCCGGTCACGGTCCCCTTCACGTGGTACGGCACGTACAGCGTGCGTCTGGAGCATCCGGGCTACGAGCCGCTGGTGGCCGAAGCGCCGGTCGAGCCGCCGGTCTACGAGTGGGTACCGCTGGACCTGGCGTTCGAGACGGTCGTGCCGGGCATCCGGCGGGACGAACACGCATTCACGTTCGCCCTGGAGGAGACCCGGCCGGCCGAGCCGGAAGCCGTCCGCGACCGGGCTGAGGCCTTCCGTGCGCGTGCCCTCCTGCCCGAGCCGTAGCCCGCGTCGTCGGCGCCGACGGAGCGTGCCGTCATGGCCCTGCGCTACGAGCACACCGTCCACAGCCCGCAGGAATGGATGAAATGGTTTGAGTTCGTCGTCCTCGTCGGGGGGTTGCTCACCGTGGCTGTCGCGAGCGTCCTCGGCCATTCCCCGGGACTGAGGCCCTTGGTGGCTGCGGTTGCAGCGGCGCTCTTGGCCGCCTCAGGCGCCGTCGTGAGCTACAGCCCGATGACCGTCACGGTCGACGACGACGCCGTTGAGCTGCGCACGTGGCATGGCCTTCTGCGGAGGCTCTGGCCGCTGGACAACGTCAGGCGCTTCCGGGCGAGGCAGACGCGCGGGTTCTACGGCCTCCAGCTCCGTTGGGGGCCGCATGGCTGGCTGACGGACCCCTTCGACACGGTGGAGCTGGAGCTGGCCGACGACAGGCAGGTCCTCATCGCGTCCGACGAGCCGGACACCCTCTTGGACGCCATCGCCGACGCGCCAGCCGAAAGGGCCGGCGGACAGGTGGAGAAAGGCCCCTCATGAGCCGTTTGCGGATCGCCACCTTGGCGCTGGTTCTCGTGGCCGGCTGCGGCGGCGGAGGCACGACGCCCGTCGAGAGCGCTCGCCTGGCGAACGGGCTGACGGTCCTCCTGAAACCCCTGTCGGGCACCGAACAGGTGGCCCTCGTCGTCCTTTACTCGGTCGGCGGGCACCACGACCCGGCGGGCCGAAGCGGCATGGCCCACCTCCTGGAGCACTGCTACGTGACAGCGGCCGCCGGCGACGCGCCGGCCCGCGACATGCAGGGCTACGTGGCCCGCTACCCCGACGGCTGGAACGCCCAGACGGGCGACACCTACACCGTCTTCGCGACGGTCTTCCCGCGGAAGCGCCTGGACGAGGAGCTGGAGGACGCGGCCGCCCGCATGGCCGACCTCCGGCTCACCCAGGCCGACCTTGCCCGCGAGGCGCCCCGCATCCGCCTGGAGCTGGCGAACATGTACGGGGGGATGCCCCGGCTGGCCGTCCAGAACCTGGCCCGCGAACGGGTCTGCCCCACGCCGCAAGGCGGCGTCAAGGGCGGCCTGGCCGACGAGATCGCCGCCGTCCATCCGGCCGACCTGGCCAGCCGATGGGCCCGGTACTACAAACCCCGCAACGCCGTCGTCGTCCTGGCGGGGGCCGTGGGCGACGCCGACACCGCCCAGGAGAAGGTCGCCGAGCACTTCGGCGGCATCCCGCCCGGCGAGGCGGTGCCCATGCCGGCGGCCGCGCCGCAGCCGACGCTGCCTTCGAGTGCGACCGTCCGGGTGGCCGCCCGCTCGCCGGGGGCGGGTCCCGCGGCGTGCCTGGCCTGGCGGGCCCCTCCGCCGGACAGTCCGCATTATGCGGCGTTCCTCGTCCTGGCGGCCCGGCTGGCCCGTGCGGCGCCCGAGTTGTCGGCGAACCCGCAGGTCTTCCCCGTCCAGTACCGCCCGCTCGACGACCCTTCGGTGCTGCACGTGACCGCGGGCCTCCGCGCCGGCGAGACCGGCGAGGCGGCCGTCGCCCGCATCGAGGCGTTCGTCACCCGCACCATCGGTCTGCCGATGTCCCAGGCCGACATCAGGGGGGCAAAGAGCTCCTTCGGCTTCATGCTCGACCTGGTGGACCTGCCCGACCGGACGCTCGCATACAACGTCTACGGGGCGGCGTTCGGCCTGGCCCGGCGACACCAGCTCGGCATCGACGGGGCGGAGCTTCGGCGGCGGATCGCAGGGCTCACGGAAACCGACCTTCGGGCGGCGGCCGAGACGGTCTTCGCCCCCGGCCGGCGGGCCGCGGTCGTCGTCGTGCCCGACCGGGGCGGCCGCTGATGCCCCGATTCGGCGCCCATCTTTCCATCGCCGACGGCGTGGACCAAGCCGTCGACCGGGCCCGCGAGATCGGCGCCGACTGTCTCCAGGTCTTCGTCAAGCCGCCCCAACAATGGCGGTTCCAGGCGCTCGACGACGAGACGGTCGGGCGGTTCCGCACGGCGGCGGCCGAGGCCGGCATCGAGCCGGTCGTCGGGCACGCCTCGTACCTGCTGAACCTGGCCAGCCCCGACCGGGACCTGTTCGTCAAGTCGCGGGCCTGCCTCATGGAGGAATGGGACCGGGCGGAGCGGCTCGGACTGATCGGCCTGGTCCTGCACCCCGGCTCGTATACGGACTCGACCGAGCGGGGCGGCCTGAGGCGGATCGTCCGGGCGTTCGACTGGCTCCACCGGCGGCGCGACCACGACGCCCGGGTCCTCCTGGAGACCACCGCCGGGGCCGGGAGCGTCCTCGGCTCGACGCCCGAGCAGCTCGCCTTTTTTCTCGAGGAGTGCGACTGCGGCGACCGGCTCGACATCGCCATCGACACGTGCCACCTCTTCGCCGCGGGGTACGATCTGCGGACGGCCGAGGCGGTCGAGGAGACGCTCGACGCGATCGACGCGGCGGTGGGCATCGAGCGCGTCAAGGTCGTCCACGTCAACGACTCGAAGGGGGAGCTGGGCGGGCACCTCGATAGGCACGAGCACGTCGGAAGGGGGTCGATCGGCCTCGAAGGTTTCCGGGCGATTGTCAATCACCCGGCCCTGGCGGAGCTGCCCTTCATCCTGGAGACGCCCAAGAAGGACCGGCGAGGCCGCAAGATGGACCCGGTCAACCTCCGGACCCTCCGCCGGCTCGTCAAGCGTGACTGAAACCGCAGAGGCGCAGAGGGCGCACAGAACAGCCAGCTCTAAGTCAAAAAAACGGCATTCTTGTTTGCCTTTGCTCAGCTATCCTGGCTTTTCTCTGCGGTTAGGCCAAGGCCTTACTTCTCGTGCGGCGGGGGGAGCTTCGTGCCGGCCAGGCCCATCGCCGGATCGGGCTTGGCGGGGACTTCGTACTCGACGACGATCGGCTCGGTGCGGTCCTCGGTGATCGTCAGGCCGCCGACCTTCGGCTCAAACATCCACCCCCACGTCTGCCAGACCCGCTTCGAGACCCGATGCCGCGTCAGCACCCGCGTGCGGAACCTGGCCCACGAGTCGTACTTCTTCTCGTAGTACCACTGCTCCATCCGCCAGACGATCTCGTCGCCCTTGCGACCCACAAAGGGCTGGTCGAGCATCAGCTCGACCAGGACGACGGCCTTGTCGGCCGTGCCGCGGATCGCCAGGTCGCGGACCTTGTTCTCGTGCCGGCGGACCTCGTAGATGTGGCGGCGGATGGCCTCCAGGTCCTCCTTGCCGGGCGTCCCGCCGACCTCCAGGCCCATGTCTTCGGTGCGGTACTCGGGCGGGATCAGGGCGTCGTACTCGCTGATCTTCGGGGCCATGTCGACGCCTTCGAGCCGGCCCCACGGCGTCTCGATCATCAGGTCGTACGTCCCGAGCCGGAGGCCCGTCACCTCGAACGTCCCGGTCCGCCGGTCGATCTCGACCGGCACCTTCAGGTCGCTGCCGCGGTCCCACAGGTAGGCCTTGCGCACCCGCGCCGGCGGCGTGAGCTTGCCCCGGATGGTGCGGCCGGGGTCCGGCTTCGCCGCCTTGTCACCGGACGTTTCGGCGGCGGACGCATCGGCGTTCGGCTCGCCGGCGTCCACGAAGGGAGCGGGTCCCAACATCAGGGCCGTCAGCGCGGCGATGACCCCGAATCGTCTCATGGCGCCTCCCTCGACCCCTCCTCCTGGCCCATTCGGGCCAGGTCCTTCTCCGTGACGAACTTGTACAGGCCGCCGTTCCGGGCCGCAATCTCTTTCAGGACTCGCTCGCCCGTGTTATAGATGAAGCCGACAGTGTGGACGCGGACCTTCCGCTCGCGGTTGAGCTCTCGAACGCGGTCCGCGACCCGGCGGTCGAATTCACCGTCCGTCAACAGGTAGATCAGGTCGGGCTTCTCCTCGAACGCCCGCTCCAGGGCTACGGTTGGGTCGGTCTGACCCTGGGGGATGATGCCGTCGATGAAGTCGAAGGCCCGCTGCTTCGCGGCGTCGGTGGCCCGCACGAGCGTCCTCGTGGGCATCTCGACTGGCGGCCCGGACGAGTAGAAGCAAATGTGGAACATGACGTCGTCCTTGAGGGCCGCGACGCTCCGCTTCAGCTCGAACTTCACGTAGTCGATCGAGTCGGTCATGCTGCCGGACCGGTCCACAACGTAGACGATCCGGGTGGCCCGGGTGTCGCGGACGCCGAAGAACCCGACCTTCTCTTCGCCGGGCTCGGTCACCTCTGCGTTCGGCGCCGCCGCAGGATCCAAGTCGGGCTTCACGTGCGGCACGGCCAAGGCCGGCCCGGGCCCATTTGCGGGTGCCTTGGCGGGCGGCGGTTCGGACGGTGGCGGCTCCCTCGCGGGTGCCGGCCCCGGGCCGGGTTTCGGCGGCCGCGGGGCCGCGTCCGTGCTGCACTCGACCAGGTGGACGGCCAGGAACGCGTACCGCTCGCTCCAGCCGGCGACGCGGACCTCGCCGCCCGCCGTCCGGACGGTCCCCCGGCTGGGATAGAGCGGGTCCGAGGAGGCGAGCTTCCCGACAAGCGTCACCGACCGCCCCGGAGCCTGGGCCAGGGCAGCGGCGGCTCCGTAGCGGAAGTCGGCCTGGACCTTGCACCGGGCGGTCCGCCCGTGGAGGCCGATCGGCACCGCCACGTGCCCGCGGAGCACGGCCGTGCCGTCCAGGGACGCCGAGACGCGGTCGACGACGATCTCGGCGATGAGCCGCCGACCCGCCAGCGTCTCCTTGGCCCATCGGCGGAAGGCCCGGACGGCCTGGCCGTCCGCGTTACCCGGCGGCATGCGGTCTTTCGGAACGGTCCTGAGGAGTGCCTCAACGGTGTCAAACGCCACGTCGTTGGCCCCTGACGTCCCCGCCGGTGACCCCCCGTCGACCCCCTGTGTAGCGGGGCCCTTCGCGCCCTCGGAGGTCGCTCCGGCATGCCCGGGCCCGGCCGGAGACGCCCACGCAAGCATCAGCACGATCGCAGCCGGCACGACGGCTCGACAGGCAGTCATCGGTCACCCTCCTTCCACAGGTGTGTACGAGGGCCGGAGGGGTCGGAGCAGCCCTTCCCAGGTGGTCATGCGACCGAACGCCCTCTCGCGGGGGGCTGGGCTAGCGCCTTGACGCATCCCGTCGGGGAGGTCTATACTGCCCCTGATTCGCGGCGTAAGCGACGTCGGGAGGGTGTCTGTCCATGGCCAAGCGATCCCCACCGCGTGCGTTTTTCGAGATCCTGCGCGAGGAGCGGCAGGCCCGGACGGAGCGCGAGCAGCAGCAGAAGGAGGAGGTGGTGGAGGAGGAGGAAAGGCCCGCGCCGCTCGTCCGCCGTCGCCGGGAGCCGGGGCCCCCGCCTCCACCTGCTGCTGCGGCGGAGCCCCCCGCCCCGGCCGAGCGCCGCCAGTCCTGGATATCGACCGTCAAGGCCCGGCTGGCGGAGGGGACCGTTACGCTGAGTTACTTCTGGGTCGGCATCCTCGCCATCGTCTTCGCGTGGCTGTGCGTGCTGTGCATCTTCATCGGGACGTGGCTGGCGGGGCCGGCCTCGCTGCCGAACCCATCCAGGGAGCCCGACTTCCCGACCGTCCAGGCGGAAGCGCCGACGCCCGGCCTGCTGGGTGAAGGGGGCCCGACCGCTCCGGGGCCGGACACTGGCGGGGAATCGCATGGGGGCCGCCAGACGGAGACACCCGTTGGGGGCAGCGAGACGACTCCGGCCGGCGAGGCGCCGGGGGCCGGCGGCACACCGACGACACCCCAGCCAAAGGGCGAGTGGCGGGTCCGCATCGCCGGACGCCTGCCCCTGTCCCAGACCGAGTACACGGACAAGCTTCGTGCCTACCTGCTTCAGCACGGCATCGAGACCGAGCTGGACCTGAGGCAGCAGTACTACTACCTTTACACGAGCAAGCAGTTCGCGACCAAGGCGGAGTCGGACCGGTTCAAGGAGACGGTCAACGCCCTCAAGGTGCGGTTCGCCCGCGAGACCGGGTGGCGGGCCGATCCCGACGCCTACTCGGTCCAGGTCGACTGACCGTCAGACGGAAGGAGCTTTCGCAGATGTCGATGGACAAGAGCCTCAAGAGCACGGGCGAGCTGACCCGGCACCGGAACGTGCTGTCGCGGGCCGAGCGGGTCGAGGCCCTGAAGGCAGACGACCGCTGGGACGAGGACCAGGACGTCTTCGGTCTGCCCAAGGTGGCGAACCGCCGCGTCCAGACCCGGAAGAAGGCCGCTGCGGCAGCCAAGGCGGAGGAAGCGGCCGCCGAGGCCGAAGCCGGTGCGGCCCAAGAGGAGGCGTCCGCGTAGGCGTCTCGGTGACGTGGAAAGACCCCGCCCCCTGTCGGACGGCGGCTTGCCCGCCCTGCGACGGGGGCGGCCGGATTTTCGGGCACCCGCGACCGGGCGGCGCCTACCGCCGGACGAGGAGCCGCAACGTGTCCCAACGCGGCACGCTTCTGGCCGACCGGATGGGCGCGATCGACGCCTCCGGCATCCGCAAGGTCTTCGACCTCGCCGCCCGACTCCAAGACCCGGTCAACCTCAGCATCGGGCAGCCAGACTTCGACGTGCCCGAGCCGTGCAAGGAACGGGCCATCGAGGCCATCCGCTCCGGGGCCAACCGGTACACGGTCACCCAGGGCGAGGCCGACCTCCGGCGGGCCGTCGCCGCCGACCTCCGCCGCGGATTCGGCTCGTTCGAGGGGGGCGTGCTCATCACGAGTGGCGTCTCGGGCGGCATCCTGCTGGCCCTGATGGCCACGCTGGACCCCGGCGACGAGGTCCTCGTCCCGGACCCCTACTTCGTCATGTACAAACACCTCGTGAACCTGGTGGGCGGCCGGCCGGTCTTCGTCGACACCTACCCGGACTTTCGCCTTCGGGCCGACCGCCTGGAGGCCGCCGTCACGGACCGGACGCGGATGCTCGTCCTGAACAGCCCCGCCAACCCCACCGGCGTGGTCTACACGGCGGAGGAGATGGAAGCGGCCGCGGCCGTCGCCGAGAGGCACGGCCTGCTGGTCCTCTCGGACGAGATTTACCGCCACTTCGCCTATGACGGCGATTGCCCGAGCGTCTGGCCGCTCTCGGACCGGGTCATCCTGCTGCGGGGCTTCTCGAAGACCTACGGCATGACGGGCTGGCGGCTGGGCTACGCGGCCGGGCCGCCGGAGGTCCTCGGCGCGATGACCACGCTCCAGCAATACACGTTTGTCTGCGCTCCGGCGCCGTTCCAGCGGGCGGCCGTCGAGGCCCTCCGGACGGACGTCTCGGCCCACGTCGCCGAGTACCGGGCCAGGCGGGACCTCGTGTACGAAGGGCTGCGTGGGCGGTTCCGCGTGGAGAAGCCCGGAGGGGCGTTCTACATCTTCCCGGAGGCCCCCGGCGGGCGGGGGACCGAGTTCGTCGAGCGGGCCATCGAGGCGGGGGTCCTCGTCATCCCCGGCGGGGTGTTCAGCGAGCGGGACACGCACTTCCGCATCTCGTATGCGGCGCCGCCCGAGACGCTGGCCCGCGGCGTGGAGGTGCTGAACCGCCTGGCCGCCGAGGGGGGATGAGGTCCGGTTTTTGGCTTGCAGGCGGCGCGGCCCTGTGGTAGGGTCCGCGTTCTATTCTCGCCTCGCCGGACCGCCGGTGGAAAGCGGCGATCGGCAGGGCATATCGAACGCGCGGGTCCGGTCCGGTCTGTGGCCCGGCGGGGGCGCAAAAAGGCTTTGCACGCGGCGACGGGGCCGCGATAGAATGCTTCGTCCTGGAACGCGATGAGATTCTACCTGGTCGACCGCATCCTGGAACTCGATCCGGGCAAACGGATCGTCGCGGTCAAGAGCCTGAGTCTGGCCGAGGAGTACCTGGCGGACCACTTCCCGGCGTACCCCGTGCTGCCGGGCGTGATGATGCTGGAAGCCTTGGTCCAGTCGGCGGCATGGCTGGTCCGGGTCGAGACCGACTTCCAGAAGACGCTGGTGCTGCTCCGCGAGGCGCGGAACGTCCGATACGGCAACTTTCTGCGTCCGGGCGGGCAGCTCGTGATGGAGGTCGAGGCCCTGGAGATCGGCCCCGACGCGAGCCGCTTCAAGGGGGTCGGTCGTTGGGAGGGGCAGGTGTGCGTCCAGGCCCGGATGGCCCTGGAGCATCTGAACGTGGCCGATGAGGACCCGGCCGGAAAGGAACTGGACGGGGCCCTCCGGCAGCACATGAGGGAACGGTTTCGGATGATCGGAGGTCCGCAGGCTCTGGAGGGGGCGGAGCAGGTGTCGCCGGAGGCGGGCCGCTGAGGCGGTCCGGCCGCGGAGCCGGGGGACCGGGCACTCTGGGAGGTCAGACGAGATGGCGCCAACTCGCGACGAGATCATGGACAAGGTCCGGGAGAGCCTGGTGGACGCCTTGGGCGTCGACGAGGACGAGGTGACCCCGGAAGCCCGGATCGGGGCCGATCTCGGGGCCGAAAGCATCGATTACCTGGACATTGTTTTCCGGCTCGAAAAGGCCTTCAACGTCAAGATCCCGCGGGGCGATCTGTTCCCCGACAGCATCCTGAACAGCGACGAGTTCGTTCAGGACGGCAAGCTGACCGAGAAGGGCCTGGCCGAGCTTCGGACGCGGATGCCCTACGCCAAGCTCTCGGAGTTCGAGAAAAACCCCAGCGTCCAGGACATCGGCGACCTGTTCACGGTGGAGATGATCGTCAACTACATCGAGGCGAAGCTGAGCGAGGAAGCCGCCTGAATCGGCTTTCGCTCGGGCGACCCGAGCCCGGCCGCGCCCGCCTCGTCCGGACGAAGCGGACCCGGTTGGGCTCGACTCTATACGGGCACCTTGAGGGTCCCGCCTGATGCGTTGGATCTGGATCGACAAGTTCGTCGCCTTCGAGAGCGGCCGCCGCGCCGTCGCCATCAAGAACGTCACGATGGCCGAGGAGCACATCCACGACCACTTCCCGGGTTTCCCGATCCACCCGCCGACCCTCATGATCGAGGGGATGGCCCAGACGGGCGGCATCCTGGTCGGCGAAGCCCTGGACTTCGCCGAGCGGGTCATCCTGGCGAAAGTGGCCAAGGCGACGTTCCACGCCCGCGTCCGTCCCGGCGACCAGATCCGGTTCGAGGCGTCCGTCCGCGGCGAGGTCCGGTCCGAGGGGGCGTCGATCGAGGGGCGAATCACCCGGGGCGACGACCTGGTCGCCGAGATCGAGGTCCTCTTCGCCCATCTCGACCCGGCCAACGCGCCGCCCGAGGTCGGCGACGAGAACTTCGTGTTCACCGACGACTTCGTCCAGTTGCTCCGAATGCGGAGCCTGCGCGACCTCCAGGCCCCGGGGCCGTCCGAATGAGCGGGAGGAGCCGTTGACGGATCGGATCGTCATCACGGGGATGGGGGCGGTCACCCCGGCCGGGACGGGCGTCGAGCCCCTCGTCCAGGCCGTCCGAGAGGGACGGTCCATCGTCCGCCTCTTGAGCCGCTTCGACAACGCCTCCGTCGAGATGAGCCGCATCGGCGGCGAGGTCGAGGAGTTCGACCCGTCGGCGGGCGTCCGGAAGGACCAGGTCCGCTACATCCGCAAGAACGCCAAGGTCATGGCCATCGACATCCAGATGGCCGTCGCGGCGGCCAACCTGGCCATGCTCGACACGGGGCTGCCCATCGGCGACCTCAAGGCCCACGAGGCCGTCCTGCCGAGCATCGATCCGGCCCGCTTCGGCATGGTCTTCGGCACGAACTTCATCCCGACCGAACTCGACGACCTGGCGCCGTCGGTCCAGGCATCCTACGCGGGCGAGACGTTCAGCCTGAAGAAGTGGGGCACGGAGGGGATCCCCCAGATGTTCCCCCTGTGGCTGCTGAAGTTTCTCCCGAACATGCATGCCTGCCACATCGGCGTCCTGTGGGACGCGCAAGGCCCCTCGAACTCGCTGACGCTGGGCGATGCCGGTGGCCTCCTCGCCCTGGACGAGTGCGTCCGCATCATTCGCCGAGGGGCGGCCGACCTGATGCTGACCGGCGGGGCCGAGAGCCGCGTCTCGCCGATCACGTTCCTCCGGCTCGATCTGCTGGATCGTCTGACGCTCAACAACGACGACCCGCCGCGAGCCAGCCGGCCCTTCGACTCCGACGCCGCCGGCATGGTGGCCGCCGAGGGGGCCTGCGTCGTGATGCTCGAGCGTGCCGACCACGCCGAGGCCCGCGGTGCGAGGACGTACGGCGAGGTGCTCGGAACGGGCGGTTCCGCCCAGACCGCCGGCGTCAACGCGTGCGAGCCGGACGGACGGGCCGTCGCCCATGCCGTCCGCCGGGCCCTTCAGGACGCGCACGCCGACCCGGCCGACCTCGGGGCGATCCTGGCGCACGGGACCGGGCTGCCGATGCAGGACCGGGGCGAGGCCGCCGGTCTGGCCGCGGCCCTCGACGGCGCCGCCGTCCCCGTGACCGCCACCAAAGGCGTCACGGGCAACATGGGCGCCCCCAGCGGCGTCGCCGACCTGATGGTGGCCCTCCGTCTGGCCGGCGAAGGGACCATCCCGCCGATCCTGAACTGCGACCGTCCGGCCCCGGGCATCGACCTGGACCTCGTCAGGGGCGAGCCGCGGCCCCTGGAGAAGGACCTCGTCCTGGCCACGACGAACATGGTCGGCGGCCAGACGGCGGCGGTCGTCGTCCGAGTGAATCGATAGCACCGCGCAGGGCGAGCGCGCCCCTGGCGACGGGAACCAGCCATGCAGCGACGCGTCGTCATAACCGGCATGGGCACGGTCAACCCTCTCGGACTGACCGTCGAGGAGACGTGGGAGAACCTTCTCGCCGGCCGCAGCGGCATCACCCCGACCCGGATCTTCGAGTCCGAGACGTTCCCCACCCCCTTTTCCGCCCAGGTGTCCGAGTCGTTCGACGTGTCCAACTACGTGCGGGACCCGTCCGAGTTCGAAATGGCGGGGCGCAACGTCGTGTTCGCGATGGCCGCCGGCAGGATGGCCCTGGACGATTCCGGCCTCAACGCCGACGACTACGACCCGTCGCGGTTCGGCATCTACCTCGGGAGCGGCGAGGGGGTCCTCGACTTCATGACCACCGCCGACTGCCTGATGTACGGGATGGAGGAGCACGGGTCGGTGGACCCGGGCAGGTTCGCCGACCTGGGCATCACGCGGTTCGAGGCCATGCGGGAGCTCGAGGTCGAGCCCCACATGCCCATGAGCCACCTGGCGTGCGAGCACGGGCTGGGCGGTCCGGCGTACTCGTGCCTGACGGCGTGCGCGGCCAGCACGCAGGCCCTCGGCGAGGCCCGCGAGCTGGTCCGCACCGGCCGGGCCGACCTGATGCTCTCGGGCGGCACGCACTCGATGATCCACCCCCTGGGCGTGACGGGGTTCAACCTGCTGACGGCCATCTCGACCGAGCCGAAGGACGACCCGCCCAAGGCCAGCCGCCCGTTCGACCGCGACCGGGCGGGCTTCGTCCTCGGCGAGGGGTCGACCATCATGGTCCTGGAGGAACTGGAGCATGCCAAGGCCCGGGGGGCGCGAATCTGGGCCGAGATCACCGGCTACGGGTCCAGCGCCGACGCCTATCGGATGACCGACATCCATCCGGAGGGCCGAGGCCCCGCCGCCGCCATATGGACCGCCCTCAGCGACGCCGGCGTCAAGCCCGAGGACATCGACTACATCAGCGCCCACGGCACCGGGACCCAGGAGAACGACCGCGTCGAGACCCTCGCCATCAAGAAGGTTTTCGGCGATCACGCGTACCGGGTCCCCGTCTCCAGCGTGAAGAGCATGCTGGGCCACCTGATCGCCGCGGCCGGGGCGACCGAGCTGATGACGTGCGTCCTGGCGATTCGCGATCACGTGGTGCCGCCCACGATCAACCTCGATACCCCCGACCCGGACTGCGACCTCGACTACGTCGCTCAGGAAGCCCGCGAGGCCGAGGTCGAGGTGTGCCTGTCGAATTCGTTCGGTTTCGGCGGCCAGAACGACACGCTGGTCGTCCGCCGGCACGTGCCATAGGGGGTCCCGGGCGGCCGAAGCGCGGCCGCAGCCCTTCGACGGGTCCCATTCGATGCGGGTGCCGGTGGCGCCGGCCGGAGCGACGGGGCCGCCAACCCGCGGGTGAAGCCATGCCATCGATCTCGGCTGTTGCTGCCCTGCTTCCCCCTGCCGCCTGGGGTCTGCTTGCCGCCTCGGGGGGCGAGGAGAACGGGCTGCTGGCCTGGATGGGCCGGCACTGGCTGGGCCTGCTGATCGGGGCGGTGCTGGCGGCGGTCTTCTTCGTGGTCCTGGCCATCATCGCCAAGTGGTCCCGGATCGCGATGAACATCTTCCTGGACCACTCCATGCCGGTGACCGCCAATCCGCAGGACTACGAGCCGCCCGGCGGCGAGGTGGTCACGTTCATGAGCCGCGACGGGCGAAGCCTCCGGGGCATGTTCGTCGACCGGCCGGCGGACCTCCCGGACCGGGGAACGGTGATCTTCTGCCACGAGTTCGGCAGCGACATGTACAGCGCCGGCCGCTACGGCCGGAGCCTGATCGACGCCGGGTACACGGTCTTCAGCTTCGACTTCCGCAGCCACGGGGGCAGCAGCACGCCTCGGGACTACGAGGTCCGCCCCTGGCCGAGCCACCACGAGGTCAACGACGTCCTGGCGGCCCTCTACTACGTGGCGGGCCGGCGCGACGTGGAGGAGCGGGGCGTGGGGATCCTGGGCATCAGCCGGGGGGCGAGCGCGGCCGTCGTGGCCGCCGCCCTCGACCCGCGGATCCGGTGCCTGGCCCTCGACAGCGTCTTCTCGACCGACTACAGCCTGGACCACTTCATCCGGCGGTGGGCCCTGATCTTCGCCAACATCGACCTCTCGGACCGCGAGCCGACCCTCGGGTGCCGCCTCGTCCGGGCCATCTCGCTCCTGTACGTCGAGCTGAAGCTCCGGTGCCGCTTTCCCAGCGCACGCAAGGCCCTGATGCGGCTCGACCGGGTGCCGGCCCTGTTCATCGTCGGCGAGCGCGACGCCTACGTCCGGCCCGAGTACCAGCAGCACCTCTACGACGTCAAGGTGGGCGAGAAGGAAATCTGGGTCTGCCCCAAGGCCAAGCACAACCAGGCCGTGGCGACCGAGCCTGAGACCTACGCCCGCACGCTCGTGTCGTTCTTCGACAAGCACCTCGCCGGGGCCGAGACCGGCAAGACACCGGCCCGCATGGCCGGCTAGACGGACCGACCTATGGCGCTCAACCTCTCGATGCGGATGTGGCGGGCCATCTGGACGCCGGTCCGCCTCGAGGCCTATCGCCAGACGTCCCGCTGGCTCCGGGCCGTCCGCCGCGCCCCCGAGACCCAGGCCGAGCTGTTCCGGCAGATTCTGGACCTCGTGGCCGGCAGCGACTTCGCCCGAGACTTCGGCCTCGACCGCGTCCGGACGCTGGACGACCTGCGGTCGGCGATGCCGGTGGCGGGGTACGAGCG
Organism: uncultured Anaerolineales bacterium; assembly: GCA_964526295.1. Lineage (GTDB taxonomy): Bacteria > Planctomycetota > Phycisphaerae > FEN-1346 > FEN-1346 > CAZGKW01. The sequence continues at coordinate 65,036 of CAZGKW010000020.1, forward strand.
GTCGGCCCCGTACGTCGACCGCGTCCAGCGGGGCGAAACGGAGGCCCTGTTCGCCCCCGGCACGACGATCCACATGTTCGCCATGACGAGCGGCACCACGGGGACGCCGAAGATGGTCCCCGTGACCGACCCGGCCCTGAAGGCGTACCGGCTGGGCTGGCTGGTCTGGGGGGCCGGGGCCCTCGACGACAACCGCGACGCGTTCGGGGCGAAGTTTCTCCAGCTCGCCAGCCGCATGGACGAGGAAACCACCCCGTCCGGCCTGCCCGGCGGCGCCATGAGCGGCCTGACGGCCCAGGCCCAGCGACGCAGCGTCCGTTGGCTCTACGCCGTGCCCCCCGAGGTCGTCTACGCCGGCGACACCGAAACGAAGTACTACCTCGCCTGCCGCCTCGGGCTGACCCACCGTCGGCTCTCGCCGATCACGGCGAACCCGAGCACACTGCTGGGCCTGGCCCGGACCATGGAAGAGAACCAGGAGCAGCTCTTGAGGGACCTCGCCGACGGGACGCTGAAGTCGGACATCGACCTGGGCGCCCCGTACCGCGAGCGGATCGAGCGCGACCTGAGGCCGGTGCCCGGTCGCGTCCGCAAGCTGGAACAGATCCGCCGCGAGACCGGCACCCTCCGCCCCAGGGACGTCTGGGACCTGCCCGTCATCGGGACGTGGAAGGGGGGGACGCTCAGTCTTTACTTGCGTGACGTCCGCCGCTACTGGGGCCACGGCCCGGTCCGCGACATCGGCCTGATTGCCTCCGAGGGCCGGTTCTCCGTGCCCCTTCGCAACGAGGGAAGCTCCGGCCTCCTGGAAGTCACCGGCACGGTCTACGAGTTCATGCCCGAGTCGGAGGCGGGCAAGGACGACCCCGAGACGCTGCTGCCGGAGGAGGTCGAGATCGGCGGCCGGTACTTCCTGGTGCTGACGACGCCGGGCGGCCTGTTCCGCTACAACATCAGCGACCTGGTGGAGGTGACCGGCCGGGCCGGCCCCGTCCCCGCCATCCGGTTCCTCAACAAGGGCGAGCACACGTCGAACCTGACGGGCGAGAAGATAACCGAGTTCCAGGTCGTCTCGGCCGTGAACGAGTCGGTGGCCGACCTGGGCCTCGACGTCCACAGCTACTGCCTCTGCCCCACGTGGGAAACGGTGCCCTACTACAGCCTGCTGGCCGAGGAAAGCGAGGTGCCGGCCGACGCGGCGCCGCGGCTGGCGGCGGCGGTCGAGGACGCGCTGGCCGACCTGAACATCGAATACCGAGAGAAACGGGCCAGCGGACGCTTGTCGCCCGTTCGCGTCAAGACCGTGCCGGACGGCACCTGGCGGGCGTTCGACCGGGAGGCCATCCGGACCCACCGCGGGCGGGCCGAGCAGTACAAGCACAAGTTCCTCGTCAACGACGTGGACTTCGAGCAGCAGTTCGACGTCCTGGCCGCCTACGAACCGCCCGCCGAAGAGACGGTCCGATGATGCGCCTGCGGGCCATCGGCTGCGACGTGCTGCGGCGGGAACTGTACTGGTGCGCGGCCCGGGCGGCCCACACGGTCGAGGTGGTCCTCCTGCCCCAGGGTCTCCACTCCAACAGCGACCTCTGCCGCCAGCGGCTCCAGCCCACCGTCGACGAGGCCGACCCGGAACGGCACGACGCGGTGGTCCTCGGCTACGGCCTGTGCAACAATGCCCTGGCGGGGGTGCGGGCCGGGGCCGTGCCGCTCGTCGTCCCGCGGGCCCACGACTGCATCACGCTGCTTTTGGGGTCGAAGGAACGTTACGCCGAGCTTTTTGCCGAGCGGCCGGGCACCTACTGGTACTCCAGCGGGTGGCTGGAGTGCAAGGACGAGCGGGCCGAGCGGGTCGGGCCAATGGCCAAGAGCGGCCTGGGGCCGGCCCGGCACGCGGCGTTCGAGGAGCTGGTCGCCAGGTACGGCCGCGACAACGCCGAGTACCTCGCCGACGTGATGGGGGCCTGGCAGCAGAACTACACCCACGGGGCGCTCATCGAGTTCGACTTCGACCGGGGCCGGGACCTGGAAGAGCAGGTCCGGGCCGTCTGTCGTGAGCGAGGATGGGAGTTCGTCCGCGCGTCGGGCGACCTTTCGCTGATGCAGGACGGTTTGGACGGCCGGTGGGACGCGGAGCGGTTCCTGATGGTGCGGCCGGGCGAGCGGGTCCGGGCCGATTACGACACCGGCATCATCTCGGCCGAGCCCGTTCCGGCCGAGGCCAAGGCGGTCGAAAGCGAGTAACCCCATGGGACAACTGCTGGATGTCGTTCGCCTGCTGGGCTTGCCGCAGGCGATCCGCATGAAGAAGCGGTTCGACGAGGCCCTGCCCCACGTCCGCGGCTACGCCGTCTGCTCCTGCCTGTGGGGCCTCCTGGAGACGGGCGCTCTGGACCGCCTGCTCGAGGCCGACGAGACGGGCGTGGACGAGCTGATCGCAGAGTGCGGCCTCAACCGGCACGTCGCCGAGAGCATCCTCAGTTACCTGGACGGGCTGAGCCTGGTCCGCGTCGAGGGCGGCCGGGTCCGCGTGATGCCGAAGCTGGCGCGCCTCATGGCCGAGCCGCGGGGCTTCTTCGAGCTGACCTACGCCTACGAGCCGGTCTTCGCCCGGCTCATCGACCTCCTGCGGGGCGACGCCTCCTACCCGGACGACGTCCAGCGGCTGGGCAAGTACGTGGGCCGAGGCAGCGGCCAGCTCTGCCGGACGCTCCCCTACCCGATCCTGGTCGACATGCTCCGCCGGCAGGGGGCCCGGAGGGTCCTGGACCTGGGCTGCGGCGACCTGGCGTTCCTGTTCTTCGCCTGCGAAGCGCTGCCCGGGTTGACGGCCATCGGCATCGACAACGATCCGCCGACCGTGGCGTACGCCCGGGAAGTGCTGGCCGGGTCGCCGTACGCCGACCGCATCGAGGTCCGCGAGGCCGACATGTTCCACCTGGAGGACCTGGCTGCCGCGGAGAGCGGCATCGACGCCATCACGGCGGTCGACACGTACCACGAGTACCTCCGCCCGGACAGCCACGAGACGGTGGTCGAGCTGTTCCGCAAGCTCCGTGACGAGTTCTCGGGCGCCCTGCTCTACGTGGGCGAGTTCTGCAAGCAGCCCCACGAGAAGCTCCGCCGCCAGCCGACGGCCTTTCTGGAGCATCACCTGTACCACGACCTGACGAACCAGACGATCACCGACGCCGAGAGCTGGCGGACCATGTTCCGCGAGGCGGACCTGGAGATCGTCGAGGAGAAGGTGTTCGACATCGTCGGCCACGGCTACTTCGCCGTCCGACCCGCAGAAACGGCGTGACGGCAACTGCCTTCCGCAGACGCCGTCCTGGGCGGGGCCCCGACCATACGAGTCGAACGGACCACGCAGATGCCGCAGATAACGACCACGAAGCAGCAGACGGGAGAGCAAACAGAAACGGCCGTGGGAGTGTTGGTTTGTCTTCTCTGCCTCGACCTTTTTCCGCTTTCATCGGCGTAATCTGCGGAACCTGCGGAAATCCGTCGCCGTTGCTCAGTCCGAAACCGGAGGGAGCATGACGCGGGTATCGCTCTGGGAATGCGACTACGAATCGGTCGGGGAGGCCGTCGAGCAGGCCGTCGCCACCTATGCCCCGCCAATCGAAGGCCGCAAGGTCCTCATCAAGCCGAACATGCTCGGGCCGACGAAGCCCGACCGGCACATCTGCACCCACCCGAGCGTCCTGCGGGCGGCCATCGAGGCTGTCGAACGCCGAGACCCCGCCGTCCTCTGGGTCGGCGATAACCCCGGCATGCGGGCCTACGGGTCGAACGAGCAGACCGCCCGCGTCTCGGGCCACCTGGCCGTGGCGGGCGACTACTTTGTGAACCTCGGCTCCTCGCCCGTGCGGACCGACGTCCGGTCCGACTTCGCCGACCAGCTCGCCTTCTCCCGCGAGGTCCTGGAGGCGGACGTTCTGGTAAGTCTGCCCAAGATGAAGACGCACGTGGCAACGGGCATCACCGGGGCCGTCAAGAACTGCTACGGGCACCTCGTCGGGGGCGAGAAGACCCGCCTCCACCGGGATGCGGTCGGCCAGGAGAACTTCGCCCGGGCGGTCGTCGACGTCTTCGCCGTCCGCCCGCCCGACCTCGCCATCCTCGACGCGGTCTTCGCCATGGAGGGCGAGGGCCCCTCGGGCGGGAAGGTCCGCCGCGTGGGCCGGCTCGTCGCCTCCGACAACGCGGTCGCCCTCGACACGGTCATGGCGGCCATGATGGGCCTGGAGCCGCGGCAGGTGGCGATGCTGCGGATCGCCGAGGAGCGGGGCTTCGGGCCCGCGACGCTCGACGGGATCGAGTTGGACGGCCCGTTCGAGGTCGTGCCGGACTTCCGCGTCCCGATGGTGGGCCGCGGCATCGGGACGTGGCTGTCACGGCTGGCGGGGATGCTGGTCGTGAAGCGGCCGCGGGTCGTCTACAAGAAGTGCGTCAAGTGCGCTTCGTGTGCGAAGGCCTGCCCGGTCGAGGCGATCACGATGACCGACGAGGGCCCGGTCATCGACTATAAGAAATGCATCGCGTGTTTCTGCTGCCACGAGATGTGCCGGTACGAGGCGATGGCCCTCCGGTCGCGGATGCGTCTCTTGCAGGGCCTGCCCTACATCGGCTGAGCGGCTGTTCCAGAACGGCCCCCTCACCCCGCCCCTCTCCCGCGGAGGGGAGAGGGAGGCGATGGTACGGCCTGCCGGCCGTGCGCCGACCCCTGCCCCGCGCGGGCCCATCACCCCTTCAGGTGCCCCACGGCGATCGCCTTGACGATGTGCTTCTGCACCAGCAGGAACAGGATGATGACGGGGACGATCATCACGGCGGCCGCCGCATTGATCTGGTGCCACTTGCCCTCGTGGCCCCGCTGGAAGTTGACCACCGCCACGACCAGCGGCTGCATGCTCGGGCGCGACATCGTACAGAGCAGCGGCACCATGAAGTTGTTCCAGGCCCCGATGAACGAGAAGAGGGCGACCGTCATGACGACCGGCCGGGCCATGGGCAGGGCCACGTCGAAGAACTTCCGGAACGGCCCGGCGCCGTCGACCTCGGCGGCCTCGTCCACCTCCTTCGGAAGCGACAGGAAGAAGCCCGCCATAATGAGCGTGTGGCCGACGCCGCCGCTCAGGAGCCACACGATCATTCCCCACAGGTTCTCCGTCCCCCCGAGGGTCGTCAGCATCTTGAAGACCGGCACCATGCGGGCCTCCTGCGGCAGAATGGAGGCCGAGATGAGGACCCCGAGCACCAGCCACCGCCCGGGGAAGCTCATCCGGGCGATCGCATAGCCCAGCATCGACGCCATCAGGACCGACCCGGAGACGACGCACCCGGTCACCAGGAGGCTGGTCATGAAGTGCAGGAGAAAGTTCTCCTCCTTCAGGACGACCCAGTAGTTGATGAACTGGAACCGCCCGGGGACGAGGTGCCCCGCCCGCCTCAGCTCCTTGACCTCGCGGCGGGCCCGGTCCCAGGTCGGCAGACCGTGCTCCTTCTGGTACTGCTCGAACGAGCGGCGGTCCGTGGCATAGGTGCTCCGGCTCTCGGAGCGGCGGATGTTCTCCTGCCGGAGGGCCCAAAGCGTCAGGACCTGCCGGGGATAGAGGTCCTTGTAGAGGCGGCCGCGGGCCCCCTCGGCCAACCGATAGGCCGGCGCCTCGCCCGGCCCAGCCGCTTCTTCCTCGGCCGCGGGCACGGGGACGAGCACCGCCCCGGAGCCGAAGGCCAGCTCTTTGAGCTGCTCCTGCGAGTCGGCCAGCGATTGGGCCGTCACGGTCGAATAGCGCTTCGGCGTGACGGTGTAGTAGGGCACCAGCAGCTTCGCGACAGCGGTCTCTCTCGGCCCCAGCCCTGGCGGCAACTCCCCCTCGAACGCGCCTGCCGAGAGCCAGTACGTGTCACCCTCGGCCCGTTGCTCCATGACGCCCGCCTTCACGAGGCGGTCGAGCGTCGTTTTGACGAGCCGCTTGAGTCCCTCGGCGGCCTCCCCGCGGGCCGCGGAGAGGGCCTTCCGGACGTGCGCGTGCTCGGGCGTCTCGCGGGGGGCTTCGTCCCGTTCGAGCTCCTTGAGCCGGGCCTCGAGTCTCTCGACGCGCTCCTCCAGGGCCTGGTACCCCTCGTCCCGCTCGGCGGCGAGGCGGCCGATCTTGTGCCGCACGTTCAGGGGCAATGCGTCGCGCTGGAGGACGTGGAGGACCTCGAGCTTGTTCCGGAGGCGGTTCAAGAGGTCCTTGCGCCGCTCCCCCTCAGCCGTCGCCAGGCCCGGCTCCAGGGCCACCGGCAGGACGTCCTCCAGCTTGAAGCCGCCCGCCAGCTTGTACTTGGCGATGGGGTAAGGCCGCATCCGCCTGTTCGACGCCTCCTCCTCGGCCTTCAGGCTCGTGCCGACCATCCAGAAGAACGGGTACAGGTTGATCAGGCCGAAGAAGATGAGGACGGCGTGGAGGAAGAGGTGGTGCCAGTGGTAGCGGAGCCACGTGCCGAACCCCCCGCGGCTTCGGCGAGGGGGCCGATCGGCCCGCAGGAGCGGCGCGGTCTGCCCGGTCGCGCGATGGCTCATGCCGCCCTCCCCGCCGCCTGCTCGGCTCGCAGGCGGCGCTTCCACCGGCGGGCGATGATGATGACGTTCGTCAGCGTCAGGACACCGAGCATGACGGCGTAGAGGACGCTGAGGGCGGCCGCGTAACCCAGGTTCGCCTCCTGGCCCTCCGGTTTCATGAAGCCCCACTTGAAAATGTAGACCGCGACCAGCTCGCTGGAGTGCTCGATGCCGCCCTCGGTCAGGACGAAGCTCGGGCTGAAGCCCCGGGCGGCGTCGATGAACGCGATGAAGGCGATGACCACCAGGATGGGCAGCATCTCCGGAATGGTGATGTGCCAGAACCGCTTCCAGGCGCTGGCCCCGTCGACCTTGGCCGCCTCGTACAACTCCGGCGAGATCGACTGGAGCCCGGCCAGCAGGACGATGATCCGAAACGCCAAGCCGTGCCAGCTCCCGACCGCGGCGATGGTGTAGATGCCGAGCTGCGTGCCCAGCCAGTCGATCATCCGCCCCATCGAATCGCGGAGGCCCACCGCCTCGTACAGCCGCCCGATCGGCCCCCATCGCCCGAGCCATTGGAGCAGCTCGTTCAGGCCGCTGTCCCGCCCCCGCAGGAGGCCCATCAGGATGACGCTGACCACCGCCAGGGACGTCGCCAGCGGGATGAGGTACAGGACCCGGTACACCCGGTTGGCCTTGAGGGGGACGTTCAGCAGACACGCGAACAGCATCCCCACGACGATCTGGCTGACCGCCACGATGGCGATGTAGATGAGCGTGTTCGGAACGATGGTCCCCCAGAAAGGCCAGTCCGAGAGGGCCCGGGTGAAGTTCTCCCAGCCGACGTACTTCATCGGCCCCAGGCCGTCGCCCGAGTGCACCGCCAGGTAGAGCTGGTAGAGCGTCGGGTAGAAGGCAAAGCCAAAGATGGCCAGCATGCCCGGCAGGACGAAGACGTAGGCGGGCCAGCCCTTGCGGCCCGTCGCCAGGACGTCCCGCAGGCCGGGCTTGCGACGGGCCGCCTCGCGAACGCCCATGAAGGCGAACCACGCCAGGATGAACAGCAGCGCCAGGGCCGGCACCCACAGGACCTGCCAGGGCGAGCCGGTGGGCCGGAACCGCCACACGTCGTCGCGAATGGCTTCGCCGCTCTCGTCCAGCAGGTCCAGCTCCGGCCGCCCCTTGGCGAGGGCGACGAGCCGCTTCTCGGCCTCCTCCAGCCGGGCCTTGATCTCCGGCGACTGGCTGAGCGTCTGCTGCCGCTCGAAGAAGACCTCCGCCCGCGTCGGGTCCCACTCCGGGAACGTCCAGACCTCGGGCCGGACGACGCCGTCCTGGATGCGGCGGGCGAGGTCGCGGTTCGTCTCCTCGGCGAAGCGCCGGCACTCCTCGCGGGCCTCCTTCAGGACCTCGCCCACGTCCGTCAGGTCCTGCTGATAAAAATACTTATAGAATACCTCCTGGTCCGTCGAGACCTTGGGCGGGCTGTGGAGCGGCCGCTCCGGCCACATCGCGCAGTGGTCCTCGATGATGTCGTAGACCTGCATCTGGTACGGGTAGGGGAACCATTCCGGATCGCCGAGGTGCTCCATGGCGATCCGCTCCATCCGCACGGTGCCGCGGCGGCACTCGGCCTTCGCGATCTCTTCGTTCCGCTGCGGAAAGTGCTTCCACTCCCAGGTGGCGTCGGGGAACCGGCACAGGGAGGTGAAGAACTCGGGCTTGTCGCTGCCGGTGCGGGGCAGCCGGTTGCCGCTCGACAGCTCGACGCCCGCTTCCCGCAGCGAGAGCAGCTCGTAGAGCTCGTCGCGCTCGGCCGCATCGCCCTCCCGGTAGGGGCGCGGGATGGGGGCGCTGCCGAGGTCCTGGGCCGCCCACGGCACCCGCTCGGCGCCGATCAGGGCCGCGTGCCACCCGTCGAGGAGCATGGCGGCCTTGCCGGAGGCCAGGGCCGTCCGCACGTCCTCGTAGTGCCGCGCCTCGGTGCCCGGCAGGACAAACCCCGCCCGGTCGAGCTTAAACAACAACGCGAACGCCCCGAGGAACGCGTCGTGGCCGAACTCGAAGTGCCCGATCGGCCGGCCTTCGTACTCGGCCTGGGCGGCCCGCCCCTCCGGGGTCGACTCGTCGAAGTGCTGGTGGACCGTCGACGTGTCGCCGCCGAAGGCGAAGTCGATCGACCCCGCCCGCCAAGCCAGCGGCTTGATGCCCCGGTACAGGTCCCGGTACCGCTGCCCCTGGAGGACGACGCCGTAGCAGTACGGCTCGGCGAGGCCCCGCTGCTTCTGGACCTCGCGGCCGAAGCGGGTCAGGACCTCGGCGGCCTTGTAGAACTCGAGCCACGTCGCCGGGGGGATCGGCTCGCCCCGCTCGTCCAGCAGGCCCGCCTCCGGGAACATCTTGGCCGCCTCCCGGAACAGCCGCTTGTTGTACGTCAGCGTCTCGGGCATCGAGACGTCGCGCAGGGCGACGGCCTTGCCGTTCATCGCCAGCAACCGGGCCGCCTCCAGCGGATGCTGCTCCATCTCCCGGATGAACCGGTCGTCCGGGTTCACGTTGAACCGGCAGAGGCGGGCCTTGCCGACCTGGAACTGCTCGAAGTAGGGCTCGGGATGGGCCTGGCGCACCTGCCGAGCGAGGCGTTCCCGGGCCTCGGCGACGGCCCCCGGGCCGGGGTCGGCCTCCTGGTCCCGACGATACGCCTCCCGCCACTCGGCGAGCGCCTCGGCCGTCATCTGCTCCCAGAGCCGCTCGTTCTCCGCGGCGAGCAGATCGTCGAGCGGCCGGGCCCCGCCGATGAGGACGTACTTGCGCAGCTCGTTGACCTTCGCCTCCATGTAGTCGGGCGGGTTCCCGCTCAGGAAGCTCATGAACAGGATGTCCTGGAGGCCGCCGGTCTCCCGGAAGTTCGGCTCGATGTTGATGTCCGGGTACATCTGCTCGAACTGGCGGGCCCGCTTCAGGTCCACCTCGGGCGAGCCCGAACTGGTCCAGTAGACGACCTTCTTGTGACGGACCTGGACCTCGCCCCGAAGCAGCGACTCCGCCCAGTCGGAAACGTCGCCCCAGGATGAGACCAGGACGACGATGCCCAGGGCCGCCAGGACCAGCGCCAGTGGCTTGCGCGACATAGGTCTCCCGAATCCGTTACCGGGCAAAGCAATGCTTCAACGCGTCGTACAGGCCGGAGTAGATCTCGAAGTTCCGCTTCAGGCGGTGCCACCCCTCGTGCTCCGGCTCCACGGGCGTCCGGCGGACGGCCTTGCGGGCCGCCTCGGCCCCCTCCCGCCACGAGCCGAACACCCCCGCGGCCAGCCCGCCGAGCAGCGCCGCCCCGAGGGCCGAGACGTCGGTCAGCTCGGCGAACTCGTACCGCCGGTCGGCGGCGTCGGCCCGCGTCCGGCGGGCCACCGGATGGGCCACCGCCCCGCCCGAGGCGACCACCTTCTTGACCCGCCGACCCAGCCGCACGTCCGTCATCTCCAGGACCTGCCGGTGCCCGAAACCGATGCCCTCCAGCACCGCCCGGGCCATCGCCGACCGGCCCGTCCCCAGCGTCAGGCCGAAGAACACCCCCCGGGCGGAAGGATCATAGACCGGGCTCCGTTCCCCCGCAAGGTACGGCAGGAACACGACGCCGTCGGCCCCCGGCGGCGCATCGGCCGCCAACCTGAAGAACCGCTCGAACCGCCGGCGGCTTCGCCCGAAAAGCGTCGAAGCGAACCACGCCACCGCCGCCCCCGTCGCGTTCATCGGAGACGCCGCCAGCCACGTCTCGCGGTCCAGATAGGCCATGTTGATCGTCCGGGTCGAGAAGACCGCCTCCCGCTGGACCGTGACGAGCGAGTCGGTGGAGCCGCAGGTCGCGCCGGTCTCGCCGGCGGTGGCCAGGCCCATGCCGAGCGCCCCGCAGACCGTGTCGCCCGCCCCGGCGGCCACGGGGATGCCCGGCTCGAGACCCAGGGCCCGGGCAGCCTCGTCGGTCAGCTCGCCGAGCCTGTCGCCGGGCAGGAGGACCTCGCCCATCCGGTCGGCGTCGAGGCCCACAGCGCTGAGAAGCGCGTCGATCCATCCCTCCTCGGGCAGCGTGATCCGCTCCGCGAGAGGCGACCCCGCCTCGGCCCTCGGCGGAAAGTCGACCTGTGGCTCGCCCTCCCGGTCGGGTCGCCCCGACGCCAGCAGCGCCAGGCACTCGCCATACGTCATCCGGTCGAGCCGTCTGGGGACCTCGTCGGGCCCGACGCCCGCGGCCCGGCACACACCTCGAAGCCACGCCTCTCCCGACGCCGTCGCCCACAGGCCCGTCAGGCTCGCGTTCGTTGTGTCCCAGGCGAACCGGCCGGTCAGACGCTCGCCCAGGTAGCTCCCGGCCCCGCCGAACCGGTCGGCCCGGGCGAACGCCTCCGGCTCGTGCTCGCGGAGCCAGAGCAGGCTCGAGAGGCCGATCGTCCCCGGCCGGACCCGGTTTCCCGTCAGGAGGTGCGTCAGGGCCGGGTGGCCGAGCGGCGTGTGCTCGAAGTCGCGGACCTCGGGGGCGCTGCGGCGGTCGTCGTAGAGGATGGCCGGGCGTAGAGGACGGCCCCGGTCGTCGAGGGCCACCAGGGCGGGAAACAGCATGCTCGTGCCGATGCCCAGGACGCGGACGCCCGACAGGTCGAGCTTCCCGGCGGCGCGGCGGACGGCCTGCCACCACCGGCCGGGGTCGATCTCGCTCGTGCCGTCGGCCTCGCGGCGGACGCGGACGTCGGCCCGGGCCAGGCGCGGCGGGGGAGACTCGTCAGCCCCGGCCGGGGGAAGGAACCACAACAGGAGCTTCACGCTGCTCGTGCCGACGTCGATGCCCAGCAGCGCCGCGTTGTCTCCGGAGGAAACCATGTTTACCCAGCAGGACTCGCCCCGACCGTTTGCCCACCCCCGCCTCACGTGTGGGCAGCCCTGGGATTATAGGGGGCCAGACGGCGGGCGCAAACAAAAAGGAAGCGGCCCCGACCGCGCGGGCCGGGGCCGCTCGAAGGGGCCTGCCTCAAGCTCCGTTACGGCACCAGGAACGAATCGTTCGTCGCGCCGGGTGCCAGGACCTCGTTTCCGCCCTCATACGACTGTTCGTCGTTGAAGGCCCGGAGCGACTCGATGTCGTCCGGCCTCAGCTCGGTGTTCTGGATCTGCCGGCGGAGCCAGATGTTGTCCCACCGCGGTCCGCAGTAGGGATGGTCCTGCCACTCGACGTGGCCGTCGAGGTAGAGGACGTTCTGGCCCTTGAAGTTGTGGTTCGGGCTGTTGAGCTCCCACTCATCGGTGATGCCGGTACCGGCCAACTGGTCGTTCCACGGCTCGGTCTCGACCGTATCCGGGAAGACGATGATGCTCTCGTTGAGCTTCCGCGTGGTGGCGCCTTCGCGGCCCTCTTCTGCACTCGTGAAGTCTTCTCGCTGCGGATTGGCATCGGCCATGACGGCCATCTCGGACGCGTTCGGCGCCGTCTCCTTCAGCCGGTATCCGCCGGCCACGTTCTGGTAGGAGTAGCTGATGTAGCGGTGACCGCGGAAATCGCGGACGGTGGCATAGTCGACGACGTTCTGGTCGACGCCGTGGTCCGTCGACGGGCACCGGAACATCCGCGGCGTCAGGCCGCTGTTGACCACCATCTTCCACATGCTGGCGGTGTTGGACTCGACGTCTCCCCCACGGTTGCCGACCTCGGCATCGCCGGTGCCGGGGCTGAAGAAGGAGTCCTCGTCCTCGCGGGTGCCGCCGATCTTGTCCCACTGGGTGCTTTCCTGGTTCGACGGGAACCCGTCGGGCCACTCCTGGCGGTGCGAGGACGCCCAGACGTGGGACGCCGTGCCGAAGTTCTTCAGGTTGTTGGCGCAGTTGGCCTTGTTGGCCTCCTCCAGGGCCCCGATGACCGCCGGGGTGAGCATCATGGCCAAGATGCCGATGATGGTGATCACCACCAGCAGCTCGACCAGGGTAAACGCTTTCCTAATCATAAGTCCGTCCTCCGTAGGTCTCGCCGTCGGGCGAGATGCCCCCTGTGTCCATGAGATAGAATAAGTACGGGTACGACGTTTCGGTCTTCTGCACGGTACAGCCGGACCTCGTCGGTGGGCCTCCTTTCCACTCCCCCGTCTGTCTGGGCAGGTCTTCTGCGTGAAGCCGTAGGCAGGCGCCCCGTCTCTCGTCCTAATTATTGGGCCTTCCGGCGGGTGTGTCAAACCCAAAAGGGGCCTCCGCCGGTGCCCTGCGACCACGGGCCGCCCACAAACGCCGGCTTGCCGTGGTGCGCCAAGATGCCGGGGCTGCCCCGGCTTCGCGGGACAGCCCCGGACCGGCAGGGGCACCTGCCCGGCTCATCCTACGGCGCGAGCACCGAGTCCGTCTTGTCGCCGGACGCCACCCCGCGGCCCGTGCGGCCGTACGAAGTGCCGTCGTCCCAGGCCCGGAGGCTCTCGATGTCGTCCGGCTCGGCCTCCGGTCCATCGCTGTAGCGGGCGACCCAGATGTTGTCCCAGTGCCGGCCCGCGTACGGATGGTCCTTCCAGTCGACGCGACCGTCGGCATAGAGGACGTTCTGGCCCTTGAAGGCGTGGTTCGGGCTGTTCAGCTCCCAGGGCGCCTCCGGGTTGACGGCCCCCCACTGGGGGACCTCGAACTGCGGCCGCGAGGCCAGGTGCCGCTCGACCGCGCCGGCGAAGTCGGCCCGCAGGGGGTTGGCGTCGGCCGCCACGGCCAGCGTGGCGGGGGCCGAGCCGCGGATGGCGCACGGCCCGAGCACGTTCTGATAGGAGTAGCTGACGTGCTGGGGGCCCCGGAAGTCCCACACGTCGGCGGGGTTGGCCACCGACCGGTCGGGCGTCTGGTCCGAAGACGGGCACACGAACAGGGACGTGTCCTCGGTGATGCCCGCCCGGGCGAGCAGCCACAGGTTGGCCGTATTGGACTTCAGGGGCGTCGGCATGGCGCCGTCGGGGCCGGGCTCGCGCGAGGCCCCGATCTCGTGCCACGTCTCGCCCTCGACGCCGCGGTACAGGTCGGGCCACTGCTGCTCCCGACCCCTGGCGAACGACTGGCACGCCAAGCCGATCTGTCGCAGGCGATTGGCACAGGACGCCCGCCGGGCCAGCTCCAGGGCCCACGAGACACCGGGCATCAGGGTCGCCATCAGGATGGCGATGATGCTGATAACGATCAGCAGCTCAACCAGCGTAAATCCAATGAGTCGATAATGGCGTTTCATGGCTCTACCTCCTACAGCCGGGCGCTTCATCGCGCCGTTCGGGGATAAGGGCTATAAACCGAATGAACCCCCGTCACGTTCGCTGCAGAAAGGTCACGGCCTTCGTCTCACGCATCCTCCTTTCGGATACCCCTCGTCAAACAGGTTTTCTTCGGACGTCGTGTGGCAGGTTACCCCTTACACCTGATATTATCGCTCAAGGACCCTTCGAATGCAAACATGAAATCGGCGCGCCCGCACCTGCCGCGCGCGCCACTGGCTGCCGCGGCAACCGCGCGACGCGGCAAAAGGCTTGTCGCCCCCTGCGGCGAGTGCTAGTGTAGTGTAACAGAATTAACGCAAGTTAGCCTTCCGCCTTGCGTTTGTCTT
>CAZGKW010000021.1:0-78162 GCA_964526295.1 uncultured Anaerolineales bacterium
CCTTGCTTCCTCCATCCGTCCGCGGTACCCTCAAAACCTGCGAAAGGGCAGTAACTGAGCGCCCATGAGACAACTCCGCACGCGAAACCGCCCCTCGACGCCCGACGCCCCCGCCCGTGATCCCCAAGCCGCCGAAACCCCGCCGCTCGACGTCGCCCAACTCCTCGCCGAACTGTCGCTCTGGGAGAAGTGCGCCCTGCTGGCCGGGCGCGACGGCAACTGGACCGTCCCCATCCCGCGCCTGGGCCTCGAGCCGGTCGGGATGACCGACGGCCCGCACGGCGTCTGCGCCTGGGCCGACTGCAACTCGTTCGAAGACCGGCCCGCCGCCACCACCTTCCCCTGCGGAGCGGCGCTGGCCTCCACGTGGAACACCGATCTGATGCGCGAGGTCGGCCGCGTCCTGGGGCATGAAACGCGGGCCCTGGGCTACGAGGTCCTGCTGGGCCCGTGCATCAACATTGTCCGCTCGCCGCTGGGCGGGCGCAACTTCGAGACCTACGGCGAAGACCCCTGCCTGTCCGGCGAGATGGGCGTTGCCTACGTCGAGGGCCTCCAGTCCACCGGCGTGGCCGCCTCGGTGAAGCACTTCGCCTGCAACAACCAGGAATTCCAGCGCCTCCGCGGCAACTCCGTGGTCGACGAGCGGACGCTGCGCGAGATCTACCTGCCCGCCTTCGAAGCCGTCGTCAAACGCGCCCGGCCGTGGACGGTCATGAACGCCTACAACCGCCTCAACGGGACCTACTGCTGCGACCACCACTACCGAACTGCTCCGCGAGGAGTGGGGGTTCGACGGCGCCGTCGTGAGCGACTGGGGATCGGTCCACAGCCCGTATCAGTCGGTCGCGGCCGGGTGCGATCTCGAGATGCCCGGGCCCGCCAAGTATCGCGGCCGCTTGCTGCACGAGGCGGCCGTCAACTGGCAGATCGAGCGGGAGGCCATTGACCGGGCGGCGGGCAACGTGCTTCGGCTGGCCCATCGCGTCGGGCGCCTAGGGGGCAGCCAACCCCCCGCCGCCGAAGCGAACACCCCCGAGCACCAGGGCGTCGCCCGCCGGGCCGCCGCCGAGGGCATCACGCTGCTCAAGAACGACGCGGGCGTACTGCCGCTGAGCCCCGCCGAGGTTAGAACGCTGGCCGTGATCGGCCCCAACGCGGCGGGTACGCACGGGGTCGCCGGCGGGTCGAGCCAGAGCATGCCGCCCTACCATGTGAGCGTTCTGGACGGCCTGCGCCAGGCGTTCGGGGAAGACACCGTTGGGTTCGCCGAGGGCTGCTCGAACCTGGAAACCATGCTCCCGCTCAACGAAACCAACCTGGCCGTCGAGAGGAGCTTTCGCGCGGAGTTCTACAACAACCGCGAGTTGGCGGGCGAGCCGGCCGCCACCAGCGGCGCCAGCCCGCGCATCGGCGGCCAGGGCAAACCCCCCGCCGAGGGGGTCAATTCCACGCGATTCAGCGCGCGCTACACCGGGCAACTCAAGGTGCCCGAGGACGGGCTCTACCGCATTCAGCCGACCGGCAACGGCAGCCTGAAGCTGTGGGTCAACGACGAGCTTGCGGTGACCGAGCCCAATGGGTGGACCGACGTCGAACTGGCCCGCGGCCAGGCGCCGACGGTCAGGCTCGAGTACGTCGCCCCAGCCAGCGAGATCGACCTGCCGCGCCTGGCGTTGGGCTACGGCCTTTCGCCGGCGCACCGGCGTCAGGAGCGCCTCGACGAAGCCGTCGCCGCGGCAAGGAAGGCCGGCGCCGCCATCGTCGCGGTCGGGCTGCCTTGGAAGTTCGAGAGCGAATCCTACGACCGGCCTCACATGAACCTCACCGGCGAGCAGGACGCTTTGATCGCGGCAGTGGCGGCCGTCAACCCTAACACCATCGTCGTGCTCAATTCCTCGGCCCCGGTGGGCATGCCCTGGATCGACGTCGTCCGGGCGGTCCTTCTGGCCCACTACCCGGGCATGGAAGGCGGACGGGCGCTCGCCGACATCGTCACTGGGCAGGTCAATCCCTCGGGCCGGCTGGTAGTCACGTTCCCCCGCCGCTACGCCGACAACCCCACACTGGGCAACTATCCCGGCGGGCGGGACGTGCACTACGGCGAACGCTTGCGCGTCGGCTACCGCCACTACGACGCCGCCGGGTTGGACGTGCTGTTCCCCTTCGGCCATGGGCTGAGCTACACCCGCTTCGAATACGGCCAGGCAACCGCGCCGCAGGCCGCCCGCATCGGCGAGAACGTGAACATTTCGCTGCCCGTGACCAATGTTGGAGCCCGAGCCGGCTGGGAGATGGTGCAACTGTATGTAGCCGATCGCGAGTGCAGCCACTGGCGCCCGGTGAAGGAACTCAAGCGGTTCGCGAAGGTCTGGCTGGAACCGGGCGAGACCCGCACCGTGAGTTTCGAGTTGGACCAACGGTGCTTCGCCTTCTGGAACGCCGCGGCCCGCGATTGGCAGGTGGAGCCCGGCGCGTTCGAGGTTCTCATCGGCGCTTCGTCGCGGGACATCCGCAACCGTGCGGTGGTCGAGATGAAGGAGTAACCCAGCGTGTTCGGGATCGACATCGGCGGGACAAAATGCACGGTCACCCGGGCCGACCCGACCGGTCGACCGGACGAGGTGCGCCGATTCCCGACGGGCAGTCCGGATGAGACGCTCGAGCGAATCGCCGAGGTCATCGAGGCCATGGGCGCGGGCGATTGGCCGGTGTTCGGCATCGCCTGCGGCGGACCTCTGGACGAGGCGAAGGGGCGAATCCTGTCTCCGCCCAATCTGCCCGGCTGGGACGACGTGCCGGTTGCACCGTTCCTGGAGCAGAAGTTCGGCGGACGGGCCGTGCTCATGAACGACGCCAACGCCGGGGTGCTGGCGGAGCAGCGGTTCGGGGCGGGACGTGGTAGCAACGACGTGGTCTTCCTGACGCTGGGCACGGGCCTCGGCGCAGGGATCGTGGCCGGGGGTCGGCTGGTGACGGGGGCAAACGGCAACGCCGGTGAAATCGGGCACGTGCGGCTCAGCCCGCAGGGCCCCGAGGGCTACGGCAAGTTCGGCTCGGCCGAGGGCTGGTGCAGCGGGGGCGGCCTCGCGCGCCGGGTGGCAGACCTTATGGCGGCGGGGGGCCTTCCGTCCGACTGGCCGAACCGCGACGCGAAGGCCGTCGTCGAGGCGGCCCGGGCCGGCGACACGGCCGCGCGGGAGATCCTGGAAGAGACGGGCCGGCGGCTGGGACAGTGCCTGGCGATCCTGGTGGACGTGCTGAATCCGGAGGTGGTCGTTCTGGGCTCGCTGTTCGTGCGTGTGGGAGATCTGCTGGCCGGGCCCATGCGGGAGGTGCTCGAGGCCGAGGCTCTGCCGCAGGCGCTGGCCTGCTGCTCGGTCGTGCCGGCCGAACTGGGCGAGCGCCTGCCGGAGCATCAGGCCCTGGCGGTGGCCCTGCACGCAACACCGCATCCGCAAGCGGCGCGGGGTGCGCCTGATGAACTGGTGTTCCAGAGATGCCGGGCGGCTCCCCCGGTGACCGACCTCGCCGATCGCCTTCACCTGCCGGCCGACTGCCGGGCGGAGGCCCTGCGGGTGGTGGAGATCCTCGGCGAAGGCCTGGGCAAGGGCCAGACGGTGCTGCTGTGCGGCAACGGAGGCAGCGCCGCCGACGCGGAGCACTGGGCGGGCGAATTGCTCAAGAGTTTCGAGCATCGCCGGCCGGCGCCCTGCCTGCCGGGCCTGGACGCCGAGTGGGCGGGGCGCCTCCACCGAGGCTTGCGGGCGATCCCGCTGACGGGCTTCACGGGCGCTCGCTCGGCCGTCGGTAACGATATGGGAGCGTCATTGGATTACGCCCAACTGGTTGCGGCCCTGGGGCGGGCGGGCGACGTGCTGGTGGCGATCAGCACCAGCGGCAACGCCGAGAACGTCTGCCGGGCCGCCATGACGGCCGTAGCGATGGGGATGCAGGTCGTCGGCCTGACCGGGCGCGACGGCGGGCGCCTGCGACGATTGTGCACGTGCTGCATCCGCGTCCCCGCCGACACCACGGCTGACGTGCAGGAACTCCACCTGCCCGTCTACCATGCCATCAGTCGGGCGCTGGAGGCTGGGTTCTTTGGCGAGTGAACAGAACATCCGGACTTGCTGAATCGGGAGTAACTGTGAAGCGATTTGTGCCTTGCCTTGTGGTGTGCTTGGTTGCCGTCGCCGGCGCGCGAGCGGACGAACCGTTTCCCACCGCTCAACCAGTCGAGAACGCCCACAATGCCCTCGACGTGCCCTACCTGCCCGAGCGGGTGACCGGCTCGGTTCACGACCGGTGGGTGGCGATGAACATTCACTGGCCGAAGGATGAGGCCCGCCACCCGTGCATCGTGTTCATCCACGGCGGGGGCTACGGGGCCGGCGACAAGGACGGCGGCTACGGCGGGGCGGGCGGGCCGCCGCGGGCGCTGCTGGCCCGCGCGGTCCGCGAGGGCTTCGTCGCGGTCAACCTCAACTACATCAACTACATCCTGGGCAACGGCATCCATCCGCAGGTCTTCCACGACCTCAAGAGCGCGATTCGCTTTCTGCGGGCTCACGCCGACACATACCACATCGACCCGGCCTGCATCGCGGCTTGGGGCTTCTCGGCCGGGGGGTGGCTGGCCACCTCCGGCGGCTTCACAACGGCCGACGACCTGTTCATCGTGGCCGCCAGCGACCTGGGGACGACCTGGGGCGACCGCCGCAAGCCGCAGAACCAGATCCGCGTGCCCTTCGACGATCCGCGGACGCCGTGGGGCGACCACAGCGCCCGGCTGACCGCCATCGTCGCCGACTTCTGGTCGAAGCGCGAGCTGGCGTTCTACGGTCCCGACGACCCCTCCGTTCTGACTTACGTGGGCGCCGGCGGCAGTCATGAGCTGGTCAAGCTCGCAGCCAAGGTCGGCAACGAGGGCAGGCAGATCGTCCTGACCGACGCCAAGTTCAAGGGCAAGTCGTCGCTGCACGTGCCGCCGCTCAACGCCGCCAGAGAGAAACTCGACGGCAGCGAGGGCGCGAGTACGCTGCAGGATGAGGCCTTCGCCTGGCTGCGGCAGAAACTTGTCGAGAGCCCGAAGGCCGTGGCGCCCGAGGCCAGGCGCATCCGGCGTCAGTTCGCCGAGTCGGTCCGCGTGAACCTGATCGCCCCCGGCAAGACGACCCTCCGCTACACGACTGACGGCAGCGAGCCGACGGCCGACTCGCAGGTGTACGACCAGCCGTTCGAGCTGCGCGCGACGACCACCGTCAAGGCCCGTGCGTGGGCCAAGGGGTTCGCCCCGTCGGCGGCCGCGACGTCTGTGTTCAGCAAGGGCGACTTGCCGCCCGTGATTACCGGCCCGGCGACGCTGCCAAAGGCGAAGGTCGGCCGACCGTACCGGGTGGCCTTCACCGCCGACGGTGCGGTCGGCTGATGGAACCTCGGCGGGCACGCCGAAGCGACGGTGAAGATGCACACCAAAGACGTGGTCGCGCCGCTGGGCGTGGCCCTGGACCCCAAAACCGGGGTTCTGAGCGGCACGCCCACCAAGACCGGGTCGTTCACGCTGCAGGTCCAGGCGGCCGCGGGCCTGGGCAAGATCGCCGATTCAAGAACCTGCATCCTTATTGTTCAGGAGTGACGGACTTGCGCAAAACGCTTTGTCTGACTGTGTTGGCGGCTGTGTGGATCGCCGCGCCGGCGATGGCTCAAACCACCGGCTTCCGCAACGACGGCAGCGGGCACTGGGCGGCGGCGACGCCCCCGACCGCCTGGGACGAGACCGCCGGCAAGAACATTGCCTGGAAGATCAAGCTCGACCATTGGGGCAACGGCGAACCGATCGTCGTCGACGGCAAGCTCTTCTTGGTCCGCGACTTGGACTGGTGGAACTTCGGGGAGATCGCCCCGACGCTGATGTGCCTGGACCCGAAGGACGGATCGGTCCTCTGGCAGCGCGAGCTGGACCATACCACCGAGTTGCCACCCGCTCGAGGCCGCCAGGCCCGCGAAGACTGGATCGAGCTGCGGAAGAAGTACTACCAGGGCTGGCAGATCTGCACAGCCGTGGCGAAAGAGCACGGGCCGGGACGTGACGCCCTCAAGGCCGCCCGGGAGAGGCTCCAGCCGCACGGAATGACGATCAAGAACCCCCAGACGGTGTTCAACCTGCAGATCACCGACGATGCGTACAGGCAGATCGAGAAGAAGCTCCGCGAATCGCACCTCTGGTCCTGCCAGTGGTCCCAGCCGACGGGTCAGTGGATGGGCGCGGCGTGTCCTTCGCCGGTCACCGACGGGAAGCGCATCTACGTTCGCACCGGCTACGCCGCCGCTTTCTGCTACGACCTCGACGGCCGACGCATCTGGGCGAAGCTCTACGACGGGGACGAATGGAAGAAGCAGTCCTGGGGCGTCTCGCCGGTCGTGGTCCCTTCGAACGGCTCTGGGCAAGGTGACGGCGTGATGATCATCGCCGACGCCGAGAACTGCCACCCGTGGGATGCGATCGGCCTGGACGCGAAGACCGGCAAGGAGCTGTGGCGCGTCAAGCCCTGGCCGAGTTGGGCGGGGTATGCGATCGGCTCCTGCCAGGTACTCACGGTGGGTGGCAAGCACGTGGTGCACATGCCGTCTGGGCGCATCGTTCGGCCGTCGGATGGGAAGAGCCTCGCCGAGGGGGTCGGCCGACAGAAGTGGACTGCCTCGACCGGCCGGGGGAATCTGCTGGTCGTACCGTTCCAGGGCGTGCGGAGGATGGAGATGGGCAACGCCGCGAAGCTCTATCCGTGGGTTCCGGAAGAGGACTCACTCGTGGCGTATCAGCTCCGCTGGGACGGACCGGACCGCATCGACGCCGACGTCGTCTGGGCCGTGCCCGTGAAGCACCGCAACCTGGAGATCAGCCCGGTACTGGCCGATGGATTGGTGTTTCAGGTGACCGGCCGGGGCGGGGGGATCTCCGCACTGGACGCCGAGACCGGCAAACAGGTGGGCTTCATCGACGGCCGGGAGATGGGCCGGCCTCGCTACAGTTGGAATCTCAGCGTCGCCGGCGACTACCTCTACGCCGTCGATTACTCCACCGGGCAGATCGCCGTCATGAAGGCCGACAGGACGCTGGAGAAGGTCGCCGTCAATCCGCCGGTCGGCCGGCCTTGCGACGAGATCCCCCTGCCCTATGAGACCTGGCGGATCGGGGCCGGACACAAGCCCGTCCCACGCCTGCCGCAGACCGGCGCCCTGACCTTCGCCGGCGACCGCCTCATCCTCCGAGCTTTCCAATACTTGTACTGCCTGAAGGAGAGATGACCCGATGCGATTCGTCGCACATTCCCTGATCGTTTGTCTGTCCTGGGCTACAGTGGCGACGGCTGGGGCGGATGAATGGACCGTCCACAACCCGACGAAGAACGACTACCGACGGACGCCGGTGCGGTTGAATCTGTCGCCGCCGTCGGAACCGTTTGTCGTCACGGCCGACGGGCAGGAGGTGCCGTACCAACTCCAGCGCGACGGCGACGCGACGACCCTCTGGGTGGCCGCGACGGTCCCGCCCGGCGGCGCCGTCACCTATGCCATCAAGTCGGGTGAGCCCGCGGCCGTCAAGCCCACCGTCACCGTCCGCCGCGACGGCGACTATTACCTGCTGGACAACGGCGCCGTCGCTGTTCGCGTCCCAGCCGTCGCCGCCGACGGCGGCGCTGTGCCGGGCCCCCTCGCTGGCGTCCGCCTGGGCGAACGCTGGGTGACGGCGAGCCGCTGGCAGACGGCCGCGCGGCTGAAACGCTTCGCCGCGACCGTCACCGGCGACGGCACCGTCTTCGCCGCCGTGCGTCTGCGTTACGACTTTGCCGGCCTCGCCGGGCCCAAGGGCGACACCCCCGCCTTCGCGGAGGTCGAGATTCGCCTGGCGCCTGAGTGGCGACACGTCGAGAGCGCCGAGCATCATGCCATGGCGGCCGGCAGCTTCTGGGAACTCGACGCCTCGGCCGACTGGAGCCCCGACAAGGGCCGATCGGTCCCCTTCAGCCGGGGCCCCGGCAGCGGGTCGGTCACTGCGGTCCCCGGCGAGGATCGCCCGCTGACGCCGGGCGGTCTGCCGTTCCAGGACCCGGAGCTGTTCATCAACCTTCAGCCCCGCTGGAACCAGCACTACAAGGATGGCTGGTTCTTCGCCGCCACCGATGGCAAGCATGCCCTGGGTATTATGCCCGTTCGCGCCGGCCAATGGAGGTGGCCGCACGACAACACCCTCCACGTCGTCGTCCGCGAAGGCGGCGACTATGCCGGCATCCGCTGCCGCACGCAGCGGGGCGCGCGGCTGTGGTGGCTGCTGCCGGGGCCGGCCGACTCGGTCGCCGGACGGGCCGACCTGCCCTACTACAAGCTGCACGGCTTTGAGTCCCTCGACAAACTCAACCACGACTTTATCCTCGACTGGCCCGGCGTGACGAAGGGTGGCTGGTTTACGCTGAACCCCTACAAGGGCACCGACATCAACCCCACCGACGTGATCCGCCGCATCGGCCGCGCCGCCGCCCAGAACGCCGGAAAGCCCGGCGACCTGAACACCCTCTACCGCGTGCAGGTCCTGCTGCACCCCGACACGTACGGGTCGAGCTGGCACTTCTGGTCGCCTGAGAATCCCAACTTTTTCACTGACTTCATGGCGGTGCCGGTGCTGCTGACGACGGGGCTCAAGGCCCATCCGCAGTTCGAGCGGCTGCGGAGTGCGGCCGAGGCGGCTGTCCGCGAGGATGTCTACCACTCGGTCACGCTGCCGGGCGGAGCGGGGCAGGAGTGCCCGGGCTACATGGCCGGCAAGTGGGCCACCCTGGCGCCGCTGCTGCGGGAGCACTTGGGCTTCGACCCGACCACCTGGCCGCGGATGCAGGCCCGCGAGGCCTTCCGCCGGCGGACCAGCCAGCCCGACGGGCCGGGCAGGCCACGCCGGATGCTGCCGATGGGCGACACCCACCCCGCCGACGATGGCCCCAAGCTTGTCGAGGTGCCGGCCGAGGAGGTCGCGGCGTTTGTGACACAAGAGCTGCCGGGCTTCGGGGTCGTCTTCGCCAACCGGCCCGGCACGCCGCGCGAGACGTACCTGGCCTTCAAAGCCGGGCCCAACCGCGGGCACTACCATGGCGATCAGCTCTCGTTCCACTACGCCGCCAACGCCGCGCCCGTCGCGGTCGACCATCACTGCAGCTACAGCCCCCGCGCAGGCCAGGAGCACATGCACAACCGCATGGCGTTCTGGACGAGCGACCAGCCGTACCTCAACATGGACGGCTACGAGCGGCTGATCGCCTTCAAGGCCTCCGACGCCGTGGACGTCGCGGTAGGGCAAGTCGCCTCGAGCCGGCTGCGGGCCACGCAGCCGCTGCCGCCGGAGATCTGGCACCAGGAGTTCCCGCAGGTGCCGCTGACGCAGCCGCTCCGCTACCGCCGGACGGTGGTCCTGATCAAGGGAGGGCCGCAGGACATCCTCGTCCTCCGCGACCAGTGGCACAGCCGGCAGGCCGACCTGCGGGCTGCCTTTTGCCTGCACGTGCGGGATGAGCAGACGCTGGCCCTGCTGGCCCAGGACGACGACGCCACAGGGCAGACCGACGGCACCGCCGTGCTGCGCGACCCCGTGCGGGACTTCGAGAAGCTCGGCGTCAAGCCCGGCTGGATCCTGCACCTGGGCTACCTCCGCAAGGGCAAGGGCGACCCGAAGCGCGGCCACCCGGTGCCGTACGAGGTCCGCGCCGTCAAGGGCAACACGCTGACGCTCGACCGGGCGGTCGGGGCCGGCGCCGACCAGGCCTATGCCCTGCTGCGGCCGACGTGGCGGCGGGACGGGCGGCGGTTTGATGTCGCCGGTCTGACAGTCTTTGCGGCGGGCCCGACCGCGGTGCAGCCTCGGTCGTTCCCGTGGGTCCACTTCAACGGCGGACAGGAATCGACGCAGGGCCTCCGCCTTGAGGCCACCGGCGCCGCCGGCGAGCTGGTGACGGTGCTGGTCCCCGGCAAGGCCCCCGCGATGGAGCCCATCGAAGGCGGCGTCCGCGTCGGCGACGATGAGATCGTCTTCGCCGGCGGGCTCGACGCGGCCGAGGCTGCCGTGGTTACCGTCCGCCGGGCCGGCAAGACGCTGTTGACGCTGACCGGCGGCGAGATCGACATGAACCGCCCGCAGGGCGAGATTGGCCTGTTCGTGCCCGACGCGGGCTACCCGTTCGGCGAGATCCCCGACTGGCTGATCCGCCAGCGGATGGCCCCTCCCACCTGGCGCCGCCAGGCCGCTGCACGAGAGGAGACCCCATGAACCGCTTCCGCTATTTCCATGCACTCGCCCTGCCGGTGCTGCTTGCAACTGCAGTCTGGGCCGATGAGCCGGCCCGGCTGGTGCTGGACCGCGACCTGCAGGTCGCCGCCGACGGGTCCATTCGCATCGTTCACAAGGGGTTCCCGCCGCAGGCGCGTAATCCCTGGCCGGCGGCCGAGGAGGAGGCCTTCTGGCAGCGGGTCAACCACTTCCTGCCGTCATGGAAGGACGCCGCGGCCAAGCCGTCCCAGACCCTCGAGAGCCAGGGCCACGACGTGGCGATGCTGGCGTGGCTGGCCGGCGACCGCGTGCGGGCCCAGGCGTGGTTCGTTCAGGAGGACAGCGAGCGGGCCAGCTTCGCCCACACCGAGGGCATCGATTTCTACTGGGGCTTCACGCTCAAATACCGGCCGCACTGGTGGTTCGCCTTCGGCCACACCTTCCCGCAGCCCTACCGGCAGCGGGTTCTCAAGGCCGCCAAGGCCTGGACCGAGACCGACCCCCGGCCGAGCCTGGAGTACGTGCTGCTGCTGGAGAATGAGGTCCCGGCCGTGCGGGCCGAGGCCTTGCGGATGTGCAAGGCCCTCTGGCGCAGCCGCGACGCGGTCAAGGCGATGGCCGCCGAAGCCCGCAAGGACAAGCACCCCAACCGGCAGGCCTTCGCGGCCTATCTGGAGAAGGCTCTGGCGGACTGGCCCGAGGTAATGCCCGACACGCCGGCCCGGTGGCGGGGGTGGTATGCCCTGCTGGCGGCGGGCGACTGGAAGGTCTACGAGGAGTACGAGCGGCTGGTGAACCCGCGGCCCCACCCGACGTACGGCTTCGGCCGGGGGCCTGTCGGGACGATCTGGAACGTCGAGGTCCGCGGCGGCTGGGCCGACGCCCGCAATACCGACAACCTGCGGGCGATGCGCGAGATCGCCGCCTACCTGTTCGCCGAGGAGGCCGGCAACGAGACGACCCGGCTGGTGATGAAGGAGAAGCTCCGCCGCACGCTGGTCTCGTACTACTCCGTCGGCATGGGCGAGTGGGACTCGGGCACTTACCACCCCGCCTCGGCCAACACGTGGGTGGGACTGCATGACTACGCCCGCGATGAAGAGGTCCGCCTGATCGCCAAGGGCGTCCTCGACTACCTGTGGACCATCAGCGCCCTGAAGTACCGCGGCGGAGGATGGGGCGGACCCATGTGCCGCGACTACGGCGGCTGGAAGCCCTGGCAGGATGATGCAGCCGACTCGGCCTGGATCTACTACGGCGACTTGAAGGCCCGCCCGCCCGAGCCGATCAAGAGCTGGGTCAACCAGATCCTCTCGCCGTACCGCCCGCCGATGGCGGTAATGGCCCTGGCGCGGCGGCAGTTTGACCGGCCACGGGAGATCTTCACCAGCCATCCCACCTACCAGACGTGGCTGCCGGGCAACGATGAGCAGCCCGAGACGCACTCGACCCTCTTCTACGGCAAGACGTACCAGGTCGGCACGCGGGCTCGCGGGTCGTTCTACAACATCAATGGCATCAAGACGCTGCTGGACAGCGACGACGGATTGGTCGATTTCCTGCTGACTACCGGCGGTACCGGCAACATTGCCGTCGCCAACGCCGGCGGCGACCGCGTCGGGCACTACCGCAACCTGGTTCTGTACCTGAACGGCTCCGACCCGAAGGCGCCGTTCCGCTTTGCTGCCACGCGGCAACTGCCGCACGAGATCGACCGCGGCGTGCTGTTCATCCGCGGCGATCGAACGTGGGTCGCCATCCGCCCGATCCACCTGGCGATTGATCCCGAGCCGGTGTTTACCCGGGAAGCACTGGGCCTCAAGAAGGGGCGCCGCCAGGAGAGCGACCGTCCGATGGTCATCCACGCGGCCGGCGACGGCGCCGGGGCGGTTCGGGGCTTCGCCATGGAACTGGGCGAGAAGGCCACGCACGGCGATTACACGGCCTTCAAGGCGAAGGTGCTCGCGAAGAGCGCCGTGGAAACTGGCGATACCGACGCGGCCGGACGCCAGAAGGTGACGTTCACCGGCTCCGACGGCTCAACGGTGGCCCTGAAACTCGGAGAGGACCTGCCGCAACTCTGGCGCAACGGCGTTCTCCACGACTGGGACCGCCACCGGGCGCTGTATAGTCCCGCTGACGGCGGCCGCGCGCCAGTCAGCCTGGGCTGGAAGCAGCGAAAGCTCCACGTCGAGGCAGGAGGATACGCATTCGACGGCGAGGTCACCGAAAAGGGACGCTACCGTTTTCAAACCGGCCGATCAGTGCTGGGCGAGCAGTAACCTCCTCGGGTCTGGGCCAATACGTCAGGAACTTGTCATTACTACACTGTGCCGCTGAGGCTTGTGCGTCGGCACCCATTTTGGCGCCCCGCCGGCCTCCTTGGACACGAAAGGAGACTCTGCCGATGCGTTCATGCTGCATTTTCTGTGCTGCCCTTGCGGCAATGGTGGCGCTGGCACTTCCGGCCTTGGGACAGACTGCGCACGACCCCGAGTATGATAACGCCAAGCTCTGGCCGATCGCTGGGCCCAAGCCGGAATACATGACACAGAGGTGGGAGCCGGCCCCGCTGTATGTGTGGGCGGCGCCGGGGCAGAGCGCGAGCTTTGACCAGCCGGAGAACTGGCGCGTCGACGGAAAGCCGGCGACCAGGACGCCGGATGAAAACGTCGATGTGCTGCTGCCCGATTCGGACAAGCCCTACTCCGTCGGCGCGGGCAGGAACAGGTCGTTGCGGCATCTCACCGTCGGGCGCAACGCCGGGATCAAGGGAGGACGTCGCGGCGAACTGCAAATCTGGACCAACGGGTGAGTCAAAGAGGGCGGCTACGCGTACTTCATTGCCTTTCGCGGTCCGGACCACTGCTTCTTTCGCATCGACAAGAGTGAATTGCCATCGCCGGAGAACAAAACAAGCTTCGGCCACACCAGTCGCGGCGGGGGGCACAAGGTGCGCTCGCAACTGTCGCACAAACTCCCGGTGTGCACGTATGGGAACGGGTCGGTCACGTTCATAGGGGATATGGGCGTCAGCGATGAGATCATGGTGCAGCACGGGCGGCTGATCCTTAGCGGCGATCTGCGATGGAGCGGCGTGACCAACAAAAACGCCCTCGAAGTTTACGACGGCGCCACGCTGGAACTCCAGAGCGGCGCCACCATCGGCGCCATGGTCAACATTAACGGCAAGGGCGTCTATTACGTTGATGTCTACCGCAATGGCACACTCCAGGCGGGTCGAAGCATCGCCCGCTGACCGACGATGCGAAGGTGTTGCTCGGCTACGGGCCGAACGATCCGCCGGGGAAGGTCGGGCTGTTTGCAGCGGCAGGATCCATGCTCCGCGTCTTTTCAACCGACCCGACGAAGCATAAGCTGGTGTTCACCGCCGCCCAGGCGGTTGAGCCGTCCGACGTGGCTCCCGGGCGAGGTGTCGCCCAGCGGGGCCTTCTGCCGCTGGCCGTAGCGCGGGTCGACGGGCGTCTCCATGCAGGCGAACCAGGTGGCGATTTCCTTGATCCTCGACCAGTCGCGGAACGGGTCCACGTCGCCCGCCCCCTTGGCCAGCGCAGCATATTCGGTGATGGCGAAAAACGCGCCTGAGTAGCTGAGCGACTCCTTCCACGAGCCGCCCGGAAAACTATCCCCGTAGATCTGCCCCTTTATATTCCGGATGCCATGATCCAGCCATCGGCCCGCATGCGGGTGGTCGGGCATGCGCAGGGCGATCAGGAACGGCACAGGATACATGTCCGTGTGGAAGTTCGGGTTGCCGATTGCCCAGCCCGAGTCAGGGCCCGGCCAGTAGTCGGGGTTGCAGAAGATGTACGCAAGGGCGGCCAGCTCTCTGCTCTTGAAGGGCCCCCCGCCGAGGCCTCGGATCATCTTCTTCGCTTGCCGGGGAATGGTGGTCGGGCATTTCTGGTGCTGGTTGAAGGGCCCGTGCGTGTAGCCGTAGGTGCCAACGCCCCTGGGCGTGGGCGCGTCCGACTTCCAGTCCAGCACCCACTCGCGCAGGATCGTGTCCAGCGGCACGTCGGCGTGCGAGCGGATCATCCCCGGGATTGCAGTGCGGAGCCCGGGATCGCCGACGATGAGCGCCCAGTGGCGCTTCGCCGGTTGCTTCGCCGTGCCGAGGTTCGTGGGGATTTCCACCTCGACCTGCCCGGGGGCGTCCTTGTCGCCGTGGATGAAGAGGTTCTGGCTCTCCAGCGAGACGCCGCCGGGGGCGCCCTACTGGCTGCCGCGAACCGTCGCCAGCCCGAGCCCGCAGTTGGCGCCGGTGCGGTAGACGAAGGCGAACGGCCCGCCGTTGTACCAGATGTCCCGCCAGATGGGCCCGAGCGTGGCGATGGGGTGCTGGGGCGGCTGGAGGGTGCTGTCCTCGGACTCGCCGCCGGGGCGGAAGGTCCGCGCGTTGTAGGCGTAATGGTGGTAGACCTTGTCCGGCTTCATCGCCCGCAGGTCGAGCCGAATGGCCGTCCCCTCGCCGAGGGCGTACTCGTCGGTGACGCCGATCCACGGGTCGCCCGCACGGAAGGTGAGCGTGAGCGTGTAGCGGCGCGAGTCGTCGGCGAAGCGGAACGTTCGCTTGAGGATGCTGCGGGCCGGGCCCTGCTCGACCCACTCGTCGGTCACGCCGGTCGGCTTGACGCCCTCGGGCCAGTGGAAATGGCCCAGCGACTGTCCGCCGGGGCAGGCGAGGCTGTTGATCGGCAGCCTCTTGCCCAGCTCGAACGTCAGCTCCCAGATGCCATTGGTCACGACGGTCCGCGGCTTGGCCACCGTCACCTTGAGCGGCGTCCAGGCCGATGCGTCCCCGCCCTCGTCGACGACGCGGAAGGCATGGGTCTTCTTCGCATGGATCGTCGCGCGGCAGAGGACTTCGAGCTTCACCTTGCCCAAAAGCTTCACATCGGCGCCCAGCAGCTTCCCGTCACGGTAGAACTGCGCTGGATGAGCCTTGCCCTCGGGCCCCAGCAGGGCCAGGGCTCCGGCGACGGCCTGCCGGTCGCCCAGGTCCAGCGTGACCTCCCGTGTGAGCCACTCGCCGTGCCAGGTCTGCCCCAGCGGCTCGGCGATTTCGAAGCGCGCCAGCTCTGCCGCCCCGGCCGGGAGGGTCGCCACCAGCAAGGTGGCCAGCGCGATGTGCATGTGTCGGTTGGTCATGGCAATCATTCCTGCCCGTGTGCCGGCTACTCGAGTGTCAGCGTGCCGTCGGCGAAGCGGACAGTGCGCTTGCCAATCGTCGCCGTTTGGCCGTCTCCTGCGGTCGCCTTCGGCGCCTTTCCGCGCTGGAGCGTCAGGATCACCAGGAACGTCTGGTCCTTGTCCATCCCGTCCACCAGCACGGCCTGGCGCTTGAAGTTGCTGCGTTTGTGCTGGCCGTGATAGTTGACTTCGTGGACGTGCGTGTAGGGCTCGACCCGGATCTTTGCGTTCGCCGGGCGCACGACGGTGCCGACCAGGGACGCGTCGTCACCTTTGGCCTTGATCGTGAAGCGGTTGGCCTCGACGCTGATCTCGTGGCCGCCCTCGGTCGCCAGTTGCCAGGTGTTGCTGCCCTTGGTGCCGGTCAGTTGGTCGGCGAGGGCGACCAGGCAGGGCGCCCCTGAGGCGCCGGAGTAGTCGACCGCCAGGGCACGGATTGCCCGGATGCCGAGGTCCTTCTCGCCGACGGTCCGCCAGCGCCGTCCCTGCTGTTCCTTCTCACAGTGGAAGTAAATCTTGTCCATGTCCAGCGTGACGGTCCCCGATCCGTCGTCACCGAGGCGTACGAAGTGCTTTGTCCCCGCCTGTGGACTGCCGCCGAGGTTGTGCTCGGCCACATCGACCATATTCTGGTACTTGCTGAAGTCGAGCAGATCCCGCCCGGAGCCGCCGTTGCCGTAGCCCTGCCCGCGGACCGCCCAGTGATGGCCCAGGCCGGTGATGCGGAAGGTCCCGCCCTGGCTGCTGACCCAACTGCCCAGACCCGGGTTGGAGTTGGCGAAGAGTTGCACCACGCAGTCGTCGCCGTCGCGGTAGCGGTTGCGGAAGACGTATCCGCCCAACTGCTCGTCGACCACGACCCGGCCGAGTGTCGCGGCGGGGTCGCCCGCCTGGGCGTCGAGCGGGTAGTTCAGCAGGAGCATCGCCTTGGAGAGCCCGTCGTGGTGGGCGATGACGCCGTGGGGGTCCTTGAGCTTGCCCGCCGCGGCCAGCGCCAGGCTGCGATTCCACGACCACAGCACGCCTGGGCGGTACTTGTCGGGCAGGAACCCGAAGCCGCGGGCGTAGAGGTCCACGTCCAGCGGACCGCCGCCGACGTTGAAGGTCTGCATCAGGGCGCCGTCCTTGGCGTAGACGGTCCGGGCGGTTGCCAACCCCAGCAGCATCCCCAGCCGCTCGGCGCCGCGGATGTCCTGGCCGGTAACGTTCCGCCAGCAGAGGGCCAGGGGCATGCCCAGGCGAACCGCGTGCTGGGTATAGGCGGGGCCTTCTGTGTCCCAGCCGAACTCGCCCAGCCCATGGAGAAAGTAGCCCTCGGCCTCTCGAGCCGCCAGCGTCGCCCAGCGCAGGGCCTCCAGGTTCCACGGCGTCCGCTCGGCCGCCTTGCGGCGCCAGTCGCCGCCGCAGAAGGCATTCGCGGCCGCGGCGCCGGCGCCCCGCCGGGCGTGCCAGGCCTGCGCCTCGGCCTCGGCCAGCGGGGCGAGGCGCAGGTGGAAGACCAGCGGCTCCCACCCGCCAACCGGTTCGGTCCAGACGCGCACCAGCAGGGGATAGCGTCCGGCCGTCAGATGCACCACCTGCCCCAGCGGCAGCTCGCGCCCGCCCAGGGCGATCCGGACGTACCGCTTGCCCTTGGAGTCGCGCGGGCCTTCAAGCTGGAACCAGCCCCCCTTCGTCACGTCGAGCACGGTGTACAGGTAGCAGCCGCGGAAGTAGGCCCGCTCCGTCAGGGCAGCCAGGTCGACCACACCGTCCTTGAGCTGCGGGCCGTCGAGTTTGACGAAGGCCGCCTCGCCGAGCTTTGTCTCCAGGTTCGGCCGGGCGGCGCCGAAGCCGCCGGCGTTCGCGAAGGCGCCGGCGTCGGGACCTTCCTCCACCGGCCCGGCGAAGAGCCATGCCCCCACAGGCTTTTCCGCGTCCAGCGCTATCACGGGCACGCCGTTGCCGGCATCCACGTCTTTGGGCGGGCCAAGCCTGGGCAACTCGGCGGGCCAGTCGGTCTCGGGCGGCGGGACCGCCTCGGCCGGCTCGTCCAGCAGCGATAGCGATGCCAGGCCGCACGCCGAACGGTACATCAGGCTCCAGTTGCTCGTCCGCTTGTTGTTGAACTGGCTGTTGTACGCGCCCCAGTAGTACATGCGGAGCTTGTCGGCGACCGTCTCGCGGACCCGCTCGCGGAACGCCGGTTCGCAGGCGTCACGGATCAGGTCGTAGGCGATCAGCATCTCCACGGCCGTGAAGGCCGGGGCGTGAGCGATGCCGATGTGGTGCCACTGCTTTGCGTCGATGGACTTGCCGATCAGCATCCGCGCCGTGTCGGCGTGAGCCTGCTCGCCTGTGAGGGCGTAGGCCATCGCCTGAGCGACCGCACTGCCGCGGTCCTTTCGCAGCGCTTCGAGCTGCCCGGCGCCCCATTTCGTTTTCGCGCGATCGCGCAGGTCGGCGAGCTGCGACTTGCGTACCAGAAGTCGCGGGTACTCGCCCCTGGCGGTGGGGTGGATGTCCGCGAACTGCCTGGCCGGCCGCAGTGCCCCGCTCACCGCCCCCTCGCCCTTCTGCCCGTTGAGCACGCCCTTCCACATGCCGGTGCACTTGGCCTCGGCCGTGCTGATCTGCACGCGATAGGCCGCCTCGGCGACGGTGTCATGCCACTTGTCCCGCCGGTAGCGCAGGCGAAGCAGCAAGGTGTGCCGGCCGCCCTCGGAGGACGCCTCCACCACGTAGCCGTCATGGGTGGCCACGCTCTGGAACCGCGCGTCGGCCGTCAGGACCGGGGCCCACTTGCCGCCCCGGCGGTCCAGGTAGAGCGTCACGTCGCCGCGTTTGGCGGGTTCCTCGTACGGCCACGACGCACCCGTCAGCGTCAGCTCCACCCGGCCATCGTCCGGCAGCGCCGCGGCGGCCCCCGCGGCCGACGCTGCCCAAGCCGTTGCGATCATCATCCATCGCACGTGCTGCTGCATCCTATTATCCTTCCATATGCCTGCCTTGCTGGGTCGGCTTCGTAGAACGCGAGCGGCGGAAAGTCTATCGGCCGTTCGCGTCCGCGGCCGGGCGGCGAGCCTCACTGTCCCTCCGGGCTCTTCACGGTCAGCGTTCGCCTGACCGACTCGGCCGTCTGGACAAATGGCTCGACGGCGCTGCCCCACTGGTAGGCGGTGACGACCACCTCCAACGGCAGCTTCGCCTTCGGGGGGATCTCGCGGATGATCAGCTTGCCGTCCTCGATCACTGCCGGACCGTAGTTGACGGCGTAGCGCACCGGCAGGCTGCTGTCGGCCGTGGCCTTGAGTTCGATGGCCTGACCCGGCGCGGCGGCGGGCAGTTCGGGGAAGGTGATCTTCTGGGCCTTGCCCTTGGTCAGCAGGGGCAGGCGGACGCGGGCGGGCTGCTCAGCGTAGCGGAGGGTCTCGTCGCCGCCGTGGTAGGCGAGAATCGATCCACCACCGCCCCGGTTGCCGTAGCCGGTGACGCGGAACGTGTCGTCGCCGACCTGCTCGATGTCCCCACCGAAGACGCGGAAGCGGATGGGCCCCTCCGCGTGGCGAATGGGGCAATTTGGCACGGGGTACTTGTCGCGGACGTGGTCCAGGAACGCCCCGCCGACCTTGAACGTGTCGGCCCCGACCCAGTGGGGCTGGATGTCGAACCGGAGGTCGTGCCGGCTGTAAAGCACCTTGCCAGTCCTGGGGTCGGCGAAGGTGACGTACTGATCTCGCTTGTTGAAGCGTGCCTCGTGGAAAGCTCGCCAGGCGTTGGCCATCTCCAGGTCGACGTGCCACCAGGCGGCGTTGCGGCGGCTCTGGTACTTGTCTGGGTAGTCCTTGTAAGCGGCCGGCTCCGGCGCCCGAGGATTTGTGATGCCGGGGCTGGACAGGGCGCCGCTGGCCACGTCGATCGTCTTGCAGACGACCGGCTCCTTCGCATCGGCGGGCCAGTCGGGAATGCGCGCCTGGGCCGCTTTGCGGAGGAACAGGCCCACCAACTCCCCGTCGCGCGGCGACCAGGCCATGTGCGTCGTTCCCGCCTCGACGGCGAAGGCGATGAGCATTTTCTCGTTGGCCATGCGCATCTTGAGGTAATTGAGCCGTCCGACCTGCCAGCCGCTCTCGCGGTCCTCGAAGTCCCGCAGGACGCCCGAGGGCCCGGGGCCGAACTCCTCGAACTGCCCGGAGATGATCAGGATCGGCACGCCGGAAAGGTCCGCCTTCGGATCCCACGCCGGCGGGTAGACCAGCCCGCCCTTGAACGGGACGCTTCCGAAGCAGCGCTTGGGCTTCCACGCCGCGGCCGAGGAAGCGTAGATGCTCGCCACCGAGTGCCCGAAGACGAAGAACGGCGCCTGCTCGATCTCCGCGTAGCCGGTGGCCTCGGCGACGGCCTTCAGCGTCGCCAGGAAGAGCGCCGGGCCATGGCCGTCCTTGTAGTCAAAGATCGCGTCGATGCTGACGTTGATGAGGGCCAGCTTCTCGGCCTCGCAGGCCTTGCGGACGGCCGGGTCGTCCGTCAGGGCAGGCATCCGCCCGATCAACACGCCGCGTACACGCTCGGCTCCGGGCGGGATCCACACCATCGCGGTCGTCTTCTTGCCGCCCTCGATCTCCACCGGCACGGCCCACTGGTGCATGGGCTCCTTAGCAAGCGACACGCACGCGAAGGCCGAGAGGGCCACCGCGGACATCACGATTCTCAGTTGGATCATGTTGCTCTCCTGGCGGATAGCGTTACGGTTCACGCTTCACTCGATAACCAGCTTGCCGTTGGACACTCGAACCGTCCGGGCGCCTGCGCGGACTTCGGCGTCCAAGCCCTCCCCTTTCACGGTGACCTGCGGGGGCTTGGCGTTCTGGAGCGTGAAGACGGTGAGCAGCGCACCGTCGCTCTCGGCCGAGGCGTCGGCGGCGTCTAGTTTTCCGACATTGGCTACTACGCCTGCCAGGCTCGGGCCGCTTGGCTTGCCTACGCGGAAACGGTTGCCCTCGACGTGCATTTCGCCCGCGTCGTCGGGGATCGGCAGGCGCGAGCGGAAGCGGTGCTCGCCGGCGTCGTCGCCCTCGACTCGCATCTGGTCCAGTACGGCCACCAGCAGGGGCGCGCCCGACGTCCCGCTGGCGTCGACGATGATCTGCCGGCGACCGCGGATGCCGAAGTCCAGGAAGTCGCCCAGCAACGGCACGTACGCGACGCCGTCGGCGAAGTATCGCTGCATCACCGCCCTCGGGTCGCCCCGGCCCGCTTCGCCGTAGTACGCGCGGTCGAGGCGAAGCTCAATGCGAATCACGCGGTCGGCGAGGCGCTCGGAGGCGATCACTTCCGCCCCGATGTGTGGGTTGCCCGCCCGCGGCTTGCGCGGCGCCATCGGCAGCCACGGACCCGCCAGCCACGTGCGACCAAAACCGTGGAGCACGATCTCCCCGTTGACGCCGGATCGCTCGTAATGGCAACTGCCGCGTGTGCCACTCTTCATGTTGAGCGTCAGGACAAGGTCGCCGGCCAGCGGAGCGTCGCCGGCGACGCGGGCATCGTCCCAGCCGGTGCGGACGACGAAGTGCCCCTGCCGCACGTCGGGCGCCGCCCAGGGGAAGACATCCGCCGGGGGCTTGGGTTGCGCCTCGAAGGGGTAGTTGCACAACAGCATCACGCCGCTGATGCCGTGGTTGATGCCGAAGGTCCTGTCGCCCTCCAGGCCGACGGTCCGCTGGAAGAGATACTTGACGGCCGGGGCGAAGCGCTCGGGCACCAGCGGCCAGGCCATCGTCCAGACGATGTCGCGGACGTTTCGGCCGTCGCAGTCGAGGGCTTCACCGATTCCGTCGTACTCGCGGGCGGCCTTGAAGAGTTGGCCGGGCTTGGCGCCCATAAAGTGGTGGACCACGAAGAAGTCGCCAAGCGGTGAGGGGTTGATGCGTTGACCCGTTGCAACGGGGTACGCCCGCAGGAACTGCGTAAGTCCGCGATAGGCCGTCATCGCCTTGTAGTGCTGGCCCTCGATTGACGGGCCGGAATCGGCGATGCCGTAGCGAAGGTAGTCGCGGACCTCGCGGGCCATGCG
Source organism: uncultured Anaerolineales bacterium (assembly GCA_964526295.1). Taxonomy (GTDB): domain Bacteria; phylum Planctomycetota; class Phycisphaerae; order FEN-1346; family FEN-1346; genus CAZGKW01. Next base: position 21,579 of record CAZGKW010000021.1, read on the forward strand.
GTCGGCCAGGGCGCCCATGCCCTCAATCGGCTTGCCGTCGGCGCCCTTCTCGCCGACCAGCACCAACGCCCCCAGCCCGGCCGCGCCGGCGCGAATGCCGTTGTGGTTCGACCAGCGCGATGGGTTGTGCCCGCCCATGGGCTTGCCACCCACCGCTCCGGCGGATACGTCGGCCACCCGGCGCTGGAGGTTCGCCACGCACTTCGCGCGGAACTCGGCGTCCCAGGCGTCGCAGGCGAAGTCGTACGCCAGCGTCAGGCCGATCAGCCGGGCGGCGTGGTGGATGTCCTGGCCGCCGCCGTAGTGCTTCAGGACGGTCGCTTCGAGGATGCCCCGGGCCTTGTCGGCGTGCTCCTTCTCTCCGGTCACCCTCCAGGCGAAGGCGTGGCTCACCGCCGGCCAGGAGGCGAACTTCGCGTCGTTGCCGCCCTCGGCTTCGGCGACGTCAACGCCGAGGAACTGGACGAAGCGCTCCCACATCGCCTTTGCCTCCGGCGACGTGCTGATACGTTTCTTCAGCGCCGCCACGCCGGGGGGATCGATCAGCAGCCGCGGGTGCTCTGCGGGCGCGGGTGGTGTGTAGTCGGCAACCGGAGCCGGCCACGGGGCAGCGAACCGCCCGCCAGCCTTGCCCTTCAGCGGCGCCATCTTTTCGCCGGCGGTGAAGCTGCCTTCGTAGGCGCCCGTGAGCCGTCCGCCTTCAACCGGCGTCAGGCGTATGGTGTACGAGCCCTTCGCGCCGCCGTCCCAGAGGTCGGGGCGGAAGTCCAGATCGAATTCGAGGACCAGCGCTTCGCCGTCGCGGGTGTGCTTGCGAAGCCTCGCGACGTGCTCCGAGTGCCGAAAGCCGAAGGCCGTCGCCCAACTGGACTTGGGCCAGTCGCCGCCGCGGATGGGCAGTTCGATTTCCAGGTCTACCAGACGGTCGCCGCGGCCCGGCACGGCCGCGTCCAGGCGCAGCACCACGTTCGCATTCTCCGGCGAGAGCGCGTCGGCCGCCCAGGCAGGCACGGCAGTGGCCAGAAGGAGAGAGGTCAGGGTCAACCAGCAGCATCGGGTTCTTCGGTCGGGCATTGCATCCCTCCGTCGCATGGGCGAGCGATCGGTTGCTCGCAAGAAATCTGTTGTGTTCCGCTCTCCGCAGCCCATCACTTGGCGGCCTCCTTGAGCTTCGCCCGTGCCCGCGTCGCAACCGGCGCGGGCGGGTCGGTCGCAAGGAATGTCTCGACCGCCTTGCGGCGGGCAGGCCTGTCGATGGTCCCGCCGATCCAGCCGATCCGCCCGTCGCGAGTCTTCCACGTCGCCAGGGCCGGGCGCCAGTCAGCGTCGGGGCCTACCAGCGGGCGGACCTCCAGTGCCTTCATCTGTTCGCGTGGGATCGATATCGGGAAGGGCCCCGGCAGCACCATCGTGGCGCCGGTGACCTTCCGGCCCTGGAGGGCCGCCAGCGGGAAGCGCGTCAGCACGCGGATCCGTTTGCCGTCGGCGTTGGACGCGACGGCCATCTGGCGGTACTTGCCATGGGCGTTGCAGGTGTAGCTGTCGCGCGGGAGCTGCCCGTCGAGCTTGTGCTCGGCTATCATCGACCAGTCGTAGGTGTTGGCGGGGATGGCGACCACACCGGCGTCAGTCTGGACCTCCAGCCGCTGTGGGCCGCCGTAGCGGCCGCCTGGCATCTCGTCGCCCGGGGAAAAGCCCGCGTACTGCTCGACAGGCGAGACGACAACGCTGAGCCACTCGCCCCGAAGCAGTTCGGCCGGAACGGCGAAGTCGTGGTGCTGGTCGAGCTTCCGCTCTCCCTCGTTCACCGATTTGAGCGCCGCTCCGGTGGCGGGCTCGCCTGAGCACGTCTCAGCCAGGATGCGGTCAAGCTGTTCATCGGCGGCGCGGACCCGCTTCCAGGCAGCGTAGGCCTCCGGATCGGCCGAATCGAGGCCATCCAACGCCCGGGCGATTCCGTCGCCGACGTACCCGTATACCCGCTCGGCCGCGGAGTTCTGAAGGGCAAAGCCGCGGCCGCCCGTCGCGAGCCCGGGGCCTCTCGCGTCCTTGTCCGCCCACGCGTTGGCGTAGAGGTCGACGCAAGGCAGCTTTGCCTCGGCCGCGACGGCGCGCACCATACCGGCGAACTCGCGGCTGGCCCCTTCACCTCGCTTGCCGTATTCACGCATGCCGTGCCACGCGTCCAAACGGGCGTCGACGATCGGAGCCGGCGTCAGCAGCACTACTCTCGCGCCCTTCGTCTTGGGGTGCTTGCGCAGGTTGGCGATCAACTCGCGGTAAAAGCGTCCCACCGTCTCCGCGCCCCCTGCCGGGGCCCAGTAGCGGTCCATCGTGTCGCCCTGACCCAGTAGCAGTACCACCGCCTGGGCGGGCTGGTGTGGGGCAAGCACCTTGTCGAGGTGGTCTGCCAGCTCGACGGTGAAACGGCCGTCGGCGCCGTCGATGCTCACGCGCCACTGGGGGTAGTGCGACTGAAGCAGGACCGGCCAAGGCGGCTGGTCACCGCTGCGACGGACGTTTCCGTCGCCGAGAATCAGCACGTGCGGACGCGGGTCACCTGGCGTGCCCGCCACGGCCAACGTTGCGGCGAGGGCGAGTGTCGCTGCTATGGCAACAGGCAATCGATTCATGTCATTTCACTCCTTTGCTCGTCGGGATTTCGCGGTCGCCCGACCGCCAGCAGGACGCCCAGTGCCGCGATCGCCAGAACGCCCGAGGCCGCGAGAACCGGGCGCAGGCCGAAGGCCCCCATCGCGCGGCCGACCGCCAAAACGTACAGCAGCACGAACGGCGCCGGCACGGCCGCGGCGACCGCCACGTACGTCGGCCGCCGCCCGCGCGGGGCGAACTGGTAGACCAGGTTCTGCATGGAGATCATCTGCCCGGTGATCGCGATTGTCAGAAGCGCGAAGGCCGGGTACATCACCCGCCAGTCCCAGGCGGCCGCCGCCAGCGCCGCGGCGGCCGCGTAGCTCAGCGCCGCCAGCAGGAGCACCAGCCGGTGCCCGTGGCGGTCGCCGAGATGCCCCAGCCCCAGCGACCCGACCAGCACTGCGCCCGTCGAGACCATCACGAAATCGCCGGTGACGGCGTCGCTGAGGCCAAACGTCCGCATCGCGTGGACCATGAACAGGCCCTGGCCGATGACGTAGCAGTACGCCAGCGACTGGTAGACGAGGAAGCCTCGGAAGCGGCGGTCTGTGCGGAGCACGTCGAGCATGGAGCGGGCATAGGTCGGCCAGTCTGCGTGGCGGACGCCGTGGTCGACGACCGGCTCGCGGTTCATCAGGAAGAAGGCGAAGGAGACGCACGTCACAAGGAAGCACAGCCCGAACAGCAGCGAGTAGTTGCCCGGGTAGCTCACCAGTTCGCCTCGCATGATCACGGCGACCACCACGCCTCCCAGCAGGCCCATCGCGTTACCGAGCATGTGGCTGGCGCCGCGGAAGATGCCCCAGCGGTACGGCGGGATGGTCTTGGCGATCAGTTCGTTCCACGCCGGCTGGGCCAGGCCCATCGCGACGTTCGAGCCCAGCAGGGCCAGCAAGGCCAGGGCGATGACTGTGTTGGGATCGTCCACGGCCCAGAACAGGATCGCCCCCGCCAGCAACAGCCACGGCAACCGCTGCCCGATGCCGCAGGCGACGATGAAGGGCTTCTGGCGCAGCCGTTGCTCCGCCTTGAAGGAGGTCGCCACGCCGGGTAGGCGCATCCCGAGGACCATCAACGCCGGAAGCAGCGCCACCACCGACTCCGATGCGCCGAGCCGGAGCATCAGCGCCGGGTAGACCACAGCCAGCGAAATCAGACTCACCGCTCCCTGGTAGAGCGCAACGTCGGCAACGTTCACGAGCATGTTGCGGCGGTAGCCGACTTCGACATACGCGGCATAGTCCCGATCCAGCGCCGCGGCCGGGGCGGCTTGCGCTGCGGAGGCCGAGCCGGAGTCCTGGATGGTCCTGGCGGTCAGAGTCACTTCGCCTCCGTGGAGTCAAACTGCTCCAGAACGACCTTTCGACCGTCGAAGCCGACCTTCTGCCGACCCACGGTGACCACGGCGTCGGGGCCGGAGCCTGTGACGCTCACCGCCGGCGGCTCGGCGGCGCCGAGCGTCATGACCACGAAGTAGAAGTCATCGTCTCCCCGGGCGGCAGCCGGGGTGCCTGGAAAGCTGACGACCTTGCGGGTGAACTCGCCGCTCTGGTGGTCGTAGCGATAGTTGATCTCGATGCCGTAGGTGACCTGGGCCACGGTGGGTGTGGCGGTGCCCGGGGCGACGATCGTGCCCGCCAGCCGCGCGCCCCCCGACCCGCGGATGACAAAGCTGCCCCTGTCGGCCGAAACGTGGTTGTCGCGATGGGTCACCAGGCGCCAGCGGTTGGGCGCCGGTGGCCGGAGCTTTCTGTCGTCTGGGGCCGGACCCAGTTCGACCAGCGGGTCGGCCGATTCGTCGCCGATGTCCAGTTCCGGGGCGTCCGGCCGCTTGACGGGCTTACTCGCCAGGTTTGCCAGGGCCTCCGCGGGTGTGGCGAAACGAACACGATCCACCAGAATCAGCAGCACCGGCGCGCCCGACGCGCCCGAGTAATCCACCGCGAAAGACCGCAGCCCGGTGCCCTTCTCGCCAAGGCCGTAGGCCAGACTCACCACGGCCGAGCCGTCGGCCGCAGTGGCCAGGTGTGTTTGCCGGACATGCGTTGGTCCGCGGGAGCCCAAGACGGCGACGGTGTTGGTCTCCTTTGCGCCGCTTCGCCCGTTGCCCGGGAGCATCCACTCGCCGCCCAGGCCCATCAGGCGCAGGTCCAACTCCGCCCCCTCGCACGACCAGTCGCCGCCTGGGTGGCGGAAGCCGGTGAACACAGCCACAATGTCGTCCCCGTCTCGCCAGCGGTTGCGCATCGTGTAGCCCAGACGTTGCGAGTCGACCAGCGCCCGTGGCAGGGCGCCGGCCGGATCGCCGCCGCCCATGCCCGAGATCATCTCGGCCGGGGCATTGACCAGCGTGAACGCCGCCGACATCGGGTCCAGCGATTCGATGGCCCCCTCGGGGGCCTGGAAGAGCTTACGGTCGGCCAGGTCGAGCGTGCGTCGCCACGCCCATGCCACGGCCGGGCGGAGCTTGGGCGGAACGCTTGCAAAGCCGCGGGCGAACACGTCCACCCCGACGGGCCCGCCGCCCCGGCCGTAGTCCTGCATGCGGGCCCACTTGTCGCTGAAAACGGTCCGCGCCGTCGCCTGGGCCAGGAACCAGCCCAGGTTCTGGTCGGCGGCGATTTCCGTGCCTTGGGCATTGCGCCACGCGTGGGCAAAGGGCATGGCCACGCGGAGCGGGTGCTGCGTGTAGCACTGCCCTGCCGAGTGCCAGCCCTTTTCGCTGATGGCGGCCGTGGCGTAGCGGGCCATCATGTCCTGCGCCAGCGGAAGCCAGAGCAGCGCGTCGGGGTCGGGACGTCCGAGCGGCTCAAAGTGCGGCTTCAGGGCCGCCAGGTAACGTCGGCGGAAGCCCGCTTCCGTGTTGCGAACCCGCTCGGCCGTGGCGGCCGCGGCCTCGTCCAGCGGCTCCAGGAACACCTCGTCGTAGAGGCGGTCCCGAAAGTGGGCTAACCGCAGCGTGGAGATGGTCACCTTCCGCAGAACCGGGTGCTTGCCGGCAGAGAGCTTCAGCACGTCTGCGTGCTCGAAGCGCCGCCCCGAGATGTAGAGGCAACTGTCGGCGAACTTCCAGTCGTGCTGATCGCGTCGGCCGCTGAGTTTCACCTGCAGCGCCCGTTCGGACGGGTTGTCCAGGACGGCGTAGAAGTACATCGTCTGGAAGCCCTTCAGTCCGGCCGCCCGCCACAGGGCGATCCATCCCTCCGGCGCCTGGTACTCACCCTTGGAGACGACCGCCTGCTCGGGCACCGGTCCGAAGGAGAATTCCTGGCTGCTGGTCAGTGGTTGGAGGTCATCCCCCTGGACGTCGTAGTTCTGCGGGCGAGGCCTGGCGTTCTTGAACGCGATCTGCGAGCGGTACTTGCCGCAGAGGGGTCCCTGGCGGGGCTGAGGCTTGACCTTCGTCGTGAATCTTGTTGCCGCGCCGGGGCGTGCGTTGGCCTCGCCGCCAAGCCCGGCCAAGGCGTCGCGGCCGATGCCGACATTCAGCGGACCCGTAAAGAGCCACTTGCGCAGCGGCGCCTCGCCGACGGGCAGCACGGGCGCCCCCTCGGCCGGGGTGAAACCCTCGGGGGGCGCGATGGCGGGAATCTTCCAGTCGTCCGGCGGCTCGGGGAAGTCGGCCTCGTCGGCCAGCAGTGCCAGGGCGACCATCCCGGTCGCGGCGCGGTACTGCGCGGACCAGTTGCTGTGCGGGTGCCCGTTGCCGCTGTTGATCTCGCCGTAGTCGTAGAGGAATCGCATCTTATCGCGGAGAAAGGCCCGCATGCGGGCGTTGTAGGCGTCGTCGCAGGTGTCGTAGATGAGGTCCCAGGCGAGCATGGCCTCGGTCGCCTTGTGGGCGGGGTCGTGGATGGGCCCCAGCGTCCGCCACCAGCCCGAGGCGATGTCCGCGTCGATCAGCTCGCGGGCCTTGGCGGCGTGGGCCTTCTCGCCCGTGAGCTGATAGAGCAGCCCCCAGGCGACCGCGCTGCCCGAGCGGCTCCAGCCGGGCTGTTTCATCCGCTCGACCATCGCCCGGCCCCAGTCCGTCGCCGCCCTGCGTTTCAGGTCGGCGAGCTGCTCACGGCGAATCAGGAAACGCGGGTGCTCGCCGGGCCTCGCCGCCGGGGGCATATCCCATGCGCGCAACGCCTCGACCACGCCGGCCAGCTTTCCTTCGGCGGCGGTACCGTCGGCGACGGCCTTCCAACTGCCCGTCACCTTCCCGTCGCTCACGGTCAGGTCCATCGTCACCACGGCCGTCAGCGGCAGGTCCCTGGTGAGCCAGTCTCGCCGGCGAGGCAAGCCGCCGATGAGCAACTCGACCTCCACGTGCCAGCCGTCGCTGCGCGGCTCTGCGGATCGGACGTACCCCCGCGCTGCCCGCATCCCCTGGCTCCCGGGGCCGCGGCGAAAGTCGCCTGCCAGCGTCGGCTGCCAGCGCCCCTCGCGCCGGACCAGCACAAGCGTCGCCTTCGTCGGCTCCTCGGCCGACGAAGGGCGAGCGTCGGGAACTGCGATCGCCTCCAGCCCCGGCAGATCGAGGCGATATCGCTCCTCGCCGGGCCGATCGTCGGCCCAAGCCAGCCCGTGCAGCAGCGCTACGGCCAGGGCAAATGTCGCCACCGCGCGGAGGTTCATTTGCCCTCCATTCCGGTCGCCTCGAAACAGTAGATGTTGTCGAACGTGCGGACGTACAAGCGGTTGCCGCTGGCGAACGGCGCGCTGTACGCCTCGTGCCAGCCGTACCAGTCCTGGTAGCGATCGCGACCGGTCTGCGAGATCACCTGCTTGCGTTTGGCGGGCTCGGTGACTGTCGCGGGGAACACCTCCACCGGGCACATCCGCACGTCGCCAAGCCCTGCGCTGGTCAGCTTGGCGACGGAGCAATAGAGCGCCGTCTCGGCCTGCTTGCCCAGGCCGCTGGCCCCGCCAGAGCCCTTGCTGATGCTCGACTTGGGCAGGCCGTAGATGTGCCCGTTGGCGACGATGCCGCCGTTGTACCAGAGATTCACCCGCCGGTTCGGCGACGCCAGCGCCTTGCCCGTTTCGGCGTCGAGCATGTGGCCCGATGTCAGCCACAGCCGACTGTTCAGATAAATCGGATAGGCGCCGAGCTCCTTGTAGCCCTCGCCGCTGGGGTTGAACCAGAGCTTCTCAGCCGTGGCCCGGTCGCCATCGAGGGTGAATCGCACCGCCAGGGCTCCACCTCGATCCACCGGCGGAAACAGCAGCTTCATCGTCGCGGTGTTGCGGGCCTCGCCACTGGACGCCGACAGCATCTGGACGAACACGCGGTCGACACCGTCGCCCCCCAACGAAGCAGACGGGATCAACGTCACCTTGCGGCACAACACGTGCCCGTCGCGTACCCGCACCAGGTCGCCCGTCCAAAGATACACCGCCGACTCGGTCTTTCCGCCGCCTGCCGGCAGGCGCAGCAGCACGAACTGCCCCATGCCGTGGCGGTACGGAATCTTGGACTTGGTCCGGTAGCGAAGCTTCCCTGTCGCGGCATCGTACGCCCACAGGTGGTCGAAGCAGTACATCAGCAGCAGGCCGTCAACCAGGATGGGGCTGCCGGCGAGGTCCTCGGGCCAGTGGTAGTTGTGCGGCGCGTCGTTCTGGCGGACCTGCCAGAGGCAGTTTCCGTCGAGGTCGTATGCGTGCACGGATCGCCGACCGGTGTAGACGTACACCCGCTGGCCGTCCGAGACCGGCGTGGGCATGTTCATGTCCAGGCACGTCGGGGCCCAGGTGATCGGCTTGTATCCGCAGAGGTTGCGAAGTTTCGCCGCCAGCTCGCGGTCGTTGTAGACGGCCGACTCGGCACTTCCCGTGCCCCAGCCCTTGCGTTCGAACCTGGCCTTGTTGACCCCGAGCGGCGAGGCCTCCGCAACGATCGCCTCCCGTCGCGGTTCGGACGCCGACCTGTACTCGTACATCAGCTCGTTTAGAAGGTGGATCCGGCGGAAATACTCGCGCCGCACCTGGCGTGCCTCGGCCGCCTGCTCGGCTGGCAGCATGGCAAACTCATCGAACTCGCGCCGCCAAAGCTCTTTGCCGGTGTCGGCGTCGAGACAAAGCAGCACGGCGCAGTCGGCGCCGGCGGGCCAGCCGGGGGCACATACGACGAACACCTTCTTCCCCACCGCGATGGGCGATGAGTTAGAGAAGTTCGGCAGCGGCGCCTTCCATCGCAGGTTCGTGCCCTTCACACCGTCGAACTCCGTTGGCGGCCGGCAGTCGGCCGGGAAGATGCCCGTGTTGTCGGCACGGAAACCGATGCTTGGGTCGTCCGCCAGCGCGCGAACGCTCAGCAGCGAAGCCAGAATCATGCAACCCATCGTAACGCGAAACATGTACGATTGCTTTCAGTTCGTCACTCGCAGACGACTCGCGATTTGGCCGCATCCCAACGCACGGTGCGCCCCGCGACCTTGACGACGCTGGACATCCCCTCGCCGTCGATCACCGCGGCCGGGGCTTTGCCCTGGCCCACGTACAACACGACCCAGATCTTTGCACTGGTTCCCTTGGTGTTCAGTTGCAGCGGATCGCCCGACTTGACCGTCGCGTCGGCCGGGTGGACCACCCAGCCCTTGACGAAGGCGTTGTTGCGGCCCTCGAGCAGGAAGGTCGGCCTGTCAGACTCGCTGCCGGTGGTGGAGTCGATGCCGTCGTCGTTGGGGATGGGCTTGAGCGGCTCGGGCTTGGGCTTGTGCTGAGCCTCGGGTTTCTCCTCGAGCATCTCGGGCAGGCCGAGGTCATCGGCGGCATCGGGCACGTCGCCCAGTCCAGGCAACTGGCGGCCGGTCTCCTTGGGCCCCTGCTCGGCCGGCTGGCGGGGCATGGTGACGCCTTCGGGGCCGAGGTTCGCCTGCCAGGTGTAGGTGTGCTCGGACTCGCTGGTGACGTCATCGAGCGTGGCCAAGATGGCCGAGCCATCGGCCGGCGGGGCGAAGTGCACCAGCAAGTGCCGCCTGGCGCCCGTGACGCCCAGAGAGCGGTAGTGCCCGCCGCCGGCGACGATGGCGTAGCCGCCGGCCTCGCCGGGCTCGAAGGCGACAATTTCGCCGGCCTGGAAGTCCTTCTTGCTTGGCGGTGCGTTGTGGCCGTCGACCAGCAGCGTGGTGTAGTTCTCCGGCCCGCGCTCCTTGCCCGGCCCGCCGAAGAAGTGCGTGTCGAAGGCCATCAGGCGAAGGTTCAGGTGCTCGTCCTGGCTCCAGCCGCCGGAACGCTTGGCGCTGGCCAGCAATGCGACCTGCACGTCGTTCTCGTCCTTCCAACGATTGCGGAAGAAGATATACCCGTCGCCATCCATTGCCGTCTTGGGCAGCACGCCGGTAGGGTCCTTCGGTTCGACGTCGGGCGGATAGAACAACAGCGACATCGGCGTGCTGCCGCGGTCGCCGTCGAAGCGGTAGCGGTCCCGCGCTTTGGCCAGCCGGCCCATGTGGTGGTCGTAAAACCAGACGTAGTACGGGAGGCTTTCCGGCGGGCAGAGGCCCATCGCCAGCGACGCGAAGCCCTCGTTGTGGTTGCCGGCGTGGCCCACGCCGTACTGGATGCACTTGCGCTGATAGCTGGTCATGAACGTCTGGGCGTACAGGTTCAGCTTCCAGAAGGCGTGCTCGCGGGCGGCCTTGAGCGGGGCCTGGTGGCCGTGGTCGGCCAGGGCCATGGCCGCGGGGATCGCGAAGCTCATGGGGTACTCGGTGTAGCCGATCCCCTCGTTGTGGGCGCCCAGCTGGCCGCCGATGTCCGCGAGGTGCTTCGTCAGGACCTCCACGACGACCTTCGTCCGGGGGCCGTCGCCTCGGCGCCGTAGATGACGCCATAGAAGTTGTAGCCGCTGGCCTTGGCCGGGTCGAGCCGCTTCGACTTCGCCCAGTGCGCCAGGAAGTACTCCAGCAGCATCTCGGCCTTGGCCCGCTCGGCGTCGGTCCACTCGTTGTAGGCCCAGTCGTAGGTCAGGGCGACGCCGAAGGTCGCCATCGCGTGGCCCAGCGAGGTCGACTTGAACCCGCCATGCTTGACGTATCCCAGATCCGGCAGCGCCTTGGCAGCCATCGCGGCGTAGTGGCGGCGCCTGGCGGGGTCCTTCTCGATCAGGCTCAGGAACGCCAGCTCGCGCGACGCGTACACCGGCCAGTACGCCGGGCGGGCATCGTTGGTGTAGTTCGTGCGCGGATCGGCCTCTGCCCGGGCAGCCATGGCGACATAGGCGAGCTGGAAATGCGAGCCCTTCCGCCCGATCGCCTCGCGGATTGCCTTTACCTTCTCCGGCGTCACCAGCAGCCGCGGGTGCTGCACGCCCTCGTACTTCGCCCGCCGCTCGGGGCCGTCGCCCGACGCCCGGTGCGCGGCGGGGCCGCCGAGTAAGGCAACTGTCAGCAAGGCCGCAGCCAGAGCGGTTGGCGCCATGTTCTGCCGCTGGTCAGCCATTCAGGATACTCCTCACGAGTTCGGCGTTTTCAGCCACCATGTTCGGGTTGTCGCCCGGGTACATGCCCAGGAGGACGGCATCCGTCGCCTTGATTCGCCCGTAAACCTCGGGCAGCGCGACGCGAGGGGTTTTCCGGCCGGCCGAGAGAACCTTGTAGACGATCGTTGGCTTGGGAATCTGCCGGATCATGTCCAGGGCCCGGCGCCAGTCCTCGTCCTTGAAGAGGGGATCCTCATTGTCAGCGGCATGGATATTCCCGGCGCGTCCGGAGATGTTGTGGAAGCACTGAAGGACGAAGTCCGGGTCGGCGACCTCCAGGGCCTGGAACATGATGTCGGGATCGTGCGTCGCGAAGCCGACGGGCAGCCCCTGGGCCTTGACATAGTCGATGAGGGCGACGAATTCCTTCGGGTCGCCTTTGCGGAAGAACTTGTCGGTCTGCCCGCCGTGGAAGAACAGGGCATTGGCCCCGTAGAACTTCGCCTGGTCGACGTTCTGCCGGGGGTCGCGGTGCTCCAGGGCGGTCTGGGCGATCCATTGAATCTGACCGCCCGCCTCGCGGTATTCGAAGAGCATGCGGCAGATGTGGTTGTCAATCCGTGCGACGAGTGTGTTGATGCCATTTCGCTCGCAGTCGGCCAGAGCCTGGTGGATGCGCGGTACGGTGAAGTACCGCCGCATCTCCATGTCCCGCTCTGCGTTCTGGTGGGAGATCGCGCTGAGCGGATTGCCGCCGATGATCAGCCGGCTGACGTTGAGGGATCCCAATTGCACGGTCGGTAGCGGCGGTGTGTCGGTCACGGTCATGCCTGCACTTCCTGTTCTTCCATGGTGACGATGCGGTCGTAGACCAGCTTGCGGAATGCGTCGGAGAGGCTGGCGAAGTATGCCGAGAATCCGGTGACCCGGACGACCAGGTCCGGGTGACGGTTAGGGTGCTCGCAGGCCTCCAGCATGCGCTGCCGGTCAAGCACGTTGGCGTTGATGAGCGTCCCGCCCAGCGCAAAATGCGTTCGGAGCAGCGCCTCGAACTGCGCGACACCGTCGGCCGCGGCGACCAGGCCCGGGTCCACGTCGAGTTGGAGCGGCGCCGGGTTACCGTAGCCAGGTTGGACCTGAGCGACGGCGGTGGACAGGGCCGTCGGGACCAGCGATCCTCCGCGCGTCCGCTCGGGGTTGGGATTGGCGCCGAAGGAGATGGGCTCGCCGGTGTGGCGACCATCGGGCGTCGCGCCGGTCCTGCGGCCCATCGAAAGCACGCTGGCCCAGGAGAACAGGCCCGGACACATGCGGTGCCCGTCGGGCGTGGGCCTGGCAACGACGAGCTCAGAGAACCGCCGGCTGATCCGCCGGGCCCAGGCGTCGCCGGGGGTGCCCCCACGGCCGAAGCCCGGCACGCTGAGCATCGATCGCCGGACTGCGCCCGTGCGCCACCAGTTCTGCTTGAGCCCGCAGTACAGTTCGTTCCAGGTCACGACAGCTTCGGCTTCGATCCGTTGCTCGATGGCGGCGAAGGAATCGGCCGCGGTGGCCAGGGCCGCGCCGTCCACGCCGATGTACGTGTATTCCAGGCTGCCGGCCGAGGCGTCGAGGCCCTTCTCGATCGGGCCGTGACACAGCAGCGACAGGGCCAATTCCGGGTAGAACCGGCGCTGGTGGGCCATGTGATAGTCGATCCCCTCGGCGACGACGTTCACGGCCCGCGACAGGTGCGCGTCGAAGATTCGCCACAGGCGTTCCAGCGACGGGGGATTCTCCGCGTCGGTCATCATCTCGTCGACGGAGACCTCGATCACCTTGGCGAAGTTGACCTTGATCACGTCGTTGAAGCAGTACTCGCGCCCGGGCAGGCAGAACCAGTGGCACCCGGCCTGGACGCGCTGGCGGGCGTCCTCGATCGGCCAGCCGGCGCGAACAAGGCCGTCGACGACCCCCTCGACGCCCGAGAACCGCGGCGTGCCCATCTTGTCCACAAACAGCAGCTCCACCGCCCGCCGCATCAGCCGCGGGTCCATCCGTTCGTGAACGGCCACGGCGAGGTTCGCGGGAATCCGCACACGATGGGCTGCCTCGAGAAACAGCAGCGAAAGCTCGTTCGACGCGTCGCTGCCATCGGCCTCGATGCCGCCGAGTTGGATGTAGTGCGAATCCTTCACGAGGAAGCACGCGAGGTCGAAGATCGCTTCCTCCTCGTCGAGCCGCCCGGCCGCAAGGTCCCGCCGGTAGTGCGGCAGAAGCACCTGGTCCAACGATCCCATCGACCCGCCGCCGATGTAACAGCGCTTGGCCATCTGGTACCATGCCAGCCACTGCAGGGCCTCGCGAAACGTCTCGGGCGGGGACTCCACGAGGCGGGCGTTCATCTCGGCCATGACCAGGAGGTTCTGGCGGACATCGCCGTCCGGTTCGTCGTCAGCCAGGGCGCGGGCGGCATGTACGTGGTTGGCGATCCACTCCTGGACGCCGCGGACAAAGGCCTCCAGCCCGTCGTAGAATGCTTGCGGGTCGTCGTCGGTGTGGATTGCGCGGTACTTCCCGATCTTTTCCAGGAGCCCGCCGAAGCCCAGTTCCAGACCGATCCGCACGTCCGGCAAGAAGTGCTGGACGTTGTCGATTCCGTCGATGATGCCGTACGTGCCGATCTCGCCGGCCAGGTGACGCCAGAACGCCTCGGGTTCCCATCCGGTGACGTAGCCGCTGAACGTGACGTAGTAACCGCCCAGCAGCGAGCTGGCCGGGTCCACGTACGTCGGGCAGGCAGCCAGGAACCGGCGGAAGTTGCGCCCGCAGTCGCGCGGGCCGAGCACGTAGCCCTTGGGATGGTCCGTCTCGGGAGTGAAGTGGAACTCGATGCCGTCCAGTGGGATCAGCCCCCAGTCATCCACGTCCTTCGGCCCCGCCTGGCGCTTGGACGCCGCGTGTTCCAGCTTCCGCCGGCGGATGGCATCAAGGCGGCGGTCGTAGGTCCACGCGGACGAACCCCCGCCGCCTGAAGAGCCAATCGCAGCGACGCGTTCGCGTGCGCTGTCCGCCGGCATCCCCGCGCAGCGGGCCTCGACGCCCGCGCGGCCCGCTGCCTCGGCCAGGCGCCGCAGCGTCTGCGGGGATACCTGCTCGACCCGGCCGACCGGGGGCAAGCCCAGGGCTTCGCGCTTGGTCTCGCCGAGGCGGTGGTGCGGCAGCAGCTCGATGCGGCGAAGGTTACGATTGGTCGCCGCCAACTCGGCGACGACCCCGATGGCCTCGACCGTGTCGTTGAGCCCCGGGATGATCGGCACGCGGACCTCGATCGGCACATCGCAGTCGCCGAGCCGGCGGTAGTTCGCAAGGATCCGCTCGTTGCCGGTGCCCGTCGCCCTGCGGTGGGCGTCGTCGTCGCGGGTCTTGAGGTCGATCAGCAACAGGTCCACGTGCGGCAACAGCGACCGGACGGCCGTCCAGTCGCCGTCCAGCGATGTGTCCAGTGCCGTGTGGATGCCCGCAGCCCTGCACCCGACCAGGATTCTTCCAGCGAACTCGGCTTGGCAAAGCGGCTCGCCGCCGGAGAGCGTCACGCCGCCCCCCGATCGCTGGTAATACGGCTCGTCCTCGCGCACGGCCGCGACGACATCCGCGACGTCCATCTCCTGCCCCGCGACGCGAAGCGCTCCGGCAAGGCACGCCGCCACGCACGCCCCACAAGCCGTGCAGGCGCGGCGGTCGATCTCGTGGTGACCCTCGACGAAGTGATGGGCGCCGTTGGGGCATGCCTTCACGCACGCCCGGCAACCGGCACAGAACGCGGCTGTGTACAGCAGCTCCGGCCAGGCCGAGAGCCCCTCGGGGTTCTGGCACCAGAAGCACCGTAGCGAGCAGCCCTTCATGAAGACCGTGGTCCGGATGCCCGGACCGTCATGCAGGCTGAAGCGTTGGATGTCGAAGACCCGCCCGCTCACCTTAATGCCCTCCCTTGGCGAAGTGCGGGTCGGTCACCTTCAAGTCGCCACCCTCGCGCACCGGGTCGCGCCCCTTCGCGCGGAGGCCCGCCAGCAGGCGGTCGTACGCCTCACGATCCACGGGGAGCGAGATCTCCCGGCCGGTGTGACCCGAGAGGATCATCGCGCTGGCCAGTTCCAACTGCCCCAGAGCGGAGAGCCCCGAACACAGAAGCTCGTCTCCGGACAGAATGTGCCGGGCAAAGTTGGCCATGACGGCCTTGTGGTTCGGCCAGTCGCTGGAGTGCTCGACGGGGACGTCCGTCGCCGCGTAGCGGGCCCACATGTCCGTGGCGGATCGGGTGTGCTCGCTGACGGGCGGGTCGTATTGCTTGAGTGTCACCTTGCCGCCGGTGATCGTCAGGCGGGCCAGATCGCCGAATACCTCCATCCGCCCCTCGCCGCCGGGCTCGGTGGTCGAGCAGTAAACGTAGCCGATTCCGCCGCCGGGGAAGCTCAGCAGGGCGTGGGCGCAGTCCTCGACCTCGATGTCGTGCAAGTTCGTCGAGACGCGCGCCAGCACCGTCTCGGGCAGCCCGGCGATCTGGACAAAGCAGTCCAGCGCGTGCGGCGACTGGTTCAACAGCACGCCGCCACCCTCGCCGCGCCATGTCGCCCGCCAGCCGCCGGCATCATAGTAGGCCTGCGTGCGGTAGTCCGGCACGATCGCCGTCGCCCGGAGCACGCGCCCCAGCCGCCCGCTGCGGGCGATCTCGATCGCCTTGGCGAAGGGGCCGGCGAACCGCTGCTGGAACATCACGCCCAGCGCCATCTGGTGCTGCTCCGCCGCGGCCAGCATCGCGTCGGCCCCGCTGGGGCGGTCTGAAAGGGGCTTCTCGCTCAGCACGTGCAGGCCCGCCGCCAACGCGGCGACGGCAATCTCCGCGTGAAACGGGTGCGGCGCCGCGACAATCACCGCGTCGCAGAGATCGGACTCGATCAGCTCTTCCGGCGAGGCGAAATGGGCCGAGCCGAACTGTTCGCCGACCATTGCCGCCTGGCCGGCGTCCCGGTCGGCCACGGCGGCGAGGCGCATTTCCGGCACGTCCTCGCGGATCGTCCGGCAATGGCCCGCGCCCATGCCGCCAACGCCGATGACGCCCACGGCGAGTGGTTCGGTTCGTGCGGTCATGAAGCAGATCCCTCGGACGCCAATACGACCGCGTCGTAGTCCCACCCGTTGTGCGCACACATCGCCCGTGCGTGGGCGTCCCACGTGGGCTCCTCGCGCTCGCGACCAGCCACGAAGCAGTCGACCGCCAGGTAGCGCATCGGCCCGCACTCGGCGCGGATGCTGTGCCAGGTTTCCGGGGGAATCAGCACGACCTCTCCCGCTCGGACGGCGTGGCAGGCGTCATCGTCGCCGAGGGTCAGCGTGCCTCGTCCTTCCAGGATGTAGAAGACCTGCTCGGTATCCTCGTGCCGGTGGCGCGGCGGCGACTGGCCCGGTTCGAGCACGACCACGAAGGCCTCCGAGCACCTCGCCTCGGAGCGGTCGAACACGAGGTCGTTCACGTGCGTCGGGAAGCGATATCGCTTGAGCTTTTCTGTGGGGTATATGTATGTCATGTCACGCCTTGCCCGTTCGAGTCGTGTAATTTACAGTAGTTACATTTGCGACCAGCCTCTTCACCGGCCGGGGGGGGCCTCGCTTCGTCGCCGCCCGCGCGTCGCGCTCCATGCGCCGCCAGGGCGCCGCCCGGCCGCCGCATACACGCTGCCTTGGAGGCACTCGGCCGTCCGGTCGCCGCGGTCCACCCCGAGATGCTCCTCGCCACGCTCGTTCAGAAACCTCGTGATCCGCATGTCTGTGGTCTCCTGGCCGGCTTCACGGCGGTTGCCACACGGGGCCTGCCCCAACAAGATCGCCGTACATTAAACCCGCCCGGGCCTTCACTTTCGTGCCAAAGTGTGACACAATCGCGTCAGCCCAAGACCAGGGGAAGGACCTGTTGCATGCCACAGACGCGGCGCATCGCGCTTGTGCTCTCAGCGACCGACATCTACTCGCACCGGATCAGCGCCGGGATCGGTCAGTACGCCGATGCCCACGAGCCCTGGGACTTTTACCTGCACGTGGGCCGCCCGCACAGCCTGGCCGCCGTCGCCGGGTGGCCCGCCGACGGGATCATTACCAACATCGTCGAGCGCGGCTTCGACCAGGTGATCGCCCGGTCGGGCATCACCGCCATCGCCATCACGAACCGCCGGCCGGAGGGCCCCCTGCCCCGCGTCATCGTCGACGATGTGGCCGTGGCGAAGATGGCGGCCGAGCACCTTTGCGGGTGCGGCCTGCGGCACTTCGCTTACCTCGGTCACGCCGACCTGAGGCACGGGGGCTCGGCGATCCGCGGAAAGGCCTTCGCCGCAGCGGTCGGGGACGCAGGCGGCGTCTGTCGCCTCGGTCGCGCCGCCGAGGTCGGCGGACGGCGGACCTGGGACGCGGCCCAGGACCGACTCGCCCGCTGGATCGCCGACCTGCCCAGGCCGCTCGGCCTCTTCGCCTATGCCGACTTCGAGGCGTGGCCGGCCGTCCAGGCCTGCCGGCGGATGGGTCTGCGCGTGCCCGAGGACGTCGCCGTCCTCGGCGCGACGGACGACCCGCTGGTCACGCGCCTGGCAACGCCCCCGCTTTCGAGCATCGCCCTGCCGCTGGAGAAACTGGGGTACGAAGCCGCCGCCCTCCTCGACCGGCTGATGCGCGGCCGGAAGCCGCTGGCCGCGCCCGTCAGGGTCCTGCCCGAAACCGTCGTCGCCCGGCGGTCCACCGAGTTGATGGCCGTCGCGGATGAGGACGTCGTCCGGGCGCTTCGCTACATCGAGGCCAACGCCCGCCGCGCGGTCCCCGTGGACGAGGTCTGCGAGGCGGCGGCGGCCTCGCGCCGGACGCTCCAGCGCAAGATGCAGGCGATGCTCGGCCGGACCCTCCGCGGCGAAATCCGCCGCGCACGCATCGACCGCGCCCAACGGCTCCTTCGCGAGACGGACCCGGCCGTGGCCCAGGTCGCGCGGCAATGCGGCTTCCGGCACGTCCCCCACTTCTGTCGCGTCTTCCGCAACGAGGTCGGCTGCACCCCGTCGGCCTACCGCGCGCGTTACCGGACCGGCGGCTGACTTCCCTCCCCCCCGCTCGCCCAAGGAGTCTGGGCACCGGCCCCCGACCCGATACACGCAGCAGGACATGCCGGCGGGCACGCCCGGGACCGTCGCCCACTGTCCACGGGCAACGCGGTGCGGATCAGCGCCGACTCGGTCGAGGCGGCCGGCGTCCTCACCGCCAACAAAGGCCTCGTGGTGAAGTTGGACGACCGGTCGGAGTTCCAACTGACCATCGTCCAGAGCAAGGAAGCGAGGGTATGACCATGGCGAGCACGGGACGACGCGAACATCGGATCGAGCACCAGGACTGGTACGCCACGCAGTTGGGCCGCAGCGTGGTCGTCAAGGACCGGGCGCTCGTGGTCCTCCGGCCGCCGGCGGCGTGGGGCGAGGAGTGGGGCTGGAACTTCACCGAGGGCGGCATCGTCCTCGAACGGACCGCCGGCCGCGAGTTCGTAGCGAAGGAAGACGCCTGGGACAGGACTTGCCGCCGACAGCCCCTGACCGTCAACGCACGTCCCTGCCAGCCAGGGACTGCCGGTCCGACGGGCGGGCGTTGCGGGGTGGCCTGACCCGCGCAGAAAAACCGGACAGCGCAAACAAACTGTGCCTTCCGCCCGCGACGGTCGCCATTCACATCCCGATGACGTTCCGCCGCCGCAGCGGCCGCAAGGAGATCGTCCTTCCCGAGGGCGCCGCTCAGCCCCAGGCCGACGAGCCCGCCGCGCCGTCGCCGCTCCTTCTCGCCATCGCCCGCGCCCACCGCTGGCAGGAGATGCTCGATTCGGGCGAGGTGGCTTCCATCACCGACATCGCCAAGCGCCTCAAGGTTGACCCCGCGCACGTCAGCCGCACCCTCGTGCTCGCCGCGCTGGCACCCGACCTGGTCGAGGCCGTCCTGGCCGACGCAGATCCCGCCGACCTCTCGGTCGCGCGGCTCGTCCGCGACCTGCCGCCTCGCTGGGACCAGCAGCGCGAAGTGCTGGGCTTCTGAAGTGCTTCCGTGCCCCAACTGCCCGTTCGGGTCCTGCAAGCGCCGGGAGACCCACTGCATGGTGCGCCAGCCCAGAGCGCCTCTCCGGCGGCAACCGTCTTCGGGAAAGCCGTCCTGCGCTCTTGGTCCGGCTCAGCCTTCGGATGCGGATTGCGCGCCCCACAGCACGCCCTGGCCCCCCGGGGCGGCCTGCTGCCGTGCCGCCGCACGCGTCAGATGGCACCGGTCGCTCGTCAGATCGGGATTCTTGCAGCCGCACACATGGACGTGAATGCCATGCTCGGCTGCGAGACGGCGCAGCCGCTCGAATCCCGCGCGGCGAAGCGCCTCGGGCAGCGCGAGACCCCCGCCCGCGCCGCCGCGTAGCCGGAAACGTTTCCCCTCCGCATACGGCGCGAGAATCTGCGCCACGAGCGAGCCGTCGGCAATGTGGCGTTTCAGACTGGCTGCGATGGCCGGGCGGAGAAAGAGGTAACTGGCGGCCATGTCGGTCGCCCCGCGCTCACGCGCGGCAGCCAAAAGGTCTCGGAGGCCCGGTTGGGCATCGGTGACCCCATGAGTCATCGGGTCGGCGCGGACCGACACGTTGACGCCCGCCTCCCCGAGGCGCGCGATGCCGCGAAGCCGGTCGCTCACCGGTGCCGCGCCCGGTTCAAGAGCCGCTCGCAGGCCGTCGTCCAGCGTCGTCAAGCCGACCTGCGCCGAGACGCAACCCCGGTGGCGGCTGAACAGGTCGAGAAAGCGGTCTGGAATGGCCCCCTTGGTGACGAATTCGACGCCGACCTCCAGGACGGCCGCCATCGACCGGTAGGACTCTTCGAGGATCGCTTCGACGGGCTGAAAGGCATCGCAGGACGGAGAGAAGTAGACCGCGTGGGGGCGACGGCGCTTGCGCGCCAGTTCCCTTCCGATCCGCTCCGCGGTGTCGCGGTAGACAAGGACCGTGCCCTCACCAGGGTACTGCGAGTACCCACGGCCGTAGCAGTAGATGCACCCGTGCGCGCAGCCGCTCGTTACGTTGACCGTCGGCACCCCGGCGAGGCACGCCAGGCCCGAGGGCGTCAGCACCGCACCGCGGCGCTCAATGAAGCGGACGTTCACCACACGCGCCTCCCTGGCAGACAGGGCGCAAGATCCCGACGAGTCACACAGAGCAGATGCCCCGAGTGAGCGCGCCGGCCGTCGGCGGCGACGACCTGGCGCGCCCTGGACCTGCTTCAGATTCCTCCGAGATTCACCCTGTTGTATCCGACGGCGGTCAGTCGCTGGTTGGCGCGGTAGAACCGGCTGGCGTAGCGAGCGGCCGCCTCGGGCGTATCTTCGGCGCTGAGGTCGGCCCAGATCGCCAACGTGCCGTCGGCGTGGTATGAGAGCAACTGCTCGCCCGGGTGGTCGATGAACTTGCTTGCCAGCGCCACCGGGCCGCCAAGCTGGCCCAGCACCTCGCCATGGCGGCCGAGAACCGTCCCGCCGCGACTGGCCCGGCCGACCACCAGTTCGTGCAGGCCGTCGCCATTGAGGTCCACCGGCAGCGTGCCGTACGTGCTGAAGCCCGGCTCGACCGGCCGGCCCGTGAGCACATCGAACGCAAACTCCTGCACGCCGCTATGGTGACGGCCGTCGGGCCCGCAGGACTTCTGGTCGATCCAGATGGCCGAGGCGATCTGCCGACCATCGTCGCCCAGCCGCGCCACCCAGCCCATGTCGATGTGGCCGCTGTCGACGTGCCCCCACAGCCGCCGCCCCTGCGCATCGAACGTCACCACGCGCGGCGAGGCCGCCGGATCGCTCTCGCGACAGGTGTACAGCAGCCACCGCCCCGCGTCGCGGTCCCAGACCGGCTGCACCACGTCGCTGTGGCCGCGATAGCTGTCTCGGTCGCAGCAGAACATCTCGCGGCCGTCGTCGAGGCGGATGCATCGCTCGCCCCACATCAGCTCGTCGGAGCCGTCGCCGTCGATGTCCACCACGGGGCACATGTGGCTGCCCCGCGCGCCGGGGGCGTCGTCGGCGATCAGCGTCTCCCACCGCAGTGACATGTCCGGCCGGTAGCCCCGCAGGCACAGCCGCGCGTAGGTGCCCGTGGCCATCACCAGCACCGGCTCGCCGCCGACGTGCCCGCCGACGATGAAGTACCGGAACGCTTTGCCCAGAGCCAGATCGTAGCCGTTGTCGATCGGCCAGTCCCGCTGCCCCGCACAGCTGCCCGTGCGCACGTCCACCTTCTCCAGGCAGTAGTGCCGCAACGCCAGCGGGTGAGCGGCATCACGGTTGTTCACGAAGTAGATTTCATCGACGCCGTCGCCATCGAGGTCGAAGGCCAGCACCGGGCAGAACCACATGCCGGGGACGACCCCCTTGCCAAGGTCGCGCTTCCAGAGCACTTCGCCACCGGTGGTGAAGAGAATGAGCTTCAGCGTGTCCGTCGGAAAGAAGAACATGTCCACGTACGGGTCGACGTCGAAGTCGGCCGCGTAGGCCGCAAGAATGGGGCGCGGCCGCCCCGGCCCGAGGTTCACGGGCACGGCGCGGCACTGGCCGATCGACGTGCCCACGTTCAACCTGGCGACAATCCGAAGATCGGGTCTGCTCATGCGAGGCATTCTCTCCACCATAGTCGCCTGTGTCAAAGCCGATGGCCCCACCGACCTGGCCACGGAACGTTCCCGGCCTCGCCTGCAACGACAGTTACAGCGCCGCCCCGCCGGGGCCAGGCGGAGATGCCCCGGAGAATAAAGAAAAACGAACACAGAAGGCAAGGTTCTTGCCAGACCGATGTTTCTTGTTGATGCATACGTATGCGTGAGACGGTAATGGACATGACCGCATGGCTCATGGCGACGCTGCCATTGGTGGTACTGTTAACGATCTGCGGCGGCTTCGGAGGGGTGTTCTTCCTCGAACACGAGCGAAACGGGGCGTCGCGCGGCCGTCCAGGCGGCCCCTGTGGCATCCTGATGGCGTTGCACGCGGGCGGGGGCGTCTTCGGTGTGGCCGACGTAGTAGCTGCTATCGCTACAGCGCAGGATGTAGACGAACCAAGCCAAGATGCCCCTCGGCTCCCATTCGACTCGCGGCCTACTTGAGAGTGTGGCCCTTCCCCAAAGGAGAATGGCCTGCCATGAGCGAGCGTGGGCGGCCCGGATAGCGGGGCAAAACGCCCCTCGACTCGCTCCGCTCGCTCGGGACATTCGACTCGCGAGGGCTTTCGCCCACGCGAGTCGAATGGAGGCGGGGGGAATCGAACCCCCGTCCGGTTGCCCGTGACCCGAAGCGTCTACGCGAGTAGTCGGTCTACTGGGTCTCGGCGGATACGGCTCCGACCGACAGGGTCCATTTCCGCCCAGCCGGGACTGAAGGTCTTACCGGCGTCGCTCCCGGCGAACTGGCCGGCCAGCCCGCGTATCGGCGTCCCTCGGCGGCCCGCGGGCGAGCCACCAGGGACGTGGCAACCTTGGTTAGGCCGCCAGCTTCATGCCAGTGTTGGCATTTGTGTGTTGCCGGTGGATTAGAGAGGAAACCGACACCCTCTTCGCGCAACCTCGGGCCCGCTAAGGCCCCGTCGAATCCAGTCGCCCCCACTTGACAGGTCGACTGCACACCATTATATCGCCCGGTTCCGGTCCCGACAACCACCTTCAGCGCCACACGGCGCCCCTCGGCGGACCGCCAACCCACAGCCGTCGTCACTTCCCCCCTTTCTCCTCCTCTTCCGACAGGCGGGCCTGGTAGATAATGCCGATGATCGCCGGGATGCCCACCAGCACCGGCAGGAGGAACCGCTTTGCCTCCAGGCCGCGGACGACGGCCTCCCCCACCGACGGGGCGGCCATCGCCAGGGCCACCACCCCGGCCACGACCAGGTGGGCCCCGATCACCGCCGTCATGAAGATGATCAGCGGCCGGAAGAGCAGCATCGCCAGCACCAGCCCCGCGACAAACCCCACGCCCCCCGCCACGAGCAGCGCCGCCGGGTCCTCCGCCCACGGATACACGATCACCGTGGCCAGCAGGCCCCCGGCCAGGCCGCCGAACGTCATGGCCGCGTACTTGACGAGCGGCCAAGCCACCGCCGCCAGCACCACGCCGCCGACGACCATCCCGACCAGTGGATGCACCTCGACGACCTCGGCGACGATCTGCCCGGCCACCACCCCGGCGATGGCGGCGTAGACGACGACCATCCCCTTGAAGAGGCGCAGGCCGTAGAACAGGGAGACCATCCCCAGGGGGACGAACAGGACCGCCTGCCACGTCGCGACGTCGCCGAGCTGGCGGGGAAACTCTTGGACGAACGCCTCGACGGCCCGGGCGATCTGCTCCAGGTCGACGGGCAGGTTTTCGAGGACCGGGGCCGCCATGGTCAGGCCTCCGGGCTCTCGGGCGCCCGGCGGCCGGGCGGGCCGACCGCCGACGGCTCGTCCGTCTCGGGCGTCTCTTCGGTCGGCCGGGCGCGACCGATGGCCCCCTGGGCGGCGACCCCGATCGCCGTCAGGCACAGCCACGTCGCCCCGATCGAGACGGGATAGCCCTCGGCCAGCCCCGCCCGGTGCCGGGCCAGCAGGTAGGCGCAGCCGACGACGATGAGGGCCGCCCCCTGGGCGCTGGTGGCCAGCCGCTCGCTGAAGCGGAACCGAAGGGCCGCCACCGCCCCGCCGATCAAGAGACCCGTCAGCCACGCCGCCAACACCGGGTCCTTCCCCAGGTTCGGGGCGGGCACCTCGACCGACGAGTAGCCCCGCTCCGTGAGGTCGACCATCAGGTAGGAGACCCGTCCATCGACGCCAATCGCCGCTGCCGCGAAGCTCGAAAGGGCCACCCCCAGCACGATGGCCGTCAGGACCCCGTGGGCCGCCCGCCGGAAGAACGCCGTCAGGCCGCCCAGCAGGATGCCCCCGAGAACGACGACAAGGGCTTGGTGCAGGGGCACCCAGGGGGAGACGAGCAGACCCGCCGCGCAGCCGACAACGGTCATGCTGAGCACGTCGAACAGGCGCGCCCAACGGCTCCCCAGGAGCAGATACAGGCCGCCCAGGACGATCAGGCCCACCGCCCCCCAGGGGGGCATGAACTTCAGCGGGCTTGCGGCCAGTGCCAGCACGACCCCTCTCTTTCCGGTGCGTCGGGCGGCGACCATTTGACCGCAGCGGGCCGGAGGGGTCAACGGATTTTCCGGACCGGTCTTGGCCCTGCGGGCCTCGGCGCCCTACAATGGAGGAACGATCGGCCGGCCGGAGGGTTCATACAGACAGAAAGCTTCCCCGCCGGCCACGGACACTCGAAGGAGAACGCCATGAAACGCCTGACGATTGCTTCGCTGGCCGCCTTGGCCCTCGTCGCCGCTCCCGCCATCGCCGCGTCGGCGGCCGAGCCCGTCACGCCGACCGCCAAGACGGTGCTGTTCAACGGGAAGGACCTCTCGGGGTGGGAGACCGTCCTGCCGAAGGGCGGCGATCCGGGCGACGTCTGGTCCGTCAATGACGGCGTCCTGCGGTGCGAAGGCAAACCGTTCGGATTCGTGCGGACCGACAAGACCTACACCAACTACAAGCTGCACCTGGAGTGGCGGTGGCCCGCCAATCCCACGAACAGCGGCGTCCTGCTCCATGCCGCCAAGCAGGACAGGCTCTGGCCCTCATCCATCGAGGCCCAGCTCATGAGCGGCAACGCCGGCGACTTCTGGCTGATCGGCGGCGTCCAGGGCACCGCCCAGGGCAAGCTCCACAAAGGCGGCCGGATCACCAAGATGAAGGACTCCAGCGAGAACAAGCCCCCCCAGTGGAACACCTACGACATCGTCTGCGACGGCGACACGGTCAAGCTGACCGTTAACGGCGTCCACCAGAACACGCTGACCGGGGTGACGCGAACGTCCGGCCACATCCTCCTCCAGAGCGAGGGGTCGCCCATCGAATTCCGGAACGTCTACCTCGAGCCGCTCGGCGGGGGGAAGGCCGAGGCCGGCCTCCTCGACTTAGCCCTCCCCGACCAGAACGGCAACCCGGTCAACCTGGCCGACTACGCAGACAAGATCGTCGTCCTCGAATGGATCAACTACGACTGCCCCTACAGCAAGCGGCACTACGACCGGAACACCTTCGACGAGCTGGCCCTGAAGTACAAGGACAAGGGCGTCGTCTGGTTCGGGATCAACAGCACCCACTACGCCACACCCGCGAAAAACCGGGAGTTCATGGAGAAGCACGACGTGGTCTACCCGATCCTGGACGACCACGGCGGCGAGATCGGCCACAAGTTCGATGCCCGCACCACCCCCGACATCCGGATCATCAAGGACGGAAAGGTCGTCTACAAGGGGGGGATCGACGACGACCCGAGGGGAAACAAGGACGATCCGACCCCCTACGTCGGCCAGGCCCTGGCCGAGCTCACCGCCGGGAAGGAGGTCTTGACGCCCGAGGCCCGGCCGTACGGGTGCTCCGTGAAGTACGCGAAGAAGTGACCGCGGCGCCCCCCGCGAGCCATGCCATACCCTCTCCCTCTCCCCGCGCGGGGGGGCGGGGTGAGCGGGAGATTGAGGAGGACTTGCGCGGCGGGCGTGAAACCCCGCCGCACAGACTACAGGGCACCGTTGCGTCTTGATTTGCCCTGCCCCCTCCCCTACCATTGACCGGCATGGAAAGCCCGTTCAGCCCGATCCACGAGGTCCTCGACGAGTTCCGCGCTGGCCGCCTCATCGTCCTGATTGACGATGAGCAGCGCGAAAACGAGGGCGACCTCGTCTGTGCCGCCGAGAAGGTCACCCCCGAGACGATCAATTTCATGGCCACCCACGGGCGGGGCCTGATCTGTCTGCCCATGGCGGGGGAGCTCATCGACCGACTGGCCCTGCCCCAGCAGACCGCCGACAACACCGCTCCGTTCGGCACCGCCTTCACCGTCTCGGTCGACGCGGCGAGCGGCATCACGACCGGCATCAGCGCCGCTGACCGGGCCCGCACTATCCAGGTGGCCATCGCCGACCGCGCCGCACCCACGGACCTCGTGCGCCCCGGGCACGTCTTTCCCATCCGGGCCCGCGACGGGGGTGTCCTCGTCCGGGCCGGGCAGACCGAGGGGGCGGTCGACCTGGCGCGCCTGGGGGGCCTCAAGCCCGCCGGCGTCATCTGCGAAATCATGAAGCCCGACGGTACGATGGCCCGCCTGCCGGACCTGGTCGACTTCTGCCGCGAGCATGGCCTGAAGATGTGCAGCGTGGCACAGACGATCGAGTACCGGCACCGGAAGGAATGCCTCGTCCGCCGCGTGGCCCAGGCGAAGCTCCCCACCGCCTTCGCCACCTTCGACATCCACGTCTACGAGAGCTTCGTCGACCCGTACCCGCACGTGGCCCTGACGGTCGGCGGCATCGGCCGGGACGGGCCGGACGGCAAGGTGCCCGTCCTGGCCGACCCGGTCCTCGTGCGGATCCACTCGGAGTGCCTGACGGGCGACGTCTTCGGGAGCCTGGTGTGTGACTGCGGCGAGCAGCTCCGGACCGCCATGGCCCGCATCGCCGAGGAGGGGCGGGGGGCCATCGTCTACATGCGGCAGGAGGGGCGGGGGATCGGCCTGACGAACAAGGTCCGGGCCTATCGCCTTCAGCAGGAGCACGGGCTCGACACGGTCGAGGCGAACGAGGCCCTCGGGTTCCTGCCGGACCTCCGGGAGTACGGCATCGGGGCCCAGATCCTGTCGGACCTCGGCATCCGCAAGGTCCGCCTGATGACGAACAATCCGCGGAAGGTCGTCGCCCTGAGGGGCTACGACATTCAACTCGTGGAGCGCGTGCCGCTGGTCTGCCCGCCGACCGAGATGAACGAGCGATACCTCGACACGAAACGACGGAAGCTGGGGCACCTCTTGGACGAGGCAAACCCGGAACCCGGCACATCCGAAGCGTAGCGCGGCTTGCCGCGGCGCAGCCCGCAGGGCGAAGCCGGGAACGCGGAATCCCGAAGCAGTGCGGAATTCGGAATGCGCAGTAAACGGCTGGGTGCCCGACGCCCGTTTCGCCGGCCCGCTTGCGGGCCGCGCGGCAGGCTCATCATATCATGCTTGAAGACCTTATCAAGTTTTGTGAGGTCTGGGCCTTCGCGTTGATCGCTTTTGTTTGGCTTGCGAGGGCGATCCGCATGCAGTTTGTGTCAAGGACATTGAACGATACAAGCAAAGGTTTATAAAGGAGATGGAGACTTTCAAGGCCAGTCTTCAGGAGCAAGCAAGTTTTTTAAGGCAACTTCCCGCGGAAAGGCTGCAGGAGCGACTCCTTGACGGAGTGCTTGAGGTCCACCAGACGATGTCTCAGTTTTATTCGGACGCGAGCGCTTTTGTTGACGTTTTGTCGCAGGACCCCCGGCCGCAAGAAGAACGTTACGCTTCTTTGGAGCAAAGCGCCGCGGCCTTCAGGCAAGCTCAGCATCGCTACAGGATGGTGTTTCCGAAGGACTTGGCGGAGCGCCTGGCGGAATTTGAAAAGACACTTCGCAGGATGCTTGTGCGTTACAGGCACGCGGACAGATATGAACGCGCAGATACCCGCTGGGGCAAACTCCAAAGCGCCGTCGATCGTCTTGTAGAAGACAAGTTGCCCTTGCTTTTCAGTGACCTTGAGAAGCCTCTCCGGGAATTGCTTGGTTCGGAGGGCGCCATCCCGCCAGGGACCCCAGAAACTTGCCGGGAAGCAAGAGGACCGGCGCCTTGCTAAGACACGAGCCACCCACATGTGCACGCAGCCGGATGTATGTCATTCATGACTTGCCCTCACGCACGGGGTCCGAGCGACCTTGATTCATGAGATGATACACTCGCACCGCGACCACGCCAACAACGTGCGAAGCCGCCCTGGCGAAGCCGGGTCGGCAACCGGTCAACTGAGCACTTCTTCGACCGCCTGGGGGCTGAGGAGGCGGCGGAGCTTGTTAAGGGCCCGGCCCTCGATCTGGCGAATGCGTTCCTTCGTCACGCCGAAGTGACGGCCCACTTCCTCCAGCGTCTGCTGGCCGGGCATGTCGCCGAGGCCGAAGCGGCGGATGACGATCTCACGCTCCCGCGGGTCGAGCTGGTCGAGGACCCGCTCGATCGACTGCCGGACCGTGACGTCCGGCTCGCGGTAGGGCTCCTCGCCCTCGAACCGGAGGTCCTCGCTCATCTCCAGGAGCTCCTCCCGGCCGGTCTGGAACCGTTCCAGCCGCTTGCCCTGCTGCGGGACGCTCCGGGCGAAGTTCTTCATGATCGCCCACGAGGCGTACGTCGAGAACTTGAACCCCCGCATGTAGTCGAACTTGTCGACCGCCCGGATGAGGCTCATGTTCCCGTCGGAGATCAGCTCGAAGAAGTTCGTGTGCGGGCCCACGTGACGCTTGGCGATGTTGACGACCAGCCGCAGGTTGGCCTGGATGATGCGGTTCTTGACGCGGTTGGCCTGGTCGAGGAGCTTCTCGACCTCCTCGATGTCGGTGACCTTCGGGGCCCGGCCGGTGCGGAGGCTGTCACGGAGGCGGGCCGCCTTGAACTTGAGGTAATTGTACAGGCGAAAGAGCGACCGCTCCTCCTCCCGCGACAGGAGCGGCGTCTTGTACAGGCTCTTCAGGTAGACCGGCAGGCCCTTCGGCGGGTTGGGCTGCTTCTTCGCCCCCTGCCCCTCCAGGACGCCCCAAGCCACCTCGTCCTTGAGGATCTTCTCGTCGGCGTCCTCCCACTGGAACTCCGGGCTGTCCATGTACTCGATGGGCTCTTCCAGCAGCTCCCGCGACCGCTCCTCGGTGATGATCCGGTAGATGCTGGAACGGGTGCGGCAGAACCGCTTGGCCAGGGCATGGACCGTGACGCCGCGGTTGTAGGCCTGGTAGATGAGCCGCCGGTCGCGGTCCTGGAGCGGTTCGCCCGCGTCGGGGAACAGCTTCCGGTTCGGATGGTCCCGATCGTAGTCCTTGATGACCTGGCGGACCGTCTCGACGGCCCGGCCGAGCTTGCGGCTGATCCGCTTAGAGACCTCGAACAGGCAGCAGTGGCAGAACAGGCTCAGCCGCCGGGCCCGGCGGATGATCTCTCGCCGCTCGTCGGGCGTCAGGCGACTGAAGTCGGCCCCCGCCTTGACCTGCTCGGAGTTGCGGGTCGCAAATCGGTCCAGGCTCGACCGGAGAAATCCCACGCGGGTCCGCCCGTCGGGCCAGACGAACTTCCGCGATACCAACCCCCGCTTCCTCCATCGCTGGATCGTCTTCTGCGAGACGTTGAAATGCTCGGCCGCCTGGGTCACCGTCAGGACCGGCTCGCCAACCTCCTCGATCGGCAGCTTCATGCTGGCCGAGACGTGCTCCACGAGCCGCACGAGGTCGGCCCGGAGGGTCTTGCCGGGCAGCGTGTCGCCCAGGTCGGCCTTGGGCCGATACCCCGTGATCTGGTAACAGACGAACTCGTAGGGGTAGGCCTTCTCGACGTCGAGCATACAGACGAGCCGCTCGGCCCGATTGAGCTGCTGAAGCCGCACTTTGGCCGGCGAGTAGATGAGTTGCTTGGCCAGGGCGGCCATCTCGGAATGATGGAATTTCGGCATGGGCCGGCGCCTCCCGCCGATTCCCCTTAGTATAGGATACGACAGGACTTGCCGGCCGTCAACAAGAAAGTTCCGCATTCCTGCGCCCCAGGTGTCCAAAGACTCCTCAGGGGGCTGACAGGCCACCTGGGGGCCCGTAAAGAACACGCAAGGCCCTGACGGGGCCTTGACTGGGATTCCCGGCCCGGTACCGGTAATGTGGGGTCCGGGTCAGGGGCCTGCCCGCACCCGGCAGCCGGCGTCACACCGGATGACCGGCGACGTGGCAGCCCCGAAGGCCTGCCCGCGCCCGGCAGCCGGCGTCAACGCCGACCCGGCCGTACCCCTGAACGGTGTCGGCTGCGGGCGGAAAGGCCCATGGCCCTGGTCTTCGCCTGACGCGGTCGGCACGGTAACCGGTTTTGCCAAGCGGGCATAGGGTCGGCCCCGCCAGGCGACGTGGGGCATGGAGGCGAGGGGGGCGTGGGGGCGATAGGCCCCCTACAGCGGCTTGTCAAGGTGCCGTTCCAGGACCCCGGCGGCAGTCGTCATGCTCGTCAGCCGCTTGTCCGGCGACTTCGTGAGACACCGCATGACCAGGTGCGAGACCTCCTCGGGGAGGCCCTCGACCCGCCGCTGAAGGGGAACCGGGTGGACGTTCAGGATCTTGCTGAGGGTCTGATGGTGCTCGGGGCTCTCGAACGGCCAGTGGCCGGCCATCAATTCGTAAGCCACGACCCCCCAGGCGAAGACGTCCACGCGGTGGTCACACGGCTCGCGGCGGAGGATCTCGGGGGCCAGGATCTCGGTCGTCCCGGCCCGGCTGTGGACCGTCGGCTTGCTCTTCAGGGGCGTGGCCAGGCCGAAGTCGATCAGCTTGACCTCGTCCTGGACCGTCACGAACAGGTTCTTGCTGCAGAAATCGTGGTGGCAGAACCGTCGGGTATGGACGTGGGCCAGCCCGAGGGCCGCCTGGTGGAGCATCGCCAGCCGCCGGCCCGCAAGGCGCTGGCTGCCGGAGCGGACCAGCCCGGCCAGCGTCTGGCCCTCGAGGTACTCGAGCACCAGGTAGGGCACCCCACGTAAATCCCCGTGGTCGAAGCACTTGACGACGTTCGGATGATCGAAGCTGGCTGTGATCTGGCCTTCGGTGAAGTCGCGGAACCGCGATTCGAGCTTCTTGACGGTTTTGGCCGCCTCGGGCTTGTGGACTTTGACGGCGACGATGCGGCCGGTGTCCTTGTGGCGGGCCTTGAAGATGGTGGACATGCTGCCCTCGCGAACAATGCCGAGGGCGGTGTAGCCCGGCAGATGGGCAGGCCCGCCGCCGCGCAACCGGCTGAAGAGGTCCTTCAGTCCCACTTGGTGCCCCTCGCTGCGAGCAGGCGTCCGATGCGGAAGATTTGCGGCCCGAAGGCCCACGTATTGTATCGGGCCGTCTCGCTGTGCGCCAACAAGAAAAGAGGACGTTGCGCCCGCCGGCCGTCAGGCACCGAGGTAGTCGATCAGCGAGGCGATCTCGCTCCGAAGGTCACGCCGATGGACCACCCGGTCGACGAACCCGTGGTCGAGCATGAACTCGGCCGTCTGGAACCCTTCGGGCAACTCCTGCTTGATCGTCTGGTAGATGACCCGCGGGCCGGTGAACCCGATCATGGCGCCCGGCTCGGACAGGATGACGTCGCCGAGGGAGGCGAAGCTGGCCGAGACGCCGGCATAGGTCGGGTTCGTCAGGACGCTGATGAACAACCCCCCGCGGTCGTCCAGCCGGGCCAGCGCTGCGCTGGTCTTGGTCATCTGCGCCAGGCTCAGGACGCCTTCCTGCATCCGGGCCCCGCCCGAGGCGCTGCACACGACAAGCGGGGCGCCCAGGTCGGCCGCCTTCTCGGCCGCCCCGGTGATCTTCTCCCCGACGACCGACCCCATCGAGCCCATGATGAAGTTCGAGTCGAGCGCCCCCAGCACCACCGGCCGGCCCCGGATGTAGGCCCGGCCTACGACCGCTGCATCGTACAGTTTCGTCTGTCGCTGGGCATCGGCCAGCCGCTCGATATAGCTCTTTCGGTCGACGAACCCCAGCGGGTCCGGCGACATCATGTTGGGGAAATATTCTTCGAAACTGTCGGCATCGGCCAGGAGGGCGATCCGCTCCCTCGCCCCGATCCGGAAGTGATAGTCGCACCCCGGGCAGACGTGAAGGTTCTCCTCGACGCTCTTTCGGTAGACCATCTCCTCGCAGCCGGGACACCGGAGCCACAGCCCCTCCGGGATGTCCTTCTTCTTGGTCCGGCCGTTGATGGCCATACACACCTCGTGTCGCCGATGACGCCGGCGAGCGCGATTACTCGATCATCGCCTCGGCGGCAATTCGCCGCAAGTCCCCGATCGCCCGGGCGTAGTCGCCGCCCTCAGCCCGGAACACGGCCGTCCCGGCGACGATCGTATCGGCCCCCGCTTCGGCGGCCGGACCGACCGTCCCGGTGTTGATCCCTCCGTCAACCTCCAGCCGCTGCTCGTCCGCGAGCCAGCCTCGGACCGTCCGGATCTTCGGCAGCACCTCGGGAATGAACTCCTGGCCCCCGAACCCCGCGAACACGCTCATCATCAGGACCAGGTCGACGTGGGGCACCGCCGGCCGGAGCAGCTCGACCGGGGCGTCGGGGTTGATCACCACGCCGGCCTCGCACCCGAGATCGCGGATGCGTCCGGCCATCGCCGCCGGCTCGGCGACCACCTCGGCGTGGAACGTCAGGTTGTCGGCCCCCGCCTCGGCGAAGGCCTGGATGTACCGCTCCGGCTCCGAGATCATCAGGTGGACGTCGAGGAAAAGCCCCGTCACCGCCCGGACCTTCTCCACCACGACGGGCCCCACGGTGAGGTTCGGCACGAAGTGACCGTCCATCACGTCGACGTGCAGGAGGTCGGCCCCGGCCTGCTCGACGCGGCCGATCTCGTCGGCCAGGCGGGCGAAGTCCGAGGCCAGGATCGACGGGGCGATGGCCGGACGCGGCAGGTTCGCGAGGCTGCGGGTCACGTTCGCCCTCCCCGGCGGCGCGGGAGAAGCTTGCTCGTCCGCCGGCCTGCTGAAATCTGTCCACAAATTTGGGCCTAACGCCGGCTAAGACCGACGACCACGGGCCCGCAACTTCGGCTTCACAAGCCCAAGGGCCCACTTGCCGCCCAACGCGTCCGGGAAGACTTCCAAGCCCAGGACGTCAAAGTCATCCCTTCCCGCCGGCTTGAGTTCCGCCTGCCCTGCCCCATCACCAAGGAACAGGCAGGGCGTGCCATACTTGCGCATCGGGTCAAGGTACCAAGCCGGGTCGAAATTGGTTGCCGCCTTCAACTCTAGCGGCATGCCGTCTCGCGTTCCGTCCTCAAGCACCGGGTCCGGCCCCTTGTTACGCAGAGACCGGACCTTGCGGTCGAGGGCCGCTACGACCTCCACCTTAAGCCATCCCTCGATGCCCGCCCTAGGGAAGCGCTTCACATGCCCCAGCGACTCTGCGCGTTCGCTCACTCGAGCCAGAACCGGCAAGAAAACGTCATTCCTGAGGTCCATGGGCGCCACTCGACACCCTTCAGAGGCCAGAAGGCGCCTCCTCAATCGACGGACTTGTTCGTCGCGTGAGGCAATCCGCTACGCGTCGTCGATCACCTCGATGGTCTCGAACGGTTTGCCTTCGAGGAATTCGAGGCTGGCCCCGCCGCCCGTGGAGATGTGCGTCATGCGGTCGGCCAGGCCGAACTTCTCGACCGCAGCCGCCGTATCGCCGCCGCCCACGACGACCGTTCCGCCGCCCTCGGCGACTTTCGCCAGGGCCTCGCAGACGGCCTTCGAGCCGTCTGCAAAGGGGGCCATCTCGAAGACGCCCATCGGCCCGTTCCAGACGACCGTCCGGGCGTCGGCGAGGGCCTCGCGGTAGCCCTGCACGGTCGACGGGCCGATGTCGAGGCCGATCCACCCCTCCTCGATGTCGGGGGCCTGGACCTCCGACTGGGCGTCGGCGGCCACCTCCTTCGCCACCAGGTGGTCCTCCGGGAAGAGGATGTCGGCGTCGGCCGACTCGGCCTTGTCGAGAAGGCCCCGCGCCTCGGCGATGACGTCGGTGGTCGACCCGTCCTTCTCCTGCCTCTCCCGCTCGACCTTGGAGTTGCCCACCCCCTGCCCTCGGGCGGCCATGAACACATAGGCCATGGCCCCGCCGATGAGCAGCCGGTCGACCTTCGTCAGCAGGTTCTCGATGACGCCGATCTTGTCGGAGACCTTCGCCCCGCCGAGGACGGCCACGAACGGCCGCTCGGGGTCCTCCAGGGCCCCGCCGAGGAACTTCAGCTCCTTCTCCATCAGGAACCCGATGGCCCGCGTGCCTTCGGGCATCCGCGACGGCACGCCGTACGTCGAGGCGTGGTTGCGATGGGCCGTCCCGAACGCATCGTTGACGTACAGGTCGGCCAAGGCGGCGAGCCGCGCGGCGAAGTCGTCGTCGTTCTTCTCCTCGCCGGCGTGGAACCGGAGGTTCTCAAGCACCAGCACCTCGCCCTCGCCGAGGCCGTCGACCATCGTCTCGACCTCCGGCCCGACGCAGTCCGGGGCAAACGCGACCTCCCGCTCCAGTAGCTCGGCCAGCCGGTCGGCCGCGGGCTTCAGGCTCAGCTCGGGCTTCGCCTTGCCCTTCGGCCGGCCGAGGTGGCTCATCAGGACCAGCCGCGCCCCGGCGTTGACTGCGCACCGGATGGTCGGCATGGCCATGCGGATGCGCCGGTCGTCGGCCACCTCCCGGTTGTCGTCCAGGGGGACGTTGAAGTCGACCCGTGCCAGGACCCGCTTGCCCTTCATGTCGAGCGATTCAATGGTCTGCTTGGCCATGGCGGCCCCTTTCGGTCCGCGACCCATGGTGAGCAATCGGGGGCGAGCCGTCCAGCCCGCCCCCGGTCTCGCGTCCTTTCGCGTCGTTACAGTGCGGCGATCTTCTCCGCCAGATCGATCATCCGGTTCGTGAAGCCCCACTCGTTGTCGTACCAGCTCGCCACCTTCACGACGTCGTCGATGACGAGGGTCTGCTCGGCGTCGAACAGGCTGGAGCAGGTCGTGCCGATCACGTCCGACGAGACGATCGGGTCC
This sequence comes from uncultured Anaerolineales bacterium, assembly GCA_964526295.1. GTDB lineage: Bacteria > Planctomycetota > Phycisphaerae > FEN-1346 > FEN-1346 > CAZGKW01. Next base: position 56,394 of record CAZGKW010000021.1, read on the forward strand.
TCGGTGTACTCCAGGATGCCCTTCAGGTCGCCCTCGGCGGCCTTCTTCATGGCGGCGTTGATGGCGTTGGCATCGGCCTTCTTCTCGAGCACGGCCGTCAGGTCGACGATGCTGCCCGTGACGACGGGCACGCGAAGGGCGTAGCCGGTCAGCTTGCCGTTCAGCTCGGGGATGACCTTGCCGACGGCGGCGGCGGCGCCGGTCGTGGTGGGAATGATGTTGATGGCGGCGGCCCGGGCCCGGCGGAGGTCCTGGTGGATCATGTCGAGGATCCGCTGGTCGTTCGTGTAGGCGTGGACCGTCGTCATGAGGCCCTGCTTGATGCCGAAGCTGTCGTTCAGGACCTTCGCCACCGGGGCCAGGCAGTTCGTCGTGCAGGAGGCGTTCGAGACGATCTTGTGCTCGGCCTTCAAGGTGTCGCCGTTGACACCCAGGACGACGACGTTGTCGATCTCGCCCTTCGGCGGGGCCGACAGGACGACCTTCCTGGCGCCGGCGTCGATGTGCTTCTGGCAGCCTTCCCGGTTGCGAAAGACCCCGGTGCACTCGAAAACGATCTCGGCCCCCTTCTCGCCCCACCCGAGCGCCGCCGGGTCCTTCTCGGCCGAGACGGGGACCTTCTGGCCGTCGATTACGATGGCGCCCGAATCGGACGACACTTCGCCCCGGTACCGGCCGTACGTGCTGTCGTACTTGAACAGCGATGCGAGGGTCTCGGCGTCGGCGAGGTCGTTGATCCCCACGACGTCGAATGCGTCGCCCCGCTCCAGGATGACGCGCAGTGCCAGGCGGCCGATCCGCCCGAATCCGTTGATGCCCACCTTGATCGCCATGTGAGAGTCTCCTTGAGCCGCTTCTCCAGTGTCTGAGGGTCCCTCCGGCGGTGCCGGAACGCTTCGCAAGCGCCTGGCGCTCTCCGGCCGGCCGGCCGGCCGCCCGGCCTGAAGCGACGTTTATAGTCGGGCCTTTCGGCCGGGTCAAGGTCTTTCTGCACCCCCGCAAGGCCGGCGCCAGGCGCGCCGAGACGCGTCCGACGTGCGATCCTGTGGGCCGGCGCCATCGCATCCTTGACGCCGGGGCCAAAATGCGTCATAGTCAGAACATGATTCGCCCGGCCATCCGGGTTCGAGGGGTCGCCGTCATGGGGTTGCCTGCCACTTGCGCACTTCTGGTCAGACAGCAGGGGTCGCGTCTGGCCGAAGTGCTCGAGCAGAGCTTGGGGGCCGCCGGCGTCCGCGTCACGGCCGTCGCCTCCCCCTACGAAGCCATCCTGGAGGCCGACCGCACCGACCGCCACTTCCGCTACCTGATCGTCGGGGTGGACCACTTCGGGCGCGACGAGTACCGCCTCCTGCCGATGGCTCGGCGAGAGTGGCCCGAGACGACGGTGGTCGCCTACCACTCGCCGGGGTTCGAATACAAGGGCCGGCTGGCGGAGCTGGTCGGGGCCGACGTCGTCGTGGCGGGCCTGGACGACATCTCGTCGCTGCTGGAGCAGCTCGCGTCGCCGCCCGAACACGCTGAGATGAGGCCCGCCGAGCGGCCCGAACCGGCTCCGGAGGAGGCCGAGCCGGCGCGGCCCGCCGCGGGGATCGCAACCGCGCCCGAGCCGACCGAGACCCCTGAGCCTGGAGCGGAACCTCCAAGTGACGAGGAGGCCGGGGCGCCGGGCCCTGAGGCCGAGACACCGCCGCCTTCGGCCGAGCCGTCGGCAGCCGCCGCGCCGGCCGAACCCGTGCCCCGTGCCGCGCAGGACCATTCCGAAGCACCGGCCGAGAACCCGCCCGACGTTGAGGCCGAGCCGCCACCGCCGGCCACGGCCGCGTCTCCTCATCTGCCGCACGTCGAGATCACCGACGAGGAGCTCCGCCTTCTGCTGGCCGAGGACGACGAGGAGGAGACGCCGTGACCGCCCGCGCCGTCTCGATCCCGCTCGGCACGGCCTCTGAGGCCCGCCTCGTCCTGGTCTGCCGGGACGCCGCGCGCCGGCGGCTGGTAGGCCGGTACGTCTCGCTGCTTGAGGTCCACGGGACAGCCGGAGAGGCGATCCTGGCCCTCTCACGTGCCGCACCCCGAGCTGTCGTCATCGACCTTGCGGACTTCCGCGGCCAGGTCGAAGCCGTCGTGCGAGCCGCCCGTCGAGGCCGGCCCGGGACGCCGATCTACCTGGTGGTCGACGTCTCAGACGAGCCGCTGGCCCACCGGCTGGTCAGGGACGGCGACGTGACCGACTACCTGGTCGGGCCTGACGAGCTGCGGCGATTCGGTCAGGCGATGGCCCGAGGCGAGCCGTGGCCGCCGGCGGCGGAGGTCCCGGTCGAAACGCAGGCCTACCTCGCCTCTTCGACCGGCCGTGCGGGCACCGAAGCCCCCCCGCCGGCCGACGGGATGCGCCGGTACTTCGAAGCCGCCTGTGCGCTGGCCGACCTCGCCCCGTTGGACCGGTCGGTCATTCTGCGGCAGGGCAGCCGCACGATCCTCGAGGCCGCGGGGACGGGGCGCGGCTGCGCGTTCCTCTGGAACGCGGGCACCGGGCGGCTCGAGACGGCCCTCTGCGTCGGCCCCCCGGCCGAACCGACCGACGACGAGCGGGCCACTGTCCAGCGGGCCGTCCGCACCGGCGAGACGCTCGTCCTCCAGGTCCGCGGCGACGCAGGCATGTGTCGGCTGCTGTGCATCCCGGTGCGCGGCGCCCATGAGGTGCTGGGGGCGATATGCCTGTCGGGGCCTGCCGAGGGGCCTGCCCAGCCGGACGCCGAAGCGATCGAGGCCCTCACGCGTGCCTTGGGGCGGCTGGCCATCGCCGCCGAACGGCGGGCGTGACCCCTTCCCTCCGGAGTCCCCATGCGTCGCGAACTCCCAGTTGGCATGCTGGCCGTCGCCCTGTCGCTCGCAACTTTGGGATGTGCGGAAGGAACCCGGTCGCCGGGCGACGGTACGACCGGTCCACCGCGTGAGCCCTGGGTGGTCCCGGCGGAGGAGGCCGAGGGGGAGAACCCGGTCCTCGCCGACGAGGCGGCCCGGGCCGCCGGGCAGCAGACCTTTGAGCGGAAGTGCGCCACTTGTCACGGGCCGGGCGGACGGGGCAACGGACCCTCGGCCGTCTGGCTTGACACGCTCCCTGCCGACCTGACGGCCGAGGGCGTCCAGCAGCAGAGCGACGCCGACCTGTTCTGGAAGATCAGCGAGGGCCGCGAGCCGATGCCCGCGTTCAAGGAATCGCTCACGGAGCACGAACGCTGGGAGGTCATCCACTACGTGCGCGGCCTGGCGGCCGGCCCCGAGGAATGAGCCGGCGCCGGCTGGGCGCGACGTGTGGCCGCGGGCGTCGACCCGACTACTCGTCGGGCACCTTGGCGTGGGCCTTCAGGAGGGCCTTGACGGCCTTCCCTACGCCGTCGGCCAGCTCCTCGGGCCCGACCCGGACGCCGCTCTTGACGGTCCCGGTGACCATGGCGACCCCAAGGACGTTGCCGGACGGCCCGTCGACGATCTCGATCTGGGCCGTGAGGAACGGGTCGGTGGCAAATCCGATGACGCGGACGGCCGACCCGCCGGGGTCGTAGTCGTGGAACCTCCCGCGGATGCGAAGGACGGGCTCGCCGCCGGGGAAGGCCTTGAGTTCGTTGGCTCGCGTCTCGATGGCCTGCTCGACCTTGGCGGGCATCCCGGCGGGGATCGCCCCCCGCATCGGCGACGTGTCGAACAGGTCCGCCTCGACGGAGCCGTAGGCGAGCAGGCGCGTCTCGCCCCCGAGGGAATCGATCTCGTAGTAGCGGGTGCTGGCCCCGGTCGTGGTGTAGTAGGCCTGCTTGGCGGCGGTGCTCACACACCCGGTCGAGGCCACGGCCGCCAGCGCGGCCAAGGCCACTCCCATGCGAAGTGCGTCTCTGGTCCTCATGCCCCTGCCCTTTCCTGGGCCCCACCGTCGGCCGTCGGCTATCGTAAGCCACCGCCGCGCCTCGATGCAAGAAAACTTCCGTTCTGGTCCGGCGCCGCCGGCGGCGTATAATGCCGGAAGCGCTTCCAGGAGAAAGGACGCGTTTTTTTGCCTGAGGACGAACGCAAGTACGTCACTCGCTCGGGTCTGAAGCTCGAGCATGCCCTTCGAGTCTTCGGACTTGACGTCCACGGGAAGGTCTGCGCCGACCTGGGCAGCCACCAGGGGGGGTTCGTCGACTGCCTCCTTCACCACGGCGCCGCCAGGGTCTATTCCGTCGACACGTCTTACGGGACGCTGGCCTGGAAGCTGCGGAAGGACGAGCGGGTGGTCGTCCTGGAGCGGACGAACGCGATGCACGTCGAGCTGCCCGAGCCGGTCGACCTGGTGACGATCGACGTCGGGTGGACGCGTCAGCAGCACATCCTGCCGGCCGCCGGCCGGCTCCTCAGGGCCGAGGGGCGGATCGTCACGCTCGTGAAGCCCCAGTACGAGGCCGGCGAGCACGAGCGGCCGGGCGGCGTCGTCCCGGACGAGAGACTGGAGCCGGTCCTGGCGCGGGTGCGCCTGGACGCCCGGACGGCCGGCTTCGAGATCCTGGCCGAGACGCGTTCGCCGATCCGCGGCGGTGGCGGCAACGCCGAGTTCCTCTTCCTCCTCGCCGCCGCATCGTAATCCGGACGCCGGGGATTGACCTCAGGGCCGGGCGGAACGGCTACGGCGTTCCGAGGCCCGGCTCGGCGAGCAGCGCCTCGATCTCCTCGGCCAGGAGGCGCTCCTGACCCGGAGGGAAGCCGACGAAGCGGGCCCGGCCCACGCCTTGGCGGTCGACCAGCACGATTGTCGGAAAGTCCGGAACGCCCCCAGGAACCTGCTCCCGTACCGCCTCGGTCCCCAGGGCCAGCGGATACGGCACCTTGTACCGCTCCGCGAACGCCTCGACCAGCGCCCGCGCCTCGTCCGAGGCCGGCACACGCTCGTACGCCAAACCGACGATCTCGAACCCCCGCGGCCGGTACCGCACGTGGAAGCTGACGAGCGTCGGGGCGCTTCGCCGGCATGCCTCCGACCACGTCCCGAACAGGTCGACCAGGACGACCTTGCCGCGGAGGTCTTCCAGGGCGATCTCGCCGCCGCCCAGGGCGGGCAGGCGGAAGCTCATCGGGAAAGGAGCCGTCCGGTCGGTGGGGGCACCGTCGCCGCCGTCGTCGCCCGAGCCGTCGCACCCGGCTGCCAGCACCGCCAGGCCCGCCGCGACAGCCAACGCCGGCACGCGACGCGGACTCATCCGGTCTCCCCCGCATCGGCCTCGGCCGCCGCCAGGCCGACCTTGAACACGCAGTAGTCGCCGCACATGGAGCAGACGTCGCCGTGAGCGGGCCGCCGCTCCTCCCGCAGGCACCGGGCCAGCTCCGGGTCGAGCGATTCGCTGAGCTGGGTGGGCCAGTCGCGAGCCGCCCGGGCCCGGCTGATGCGGCGGTCCCAGGCCACGGCGTCGGGGCGGCCCCGGGCCACGTCGCCGGCGTGGGCGGCGATCCGGGCCGCCATGACGCCCCGCCTTACGTCCTCCGGCCGCGGCAGACCCAGGTGCTCCGTGGGCGTCACGTAGCAGAGGAAGTCGGCCCCCGCCATGGCAGCCACCGCCCCGCCGATCGCGCTGGTGATGTGATCGTACCCAGGGGCCACGTCCGTCACGATGGGCCCCAGGACGTAGAACGGAAGCCCGCCGGTCACCTCCTTCTGGAGGCGGACCTGGGACTCGACCTGGTCGAGGGGCACGTGGCCCGGCCCCTCGAGGATGACCTGGACGCCCGCGTCAAGCGCCCGCCTCGCAAGCTCCGCCAGGACCAACAGCTCTTCGACCTGCGGCGAGTCCATCGCGTCGGCGATCGCCCCGGGCCGCAGGCCGTCGCCCAGGCTCAGCGTCACGTCGAACTCGCGGGCGACGCCGAGCACCTCGTCAAACCGCTCGTACAGCGGGTTCTCCTGGCCGTGGCGGCGAACCCAATGGGCCAGGAACGTCCCGCCGCGGCTCACGATGCCGCAGACGCGCCGCGAGAGGGCCTCCGACTCGACGATGCGCCGCGTCACGCCGCAGTGGATCGTGACGAAGTCGACGCCGTCCTCGGCGTGGTGGCGGATGGCCGCCAGCATGTCGTCGGCGGTCATGCGGGCCACGTCGCCGTGTGTCTGTGCCGCCGCGGCACCCGCCTCGTAGATCGGCACAGTCCCTACGGCGACCGGGCAGGCGTCCATGATGCGGTCCCGGATGGCGGGGATGTCGCCTCCCGTCGAGAGGTCCATGACGGCATCGGCCCCGGCGTCGACGGCGGCGCGTAGCTTGGCCAGCTCGACGTCGACGTCGGCATAGTCGGGGCTGGTGCCGAGGTTCGCGTTGACCTTGACGCGCAGCCCCCGCCCGACGCCGAGGACGCGCTTCGCCCGCCGGCGCTCGTTGTGCGGGATGGCGACGCGACCGTCGGCGACGTCGCGGCGGACGGTCTCCGGGTCGAGGCCCTCGTCGGCGGCCAGCAGCCGCATCGCATCGGTGACGGTGCCCTTTCGGGCGGCTTCCAGTTGGGTCATGACTTTCCGCGTTTCTGTCTGCGTCTTCCGGCGTCGGCCGGGCCGGTCTTCTTCTTCCGTGGGGGCCGCTTGGCCCCGTTGGACGAGGACCTGCGGCCACGGTCCGGCCCGCCCCGCATGGACGGACCGCGCTTCTTACGGCCCTTGCCGCGCGGGTCGCCACCTTGCCCGCCCTTGCCGCTTCGCCTGCCTCGACGAGGCCGGGCCTCGGCGCCTTCGTCCTCGCGTCCTTCGGCAAGGGCCGTCAGGTATTTTACCTCTTTGGGCGTCAGGGGTCGAGAGCGCCCCGAACCGAGGCCCCGGAGGCTGAGCCGCCCGACCCGCGTCCGGACGAGGTCGCGGACCGGGTGGCCCAGGCGCGCGAGCATCCGCCGGATCTGCCGGTTCCGGCCCTCGCGGAGGGTGATCTCGAGCCGCGACCGGTTGTGGCCCTTCTTCAGGAGGCGAATCCGGGCCGCCCGGGCCTTGCCCTCGGCCAGGTACACGCCCCGCCGCAGGGCCTGGACGTCCTCCGGCGTGACCTTGCCGGACACGGTGGCCAGGTACGTCTTCGGCACCTCGTAACGGGGATGCGCGAGGCGGTTGGCCAACTCGCCGTCGTTCGTCAACAGCACCAGGCCCTTGGAGTCGGCGTCGAGCCGGCCCACGGGAAAGAGGCGGGCCTTCGTGCCGGGCACCAGGTCGACGGCCCGCCGCCGGCCGGCCGGGTCGCGGTTCGTGCAGACCACGCCTTTCGGCTTATTGAGCAACCAGTATTCATGGGGCTCCATTCTGAGGCGTCGGCCGTCCAGGCGAACGTCCTGCGTCTCGGGGTCGGCCTTGGCCCCGAGCTCGGCGACCGTCTCGCCGTCGACCGTGACGCGGCCTTCGGCGACCAGCTCCTCGCACGCCCGCCGCGAGCCCACACCGGCCCGGGCCAGGATCTTCTGTAGCCGTTCGAGGGCCATCGCACACCTATAGCGTGTGTGTCACCGCAGAGACCGCTGAGAACACCTTGCATTGCGGATTGCCGATTTCGGATTGGGGATTGGGACCTTCACCCGAGCGGCTTCTGTCGGCGCGCTACTTTGTCACGTCGAACTATTGCGCCATTGCAGAAGACAAACCGCGCATTGAGACCAGGGGGCGGCACAAATCCGAAATTCACGGTCCGAAATCCGCAATCAACGCAGCGGGGCCTTGCCCGGCGGGGCGGCCACCAGGACGGTCAGCGCCTGGGGCGATTCGAAGGCGTATTCGCCGGCGTCGGCCGGCACGAGCACCGTGTCGCCGCGGGCGATGTCGGTGTCCCCGCCGCCCGTCCGCAGCCGGGCCGACCCCTCCAGGACAACCAGCGCGGCGAAGGTCCCGCCCGTCTCGGCGGCCCAAGGGCGGCGGTCGAGTCGGATGCGGCTCAGGCTGAACGCCCGGCAGTCGACCAGGTTGTCGATGACGAGGCCCGTCTCGTCGGCGGTCTTGCCGCGGCCGCCCGGCGCGGGCAGCTCGTCCGAAAAGTTCGTCGCCTCCAGGGCCTGCTCGACGTGCAGCTCGCGCGGCTTGCCGTCCAGGCCCGTCCGGTCCCAGTCATAGACCCGGTATGTCACGTCGGAGTTCTGCTGGACCTCCGCGAGGACGATGCCCGGGCCGATGGCGTGGATCGTCCCGGCGGGCACCCAGACGAAGTCGCCGGTCTCGACCTCTCGCCGGGCCAGGTGGTCCTCGACCGTGCCGTCCTCGATCGCCTGGGCGAACGCCTCCCGCGTCGTGCCGGGCTTGACGCCGTGGACCAGCCACGCACCGGGCTCGGCGTGGACGATGACCCAGCACTCGGTCTTGCCGCTCTCGCCGGGGACGTGCTCGGCGACGTAGGCGTCGTCGGGATGGACCTGGACGCTGAGCTTCTCGGACGCGTCGATGAACTTGATGAGAAGGCCGAACCGCTTGTCCCACCCGCGGCGGGCGAGGGCCCGCCCCAGGACGGCGTCGCCGTGCTTCGCGAGCACGTGGCGGAGGTTCGTGCCCTCCAGGGGCCCCTCGGCGACCGTGCTGGTGCCGTTCGGATGGTCAGCCAGTTCCCAGGACTCGCCGGTCTTCTGGTCTGGGGGTGCGTCCTTTCCGAGGAGTTCGGCCAGCCGCCCCCCGCCCCAGACCTTCTCCTTGAGCACAGGCTGCATCTTCAGAGGTTGCACGGAGCTTTCCCCTTCGCACGAGACAGACGAAGTGCCCTTGCGGAAGTCCGTCAAGTTTACCATACCCGAGTCGCGACCGCACGCATTTTCACTCTCGCCGGCGGACACAGGTTTGACGGCGTCACGGGGGCCGATTAGAGTGCACGATCGAACCGCAGAAGCCTCGGAGGAGACGTCATGAACGCTATCGCCGTAGCGGCGGTCGGAGCGGTGGTCCTGCTGGCCTCGGGTGTGGCGACGGCTTTCGCGGCGGGCCCGCCGCCCGCCGATCGCGCACCTCAAGGACCGCCCGGCGGGGCTTTGGCGGGGGAGCGGCCCCGCGTCATCGTCTCGACCGACGTCGGCGGCTCCGACCCCGACGACTTTCAGTCCATGGTCCACCTGCTCGTCTATGCCGACGTCCTCGACATCGAGGGCCTCATCTCCTCGCCCCCCAAGGGCGGGCGGGCCAAACACCTCCTGGAGACCATCGACGCCTGCGAGACGGACTACCCGAAGCTGAAGCGGCATTCGAAGGACTATCCGGCGCCGGACGCCTTGAGGAAGGTCACGAAACAGGGGGCGATCGACCCGGCCCCCGAGAAGGGCTGGGCCGAGCCGACCGAAGGCTCGAATTGGATCGTCGAGCGGGCCCGGGCCGAGGCCGACGAGCGGCCCCTGTGGGTCCTCGTCTGGGGCTCGATCACCGACCTCGCCCAGGCCGTCCACGACGCCCCGGACATCAAGAGGCGGATCCGCGTCTACTCGATCGGCTCGTGGAACACCCGGCAGGACCCGCGGGCGCGGAACTACCTCTTCAAGGAACACAAGGACCTGTGGTGGATCGAGGCCGATACGACCTTCCGCGGGATGTACATGGGCGGGCCCCAGGACGGCGACCTGGGGAACCGCGAGTTCGTCGAGCGGCACGTCAAGGGCCACGGGGCCCTCGGGGGCCTCTTTGTCCAGAAGAAACGCGACATCAAGATGGGGGATACGCCGTCCGTATTGTACCTCCTGCGGGGCGACCCGGACGACCCGACCGCCGAGCACTGGGGCGGCGCGTTCAAGGCGACCGGCCATGGGCCGAACTACTGGCACGACGACCCGGACCCCGACCTCATCGAGCGGGGTAAGCACGGCGCCAGGACGGTCAACAGGTGGCGGGAGGCCTACCTGCGAGACTGGCAGGCGCGGATGGACCGGGCGAAGTGATCGCCGCCTCACGACTTGCGATGCTCGATCGAACGGCCCGGACGCCACGTGTCGGTCGGAAGGGCGTGCGGGGACCCAGACGAGCTTTCTCACCGGCGCAGAGCTTGGGCGAGCCGTCCTAGTCGTCCATCAGTTGCTTGTCCGACAGGCCGATCTCGTGGGCGATGTCGCGGAACTCGTCCTTCGAGATGTCTTCAAGCCGCTTCCCCCGGTCGGCCAGCTTCTCGTTGAACTTGACGGCCTTTTCCTGCATGACGGCGTGGGTGTCCTCGCTGCCGCCGACCAGCCGGTAGTTGTCGCCCCGCGTGATGCGGGTGTGGCCGTCGTCGTTGTCGAGGCCGAGGCCCAGGAGCCAGGCCCGCTTTTCCTCGTTTGACTCGGGCTTTTGTCTCTTCTTGTCGCCGGGTTCCGGCATCCTGCTCTCTCCGCCCTGCGCCCCCCTCCCCTCTTCCTATTATCGGTACGTTACGGCCACGTCAAGAATGCTTGCGGCGAAAGACGTTCGCTGGTGCCACAAAAGCCTTGTTCGCTTCACCCGGCGGCCCTAAAATGTGGGGCGTTTTCGCCCGGAACCGGCCCCAGGAACGCGCCCGTGCCGTACGAGCTGACCGTGAAATCCGAGTTCAGTGCGGCCCACCATCTGCGCGAGTACCGCGGCAAGTGCGAGCACCTCCACGGCCACAACTGGCAGGTCGAGCTGTGCCTGGCGGGCGACGAGCTGAACTCCGAGGGCATGCTGTTCGATTTCAAGGAGGCCAAGCGGGCCCTGGCCGAGGTGCTCGACCGCTTCGACCACCGGTACCTGAACGAGTCGGCCCCGTTCGACCGGCTGAATCCGTCCTGCGAGAACCTGGCCCGCGTCATCGCCGAGGGCGTCGCCGAGAAGCTCCCGCCGCACGTCCGCGTGGCGAGCGTGACGGCGTGGGAGTCCGGCCGGTCGGCGATCACGTACCGCCCGCCCGACTCGGCAGAGGAGGCCTGACCGTGCCGGTCACGCTCCACCTGGCCCTGGACTTTCTCGACCTGGAGAGGGCCCTGCGCGTGGCGAAGCTGGCCGTCCCGCAGGGCGTCGACTGGGTCGAGGCGGGGACGCCGCTCATCAAGAGCGAGGGCCTCGACGCCGTCCGCCGACTCCGCGAGGCGTTCCCCGAAAAGAAGATCGTGGCGGACACGAAGACGGCCGACGCCGGCCGCGTGGAGATGGAGGCGGCCGCCAAGGCGGGGGCCGACTTCGCCACCGTCCTGGGGACCGCCAGCGACTCGACCCTCCGCGAATGCATCGACGTGGGCCGCAACTACGGCCTCGGCGTCGGCATCGACCTGCTGGGCGTCGAAGGGCCGGAGCGGCTCGTCGAGCGGGTTGCCGACTGGGGCCCGGCGTTCCTGGGCGTCCACTGCCCCATCGACGCGCAGATGGCCGGCGGGGACCCCTTCGAGCTGCTCGCCCGCCTCGCAGGTCTGACGGACGTGCCGCTGGCGGCGGCGGGGGGCCTCAATAGCGAGACGGCCCCGAAGGCGGCCGCAGCGGGGGCGGCGATCGTCGTCGTCGGCGGGGCGATCATCAAGGCCGAGGACCCCGCCCGCGCCGCCGCCGACATCCGACGGGCCATCGACACCGGCGAGGCCCTCAGGAGCGATCTGTTCCGCCGGGCCGGCCTGGAGGAGGTCCGCGAGGTGCTGACCCGCGTCTCGACGGCCAACCTCTCGGACGGGGCCCACCACCAGCCCTGCCTGGAAGGCCTCGGGCAGATCACGCCGGGGGCGAAGCTCGTGGGGCCCGTCCTGACGGTCCGCACGGCGCCGGGCGACTACGCCAAGCCCGTCGAGGCCATCGACCGGGCCGAGCCGGGCCAGGTCATCGCCATCGATGCCGGCGGCGTCGGGCCCGCCGTCTGGGGCGAGCTGGCCTCCGAAAGCGCCCTCCAGAAGAAGCTGGCCGGCGTGGTCATCGACGGCGGCATCCGCGACACCGACGAGATCCGCCGCCTCGGCTTCCCCGCCCACGCCAGCGTCGTGTGCAGCCATGCGGGATACCCGAAGGGCCTGGGTGAGATCGGGGCGCCGATCCGTCTGGCGGGCGTCGAGATCCAGCCGGGCGACTGGCTCGTCGGCGACGCCGACGGGGTCGTCCTGCTGCCGAAGGCCCGCGTCGTCGAGCTGGCCAACCGGGGCCAGGACGTGCTGGAGGCGGAGAACCGGATGCGGGCCGAAATCCGGGAGGGCCGCACGCTCGGCCAGGTCGCCTATCTCGCCAAGTGGGAGAAACGTCGCTGAGAGTGGGTGCCTCGACGCCGCGGCGCCGGGGCCGCTCCGGCGGACATTCGCAGAAGAGGCATGCCATGATCATCATCGCCGAACGGATCAACGCGACGCGAAAGCGGATCGCCCGGGCCCTGTCGGACCGCGATGCCGACTTCCTCTGCCGGGAAGCGACGCAGCAGGCCGAGGCCGGGGCCGCCTGGCTCGACGTCAACACGGCCGTCTCGCCCGAGACGGAGCGGGGCCTGATGGCCTGGGCCGTCGAGACGCTTTGCGAGGCGGTCGACGTGCCCCTGGCGGTCGATTCGGCCGATCCGGCCGCCGCCCGGGCGGGCCTGGAGCTTCTGCCTAAAGGGACCGCGTTCCTCAACTCGGCGACGGGCGAAACGGGCCGCCTGGAGCCGATGGTCGAGCTGGCCGCCGAGTTCGAGGCCCGCCTGGTGGTCCTGGCGATGGACGACGCCGGGATGCCCGCCTCGACCGACGACCGGTGGCGAGCGATGGAGACGATCTTCGCGGCGACGGACTCGGCAGGCATCCCGCGGGAGCGGCTCTTCGTCGACCCCCTGGTCCGGCCGGTCTCGACGAACCCCGAGCAGGCCGCCCAGTGCCTGGAGATGATCCGCCAGGTCGGCGAGCGGGGCGAAGGGGTCGGCACGATCGTCGGCCTCTCGAACGTCTCGTTCGGTCTGCCGAAGCGTCGGCACCTGAACCGGACGTTCCTGGCGATGGCCTGCGGGGCGGGGCTTTCGGCGGCCATCCTCGATCCGCTGGAGGAGGGGCTCGTGGGGACGGCCCTGGCGGCCGATTGCCTCCGGGGAACGGACGACTTCTGCATGAACTACATTGCGGCCGAACGCGCCGGCCGGCTCTGAGCTCCGCTGGGGGCGACCTGGCGCTCGGCCCACCCATGCCTGCTGAAGGTACCCGGATGAATCCACGCCGGCGGCTGCTCGCGACGGTGCGGGGCCGACGGGCCGACCGAAGCCAGTCTACCCCGCCAGGCCGCCATGGCAAGCGCCGCCGCCGCAGGTGGACCGGGACGACTTGGCCGGCGACCGGGCCGGAGTTGACTTGCCCTACACGGAAAACTATCATAGGGCTACGGTCCGATGCCGATGAAGGGAGGGCACGGCCGGCGGGAGCTTTTCCCGCCTCCCCGGAAGGAAGCGCATGTTCTGCCAGCGGTGCAAGAAGCAGGTGGCGACCGTCCACGTCACGGAGATCCACAAGAACCAGAAGATCGAGAAGCACCTGTGCGAGGACTGCGCCCGCGAGGAAGGCGTCGCCATCAAGGCCCAGATCAACCTCCAGGACGTCCTCCAGGGCATGCTCCAGGCCCACCAGACCGCCAGCGCCGATGCCAACCTGACCTGCCCCGACTGCGGCATCACCTACGCCGAGTTCCGCAACGAGGGCCGCCTCGGCTGCCCGCACGACTACGAGGTCTTCAGCGAGCCCCTGGCCGAGGTCTTCGAGAAAGTCCACGGCGGCGCGGAGCACACGGGCAAGATGCCCAGCCGGGCCGGGGCGGGCCTGAAGAAGCAGCGCGAGTTGATGCAGCTCCGCCGCCGGCTCCAGGAGGCCGTCGAGGGCGAGCAGTACGAGGAAGCCGCCCGGCTGCGCGACGAAATCACGGAGAGGGAAACCGCGGGTGACGCTTGACGGCCTGATCCAATCGTCTTGCCAGTGGCTTCAGCCGGAAGGTCCCCATAGCGACATCGTCCTGTCGACCCGGGTCCGCCTGGCCCGCAACGTCGTCGGGCGAGCGTTCTGCTCCCGGCTCCGGCCCGACGAGCAGGCCGAGCTCGAGACCCAGCTTCGCGAGGTCATCTTCCAGGCCCTCGACGGCCTGGAGTGGTTCGAGATCGAGTCGATGGCCGACATCGACCGGCGGTGCCTGGTGGAACGGCACCTGATCAGCCGCGAGCTGGCGGCCGGCGACGGGCCCCGCGGCGTCGCCGTCGACCCGACCCAGCGGACCGCCATCATGGCTTGCGAGGAGGACCACCTTCGCCTCCAGGTCATCGAGTCCGGGTTCCAGCCGCAGTCCACGTGGCAGCGGGTCGACGAGGTCGACAACCGCATCGAGGCCCACGTCGGCTACGCGTTCTCCCCGACGCTGGGCTACCTGACGGCATGCCCGACGAACGTCGGCACGGGCATGCGGGCCAGCGTCATGCTCCACCTGCCGGGCCTGGCGCTGACGCGGCAGATCGAGAAGGTGTTCCGGGCGGTGGCCCGGATGCGGCTGACCGTCCGCGGCCTCTACGGCGAAGGGACCCAGGCCACCGGCGACATCTACCAGGTCAGCAACCAGGCGACCCTCGGCCGCAGTGAGGACGAGATCCTCAAGGGCCTCGACTCGGTCATCCCCCAGGTCGTCCAGTACGAAGAGGAGGCCCGCCGGGCCCTGACGGACGACAGCCCCGTCCCCCTCGACGACAAGATCCTCCGGGCCTGGGGCCTCCTGACCCACGCCCGCACCATCTCCAGCGAGGAGACGCTGACGCTCCTGTCGGCCGTGCGGCTCGGCATCCACCTCGGCCGCCTCTCCAGCGTCGACATCGCCACCGTCAACGAGCTGTTCATGCTGTCGCGGCCCGGGCACATCCAGAAGCTCCACGGGTCGGAGCTCGAGGAGTCGGACCGCGACAAGGCGCGGGCGGACTACCTGCGGCATCGACTGGGGGCCGACTGACATGGGCGAGCTGGCCCTCGGCGCCATCATCGCGTTCGACTTCGAGAAGTGGGACGTGGCCGAGGAGATCGCCCTGCTCCACCACGCCGGCATCGATCGCGTTCAGATCTATCGCAACGTTTTGCACCACGTGACGCCCGCCCACATCCGGGAGACGCTCGACCCGGAGGGCATTACGGTCGACAGCCTCCACGCCTACATCGACCTGGAGATATTCGACGGGCCGACGTTCGACCTGTCGAGCGACGTCGACCGGGTCCGCGAAGTAGCCGTCGAGATCGCGCGGGCCGAGGCCGAGTACGCCCGCGACCTGGGGTGCCGCGACGTCATCGTCCACCCGGTCGGCGTGGGCGAGACGGCGGCCGACGCGTTTCGGCCGGGGGCCCTCAAGACCAGCCTGCGGGAGATGGCGCCGATCGCCGAGCGCCTGGGCGTCCGGTTCCTCGTCGAGAACATGCCGCCCACGATGTTCGGCTGCGACGCAGGCCTGCTACGGCGGATCGTCGATGAGGTGGACAGTTCGCACCTGGGCCTGGCGTACGATACGGGCCATGCCATGATGGCCGGCGACGCCGTCGGGCCGATCCGCGAGATGGGCCCCCGCCTCTGGGGCGTCCACCTGCACGACAACGACGGCAAGGAGGACGGTCACTTCCTGCCCGGGATGGGCGTCGTGCCGTTCGAGGACGTCGCCCGGGCCCTGGCCGAGGTGGGCTTCGGCGGCACGTTCATGCTGGAGATCTACCGGGACACGTCGGAGGTGTGGCGGGACCTGACGCCCGAGCGGCTGGACTACATCCACCGCCTCCGCCGCCTCGCCTCGGGCCTCGGTGGCTGACACGCTTCAAGCAACCGCTGCGAGGTCTGTCTCCGCACCGACCGCGCCTTTCCCGGAGAACGCGGCGGGTGCGCAGACCCGCCGCGCACCCAGTCAGCAAGTGCCTTAGGTCAAGCCCCCCTGCCTTTGCCGGAGTCGCTGATCTCCACCAGCGCCTCCGGGTAGGGCCCCAGGAACGTCTGCTCCAGAAGCAGGTCCTTCTCGAAGCGGATGCCCCAGGACTTCACCATCGCCAAGGGGACGCTCAGGGGCACCTTCACTCGCCGGTACGACTCCAGCGTGTCCAGGAAGTGGGCCTTCTCGGCCGACGAGAGGCCGTCGCTGACAAACCCGAGGGCGTGCATCAGCACGTTGATGTTCGACTTGTACTTCGCCGGCCGTGACAGGGCGCCGGCGAGGCCGTCGGCGTAGGCGGCATAGACCTCGCGCGTCGGGCGGCGGTCGTGGTTGGCGACGAGGCGGCCCAGGGCCCGCAGGGCCGGTTCGTGGTAGGCCATCAGGAGCCACTTGTTCCGCGTGTGAAACTCGACGAGCGGCCCGAGGCGGGGGCCCTCCTGCCCCTCGACCGTTTCGCGCAGCTCCCGGAACGCCGCCAGCGTGAACAGCTTCGTCAGGAAGTGCTGCCGCAGGAGGAAGTTGTTCATCCGGCCCTCGTCCTCGACGGCGAGCCGGCTGAACCGCTCGACGACCGGCCCGCCGAAAAGGCCCGCCCCGCGGCCGGCGACCATCGCCTTCTCGTCCGTGCTCCCGTAGATCTTCACGTCCTTGATGCCGCACGAGGGCGAGCGACCCTTCAGGATGAAGCCGTCGACGTCCCCGAGGGCATCGAGGAAGCCGGCGGCGAACTCCGTCATCTCGCTTGTCACGTCGCGGCCCGTCGCCGGCTGGTACAGGTGCGGCTCGCCGCCCTCCAGGCAGACGCGGATGGGGTCGCGCGGCACGCCGAGGCCGATCCGCACCTCCGGGCACACCGGGCAGAACGTCACGTGGTCCGCCAGCTTCCGCACGTACGGGTCGGCGATGATAAGCCCGTTCCACCGGCAGTGGGCGAACTCGATGCACCGGCTGACCACCACGCGCGGTCGGGGGAACGTGTCCATCCGAAGCCTCCTTACCTTCGCATTCCGTCGGCCGCACGGAGCACGTCAGAGGACGTACATCAGCACCGCGTACGAGCCGTGGACGAGGACGGCCAGGCCGGGCACAAGGCTCGCGCCCACCGCGCGGAGCAAGCTCCCTCGCAGCTCTCGCCTCGCGTCGATCTGCGGCGACCCGGCCAGGCTGTCGAGCATCACGGCCCGCGACGGCTCGATCGGATCGTACAGCAGCCACTCCTGTGCGTCATCCTGGAGCAGTTGCGGACGGACTGTCCTGGCCGACGCCCGGTACGTCTGCCCGTCGTCCGCCTCGAACTCGAACGTCACCTTGCAGACGGGACGGTGGCCGACCTTGACCATGGTGGGCGTGCTCGTGACGAGTCGCCCGCGGCCGGGCTTTCCCATCGCAAGCAGCCGGTTCGCCTTCAGGCCGCGCCACAGGCCGACCCCCACCGGTCCGGCGCCAATCAGCGGCAAGATCAGCACCCCCGGGCCTCATGCGGGCATCAACCCCCCGCTTCATCCTCTCGATTCGCGAGGCCGACGGCCTGCCCTTCGAGTGCTCGATGCGAACGGCCTCTCCGGGCTCGGCGCGGCCGGCGTCGGCGTACGACGTTCCGAGGCGGAGCCGACCGTCGCCGGTCGTGAAGCGATACGTGTAGCCGAAGACGCGAGGGCCCTCGACCGTCAGCGGCGTCTCCTCGACCCCCTCGACAACGCCCTCGGCCGTCTCGAGTTCGCCGCGGAAGTCCAAGCCCTCCAACGGGTCCGTGAGCGGCACCAGGACCCATACGAAAACCATGCCGAGACCGAGGAAGAACCAGCCTATCTGGTTGGCGTAGCCGCCCAGCAGGGCGGTGCACCGCACCGAAAGCGGCACATGCCGCGGCGGCGACGACAGCTCGCACGACGCAACGTTCGGCAAGGAGGCACCTCCCTCAGCTTCGCGGCCTGCCGACGCACGCGGCGTAGAGGCTCGATTCCTCCCGGCCGTCGACGCCCACCAGGGCGTTCATCTCGTCGTCCAGGAACGCCCCGACCATGCAGCACCCGAGGCCGAGCGCCTCGGCGGCCAGGGCCAGGTTCTCCGCCAGGTGCCCGGCGTCGAGGTAGGCGTAACGCAGGGCCCGGTCGCCGTACTTCTGGGCCCCGCGTCCCCACAGGGCGGTCCAGACGAATGTCACCGGCGCCAGGGCCGCCATCTGCTGGTCCAGGCACGCCGCGCACGCCGCCTCGGCCACGTCCGGCCGGGCGGCCACGCGGGCGAGGCGCTCCTCGGGCAGCTCCCAGTGGTAGACGCCCGGCTCGACGCCCTCCACTCGGGCCGCCGCCAGGTAGGTCTCGACCGGATACAAGGCGCCGGCCGAGGGGGCGGTCCGGAACGCCAATCGCCCGGGGCGTGTGACCCCCTGGGCCGCCCACAGGAGCAGATAGAGCGCCTCCTGGGCCAGGTCCTCGGCGAGGAACTCGCGCCGGCTCCGCCGCCTCCGGAGCATTTCCCACAGGTCCGCCGGGGGCGGCCCCTCCGGCCGGGCCAGCTCGACCGTCTCGGCCCCGTCGGCGGCGAAGGACTTGTAGAGCGGCACCCGCTTCCGCCACGCCGGGTCCCTCATCCGGCGCATGACGGACTCGCGGGAGTAGGAGGTGCCGTCCTGATAGTCATGGAGAAGCGTCATGTCAGCTCCTTCGCTCATCCCCCGCGGCGCGCGGCGACCGTCCCGTCAGCGGGCGCGCCCTCGGCGGGTGCCCGCCACCGGACCAGGCCGAAGTCGATCCGGTTGAGCAGGTTCGGATAGATGCCTTCCAGCTCGGGCCGGGCGAGGACCACGGTGCTGTAGAAGTAGAGCGGCACGACGGGCACCTCGTCCAGGAGGATCCTCTCGGCCCGGCGGAAAAGGGCCATCCGCCGGCCGGGGCCCAGCTCGCCCGCCGCCTCATCGATAAGCCGGTCGTAGGCCGAGTTCGACCACCCGGTCCGGTTGTTTCCCCCGCCGGTGACAAAGAGGTCCAGAAACGTGTTCGGGTCGAGATAGTCGCCGAACCAGCCGCTCCGGGCGACGTCGTACTCCCCCCGCGTGATCAGGTCGAGGGAGACCTTCCATTCGACCTGGGCGATCCGCGTCCGCACGCCCAAGGCACGCCGCCACTGCTGCTGGACCATCTCGGCGATGGGCCGGTGATCGGCCCCCTCGTTCACGAGGATGGCCAGCTCCCGGAGCCCCCGGCCCTTCGGATGACCCGCCTCGGCCAGGAGCGCCCGGGCCCGCTCGACGTCCTCGGCCAAGCCCTCGGGCCGCTCGTAGCCCGCCAGACCCGGCGGCACGAACGTCGTGGCGGGCATCTGGCCCCCGCGGGCGGCCCGCTCAATGATCTCCCCCCGGTCGACCGCCAGCGCCAGGGCCCGGCGGACCCGCGGGTCGTCGAGCGGCGGCCGGCGGCAGTTGAACCGATAAAAATACGTCCCCAGGTTCGGGCCGTACAGGACGTCCGCGCGCCGCCCCTGGCGGCGGGCCTCCAGCAGCGGCGGCACGGCCAGCGCCGGCACGCTCGTCGTCAGGTCGATGGCCCCGGTCTCGTAGGCCAGCAGGGCCGTGTTCGGCTGCTCGTAGACCCGGACCTCGATCCGCTCAAGCGCCACCTCGGACGCGTTCCAGTAGTGCGGGTTCCGCTCCCACAGCATGCGGCCCTGGAACCGCCACGCCACCAGCCGATAGGCCCCGTTCGAGACGAGGTTCGGCGGCATCGTCCAGCGGGGCCGCTCGCCGCCGCGAGGGCCCTCGGCGACGTCGCGGCGGACCGGCAGGTACGTCGAGAAGGCGACGAGCGAAAGGAAGTACGGCGTCGGCCGCTCCAGCTCGACCCGCAGCCGGCGGTCGGACTCGACTCCGATACCGACGCTCGCAGGATCGACGTGGCGGCCGGCGGCCCGGGCCTGGTACGATGCCCGTGCCCCGCGGATGGGCCAGAGCATGTAGACGTATTCGGAAGCGGTCCTCGGATTCAGCACCCGCCGCCAAGCGTAATCGAAATCGCCCGCCGTCACAGGCCGGCCGTCGCTCCAGCGGGCGTCCGGCCGCAGATGGAACGTCCAGGTCCGCCCGTCGGGCAAGACCTCCCATCGCTCGGCGACGCCCGGCCGGGGGGCGAGGTCGCGCGGGTCGAGAACCGTCAGCCCCTCGAACAGCGCCGCCGCCACCCGCCCGTCCTGGACGGCGGTCATCCGGGCCGGATCCAGCGTCGTGACTTCCGCGACGGCGGTCCAGGAAAGGTCAGGCGGGGGGCCGTGCACGCGCCAGGCCGTCAGGACGGCGACCCCCCCGACCACCGCGGCCAGCACCAGCACGGCCAGCAGTCGGTTCATGGGGCACCGTGCTTCGGCCCGACCGGCAAGCGGCAGACCCGGTCCGTGAGGTGAGATGGGCCCCGCCCCGCGACGACCGACCGGCGAAGGCTAGGGCGACGACGACCCGACGGCCGCCTTGACCGCCCGCTCGACTGCCGGCGGCAGGGCGGGCCGGCGCGGAATGCGCCGCGTCGCCACCAGACGCTCCACCCATTCGAGCAGGGCCAGCTTCTGCATCAGCGGGCCCATCGCGGGCGAGAATTCGACCTCCTCACCCGTCAGACGCGTCAGGGAGGCGTGGAGCTTGCCCATCAGGTCGGGGTCGGCCGGCGGCGGATCGTGCTTGACCCACGCGCACAGGAACGCGTAGGCCATCAGGGTCCGCTGCTTCCCGGCGGGCCGGACGTCCGTCTTGTAAGACCGTTCGAGGGCCGTGACGGACGCCTCCAGCGCCCGGCTGCCCATCGGTTCGGCGGCCGAGATGGCCATGGCGGCCCGTCCGGCGGCCAGGGCCAGGGCGTCGTGGGCGTCCTCGTGGTCCAGCGGGCCGAGCGCCTCGAACAAGTGGAAGAACGTCAGGGCGTTCGATTCGCCCTGGACGCCCCGCTGGATGCCCTCGGCCATCGCCTGTTCCGCCCGCGTCGCCCCGCGTTCGACCACCACCGGCGCGACCTCGCTCAGCCCTTTCGCCGCCAGGTACCGGACCGACGAAAACTCGTCGGTTGTCAGCACCTTCAGGAGGAACGGGATGCCTTCGACCCGCCGGAGGTCGGCGGCGGCCATGACGATGTTGATGCGGGCCTCGGCGCTGACGGCCCGTTCGTAAGCGGTTCCAAGGAGCGCCACGGCCTCCTGGCCGTAGGCCTGGACGAAAGCGGCGGAGTACCCGGCATCCTGGCGGCCCAGGTCGACGATCTCTCGCCGAGACCGCGTCATGTCCCGCGCCTCGGGGTCGGTCGTCTGGATGAGGTCACCGATCCGCTGTCCGAGCCAGCGGCGGATCACGGCGCGGTCCTCATCGGTGATGACCGATTTCCCGGTCAGATCGGTGATGCCGCCCGCAGGCTGAGCGTCGGCCGTTTCGGCCACCGCCCACGCCAAGCTGGCGACCAGCCCCAAGCGAATCCACCTCATGGAGGCCCTCCTTCCGGCAGGACGCTTCCCGCAGGTAAGTTCGGTCGCCGCAGGGAGAAACGGCGCCCGGTATGCCCCTTCAGTCGCCATGAAACTAGTCCCACCGGCGGCGGGTGTCAAGCGCTGTTTTGCCTTGCGGCCGGGCCACTTCGTTGCTATATTCACAAATTGCACGCCGCGCTCCGAGGCACGGCCGATGAAGACCCCCATCCCCAAGGCCGTCGTCACTCGCCTCCCGCTGTACCTCAGACGCCTGGAGTACCTTCGCGACCAGGGTGTCGAAACCATCTCCAGCCGCGAGATGGCCGAATCCCTCGGACGAAAGGACGCCCAAGTCCGCAAAGACCTGGCCTATTTCGGCACCTTCGGGCGGCCTGGCGTGGGGTACCCCGTGGCCGAGTTGGTGACGCGGCTGCGGAAGATCCTCGGAACGGACCACCTGTGGCGGGTGGCCCTGGTGGGCTTCGGGAACCTCGGGCGGGCCCTGGTGGCCTATCGGGGGTTCCAGA
>CAZGKW010000022.1:0-76375 GCA_964526295.1 uncultured Anaerolineales bacterium
CCAGAAACGGCCCAAAACCGGCCGATTCGGGCCTCCTCTTACAGGCCGCTTACCCGGCGTGTGGCGGCGCTTGGCCGCCGCCTCGGACGGTATTCTGAACGGATGGCCCCGCGTCGCTGGCGGGCCGTGGGTTGACATGCCTGCGGAGGGTTCAACCACTTACGCGCTCGCCGCCCTCTCGCAGTGCGCGCCCCTCATCGGCCCCGGCGCGCCCCCGCGGCCCTTCCGTAGCCTTCGCTCTCAAACTCTCGGCCCTCTCGGTGCGGTCCGGTTAGCGAACACGTTCGGGGTGGACCCGTAAACTACCAAACATCGAGAGTGCCCAACGTGCGCCTGTAGCCGCCGATCCCGAAGACTTGACAAGGCGTGGCAACCGCTCACGGCAGAAGGGTGGCGCTAGCGCGGCCCCCCTGTCCGAGGGGCCGCCACTGGGCTGGCAGGACGTCAGTCAAGACCGCCGGCAACCAGGCCCTCGAACAGCACCCCCGCAAAGGGCCAGACTTCGCGGATCTTCGCCCGCGGAATGACAGCGGGGGATGTGAGGTCAACGGGATTGGGGCTGACCAGAATGACCTCCTTGCCCTCCACGTACACCCTCTTGAGCACATTCCCGATGCGATCATCATCTGTCACAACGGCGGCCAATGTGCCCTGCTCTACTTCCCGCAGATCGGCCACGCGGTCTTTCACCAGAACCCATTGCCCTTTCCTGGCTATCGGGTCGAGGCTACTGCCCTCAACGGCAATCACACGCAATAATCTGAGATTGTCCGTGGGGGCACCGTCGATGGGGGCCCATTCGCACAGCGTTCCCGATGTCGCTGGCGGCAAATGAGCAGTGCCCAAGTAGACAACACCAATCACCTTCCTTATTGCCGACGAGACTGCCGAAGAAATGCGGCACGGGACGGGCTCCACCGGATTGGTGGTCTGGAGCACCCACATGCCCCTCACGAACCAGAGCCTGCGCAGGAGCCTATTGCCTTCCTCATCTTCAACGGCAACAAGGTCACCATCGGCAGGTATCACATCATCCGGCGCCAACATCACCCACTGACCGGGCTTGGCAACCGGGTCAAGTGAATCGCCAACAACGAGTACGAGAGCGCCTGCATTCATGCTTGCAGCGAGTGCTTCCTCAGCAACATCAACGACCCATGGGTCTGACCTGGCCGCTGCCCTTCCAATGATTTTCATGTCAAACGGAGACCACTTGGCACCTGCGGGCAGTTCCGGGAACACCACGAGAGTCGCCTCAGTCTCAACCGTTCGGCGGGAGCGGTCTCGGAGCACATCAAGCCGCGCCAACTCCTTTCGAACGTGGTCATCACAGTCCTGCAACTCCTGAAGACAGTCCTCAACCATCGGTTTTGTGAGTGAGGCCTCCGTCAGGCCATGCGATCCCGGGTCGAGAACCTTGCGGACCTTCGGGTCTTCAAGAATGCCAACAATCTGCCGCTGCTTCTTCCCTGCCAAAATGTGGGGCGGAGAGAAGGCCTTGTAAGCCCTAAGCGAGGCGGTCAGTTCGGACGTGTTGAAGAATGGCTCGGGGCTGTAAGTGTCCATTGCCAAAAGAAGTCTCTCGCGGTATTGGCGCATGATGTTCGGCGCGGTCCGCCAATCGGCGCCGAGCGCGGTCTCTGCTCTTTCGAGTTCATGCCCTGGTTTCACGCAAATCCGCTGGGCATGGTCTCTGGGAGTGAGTTCATATATGTGCTTGCTACCGAAGTGGTGACCGCAATGCTGAAGGTACTGCCGCTGGTGTGTTGCGAGGATCACCTGGAAGTCATCCATGCGCGGCCGCAGGACTCTTTCAGACCATCTCTCACGATGGTCATCGTCGAGAGAGAGAATGGGATCATCCAACAGAATGAACCCCAGCCCCTTGGGATGCCTATTCAGCAGGGCAAAGTAGAAGGCAAGTGCTATCGCTCGCTGAAGGCCGGCGTTGGCAAAATGCTGTCCCGGAACTTCATAGGCCTCACACGACAGCAATGCCTCCACAGACTTGTCTCTCCCCTTCCCGAGAACGAGCCGCCCCGGTTTCATGCCAGTGGAGGATTCGGGGTACATCTTGCCCCAGTGTCTCAGGGCATCGTCCTTAATGGACTCGAAGACCTCGGAAACCTCCGCTCCGGCGTACTTACTGAGGAGTTTGAGTTCGTCCAGAGCGCCACGCAACTCCTCCAGATCTACCAGAATCGTGTCTAGGTGCGATATCCCCCCGCGAGTCTTGAGAATCCCTCGCAGGCCTTCGCGCAGCGCCGTCAAAGGTTTCACATGTGCTGCGGCGTCCTTGCCCTTGGCCAGCCTCGCAAGCAACGAGTCTGCCGTGGGGCCGTCATCGGTCACATGCTTCTTCAGTTGGCCCTCGACCAAGTCCATTGACCGCAGTGACCATCTAAGGTTGGCCATTGCGCCAAGGACTGATCTCACATCAAGCACGAACTGTTCTGTGGCCTTCCTGAATGCCTCCTCCACACCTTCTGGCATCAGAGGCGGACTCTCAAGCAGCAACTCATCGAAGGACTCGGCAAAACCGTCGATCCATTCTCCAGTCTTCGATGCCAGTGGCTCCAAAGGCTCCTTCAGCACTGCGGTCTTGAGGTCCTGCCAATCGCGCGCCAGGCGATCCTTTGGCAACTGTGTGCCGAGATCCCTGAAGCCTTCTGGCACCAGGCCCTGCAACTCGGCCTGCAAGTCCTCAAAAAAGGTCCGGAGTTCCTTGGCCAATTCGGGGTCTGCTTCCTTGAGCGAAATGAGTCGATCAGCAACGGGCAGTTTATCCATGCCGCCCCGTTCACAAACCGGGCACGTCGCCGCTTCGGCCTCATAGAACTGCGAAGCCTTGAGAAGCAAGGCTGCCTTGCTTCCCGGCGCATTCTCTTCCTTCCACCATTCCCATCGCTGCTGGATGCGCCTCTTCGCTTGCTCAAGGAATCTTTGCACATTGCGCCTAAGGCTGTCCAGATGAGATTCCTGGTCCTGCGGTGCCACGTCCGGAAACGCGCTCGAGAGACGGAGAGCTCCAAGCGAAGGGAAGACGCCCCGCAGCCCTGCCTCCAACCGAGAAACCGCTACAGTCAACCTATCGGCCAGACCTTCAGGCGTTTTGCCTTCCTTTGTTTTCAGGCCAAGTACTGACGCAACCGCCGCCTCCGCTTCTCCGATTGCAGCACTCACCTTCTTGCCGACTGCCTCAATATCTTCTGTGCTTGGCGACGTCTTCCCGGCAAGGGCCCGCAGTTCGGACTCGACGGCAGCTCCATCGGGGAGCCGCTCGACCTCGGCGGCCAGGGTCTCCCGGATCTGGAGCCACATTCTGTCTGTTTCAGTCTTCAGTTTATTGGCGGCTCGCGTGCGGTTTCCCAAGACCTTGGTGCAAAGCTCGCCGATCCCTTCAAGGTCATCATAGCCAAGCATGAGGCTCAGGATGTCACGAGTGTTCGCGGCCATCTCGATAGTCTGTCTTCCGAACACCGTCGGCGCAATCAAGGACAACTGGATGTCGAGCGGGGAGATCGAAAACTTGCCCAAGCGCTCACACAGCTCCCACGCGGAATGTCCTTCCTTTGACTTGAGAACTGCGCCGAAGGTGCGGCGAAGCAGTACTTCCCGGCCGCCCGTGGCATCCCTCAAGGTGATCTCCGCCCAACACTCGGGCGCGGCGTCCCTGCACGCCGATCCCTCTGGCAAGGTCACCACCACAGGCCAGTCTCGGATGCGCGACCCCTTTCCACCCGTTGTCGGCACGGTGTAAAGAGGCGCGTTCTCGGCCTCCACAGGCGAATCGGTCAACGCCTTGCCGGTGAGAACCCAACACACCACACTCAAGAGACTGCTCTTGCCGCTACCGTTAGGCCCGAAGAGCAAGGCTGACTCCCCCCCATTCAGATCGAAGTTGAACTCTTCGCTTGGTGGCGCGACCCCCCTTATGGAAGCGCAGCACAGCGAGGAGACTCGCCACGCCAGAGGCGTGCTTCCGATGCCGCCGCCGTCTTCGGTCACGGTTACCGGACCAGCGGAAGCACCGTTCGCCGTGGTGTCCTTACCCTCTTCGGCAACGTCGCGGTCCTGAACGTATTGCCCTCTTAACTCGGTTATCTGGTCTTCTCCACTTCGACCCTCCAGATCCTCAAACTGGCGGACCAGAACCCCAAGGAGGACAGACGCGGCCTGCGAAAGAGGCCCAAGTGTTACGCTGCTGTCTGTGCTAGACACAGGCCGGCCAGCGAGAAGATCGTCTAGAACGGCCTGCGATTGAGCGGAGGGATTCACTGCAAACCCCCTATGCGAGCAGCAACTGGCAGTGGCGCGTTGCCCTACGCATCTTCAGTGAGGTGCTGACGCTGAATCAACTATATCGAGTTTCCTGTTCCTTGTCCACCAAGCACTGCTCGTCCGTCATTGGGAACGTTCGAAGTGCGACCCACGAACAAGCCAAATCCAACAGCCCATGCAAAGATAGGCCCCCTTCCGCAAAAAGACATAGGTGGGAGACCGCCTTGTCTGCCTGCCGGAAGGGAGTGCCCGCGTGCCGCGCCACGTCCTGCCCGAACGCCCCATTCTGACGCCTGAGGACCGCCGCCTGGCGGTCGTCGCTCCGGGCAGGCCACGGTCGCCGCACTGTGCTCCTTCGCCAAGTCGCCGACGTTCCCTGGCTATGAGGACGGAGCGGGGACGGGAGGGCAAGCTTCCCGTGGGGCCGACCAACGCGGCGGGGGCGGAGATCCGCCGCGCAGCGTCGTGTGGAGCCGTCCACGGCCGGCGGGCGACCCGGGCCGTCCACCTCACGCCGAGCGGCCGGACCCGCCCGGCACGCGTACCAGCTTCGGGCCGCACGTCACCTCGGCGCCGCGGGCCTCGAGCGCGTCGATCAGCGGGTTGATGCCGACCGAGTCGGAGCCGTAGTGGCCCGTCGTGACGAGGCTGCCCTGCCCTTCGCGGCGGAGGCGGTGGGCGTCGGCCGGGTCGCAGTGGATGTAGACCACGGTGCCGACGCCGGCCGCGAAGAGGGCCCGCGCGACGGGGTACCCGCCGTTGGTGCCGGCCGCGTGGACGACGACCGTCCGGCCGAGCGGCGCGCCGGGGTCGCCGCAGGGCACGTCGACCGACTCGGGCCCTCGGCGAAGCTCGGGTACGGACTCGAAGGCGGCGACGAGGTCGGCCACGGTCGCCCTCGGGCCCAGGCCGTCGGCGACGCCCTGGAGGGCGCGTCGGCCCAGCTCGTCGCACGGCTGATGGACGTTCATCAGGCCGATGCCGGCCCGCTCGGCGGCCCGGTCGACCTCGGCATACGAGGCGGGCACGCCGCGTTCGGCGGCCCGGTCGCGGCGGAAGGCCGCCTTGACCTCGCGGCAGGCGCGGCGGGCCTGCTCGGTCGGGACGCCCTCGGCGGTCATGAACGTCTCGTGACGGTCGAAGACGTCGAGGAAGACGTCCTCGATGGCCATCGCCGGGGGGTGGTGCGAGACAACCAGGTCGAGGCCCGCCTCCGCCGCCTCGGCCAGGTCGTCGAGAGAGACGTCGATGGCGACGCGGATGCGGAGGACGCCCTCGGCGGGGCGAAAGATACGGCTGTCGCCCGGGACGTCGGCGAAGCCCGCGAGGTCGAGGGCCCTCGCCATCACGTGTTGGCTCGAGAGCGTCATGGCGCCCGCAGGATGCCCTCCGTACGCGAGAAGTGCAAGCCCAGGTCCCCGCCGCGCCTCCGGGAGCGGCGGTCGGAGGGGGCCGGTCACTTGTACGCCCGCAGATGATACGTCCCCGTCGGGAAGGTGTGCGGCGATGGCAGGCGGCGGCCCGAGCCGGCGTCGACGAGCCGCCCGCCCAGGAAGCCCCCAATCGCCAGCCGCCACCGGACGGCGCTGGTAACACGAATGTCGATGTAGGGGTCCGGGTCGGCGAAGCGGCGGGCGACGATCTCGAAGACCGTCTCGCCGGGGGCCCCAAACTCCTTGACCTGGGTGACCTCGATCTGCTCGCCCTGGTACACGCGGCCGTCGATTTCCCGCCGCGCGAGCGACTGCCGCACGTACCCCTCGACGGCCGGGTCGTTCAACGTGCGGATCGACGGCAGGTTCTGCTCGACATCGTCCTTCGGGGGGTAGCTGAGGACGACGTCGAGCGGCCGCGGGTGGTCGACGGCCGGGGCACACCCGGCCGCGGCCAGCAGCGCGAGCCCGCACGCCGCCGCCATGCGTCGGCAGGTCGCCGCGGCCCGGCACGGGCGTGTCGCTTGAGTCATGGGACGGCCCCTTCCGGAAGGCCTTGTGGCCATGTGCCCGGTTCGGCGCGCCCGGCCGAGGCCGCCCCGCCGTCGTCCGGGCGGACCAGTTCGAGGGCGTGCCGGGCGGCCGCGCGAACCTCGTGGTCCGGGTCGTCGCGGGCCGCCAGGAGCGCGGCCTCGGTCTGCGCGCCGCCGATGCGCCCGAGGGCGACCGCCGCCACGGCCCGGACGCGGGGGTCGGCGTCGTCGGCCAGGCGCTCGGCGAGCGGCCCGACGGCCCGCGGGTCGCCGATCTTCCCGAGCGCCTCGGCGGCGCCGGCCCGGGGGCCGGGCTCCGGGTCGGTCAGCAAGGCGAGAAGCGGGCGGGCGCCCTCGGCGTGTTCGATCTCCCCGAGCGCCCAGGCGGCGGCGGCCCGGACGTCGGCGGCCTCGTCGCCCAGGGCCTCGTGAAGCGCAGGCACGTGGCGCGCCTCGCCGAGCTGGCCAATGCCCCACGCCGCGGCCTGGCGGACCTCGGGCGAGCCGGCGCTCAGCGATTCGACGAGCGGCCCGGCGGCGGGGTCGCCGATGCGGCTGAGGACCAGGGCGGCGGCCTTGCGCATCCGCTCCCGCGGGTGGCCGAGGCGCTCGACCAGGGCCGGCACGGCCTTCGGTCCGAGGTCGCGGAGTGCCCCGGCGCAGGCGATCCGCATCTCCCGCGTGTCGGAGAGCAGGCGTTCGGCGAGCGGCTCGACGGCCCGCGGGTCGCCGATCCGACCGAGGACCGCACAGATGAGGGGCGGCTGATACGGGTCCTGCCAGTGGTCGCCGGTCAGCTCGTGGAGGAGCGGCTCGACGGCCTTCGGGCCTCCGAGCTCCGCCACGGCCCGGATGGCGGCGCTTCGGACGGGGATGTCCTTGAACTCGCGGCGCTCGAGGAGCGGCAGCAGCGGCTCGAAGCCCCGGGGGTCGCCCAGGGCGGCCAGGGCCTTCGCGGCGGCGGCCTGGAGGTCGCGGTCGCGGTGCCTGAGGACGCCGATGATCGGGTCGACGGCCCGCCGGTCGCCGCTTCGGCCGAGGGCCTCGACGGCCGCCCGGAGGCGGTCCTCGCGGCTCGCGCGGCCGGGCTGGTGCTCGCGGACCAGGAACCGGTAGGGCACCGTGCGGCCGGTGCGGCCGTCCTCGACGACGACGAGGCGCTCGTCCTTGCTTCGGTAGCGGGCGGGGCGGCCCTCATCGAGGACGTCGAGGAGGGCGGCGACGGCCCGGGGGTCGCCCATCCGGGCGAGGGCCTGGGCCGCCGCGAACCGCACGTCGGGGTCGGCGTCCGCGAGGGCCTTCGCCAGGGCGTCGCGCGACTCGGGCGCGCCAAGCTTGCCGAGCGCGAGGGCCGCGACACGGCGGACGTGCGGCTCGGCATCGTCGAGGGCCCGCCCGAGGGGGCCGACGGCCGCCTCGCCCGGGGCGAAGCTGAGCAGCTCCAGGGCCGTCAGCCGGACGAGGAGGCTTTCGTGGTCGAGGGCGTCGACGAGGCCGGGGCGGAGACGGCGGACCACTTCGAGGCGGGGCCGGTCGCGAAGGAGGAACACCTCGCGTGCCGCCCGCGAGACGTCGTCCTCGCGATCGTACATCGCTAGAAGTATAGCCGGCACGCCGCGGGGGTCGGACTGCCCGGCGAGGGCCTTGACGGCGAGGCGGCGGACGGCGGGGTCGTCTCTCCGGGTGGCCTCGGCCAGGGACGGGACGGCCGGCCCGCCTATCCGCGCGAGGGCCCGGGCCACGCCGTGCCGCACGGTCGGGTCCTCGTCCTCCATCAGGGCCGCCACCTGGGGCACGATCTCCGGGCGGGCCGCCTGCGTCAGGGCTTCGGCGGCGCTCAGGCGAACCGCCGGTGCGGGGTCGTCCAGGAGGTTGGCGAGGGGCTCGACGGCCCGCGGGTCGCCGAGGCGTCCGAGCCCGTAGGCGCCGCTTTCTCTGGCGGCGGGGCCGCCGGCCGTCACGGCTTCGAGGAGCGGCTTGACGGCCGCGTCGCCGAAGTCGGCGAGCGTGTGGGCCGCGGCCATCGCGACGGCCCGCTCCTCGTCGTCGAGGGCGCCCGCCAGGGCAGGCACGGCCCGGGGGTGGCCGATCTTGCCGAGGGCGACGACGGCCGCCTTGCGGTGGGTCCATTGCGGGGCGGCGAGCTTCTCGATCAGCGGGTCGACCACCGCGGGGTCGCCGATGCGTCCGGCCGCCTCGATGGCCGCCAAGCGGACGTCAGGGCGGACGTCGTAGAGGGCCCGGACGACGGCGCCCGCGGCAGGGCGATGCCTCATCCGGCCCAGCTCGCGGAGGGCGTCGAGGCGGGCGACCGCCTGGGGGCTGCGGAGCTGGTCCATCAACCTCTTGGCCCGCTGCTCCTCGGGCGAGTCGCTCCGGCCGCAGCCTGCCGCTGCCCAGAGGACAGCGGCGCACGCGATTGCCGCCGGAACGAAGACGACCGTCCGGAATGTGGGGCGGGAAACGGGCATCGCATCCCCGGGGGCCGGTTCGCGGCGTCCGCCGGTCTAGTCTCGCGTCCGGACGCCGACGTTGTTGAGCCCCTCGAACTGGCACAGGTCGAGCACCTGGACGACGTGCTGAAAGGCGGTCCGCCGGTCGCCGTCGATGCGGACGCGTCGGTTGGGGTCCTCCTCGGCCAGGGCCCGGAGCCGCTTGCGCAGGAGGTTCGTGCCGACCGGCTCGCTCTCGAGGTACACGTCGCCGTCCTTCGTGACCTCGATGATGACGGTGTGGTACTCGGCCTGGACTTCCTCGGCGGCGGCGGAATGGGGCAGCTCGATCTCGACCTCCTTGTGGGGCTTCTTCAGGGTCGCGGCCACCAGGAAGAAGATCAGCAGCAGGAACACGCAGTCGATCAGGGGGGCGAACTGGACGGCGGGCTCCTCTTCGCCGGTCAGTCGGGTCTTCATTCGCTCGCCTCCTTGCCCAGCAGCCACCTGCTCGACAGGTCGGTCACCTGGCGGTCGAGGATGTTCGTCAGGTAGTTCGTCCGGAGCCGGAACAGGTGGTAAAAGAACAGCGACGGGATGGCCACGAACAGGCCGAACGCGGTCGTCACGAGGGCCTTCGAGATGCCGCTGGCAAGGATCTGGGGGTCGCCCATCGCGCCGGCCAGGGCGACCATCTCGAACGATTCGATCATGCCCAGCACCGTGCCGAACAGGCCCAGCAGCGGCGAAAGCGTCGCCACGGCCGCCAGCGGATACGTCAGCATCGTGTGGACGGTCATGTCGGCCGAGGCGATGTCGGAGATCGCCTCGTTGACGTCGGCGGTGGGCTTGTCGCGGTGCCGGACCATGAAGCGGATGATCCGTGCGAGGGTGCTCGAGCGTCTCCTGCACAGGGCCTCGATCTCGTCGTAGGCCCCGTCGTGCCACAGGACGTCGGCCTGCCGCGCCAGACCCGCCGGCGCCACGACCCCGCGCCGCAGACGGAACAGCCGCTCCAGGGCAAACGCCAGGGCGGCAACCGACAGGAACAGGATGACCCACATGGTGAGGCCGCCGGCCCGGAATTTGCGGCCGAGGTCTTCGAGCGCTGTCTGGATGGAGAACGGCTCGGCGGGCGGCGCCGGTGCGGCCGCTTCCCCGGGCGGGGCCGCCTCCGTCGGCGTCGGCTCGGGCAACGCTTCAGCGGCCGCCACCACGGCCGGCCCGAGGGCCGCCGTCGTCGCCACTGCGAGGACCGCCATGAACCACCGCCGTCGCGCATCTCTCATGCTTAAATCTCCTTCGGATCGAACGCTCCGGACCGGCCCGCGCCGGTCCGGCCGACCTCGTCAGACGCGGACCCCCGATCGCGGGGGACGCATCGCCGCGCCGCCTCTCAGACTGTATAACCGCCGCCCGCGAGGCCGGTGGCGATTGAATTGGCCCCGGGTTCGGACGAGAAGTGCGGCCCCTGCGCCGCCGAGGTCGGTTCAAGAGACGAGACGGCCGTGGCCGTGCCATCCCGAAGCGTCGGGCGCAGGCGGCGGGAGGGGCCCTGGAAGCAGCCGGTTGTCCGGCGGACTGGACCAGAAGGAATGCCCATGCCAAGCTCATCGCCGCCGTCGGAGGCCCGTGGCGTCTTCTGGGGCGCATTCTGGTGGGCGCTGGCGGCCATCCTGCACGCGGGCGCCATCGCCGCCGTCATCTACTTCACGCCGCTGCGGGAGCTGTTCTTTGCCAAGGACGACGCCGGCGATGCGTTGGCCGAGCTTCAGGGCCCCCGCGTCTCGAAGTTCGTCCGCGAGCTGATCGACATCCACACCCGGCGAATCCGCGAAAAGGTCGAGGAGCAGAAGACGGTCCTCCAGAAGCTGGCAGACGCACGCGACCGCCGCTACGAGCGGTACGTCCAGCAGACCCGCCGGCCCGGCTACAAGGGCCCGGCCGCCGACCCGATCGAGCTGCTAGGTGCCCCGGGGCCGGATGCGAACATCTCGCTCATCGGCAAGGACCTGTTCGAGCTCTACGACGCGGCCCAGGCCATCGAGAGGACGACCTACGGCACGTACCGGCAGATGCGGGCGGTGGAGCTGGCCCGCATCCAGTCGCTGCCCTTGCGAGAGGCCCTCGACGCCACCCAGGTCGCCGTCCCGACGCACGACCCCATCGACCGGGAGGTCTTCAACCAGACGATCGTCCGGGCCAACGACGGAAAGCTCGACGACCTGCGGAACGAGCTCCTCCAAATCCACACCGAGGTCTCCTCGATGCTCTCGGCGGCCTACCGGATGCTCGACGTGGCCAAGGGGCTGATGGGCGATGAGGTGGGCACCACGATCACGTGGGGGTCGGGCGGGATGTTCGAGGGCACCGGCTCGGGCCTGTGGGGCTCGGACGTCGGGCCGACGCTGGCGCCGCACGAGTTCTTCCCGGGGAACACCGACGGGATGTTCCCGGCGGACTTTCAACCCCCTCCGGGCCGCAAGCTCATGGACGCCGGCCGCCGGGCGGACTGGATGTACATCGACACGTGGTACATCATCGGTCCGTTCCCGAACCCCCAGCGGAAGTACATGGACCACAAGTTCCCGCCCGAGTCGACGATCGACCTGGACGCGACCTACGTCGGGAAGAACAACGTGAAGCTCCAGTGGCGGTTCCGCCAGTCGCCGACGCTGATGATCGCCCCCCACGTCGCCACGAATTACGCCGTCTGGTACGCCTGGACCGAGATCTACGCCGACCGCGACCAGGCCCGCTTCGTCGCCTTCGGCAGCGACGACTACTCGAAGGCGTGGCTGAACGGCGAGCCGGTCTGGACGAGCGGCAAGACGCCCCACAAGTGGATCCCCGACCGGGGCTTCCGGACGCTCCACTTCCGCCGGGGCTACAACCCACTGCTCGTCAAGTGGGAGAACGCCGGCGGCACGACGGGCATGTCCGTGATGATCTACCTGGGCGAAGCGCCCACGCTGACGGGCGAGTGATCCCGAGGGCCCTTCCATGCGCGAGCGGCTGGGTCGACATGCCGCCGCCCGGCTGATCTGGATCCTGGGTGCGGTCTGCGCTTCGGCGGCGGCACTCCCCCGACCATCGCGCGGCGTGTCGACGGCGGACCGCGACGAGATGGCTCCCTACGTTCGCCTGCTGGCGGACCGCTCGACCCGGGCCCAGGTCGCTCGCCGGCTCGGCCGGGAACAGGTGCGGGCGGCCGTCGAGCCGATCCGGGCTGCCGCCCGCGACGCCGATCCGGAGATCCGCGCTGCCTGCCTCTGGGCGCTCGGCGAGATCGGCGACCCGAGCGCCGCTTCGACCGTCCGGTTCTACGTGACCGACGAGGACGCCGGCGTCCGGCTTACCGCCGTCGAAACGCTCGGCAAGCTCGGGGGCGAGGAGGCCGCACGCGGGCTCGAGGAGGCGTTGGCCGCCCTGGAGTGTCGTGTCCGTCTGGCCGCCCTCGACGGCTTGGCCGCGTGCGACGACGACGGCGCCCACCGCTCCCTCGTGGCGGCGATGAGTGACGACGACCGACGCGTCCGCGGTGCCGCCGCGGAGCACATCATCCGCCTCGGGGCGCCGGCTTATGCGCACCTGGGGGCCGCAGGCCGCGAGGCGCCGCCGCGGGCGCTGGAGCGCGTCCTTGCCGCCCTGAGGGACAGCGCGCCACCGGAACAGGCCGTGCCGTGGCTACTCGCGCTCCTCTCGCTTTCCGATCCCGGGCTCCGGCCGCACGCCTCGAAGGCGCTGCGTTCCGTGCGAGAGGGGGCCTTGGCCGCCCTGGTGGCGGTCGGCGACCCGGCCGTCGAGCCGGTGCTGGACTGGGCCGGCGGCGAAGAAGACGGCGGACCGGCCAGGCGGCGGCTCGCCGGCGCGATCTTGCGCCGCATCGACACGCCGGCGGTCGTCGCAGCGATCACTAGACATGTATTCGACAAGGACACAGGCCCGGACGACGAGGAACTGGCTTGGGGAGCGAGCGTCCTGGCGGGTATCGGGAGCGATGAGGCTGAGGAGGTGCGAGGCCGGATCACCCGTCTCGTCGGACAGAGGCATGCCGCGGCGTCGGAAGCCCGCCTCGACGCCCAGGTCGAGGCGCTTCGGCTGACGGCCGGCCGATCCCGTCCGCCGGAAGATCCCAGCGACGCCGTCCTCGGGCTCGTCCTCGCCGGCGCCCTGCCGGGCGGCAAGCCCCTGACGGTCCACCTGGACGTCCGCGACGGCCGAGTCGAGGGGGCCTTCGGGACGGCCCTGACGTTCAACCTGGCGCCGCACGACGTGGACGCCTCCGGCCTCGCAGTCGCCGACGGCCGGGCCGACGGCACGCTCGATGTGACGATCCAACCCGACCCGTACGTGCCCCGAGACGGTCGGCCCATCGCGTGCGTCTACGAGATTCAGGCCGGCGTCAAAGCCGGTGCCGCCAAAGGCTCCTTCAGCGGCGGATGCGGCGGCCGCCCGGTAAGCGGCGAGGTGCGCGGCCTCGCGCAGGCGCGGCCCGCCAAGCCCGACCCGGCTTGGTTCCACCTGCTTCTTGAAGACGGCATGACGGGGCCGCAGTTCTCCTACCACCACCGGGCGTACGTCAGCTTCACGCTCCACGGCGATACGACGTTCGACGGGCGAATCACGGAGTTCGACCAGCGGATCCCCATCCAGACGTCGCTGGCGTGGAACGGGCTCGTCGAGGACGTGAAGGTCCGGTTTACGGGCGACCGCCTGACGGGGTCGGTCCACGCGGTGGTCACCTCGTCCCGCGACGGACGCGTCAAGCTCGGCCGTCACACGTTCCCGCTCGAGGGGCTGGTGATCGGGCGGTTCACCGCCGGGCGCTTCAAAACCGTCATCGAGGGCACGTTCATCAAGGCGGGGCGGTTCGTCGGCGAAGTCCGACCGGCCGACGCCGCGGCCACCGACTTCGGAAATCGTCAGCTCCTGCTGGAGCTGGAGGACGGACTGGGGAACGGGAGGGCCCTGCGGTTCGCGATGACGCGGCGAGGGGGGAGGTTCCACCCTTTCTTCTTGCTCGTCGACGGCGTTCCGGCTGACGTGGACGTGTCGGGTCTCGGTCTCCGCGGCCGGACGGTCTCGGGCACGCTTCGCATCGCCTTGCCGACGCGCGACGGGGGTCGCACCCGCTGCGTGTACGAGCTGGAGGCGGACGTGAGGCACTCGCGGATCACGGGCGGCTACGAAGGCAAGCACGGCGAGCAGGCCGTCGGCGGTTCAATCACAGGCCGTTTCGGCCGTTTGCCCGAATGAGCCTCGCGGTGCCTGATAGGCCGCCACGGCGCTCGATCTTTGACCGGCGCCTGGTTGCCCCACGGCAGCGCGCCTGCGCGCACGGACCGTTAGATGCCCGACTTGACGTCGAGCGGATAGTTGACCAGCAGGGCCACGAGGTCGAGGCACGAGAGCCGCCGCCACGTCCGCTTGCGAGCGGGGACGTCCGACTCGTCGAGCGGATAACGCCGGTCGAACTCGGCGGCGATTTCGGGGCGAAGCGACTCCGGCGCCAGGCCCATGGCGAAGATCAGGTACCGCGGGCCCAGGGCGCCCGACCGGATCGCCTCGGGCCGGACCGCCGGGACGAACGGCGTGTCGGGGACGAGCGGCTCGCCCGTGGCCCGCCAGCACGCCGAGACGAACCCCAGGCCGTCTCCGTTCGCCCGGACCTCGCCCGACGACACGGCCCGCTCGAGTTGTTGGCGCGCGGACGTCCGGTAACCCCGGCGGCACATCTCGAAAACGAGGCGGACGTCCTGCCGCTCGCCGGTCTCATCGTGCCGGCGGCGGGCGTCTCGGAAGCGGTCCATGGCCCACTCGTAGCGGATGGCCTCGGCCCTGGCGAGGAAGGCGTCGCCCTCCCCCGGCGCGGGGCACGCCACCGTCCCCCGGACCTCCACCATTACCGGGTGCAGGCCGGGCCCCAGGACCACGGCCGTCCCGTCGGGGACTTCGCGGCCGCTGATCCAGATCCGCGACCAGCGGGCGACCATCGGGTGGCGGCGGCGGGCGATGAAGCCCCCGGCGCGGTCCAGGGCGAGCACCGAGTAGAGGTAGGTCCGCGACGCCGCGTCGGCCGCCGGGAAGCTCAGGTACTCGGTGCGGACGGCCGTGCCGCCGATCTGGCCGACCGCCGTCTCCGGCAGGGGCTCGAAGGGGAAGCTCGCCCCGTTCCAGTCGACGGTCGTGCCAACCTCGGGCCGGGCGCGGGCCGGTCCGCCGAGTGCGGCCAGCGGGTCCGCTTCCTCCGGTCCCTGTGCCGCGGCCTCGAACGGGCCGGCCGCCAGCCAGTCGCGGACCATCTCGCCCTGACGAAGTGGATTGACGGGGACGCCCACCCCCGGCTTGAACCCATCGGGCGGCCCGATCGTCATCACCGGCGGCGGCTCGGCGGGCGGCCCCATCTCGAACGGTCCCTGGTCGCGGAGGACCGCCAGGGCCATCAGGCCCGGCACGGCGAAGACGCCTCGGTTGACGGCAAAGATGCCGCGAGGGCCGACGTCCGGGCCGAACCGGTCGTAGAACGACGCCAGGAGGTCCCCGATCGTGTCCCGCTCGTCGGCCCCCAGGTGGCCGTAGCCCAGGTCGTAGGCGATGGGGAAAAGGAACACGGGGCCGGGGAACCGCTCGCCGTGTTCGCCGCCGTACGGGGGCGTGGTGGTCCGCTCCATCATGAGGGCCGCTGCTCGCCGGCCGTGGGGGGCATCGTCGAAGACCGTCGCCAGGAAACCGTGCCCGATGGCCGCGTCCATGCCGGGCTGCCACGTCGTCACCCAGTTGACCCGCTCGCGATAGAGCGTTTTGTGAGCGGCCAGGCGGCGCCGCAGTTCCGAGACGACGCGCCGGCCGAGTGCCGTCCGGGTCCGCTCGCGGATGCGGGGGACGTCCCGGCGGCGGAAAAGCAGCCGCGGGTGCTCGCCGACCTCGAAGCCGATTCCGTCTCGTTTGGGCCAGGGGCGCCGATAGACGACCACACGGACTTCGCCGCCGACATCCTGGAAGTTGAATTGGCCCGCGTATCGGCCGGCCCAGGCGGCGCCGCCTTTCTTCAGCTCGACCGAGTACGTCCCGACGCCGCCCTTGACGAAAAGGTCGTCGTGGACAATCATCGTGATGTCTAGGGCTAGCGATTCGGCATCCGCCTCGTGGTGCGTGAGCCGGCCGTCGTGGCTTCGCTTGTTGAACCGCGGGCTGTAGCCGAAGAGGCGGTCGCTCCACGACCCGCCGCGCCGCTCCAGCTCGACCTCCAGGTCGTGCCGGCCCGAGCCGCGAAGGAGTGCCCCTTCGAGTGTGAGCCGGACGACGCCGTCGTCGGGAATCGCCTCGGCCCCCGGGTTGGCGGGCGTGAAGAAGACGGGCTCGGCGACAAGGGCTTCCGTGTCGGGCGGGCCGGCCGGCTCGGCCAGCAGCCCGGCGTCGGGCGCGGGCGGCGGAAGGTCAGCGCCCGACTTCGCAGCGATCTTTCGCCGGGCCTCGGACACGTGCTCGTCCATGCCGTCGATGCCCTGGGCGAGGGCCCGGTCGAGGGCGGCCGAGGCGGCCGGATCGCCGATCTCCCCGAGCGCGTCGACCCACCGCTGAAGCTCCTGTGCATCCGGAAAGAGCTTCCACCGAAGAAGCGCCTCCGAGATGGGCCGTGCCGCAGGCCGCCCGATGCGAATGCAGGCCGCGGCGGCGGCTTTCTCGGCCCGAGGCTCGCATTCCCCGTCGATCGTCTCCTCGACGAGCGGCGCCACCGCCGGCTCGCCGATCGAGACGAGGGCCTCGACGACGGCCGCCTCGAGCGCTTCCACGCCCGGCCCGGGTCGTCGGCCCAGGTCCTCCAGGAGCCGGAGGAGCGTGGGCACGGACTCGGCGGCCCCGCCCCGACCGAGCAGTCGGGCGGCGTCGAGGCGGGCCGCGAGGCTGGCCGTCTCCGCCAGCGCCGCTGCCAGGTGCGGCGCCATCCGCGTCTTGGCCTGGGCGTAGGCCTCGGCGGCGGCCGAGCGGACCACGGCGTCCGGGTCGCCCAGGCTGGAGGCCAGGGCCCGAATCGCCGCCTCGCCCGGCACGGCGGACAGGGCCTGAACGACGCGTCGGCGGACGTCTGCCGACTCGTCGTCGAGGGCCTCCAGGAGCGTCGCGACCGCCCGGTCCCGGTGGGCCTCGTCCTCGGCCAGGGCCGCCAGGACATTGACCGCCTCGGCCCGGACGCTGGCATCGTCGGTGCCGAGGATGTCGCGAAGCCCTTCGTCGGCCTCGGGGCCGTAGAGCTTGCCGAAGGCGCGGGCCGTCTCAACGCGGACGCGAGGATCGTCGTCGAAGGCCCGGACGCGGAGGGCCTGCATCGCGCCGGGATCGCCGACCTCGCCGAGGGCCCGGACGGCGGCCAGGCGGACCTGCGGGTCGGGGTCCTGGGTGAACTTGCGGAGCATGGGCACGGCCTCGACGGTCCGCGTTCGGCCGAGACGGCGGATCTCGTCGAGTCGCGTGCGGGCGTCCATCAGGCGAGCCACAGACGAGCCGTCGAGGAGCGGCTCGCCGGGTCCCGGCGCGACGGTGTCGTCCGGGCCCGTCTCATCCTGCCAGCCGCTGCCGAGGACCATCAACAGCGCGCCCGCCGCCGCCAGGCCGATCAGGGCCATCACGATGAACGGCCACCGCGGCACACCGTGGCTGTCGAGTTCCATAGGCCCTCTCTGGGCGTCGGCGCCTCAGCGGCCGGGCCCTGCGCCTGTTCAC
The DNA here is from genome assembly GCA_964526295.1 of uncultured Anaerolineales bacterium. Taxonomy (GTDB): domain Bacteria; phylum Planctomycetota; class Phycisphaerae; order FEN-1346; family FEN-1346; genus CAZGKW01. Next base: position 17,404 of record CAZGKW010000022.1, read on the forward strand.
GCCGGGCGAAGCACCCGCCGGTGACCACGCCGGGGATGCAGGCCCGACCTGTTAAGCCCGGATGAGGGCGGGAGGCGTCGCGGAAACGCCGGCGGATCGGGTCCTTGGAATGAGGCCCATGTCAGGCCTGCGGCATGGCGGCCAGCTCGGCGGCGGTCGGGTGGGCCGGCCAGGTGGGGATGCCCGTCGCCGACGCCGCCTGCTCCCGGTACCACACCTTGAACGGGTTCGCCTTCGGGACGGGGGCGTCCTCGTTGACGAGGGCCGGCAGGACCTCCGACCACCACCGGTCGTACGCCTTGCGCATGGCGGCGACGACGCCCGGGTGCTGGTCGACGACGTTCGTCGTCTCGCCGGGGTCGGCGGCGATGTCGTAGAGCTCCTCGTTGTTGACGAGGCGGAACCGCTGGGACCGGACGGCGCAGGCGGCGTACTTCGACTGGGCCGCCTTGCCCCTGCCCCATCGGCCGCGGTGGACGAACAGGTACCGGTCGGGCCAGTCGGCCTCCGCGTCGCAAAGCAGCGGAACGAGGCTTCGGCCGTCGAGCTTCACGCCCTCGGGACGCTTGGCGCCGCAAAGCTCGGCGAGCGTCGGCAGGAGGTCGACGTGGGCCGCGAGGCCGCCGCAGTCCACGCCTTCCGGCAGCCGGCCTTTCCAGTGGACGAAGCACGGGACCCGGGTGCCGCCCTCGTAAACGGTGCCCTTCTTTCCCCGCATGCCGGCGTTGTAGAGTCCGCGCGGCGCCTGGCGATCGTCGCCGCCCCTGCCCCTTCGCCTGCCTCCGCGCGGGTCGGCCCGGCTGCTGCCGTTATCGGTCATGAAGATGACGATGGTGTTCTCCAGGGGCCCCCACTGCTCGAGGGCGGCCACCAGGTAGCCCATGTTGTCATCGATGTTCGTGATCATGCCGTAGAAGCGGGCGTCGGCGTCGGCGAGGCCGGCCTCGCGGTACGGCTCGACGTACGATTCGGGGCACTGGAGGGGCGAGTGGGGGGCGTTCGGCGCGATGTAGGCGAAGAACGGCCGGTCGCGCCGGGCCCGGATCCACCGGAGGGCCTGGGCGAAGAAGACGTCCGTGCAGTAGCCCGACGTCTTGACGAACGTCCCGCCCGCGCGGATGACCGGGTCGAAGTAGGAGTTGCCCGGTGCGTCGCCGCAGCTTCCGGGGAAGGTCTGGCCGATGCCGCCCGCCCCGTGGATGAAGACCTCGTCGAAGCCGCGGTTCTCGGGCTGGTACGGTTCCTGGTCGCCGAGGTGCCACTTGCCGAAGATGCCGGTCGTGTAGCCGGCGGCCCGGAGGACCTCGGCGAGGGTGACGGCGTCGAGGGACAGCCGCTCGCGCTCGTGGATGGTGTGGGTGACTCCGGAGCGGAACTCGTGCCGACCCGTCATCAGGCTGGCCCGCGCGGGGGCGCACGTCGGGCTGACGTGGAACGCCGTGAAGCGGACGCTCCGGGCGTGGAGGCGGTCGAGGTTCGGCGTCCGGATGAGGGGGTTGCCGTGGCAGGCCAGCTCGCCGTAGCCCTGGTCGTCGGTCATGACCAGGACGACGTTGGGCCGATCCGGTCCACCGCGCGGTCTGGCGCCGGCACGCGCCGCCGCGGGGGCCCCCGGCGGGAAGTTTCCGGCGGCGAGAAGCGGAACGCACGCGCCGGCGGCTCGCAGGAAGTCGCGCCGGTCCAGGCCGCGTGTCTTCATGGTCTTTTCCTCGTTTCTGATGCGATGCCGCCGTATGATGGCACGAACCGGCCGACGACGCAACGGCGAATCCGGCCAAGGCGCCCGCCGGACGCTTCCGTTGCGGCCGGCACGGACCCCGCCTATGATCAGCCCTTTCCGCTCCCACGAACCCGACGCGTAAGGACGCACGCAACTATGGCAAGTGCCCCCGCCGACCGGCCGAACGTTCTGTTCCTCTTCACGGACGACCAGCGCTTCGATACGCTGGGCGCCCTCGGCAACCCGCAGATCCACACGCCGAACCTCGACCGGCTCGTCGAGCGAGGGACGGCTTTCACCCGGGCCTACATCATGGGCGGCTCCAGCGGCGCCGTCTGCATGCCCAGCCGGGCCATGCTCCACACCGGCCGGACGCTGTACCACCTCGACCGCCAGGGCCAGGACGTCCCGGCCGAGCACGTCCTCCTGGGCGAGCACCTCCGCCGCGCCGGCTACGCAACGTTCGGCACAGGCAAGTGGCACAACGGCCCGGCGGCCTACGCCCGGAGCTTCTCCGCCGGCGCCGAAATCTTCTTCGGCGGCATGAACGACCACTGGAACGTCCCGGCGTGCGACTTCGACCCGGCCGGCCGGTACCCCGAGCCGAAGCCCCTGCGAATGCGATGGGGTGAGCGGCGGTTCACCGCCGACGTCCGCTACGACCACATCGCGTCGGGGCAGCACTCCAGCGAGCTGTTCGCCGACGCGACCATTCGGCTCCTTGAATCGCAGGACAGCGACGCGCCGTTTTTCGCGTACGTCTCGTTCATGGCGCCGCACGACCCGCGGGAGATGCCGGCCGAATACCTGTCAATGTACGATCCGAACGAGCTCGATCTGGCCCCAAGCATGCTGCCGGAGCACCCGTTCGACAACGGGGAGTTGCGGATCCGCGACGAACTCCTGGCGGGCTTCCCCCGGACGGAGGAGCAGGTGCGGAGCCACCTGGCCGACTACTACGCCATGATCACCCACACCGACGCCCAGATCGGCCGTATCCTGAACGCGCTGGACCGGACCGGCCGGGCCGACCGGACGCTCGTCGTCTTCTCCGGCGACAACGGGCTGGCCGTCGGCCGACACGGCCTGATGGGCAAGCAGAACCTCTACGAGCACTCGATCCACGTGCCGCTCGTCTTCGCCGGGCCGGGCGTGCCACGAGGCGAGCGCCGAGACGGCTTCTGCTACCTGCTCGACATCTACCCCACGCTCTGCGACTTCTTGGACCTGGAGAGGCCGGAGACGGTGGAGGGCCGGAGCCTCGTCCCGGCGATGTGCGACGCGGGAGGGCCCGTTCGCGACACGCTCCTCTTCGCGTACCGGCACTTCCAGCGGGCCGCCCGGGACGAGCGGCACAAGCTGATCGAGTACGTCGTCGACGGCGAGCGGAGGACGCAGCTTTTCGACCTGGAGACCGACCCCCACGAGACACACGACCTTTCTTCCGACCCGACGATGGCGGCACACGTCGAGCGGCTTCGGGAGGAGGTCCGCCGGTGGCCCGACGAGCTGGACGACCGCCAGCCGGGCCAGGGAGAGGCGTTCTGGGCCGGTTTCGGCAGATAGGGCCCAAAGGGCCGGCGATGCGGCCTTGCCCGACGCGAGGGTCCTGTGTATCCTCTCAGAGAGCAGTCTTCAGCCGCGGGCGGAGCCGTGTCACCCCCTCATGTCGCCGACGGGGAGGGACGATGAACCTGGTGGGGCCGCTGTTCGAGATCTATCTTCGGCGCCTCGACCGCCAGCTCCGCCGTGCCGCCGCCGACCCCGGCCGGTTCCAGCGCCGGCTGCTGGGCCGGCTGGTGCGGACGGCGAAGGACACCTGGTTCGGCCGGGAGCACGACTTCGCGTCGATCGAATCGCACGCCGATTACGCCCTCGCCGTCCCGCCGGCCGACTACGTCCAGCGGCTCGACCTGTACGAGCGGGCCGTTGCGGGCGAACCGGACGTCCTGTGGCCGGGCCAGGTGCGGCTCTTCTCACGGACGTCCGGCACGACGGCCGGGTGCAAGGTCATCCCGTTCACGGCGGGGTCTCGCCGCAACCAGCTCCGGGCGGGGATGGCCGTCATGGCCTACGCGGGCCGGGCCGAGCCCGGCCTCGTCCGGCACATCTGGGGGGGCAAGGTGGTCATGCTGGGCGGGCGGCCGCCCCTGCCGCTGGACTCCGGCGGCGTCGCCCACGGTATCGCCGACATCGGCGTCACCCTGGTCCCGTGGCCCCTCCGCCGACACATGGAGCCCGGCAAGCTGTCCGCGGTGGACCCGTTCGACGAACGGATCGACCTGATCGCGCGGCACTTGGTCGAGACGGACGTCCGCTTCATCGGCCATATCCCCCTGTGGGTGGTCGTTCTGTTCAAGCGAGTTTGCGAGCTGCGAGGCGTCGACCCGGAGGGCGGGGTGAGCCGAGTATGGCCGGAGTTCCGGGTCTACTGCCACGGCGGCATGGACTTCCGGCCCTATCGGGAGCGGTTCGACCGGTTCTTCGCCCCCGGCCACCGGGTTTGGTACCAGGAGGTGTACCCGTCGACCGAGGGGTTCATCGCCATCCAGGCCGATCTTTCAATGGCCCGTACGCGTAACGAGCGTCCCGCAGCGCAGGGTGCGGCGAGGGGCGCAGAAGGCCCCGCTGCGACCCATGGGATGCCGGGGATGGAGCTGCTGACGGACAACGAGATCGTCTTCGAGTTCGTGCCGCTCCAGGAGTGGGGCAAGCCCGGCGCCCGGCGGCTGCTCGTGGACGAGGTCGAGACGGGCGTGCCGTACTGTCTGCTCCTTACGACCAGCGCCGGCCTGTGGGCCTACGACATCGGCGACGTCGTCCGGTTTCTCAGCGTGAAGCCGCCGCGGATCGTCTTCGCGGGCCGGCACGTGCTCTTCCTGAACGCGTTCGGCGAGCACATGATCGGCGAGGAGGTCGCCCAGGCCGTCGCCGTGGCGTGCGAGGCCACGGGGGCCCGCGTCGAGGCGTTCACCGCCGCCCCCGTCTACCCCGACCAGCACCGCGACACGGGCTGCCACCAGTACCTGGTGGAATTCGAGCAGGAGCCGGAGGGCGGCGTCGAAGCGTTCGGCCGCGAGCTGGACCGAAAGCTCCTCGAGCTGAACCTGAACTACCGCATCAAACGCGACGCCGACCTGCGGATCACCAAGCCCCAGATCGTGCCCGTGCCGCGGGGCACCTTCTACGAATGGATGAAACGGCGCGGCCGGCTGGGTGGGCAAAACAAGATCCCCGTCTGTGCCAACGACCGCCGATTCGTCGACGAGATCCTCCCGTTGGCCGAAGAGATGGCCGCCGGCTGGGAAGCGTGACCATCGCTGTCGGCACCCACGCGGACCGCCCGTCATGAGCCTTTACGGCAGAGCCCTGGAGCTGTATCTGTCGGGCCTGGGCCGCCGGCTCCGCGCCGCCTCGGCCGACCCCGGCCGGGCGCAGCGTCGGGTCCTGGCGAAGCTGCTCGCGCGGGGCCGGGACACCTGGTTCGGCCGGCAGCACGACTTCGCCTCCATCCGCACGCCGGCCGACTTCGCCCGGGCGGTCCCGATCGCCGATTACGTCGGCCGTCTCGACGTCTTCCAGCGAATCCTGGAGGGTGAGCCCGACGTCTGCTGGCGGGGGCGAACGCGCATCTTCGCTCGAACGTCAGGCACGACGGCCGGGATGAAGTACATCCCCATTACGCCGGCCATGCGCCGCAACCACGTCCGGGCAGGCCTGGCGGTGCTGGCGGCGGCACAGCGATCCGAGCCGGGCATCGTGGGCCGCATCCTGGAGGGCGAGATGGTCCAGATGGGCGGCATGCCCCTGCGAGAGGTGCCTCCCATGGCCCCCACGAACACGGGCGCAGGCGCGGCAGGAGGCCCGCCCCTCCACGGGGAACGCCGCGCCGCGGCCCGCTCAAAGGCCCGCTTCGGCGGCATCGCCGACTGCGCTTACGGCTGGATCCCCTGGCCGCTCAGCCGCCGCTACGTCCGCAAGCGCGACGTCCTCGCGCTGGAGGATTTCGAGGAGCGGACCGAGGCGATGGCCAGGCGGTTGGCCTCGGCCGATATCCGGATGAAGGCCGACCTGCCCACGTGGGCCCTGGCCTTCTTCGAGCGGGTCTGCCGGATCGCCGGCGTCGACCCGTGCGGCGGCATCAGCCGCGTCTGGCCCAACTTTCTCCTGTTCGTCCACGGGGGCGTGAACTTCGAGCCGTACCGGCCGGTCTACGAGCGGTACCTGCGACCGGACCATCACGTTCGGCGCCTGGAGGTCTACACGTCGAGCGAAGCGTTCATCGGCGTCCAGGCCGGTTTCGGCGAGGAGGGGCTGGAGCTGCTGGTCGACAACGAAGTCTTCTTCGAGTTCGTGCCGCTCGATGCGTGGGGCACGCCCGAGGCGCCGCGTCTGACGATCGACCAGGTCGAGAAGGACGTGCCGTACTGCGTCGTCATCTCGACGAGCGGCGGCCTGTGGGCCTACGATCTGGGCGACGTGGTGCGGTTACTCTCCCTCCGGCCGCCCCGGGTCGTGTTTGCCGGACGCCATCAGCACTTCATGAACGCGTTCGGCGAGCACATGATCGGCGAGGACGTCGAGAAGGGCATTGCGGCGGCCTGCGAGGCGACGGGGGCCCGCGTCACGGCGTTCACGGCCGCTCCAGTCTACCCGGATCCCGACTTCCGTCGGGAACGGGCCGGGGCGCATCACTACCTCGTCGAGTTCGAGCGGGGGCCCGAAGGTCGCGACCTGTCGGGATTCGCCGGGGAGCTGGACCAGGCGCTCCGCGATATCAACATGAACTACCGGTCGAAGCGGCGGGGGGATTCACTGATCGGCCCGCCCGAGGTCGCGGCGGTCCCGGCGGGAACGTTCTACGCCTGGATGAAGCGCCGCGGCAAGCTGGGCGGCCAGAACAAGGTGCCCGTCTGTGCCAACGACCGGCGATACGTCGACGACATCCTGGCCATCGTGGGCGAGACCGCTCAGGGCTGATGGGGTCGGCTTGACTCGCGCCGGGTCGCTGGTCTATAGTCGCCACGTGTCTGGGACAGACGAGGGCGAGGAACCTGCCGACCTATGAGCGCTACGAGTCAGCCGGGCTCAGTGCCGGATGACGCAGGCGAGACGACTGCGGCCTGCCCGTTCTGCGCGGACGACCTCGAAGCAAGCGCCGTTCTCGTCCACGGGTCGGTCGTAGCGATTCCTGACGCTGCACCCGTAAGCGACGGTCACCTGCTGGTGATCCCGCGACGGCACACGCGAGACCTGTTCACGATGACACCGGCCGAGCGGACCGACGCGATGGAGCTTCTGGAGGAGCTCCGCGAGCGGGCCCTGGCGGCCGATTCGACGATCACCGGATTTACGGTCGGCATCAACTGTGGGGCGTCGGCCGGGCAGCGGGTCCCGCACGCTCACATCCACTTCATCCCCCGCCGCAATTCGGATCGCTGCGCGCCGGGAGCCGGGCGGGGCCTGAAGGGCGTGATCCGCAACCGCTTGGCGTATTGAGTCCGCCACAAGGAGGCCGGCGCCGTCCGCCGCGTGTCGTCAGGAGGGGAATCCGCCATGCTGCAACCGCGTTTCGCTCTGATCGCCCTGCTGGGCATCGTGGCCGGGAGCGCATCGCTGTATGCCGCGGAGGTTTCGACGGTGAACGACACGCCCGGCGGTCCCGGCGAATGGGGCTTCCACCCGGTCGAGGGGGAGGTCAGCCCGGTCAACCCGCCGGCGTTCGTCTGGCGCCCGCAGTCCGGCGCGACCAGCTACGAGATCCAGGTCGCCCGGACGCCTGCCTTCCGCCCCCTTTTGCGCCTCGCCGTCGGCCTTCGGTACAACTGCTTCTGCCCGCCGGAGGCGCTGGAGGCCGGGACGTGGCACTGGCGGTACCGGTTCACGGGCGGCCAGGGCCGGCCCTCGGCCTGGAGCAGAACCCGCTCGTTCGTGGTAGACGCATCGAGCGCCGTTTTTCCGATGCCGCCGCGGGAGGAGCTGATCGGCCGCATCCCGAAACGGCACCCGCGCTTGTTCGTCCGGCCGGAACAACTCCCGCGATTGAGGGAACTCGCCCGGGCGGTCCTGAAGGAGGAGTGGGAGGCGGTCCTGGCCGACTGCGACCGGCTGATGGAGGACCCGCCGCCGACGAAGGAGCCGCCCAAGTACCCGGCCGGCATGGAGCGAAAGAGCGAGGCGTGGCGGAAAATCTGGTGGGGCAATCGCGTCTACACGATCGAGTGTCTGAACGGGGCGGCGACCCTCGGCTTCGGCCGGCTCCTGTCGGGCCGCGACGACTACGGCCGGCTGGCGAAGCGCCTCCTCCTTGCGGCCGCCGAATGGGACCCGAAGGGCGCGACCGGCTACCGCTACAACGACGAGGCCGGCATGCCCTACGCCTACCACTTCGCCCGCACCTACACGTTCATCAACGACCTGCTGACCGACGAGGAACGGGCCAGGTGCCGGGCGGTCATGGCCGTCCGCGGACGCGAGATGTACGACCACCTGTCGCGGCGGCACATCTGGCGGCCCTACTCCAGTCACTCGAACCGGGCGTGGCACTTCCTGGGCGAGGTCGGCATCGCCTTCCTCGACGAGGTCCCCGACGCCGAGGAGTGGACCTGGTTCGCCATGAACGTCTTCTACTGCGTCTATCCGGTCTGGAGCGACGCCGACGGCGGGTGGCACGAAGGCGTCAGCTACTGGCGAAGCTATATCAACCGGTTTACGTGGTGGGCCGACCTGATGCGCGTCGCCATGGACGTCGACGCCTACCGCAAGCCCTACTTTTCCCAGGTGGGCTACTACCCGCTCTACCTCCAGCCGCCGGGGACGAGGGGCGGCGGCTTCGGCGACCTCTGCGCCAACAAGACCAGCCGCCACAACGTCGACCTGATGACCACGCTGGCGGCCCAGGCCCGGGACCCCCACTGGCAGTGGTACGTCGACGTCCAGGGCGGCCCGCGGACCGAGGAAGGCTACATCGGCTTCATCCGCGGGGCCCTGCCGGAGGTGCGGGCCGAGCCGCCCGCGGACCTGCCCACGTCGCGGTGCTTCCGGGGCACCGGCCAGGCGGTCCTGAACACGACCCTCCTCGACGCATCCGAGAACGTCGAGGTCATCTTCAAGTCGAGCCCGTTCGGCACCCAGAGCCACGGCTACGAGTCGAACAACTCGTTCCTGCTCTACGCCTTCGGCGAGCGTCTGCTCATCCGCTCCGGCCGCCGCGATATCTACGGCAGCGACCACCACCGGAACTGGATGTGGCACACGAAATCGACGAATTGCATCACGGCCGGTGGGCGGGGCCAGAAGAAACACTCCGCCGCCGCCCGGGGACGCATCCTGGCGTTCCACACCTCCGATGCGTTCGACTATGTCGCCGGCGAGGCCGGAGACGCGTATGAGGACAACGCCCTGGAGCGATCCACGCGGCACATCCTCTTCGTCAAGCCCGACCTGGTGATCGTCTTCGACCGGCTGGAGGCGCCGCAGGCGACGCCGCTCGAGTACCGGCTGCACGCCCCGACGCCCATCGAAGTCGAGTCGCAGGAGGACATTCGCCTCAAGAACGGGAAGGCGGCGGCACGCGTCTCGCTCCTCGCGCCGGAGAAGCTTGACGTCTCGGTCACGGACGAGTTCGACCCGCCGCCCCGGCCGCGGATCAAGCTCACCGAGTGGCACCTGACGGCGAAGGCGGCACCGGCAAAGCGGACGGAGTTCGTCACGGTCATCCGCGTGCACCGGGCGGGCACGAAGGCACCTGCCGCGGTCGAGTTTGAGGCGGTCCGAGGCGGGTATGAGCTTCGCGCCGCCCTGCCCGACGGCCAGGTTCGCATCCTCCTGGGGGCCGCCGATACCGGACGCGTCGGCGGGGCCGACTTGCAGGCCGACGGCGACGTGGTCGCCATCCGCTACGACGCGCACGGCGGGCCGACGGCGCACCTCATCGTGCGGGGCCGGACGGTCAGGGCGGGCGTGGGCCCGCTCTCGAAGGAGTGAGGCGATACGTGCCGGGGCTCGGGCGGGTCGGCTCGTCCGGCGGGACAGTTGAGATGGAGCGTGTCTGACGTGAAGTCGCTGATGGGGGTGGAATCCGGCTGGAGTGCCCGCTTCGAGCGGTACGTCGCCTGGTTCCCGTTCGGGCGGGCGCCGCTCTTGATCCTGGCCGTCGCGGTCGTGACGGGGGCCTGGATGCTCTTCAACCCCGTGGAGCGGCGCGAGGCGACGCTTCGCCTGTGGACCTTCGCCGAGACCCACTACTACGCTTACCTCAACGCCCGCCCGTCGTTCGAGGCCGAGCACCCCGGCGTGACGGTCGACATGCAGTTCGTCCACGCCCAGGCCGTGACGAGCCGGCTGCGGGCGGCGTTCTGGAGCGACCTCGACGTCCCCGACGCCGTGGAGGTCGAGATCAGCAGCGCGGGGAGCTTCTTCCGGGGCCGGCCGGAGCACGTCGGCTTCGTCGACCTCCTGCCGCGCCTCCGCCAGGAAGGCCTGCTGGAGCGGATGGTCGCGACGCGTTTCGCCCCCTACACCTATCGCGATCCGCGGACCGGCCGGGACCACGTCTTCGGCCTCCCCCACGACGTCCACCCCGTGATGCTGGCCTACCGGCGGGACCTGTTCGAGGAGCTGGGCATCGACGCGTCGAAGCTCGAGACGTGGGACGACTTCATCCGGGCCGGGCGGCGGGTAACCGTCCGCGGCGAGCGGTACATGATCGCCCTGCCCGTCAGCGGCTACGGCGGCATCGAGATGTGCCTGTTCCAGCGGTACGGCCTGGACGGTGTGCCCGCGGGCTACTTCGACCCCGACGGCCGGGTCATCATGGACAACGAGGTCGCCGTCGAGACGATGATGTGGTACGTGCCGCTCGTCGCCGGGCCCGAGATGATCGCCAAGGACCCCGGCTGGGGCCAGCCGTGGGTCAAAGCGGTGGAGGACGGCTACATTCTGAGCTTCGTGTGCCCGGACTGGCGGAGCAAGGGGACCGAGCAGCAGGTCCCCCGGATGCGGGGCAAAATGGGTCTCATGCCGCTGCCGGCCGTGCGGCCCGGAGGGCGGCGGACGTCGAGCTGGGGCGGGACGATGCTCGGCATCACCCGGGCCAGCAAGGAGCCCGAGCTGGCCTGGGCCCTGGCGAAGCACCTGTATCTGAACCCGGAGGAGCTGGCCGAGCGGTTCCGCGACACGAACATCCTGCCCGCCCTGAAGGACGCCTGGGAGCACGAGGCCATCCACGAACCCCGCGGCTACTGGTCGGGCCAGCGGATCGGCCGGCTTTACGCCGAGCTGGCCGAGCAGGTCCCGCCCCAGTACAGCAGTCCGTACATCGAGACGGCGAAGCACAAGATGGCCGAGGCCCTGTCGGCGTGCGCCCGGTACTGGGAGGACCAGGGAGAGGACGGGTTCGAGGCGTTCGTCCGGGCCCGCCTCAAGCAGGGGGCCGACGAGGTCCGGCGGCTCATGAAACGCGACGAGGTCCAGTGATGCTGAGGCGGCGGCTGTATCGATGGCAGCAGCGGCACGCCCCGTACGTCTTCGTGGCCCCGTTCCTCCTCACGTTCACGGTGTTCGGCCTGTACCCGATCGTCAAGAGCCTGGTGTGGGCGTTCTACAAGACGAACGGGCCGAAATGGCAGGAGTTCCGGGGGCTGGAGAACTTCGCGTTCATGCTGGGGGACCCGAGCTTCTGGACCGCACTTCGGAACACGGCGACGTTTGCAGCCGCCTCGGTGCTGGTCCAGTTGCCCCTGGCGCTGGGGCTGGCGGTGCTGCTGAACTCGCCGCGGGTGCGGGCCCGGAACGCCTACCGGTTCGGCTTCTTTTCGCCGTTCCTGGTGGGGACGGTGTTCGCGGCGTTCCTGTTCCAGTTCGTGTTCGCCCCGCGGTTCGGCCTCTTGAACAAGGCGATCGCGTGGCTGGGGTTGGGGGCGGGCGACACGGCGTGGCTCCAGATGGCGCCGCTCGTCATGCCCGCCCTGGTGACCACGGCGCTGTGGATGTACGTGGGCTACAACATGGTCTATTTCCTGGCGGCGCTTCAGGGGGTGGACCGGACGCTTTACGATGCGGCCGCCGTCGACGGGGCCGGCGCCTGGAAGCGGTTCCAGCACGTCACGATCCCCGGCATCCTGCCCGTCATGGTGTTCGTCGTCATGATGTCGACCATCGGCTCGTTCAAGCTGTTCGAGCTGCCGTACCTGATGCTGTCGAACACGTCGGGCCCGGAGCAGTCGGGCCTGACGGTCGTCATGTATCTCTACCAAAAGGGGTTCGAGGCGGGCGACCTGGGCTACGCTTCGACGGTCGGGTGGACGCTGGTGGTCCTGGTCGTCGGGGCGGCGCTCGCGGGCCTGGCCTTGAGCCGGCTGGTGCGGAAGGTGTGGGGATGAGCGGCACGGACCGAACAGAGGGCGCAGCGCGGGCCCCGGCGCCGCGAGCCGGGTCGACCAGGTCGGCCCTCCTGCGGTTCGCGCTGCACGTCGTCCTGACGGCGGCCCTCATCGTGATGCTCATGCCGATGGTCTGGCTCGTGGCCGGGAGCTTCAAGAACTCCGACGACCTGTTTCACTACACGTTCTTCCCGCCTCCGGACCGCCTGAGCACGGAGAACTACGAGAAGCTCTTCGGATCGCCGACGCTCCAGGTGAACGACGTGCTCGACTGGCCGGCCCTGGCGGCAAAGCTCCGGCGGGAGGCCGAGGCCGACCGCGGCGCCCTGGGTCAGCGCGTGTGGGAGGCCCTGCGGCCCGAGGACCGGCAGCGCCTGGACCGGGCGGCCTCCGCCGGCCAAGTCTCGCCCGACGACGAGCGGGCGCTCCTTCGGGCCCTCAACCGGGCGCTGGCCGGGCCCGACCTGCTTCGCCGGGAGCACTTCGAGCACCTGAAGCTCCGCGTCGAGGCCCAGCCGCTCGTGGAGCGGTTCGACGGGGGGCTGGGGCCCGCCGAGGCCCATCGCCTGAACCGTTTCGTCCTGGAGACGGCGTACCCCCAGGAGGTGGCCCGGGCGGTGCCGCGGGTCCCCTTCGGCCGGTACATCGTCAACAGCCTGTTCGTGGCGAGCGCGGTGGTGATGATCCAGGTGCTGTTCTCGTCGATGGGCGGCTTCGCCCTGGCGAAGTACGAGTTCCGGCTGAAGAAGCCCGTCATGCTGGTGATGCTGGCGACGATGACGATCCCGGCCCAGGTGCTTCTGGCACCCCAGTACGAGCTGATCTACCGGATGGGCCTGATGGACTCGCACGCCGGGCTCATCGTGCCGGGCATCGTCAGCGTGTTCGGCATCTTCCTGTTCAGCCGGTCGATGCAGCAGGTCCCGGACGAGCTGCTCGAAGCGGGTCGCATGGACGGATGCACGGAATTCGGCTTGTACTGGCACATCGCCCTGCCCGTCTCGCGGCCGATGGTCGGGGCGTTCTGCCTGATGGCGTTCATGGGGACGTGGAACTCGTTCCTGTGGCCGCAGCTCATCCTGCACACGCAACAGCTCTTCACGCTGCCGATCGGCCTGAACCTGATGGTCGGCACGTACAGCCAGCAGTACGGCATCCGCATGGCCGGGACGGTGCTGTCGATCCTGCCGGCGATGGGCCTTTTCATCCTGCTCCAGCGGGAATTCATCAGCGGCCTGACGGCCGGGGCGGTGAAGGGATAGAGCGATGGCGGATTTCGGCCCGCCCAACGACCGGCGGGCAAGATTGGGGATTGCGGATTGGACCGGCGCGGGGTCAGCCGCGGGGTTCGCTTGCCACGCCATGGTCCCGGCGCCGGGATGAAGGCGGGTCCCGCGCGCCTTGCACGGATTGAGACGAGCCCGCCGCTCGGCGCGCCGCAATGGGAATGAGACCGATGGACGTCGAGCTGGGCCCCTACGGCCGCGCCTCGAGCCGGCCCTCGCCGGTCGCGCGGATGATGGCCGCCTTCGCGGCCGACTTCCGCGACGGCGTCGACGTCAACCTGGGCGTCGGCTACGTCAACGAGCGGACGCTTCCCCGCGAGCTGGTGTGCGAAGCCGTCGAGGCGGTCCTGTCGCGGCCGGAGAAGTACCGCCAGGCCCTCAACTACGGCGGCCCGGCGGGCTCGCCCAACCTGATCGCCTCCATCCGCCGGTTCCTCCTGGAGGACGGGCCGGGCGGCCTCACCGAAAAGCACCTCGCCGGACGCGAGATCATCGTCGGACCCAGCGGTGCGACCAGCCTCCTCGAAGGCATCGCCCACCTCCTGGAGCCCGGCATCGTCGTCACGTCCGATCCGATGTACTACATCTACAGCAACCTGCTGGAGCGGCTCGGCTACGAGGTCCTCGCCGTCCCGGAGGACGAGGACGGCATCCGGCCGGACCTGGTTGAGGCGAAGCTCGAAGGGCTCAGCCCTCGCCGCGACCGCATCCGGTTCCTCTACCTGGTGACGATCAACAACCCCACGTGCACGGTCCTCTCGAACGCCCGGCGCCGCGAGCTCGTCCGGATCGCGGCGGAACTCTCGCGCGACCTCAAGCGCCAGGTGCCCGTCGTCTTCGACCGGGCCTACGAGGACCTCGTCCACGACCCCGAGGTGGGAGCGCTGGAGTCGGGCCTCCTCCACGACGACGCCGCTATCGTCTACGAGGTCGGGACGCTCTCGAAGGTGCTCGCGCCGGCCCTGCGGGTGGGATATCTCGTCGGGCCGAGCGGACCGCTCGTGCGGGCCCTGGTGCAGAAATCGAGCGACACGGGCTTCAGCGCGCCGCTGCTCACGCAGGAGGTCGCGAGCTACCTGCTCGACCATCATGCGGCGAAGCAGATCGCGCGCGTCCGCCAGGGCTACCGCGAGAAGGCCCGGCGGGTCCGGGCGCGGATCGACGAGCACCTCGGCGGCGCCCTCGAGAACGTCCGCGGCGGACGGGCGGGGTTCTACTTCTACCTGACGTTCCGCGAGGTCGAGACGGCCGGAGGGTCGCCCTTCTTCCGGCACCTCAGCCGCACCACGGGCGACGCCGGGATCGATGGGCCGCCGGGGGAGCCGCGGCCGCGCGTCGTCTACCTGCCGGGTGAGTTCTGCGTCCATCCCAGAGGTGATCTGGTCGAGCTGGGCCGGCGGCAGCTTCGCCTCTCGTACGGGTTCGAGGAGGTGGACCGGATCGGCGAAGCCGTTCGCCTGATGCGCGAGGCGGTCGACTACGCGGCCGGCCCGCAGCGCCGGACGCCCGTGCCGAAGGGGTCAGCTCGCTGATGGCTCGTCGGCGGCGGGCGGGGCTTCCTCGGAAGGGGGCTCGGCGTTCTGGGCGTCGCCTGCCTCTTCCTCGGGCCCCTGGGGCGGCCGGCCCCGACGGCCCTTCGCCTTTCGGTGGAGGAACTTCGAGGCCTTCCGGAGCGATCCCTTCCCGGCCACCAGGAACACCCGGTCGCCGGCCTCCAGCCTGGCCCCGCCGCGCGGAATGATGAACTGCCCGGAGTCCGTCCGGTAGATGCCCGTGATCACGCACGCCGCCGGGAAGCCGCTGTCGCCGGCCACCTGGCCGATCGTGCGGCCCGCGGCCTGGGACCCCTCGGGGATCGTATCGACCACGATGGAAGCGTGCCCGGCGCCGAAGCTGGCCACCTGCCGCAGGCCCGACTCCTCGATCTCCAGCAGCATCTGGTTGACGAACACGTCCACGACTCGGACGGTCGTCCGGACGCCGGCCTTCTTGTAGGCCGACTCGTACCGGGGGTCCCGCATGCGGGCGATGACGCGCGGCACGTCGAAGCCCTTCGCCAGGAGCGAGAAGGCCAGGTTGTCGGCGTCGATCCGCATGGAAGCGACGGCCACGTCGGCCCGGTCGAGGCCGGCCTGCTCCAGGATCTCGATGTTCGTGGCGCTGCCGTTCAGGGCCAGGGCCCCGGTGTTCGAGGCGACCTGCTCGCACACGTCCCGGTCCTGGTCGATGACGACGACGTCGTGCCTCGCTTCGACCAGCCGCTCGGCCAGCCCGCGTCCCACCAGGCCCGCCCCCGCAATAACGATATACATGGAGGTCTCCATTCAGACGCCGTGCGCCGTCGCTCGCTTCGACAGATCAATCCCTAAGTACCACTCTCTTCGAACCTGGGCCTCCCTTCGGGGCCGAGCCCCAGGGTCGCCGACCGGACCTCCAAGGCCGAAATGCGCAACCCCCATCACCGCCACGTCCGCGGCGTGAACAGGATCAGCAGCGGCACGATCTCCAACCGGCCGGCGAGCATGCCGAAAATGTACACGATCTTCACCACCGGGTTCAGCTCCGCCAGGTCGGACATCGAAATGTAGCACGGGCCGATGTTGCCCAAGGCGGAGAACATGCCGCTCGCCGAGGCCAGGGCCCCGTGGTTCGAAAACAGGGCTGTCACGAGGCCCCCGAACACCAGCAGCCCCACCCAGGCGAAGAACAGGGCCGCGATGCGGCGAAGCTCCTCCGCCTCGATACGCTCGCCGTCGATCACCACCGGATGCACCGCCGCCGGCCCGTGGAGCAACCGCCTGATCTGCCGGCCCGCCATCTTCACGAGCACGCCGATCCGGAGCACCTTGATGCCGCCACTCGTCGAGCCCACGCACCCGCCGATCACCATCAGCACCAGGAAGACCTGCTTGGCCGCGGCGGGGAAGTACTCGGTCGCGATGTCTTTCGTGCCGAATCCCGTCGTCGTCACGATGGCCACCACCTGGAACAGGCTGGTCCGGAAGACCTCGTGGAACCGGCCCCAGCCGTAGTCGGGCCCCCCGAACTGGCGGTAGTGATCGATCATCACGAGGGCCGTCGCCCCGAACACGATCACCCACCACAGCCGCATCTCCAGGGTGTCCCACAGGGCCGAGATCCCCCCGCGAACCACGCGGTAGTGGACCAGAAAGTTGATGCCTCCCAGGAGCATCCCGAACGTGACGGTGTACTCGATGAGGACGGCCCGGGGGTGGCCCATGGCCGCATAGTGGCCGATATTCGCATCGTAGGGTGAGAAGCCGCCCGTCGACACGGTTGTCAGCGAATGGCTGATCGCGTCGAAGGCCGTCAGGCCCTCCAGCCAAAGCGCCGACGCGATGAGGACCGTGAACGCCGCGTATAGCGTCCACAGAATCCGCAGCGTGTTGAGCAGGCCCGGCTCCGGACGCTGGGCGAAGATCTTGTGGCTCTCGGCGCTGTAGAGCCGGTAGGCGCTCGACCCGCCCGTGAAGATCACCGCCAGGAAGAACGTCAGGATCCCCAGGCCGCCAAGCCACTGGGTGAACCCCCGCCAGAAGATGATGCCGGTCGGCACGTCGTCCAGGCCGGAGAACATCGTGATGCCGGTCGTCGTGAACCCGCTGACGGTCTCGAAATAGGCGTCGAGATACGTGACGGGTCGGCCGACGGCCTGCTCCATCGCCTCGCCCGCCAGGCAGAACGGCAGGGCCCCGACGGCCGAGATGACGATCCACCCCACGGCGCACAGCATCATGGCCCGGCGGTTGTCGAGCGGCGGAAACTCCAGGTCCCTCTTCATGCCGACGCCCAGCGCCAGCGCCAGCGCCGCCGGAACCCAGAATGCACTCGCCGGCGCTGCCCCCACTCCGCGCGGTGCAAACACCGCCTGCACCCCGAGCGGCACGAGAAGCAGCAGGGCGAAGACCACGAAAAGGACCCCGAGGTAATCGAGCAGCGGCCGGAAATAGGCCAGCCGATTTCTCATCGCACCCCGCCGTTGCCGCGTTGCGGCCTCCGTCGCCGATGCAGCCTGGCCCCCGCGGCGGTCCGTTCCGCGCCCAAGGGTGGAGGCTTCCACGGACCCCGCCGCTTCACGCACCACGCGGTCCCGACGTCCGCCGGGAGGGCGCGGCCGGCCCATTATAGAAATCGGGCAGGCCGACGGAAGCCCATCACGCAAATCGACACGGCTTGACGGCGCCGGACTCACCCCCGCTATAATGGCTGCGGCGGGCGTCGACGGCGGCGCCGCTGACAGGCGCACCTCTTGGGGTGGCAACGATGAACGCCGAAAAGGAACGCCTCGGAGCCGACCGGCGCGGCCAAGCCCAGTGGCGGAAGTGGGGACCGTATCTCGGCGAGCGCCAGTGGGGCACCGTCCGCGAGGACTACAGCTCTGACGGCAGCGCTTGGGACTACTTTTCCCACGACCACGCCCGCAGCCGGGCCTATCGCTGGGGCGAGGACGGACTGGCCGGCTTCAGCGACCACGGCGGCCGGCTGTGCCTGGCCCTCGCCCTGTGGAACGGCCGCGACCCCATCCTGAAGGAGCGGCTGTTCGGCCTCACGAACGCCGAGGGGAACCACGGCGAGGACGTCAAAGAGCTCTACCACTTTCTCGACGGCCTCCCGACTCATGCCTACCTGAAGATGGTGTACAAGTACCCCCAGGCGGCGTTCCCTTACGAGCGGCTGGTGACCGAGAACCGGCACCGGGGCCGCGACCGGCCCGAGTTCGAGCTCCTCGACACGGGCGTCTTCGACGACGACCGGTACTTCGACGTCTTCGTCGAGTACGCCAAGGCCGGAGAGGACGACGTGCTGATGCGGATTACGGCCCACAACCGGGGCCCCGACGAGGCCGACCTGCACCTCCTGCCGCACGTCTGGTTCCGCAACACCTGGTCCTGGGGCCACGACGTCCGCAAGCCCGAGCTGGCCGCAGCGTCCGAGACGGCGATCGCTGCGAATCACGAGTCGCTGGGCGACTACCGGGTGAGCTTCGACGGCGCGCCGCGACTCCTTTTCGCCGAGAACGAGACGAACGTGCGGCGGCACTTCGGCTGGTCGGACGCCCGCGGCCACTTCAAGGACGCCTTCCATGACTACGTCATCGGCGGCCGACAGGAGGCCGTCAACCCGGAACGGCGGGGCACGAAGGCCGCGGCCCACTATTGCTTCGAGGTGCCGGCCGGGGAGTCCGTCGCCGTCCGCGTCCGCCTTACGGCGGGAAGCCAGTCGACGGACCCGTTCGCGGGCTTCGACGACGTCTTCGAGGTGCGAATCGACGAAGCCGATGCCTTCTACGCCGAGCTCGAGGCGGGCATCGAGGACGCCGACCAGCGGCTTGTCCAGCGCCAGGCCTTGGCGGGCCTCATCTGGACCAAGCAGTTCTACTACTACGATGTCCCCGAGTGGCTCGACGGCGACCCGGGCCAGCCGCCGCCCCCGCCGGAGCGCCGACACGGCCGCAACTGGGAATGGCGGCACCTGAACAACGCCGACGTCCTCTCCATGCCCGACACCTGGGAGTACCCCTGGTACGCCGCCTGGGACCTCGGCTTCCATTGTCTGGCGATGGCTTTGATCGATCCGGAGTTCGCCAAGAACCAGCTCGTCCTGCTGACCCGCGAATGGTACATGCACCCGAACGGGCAGATGCCGGCCTACGAGTGGAACTTCAGCGACGTCAATCCGCCGGTCCACGCCTGGGCCGCCTGGCGCGTCTTCAAGATCAACCAGAAGCAGCGGGGCGACGAGGGCGACCTGTTCTTCCTCGAGCGCGTCTTCCACAAGCTCTTGCTGAACTTCACCTGGTGGGTGAACCGCAAGGACGCCCGCGACCGCAACATCTTCCAGGGCGGCTTCCTGGGCCTGGACAACATCGGCGTCTTCGACCGCAGCGCCCCCCTGCCGACCGGCGGGCACATCGACCAGTCCGACGCCACGAGCTGGATGGCGATGTGCTGCCTCAACCTGATGCGGATCGCCCTGGAGCTGGCCCCTCACAACCACGTCTACGAGGACATCGCGACGAAGTTCTTCGAGCACTTCCTCTACGTGGCAAAGGCGATGACCGACGTGGCCGAGTCGGGCCAGGGTCTGTGGGACGAGCGGGACGAGTTCTACTACGACGTGCTCGACCTGCCGGGCGACGAGGCCGTCGTGCTGCGGCTGCGGTCGATGGTCGGTCTGATCCCCCTGTTCGCCGTCGAGACGATCGAGCCGGAGCTGCTCGACGAGCTGCCGGAGTTCGGCCGGCGGCTGGAGTGGTTCCTGAACTACCGGCCGGACCTGGCGGCGCTGGTGTCGCACTGGGACGAGCCCGGCCGGGGGCAGCGGCGGCTCCTGTCGCTGCTGAGGGGCCACCGGATGAAGTGCCTCCTCCGGCGGATGCTCGACCCGGCGGAGTTTCTCTCCGACTACGGCGTGCGGGCCCTGTCGAAGGAGTACGCCGAGGAGCCGTTCTGCTTCGACTGCGCCGGCGACCGGATCGAGGTCCGCTACGAGCCGGGCGAGTCGCGGACCGACCTGTTCGGAGGCAACTCCAACTGGCGAGGACCGATCTGGTTCCCGGTCAACTTCCTCATCATCGAGTCGCTCCAGAAGTTCCACCACTACTACGGCGACGACTTCCGGGTCGAGTGTCCCACCGGCTCCGGGCAGTACGTCACGATCCTGGACGTGGCCTACGAGCTGACGGGGCGGCTGACCCGGATCTTTCTCCGCGGCGACGACGGGCGGCGGCCGGTCTTCGGCCCCCGCCAGAAGCTCCAGGACGACCCGCACTTCCGCGACTACATCCCGTTTCACGAGTACTTCCACGGGGAGACGGGCCGCGGCTGCGGCGCTCGAGCACAGACGGGCTGGACCGCCCTGGTGGCCAAGCTGCTCCAGCCTCGCCGCCCGCCGCACTGACTCGATGGACCACGGTGCCAGGTCAGCCCGCAAGGAGCGCTCAAGCTGCGATGCTCAAGCATCAGTAGATACGCAGCACTCGCTTGAGGAGAAGCGAAGCCGGCACGACCAGCAGCACGTAGCCCACCAGCCACGGGGCGAAGACGTACGGGACCCCGGGCACGATGCCGAACAGCTTCACCGGCTCCATCCGGACCTCGACGGCCTGGATCGGCCCGTCGTAGAACTCGACCGGCCGGGCATACCGTTCTGCGCCGACGACCAGCCGCTTCTGGACCGTCTCGCCGCGAAACCGGACGGCCAGGTCGTACGCGACAACGGCCTCGGGCCGCGTATCGGCCTTCAGTGTCCAGACGGCCAGGCCGTTCTTCTCGCCCACCGGGTCGACGGCGACCTCGCGGACCCAGCCGCCTTCGGCTTCCAGGCCATTCGAGGCGCCGCCGGGCCACCCGGCGGGCCTCTCCCCGCGCTCCGCGCCGCGTGACGGCCTCCCGGCGAGCGGGCCCCGGAGCGGCACGGCGTGGACGATCTCTCCCTCGGCCGACAGGGGGAAGTAGGCCGCCACTTCAAACGGCTCGCCGACCGCCGGGGGGTGAAACTCCAGCCGCCTGAGCCCCCAGGTCATCACGAGGACGATCGGCACCAGGGCCGCCACCAGCGGCCACCCCTCCTGCCCGAGCTGCTTCAGGCCCACCCGGTTCATCGCCGCCCGCAGCCGCGCGGCCGATTCCTTGTCGCCGCGGCGCTTCGCCTCGCGGAGCCGCTCCTTGAGGCGCCGCTTGTCGTGGGCGCACCGCCGGAGCAGGTCCTGGTCGGTGGTGAACCGCCTGACGCCGATCAGCGCCGCCGCCGACCCCACCGCGACGATCGCCAGGGCGGCGTCGCTCGGCAGCGCGAGGAGCCACCCCAGCACCGGGTCCACGAGCCCCACGATCCCGTCGGTCAGCGTCTCGACCACGTCCTCACTCCGCCAGCAGCGTCACCTGCCCCGTGTTCCCGTCCACGCGGACCGAGGCCCCGTCGGGCAGTCGCCGCGTCGCCCCGGGGCAGACGACCGCCGGGATGCCAAAGTCGCGGGCCACGATGGCCCCGTGCGACAGCACGCCGCCCCGCTCCACCACCAGCCCCCCGGCCTCCAGGAAGAGCGTGGTCCACCCGGGGTCGGTCGAGGGGCAGACCAGGATGTAGCCGGTGCCCAAGTCGCCCGCCTCCCGCGGGTCGTGGACGATGCGGGCCGGGCCGGTGGCGACGCCCGAGGCCACCGCCTGGCCCCGAAGCGTGTCGCCGCTCTCCACCTCCTCCGCCAGGCCCAGCCGCGAGAGGTCCCCCGAGTCGACCACCTCCGGCACGGTCAGGCGCTGGGCGGACTGCCAGCGGACTTTCCTCGGGGCGATTCGTTCGCGCAGGTCCACGCTGCCGTCGGCCAGTTCCGCCAACTCCTCGTAGCGGAGGAAGAAGACGTCCCGCCCGAGCCCTGCCCGGCGGCCCAGCTCTTGCATCGCCCGCCGGAGCAGCTCGTAGCCCATCATGAGGTAGTGCTTGCCGGTCTCCCGGTACGGCAGCAGCGCCTGGGCGGTGGCGAGATCGGCCTGGACGTCCTCCCGCAGGGACGACCCGCCCCATTCGGCCAGGGCCGCCGGCAGCGCCGCCTCCGCCCGCCGCCGACGCGATACGTTCGTCCGGTGGACCTCGTGCGGCGACCGGCCCACGCCCGCGGCCAAGTGGGCCACCAGGCCCGTCAGGTACGACGGGTCCTCCCGCCACCGGGGCTCGGCCAGCTCCATCTCGCCGACCGCCCGGTGCCCGAACCGGTCGAGGAACTCGTCCATCGTCGCCTCGCCCGTGGCGACACGATAGAGCAGCGCGTCCTGCTCGAACGTGACGTCGCCTTCCAGACCGCTCGCCAGGTCCGCCGCCCAACGGGCCGCCTCGGCTTCCCCCGCGAGCTGGGCCAGCGTGTCCCGGACAGCCGCCAGGGCCATCCCGCCGAAGTACCCCGGCTTCAGGCTCTCCTTGCCGAACTCATCGAGGACCCGATGGCGCCGCGACTCGATCTCGGCGACCAGGGCCTCGGTCGAGAGCGACCGAAGGTCCGTGGTCCGCGCCTCCTCGACGTAGGCCAGGAACGCCGGCAGGACCTCCTCGTCGAACCGGCATCGGGCCTCCCGTTTCGCCCGCTTCATCCGCCCCGACGCCTGGACAAGGGCCACGATCGTCCCCGGCAGGCGGAGCAGGAACCGACCGTCGGCCTTCTCCGGGTCGAACGTCGTCGGCGCCGCGTCGAGCACCCGCGGATCCTCCGCCACGGCGTCCAGGTCGTACGCCAGCGGCATGCCCTCCCAGAACATCTCCGCCTGCCGCACGGGGTCGGCGTAGATTCGGCCGCAGATCAGCTCCAGGAACCCCTCCCGGCAGGCCCGCTCCGACGGCCGGTACCCGAAGTCGCGGTACATCCGCCCGAAGCCCCCGGCCCCGCTCATGAAGTGGCGGGTCAGGTCCCAGGTCAGGGGCGTCGGCGCCCGGAGCGTCTCGCCCAGGTTGTGGGCCACCCAGACGCGTCGTTCGTCGCCCGCGATCCGCCGGAGGCGGAGGACTTCCTCCTGGCGGCCCTCCTCGACGTCCTCGGCCACCTCCAGGCCACGGATGGCCCGCGACTGAAGCAGGACGAACCGGCCGGTCGACGGCCCGTACCCGCGCGGCCCGTCCCGCGGCGGAGCAGAACGCCCAGCTCCCTGGTTCGTCCGAAGCGACCCGTTGAAAGCCCACTCAATATCCACCGGCTCGCCGAAGTGGGCCTCCACCCGAAACGCCAGCTCCGCCAGCTCCCGCACCTGGGCTTCCGTCAGACTCGGCGCCGATGGGTCGCACTCGGCCGTGTCCTCCAGTGTGTGCACGACGCACGCTTTCCGGCCCAGGGCGGCCTCCTTTACCGCCAGGGTCTCGCGCGACACGACGAAGCGGTCCGGCGTCACGGCCCCCGAGACGACCGACTCGCCCAGGCCGTACGACGACTCGATGACCATCCGGTCCGACGTCGGGTCGGTCGGGTCGCGGGTGAAGAGGATGCCCGAGACCTGCGATGGGAACATGGCCTGGACGTTGACGGCAGTGCCCTGGAGGCCGCCGGATGGTCCGCCATGCGCCGCCCGCGTCCCCCGCAGCCCCGAGGTCCCCTGACACGGCCCCTGCGGGTACGCGCCACTGAGACCGTTGCGCTTCCGATACGCCACGGCCCGGGCGTTGTTCCACGAGCGGAAGACCGCGTCGATGCAGGCGACCAGCAGCGGCCACGGCTCGGTCGGCATCGCACGGCCGGCCCGCTGCCGGAACCGGGCCAGGTAGGCCTCGGCTTCGGCTCGCGAGGTGACTTTCTCCGGCGGCACCAGGCCCTCGAAGGCCCGCGGCTCGACGCCCTCGACGGTCTTGGCGAAGCTCAGGACGAACTCCACCAGGACCCGCCAGAACGCCCGTCCCCCGCCGACCTCCGCCGCCAGGCCCGGGTGGATCCCGCAGTTCAGGATCGTGTCCATCATGCCGGGCATCGAGACGGCGGCCCCGCTGCGGACCGAGACCAGCAGCGGCCGCCCTCCGCGGCCGAACCGGCGACCCGTCGCCGCCTCCAGCCGGGCCAGGTTCGTGCGGACCTCGGCCTCCAGGCCTGGCGGCCACTCCCCCCCGTGGGCGTGGAAGTATGCGCAGCAGGCCATCGAAATCGTGAAGCCCGGCGGCACCGGCAGACCCGCCGAGCTCATCGCCGCCAGAGAGGCCCCCTTCCCGCCGAGGACGTCCTTCATCTCGGAGGGCGGCCGCGGCAGCGGGTCGCCGAAGAAGAACACGCGCCGCTCGTGTGGCACGGCGGGCGTCCCCTTCGGCCCTGGTGCATGCGAGCCAGGTTCGCTCATCGTCCCCACTTCCCTGCACAGACGAGGCCTCGCCGGTCCGTCGCGAAGTACACCCGTCCCCCCACGGCCACCATCGCCGAGGTCATCTCGCCCAGCCACGAGGTGTCCATCCAGCCGCGCGGCCGCGACGCACCGGAGGGCCACGCCATCAGCGCCCCTTGCGCCGCATAGAGGACGGTGCCACGGACCAGGAGCGGCGGCACAAGCGGCAAGGCGCCCGGAATTCGCCGGCGGACCTCGCCGCCGGCCGGGTCGAGGACGACTACCTCGCCGCCCGGGGTGACGTAGGCGACCCTCTCGCGGTCCATCGTCAGCGCGTGGCCTGCCCCGCCGGCCTCCGACGACCAGGCCAGCGCCCCGTTGACAACGTGCCGGGCCTCCACGCCGCGCGACGTGCCCACCAGAAGGAGCTTGTCCCGGACGACCGGCGCCGTGGTGGGCATCGCGTCGAGCCGTATCTCCCATAGCGTCGCCCCGGTGGGAGCGTCCATCGCCACCAGCGACGGCGGGTCCTCCACCGCAGCGACCAGGATGCTCTCACGGCAGACGGGCGTCCCGCTGATCGAGCCGACCGGCCTGCGCCAGTCGAAGTCGCCGCCGACGCCGAAGCGGGCAACCTCTCCGGGCCGGTCCTGAATGTAGACGGCGTCGTCACACAGGATGAAGCGGCCGGACGCGGCCGCCGCCACCTCGGCCCGCCACCGCTCCTCGCCCGACGCAAGGTCGATGCAGTAAAGGTGCCGCCCCTCCTCGCCGTCCACCCCGTCGACAAGCAGGACGACGTCCTCACCCGCGGCGCCCGAGAGGTGGACGCCGAGCGGCGTCTCAAAATGCCATCGTACCGGCGGCGATTCCCTCCCCTCCGGGTCGTGTACGAGGCACACCAGCCCGCGTCCCGGCCCGTCGGCCATCGGCACCAGCAGCGCGTCGCCCAAGCGAGCCACCGGCCCCACGATGCGCGGCGGCGACTCCCCGTCCGTTTTCGGGAAGCTCCAGAGCCTCGCCCCCCGCCGGGCGAGCGGCTCGGGCTGTCGGTCGCCGGACCGGCCCGGCCCGCCCAGGGACCCCGCCCAGACCTCCGGTTCCGGCTCGCCGCCGGGGCGGCCCACGCAGAGCAGCCCGTCGCCCTGCGTGCCCACGTACACGTGCCCCCGAGCTACCGCCGGGGAGCTGACGAACGGTCCCGCCGTCCCGAGCGTCGTCTCCCACACCGGCCGCATGGTGGCCCTTTCCAGGGCGTACAGCTTCCCGCCGCTCGTCACGGCATAGACGTGCCGCTCGGTCAGGGCAGGCGATGCGATGATCGGCGAGTGGGCGTTGAAGCGCCCGATCTGTTCGCCGTCCATCGTCAGCGCGTAGACATGTCCGTCGCGTGACCCGAAGTAGAGGGCCTCACCATCGGTGGCAATCGCCCCGAGGACCGTCCGCCCGACGCGGTGCCGCCAGCGCGGCTCGCCCGTTGAGGCGTCGAGGCACCACACTTCGCCGACGGGCCGCAGGTCGGCCTTGGCCGCCTCGATCTCGTCCTCCGTGGCGGCCGCCTCCCGCATCCGCGTGACTTCCTTCGCCATGACCTGCTCGGCCGTCTCGATGAAGTTCCCGTTGCCCATGCCGACAAAGACGCTCCCGCCCGCCACCGCCGGCGGCGTGAAGACGGGGTACGGCGTCTCGGTCCGCCAGATCTCGTCGCCCGTCTCGGCGTGCAGGCAGCAGACGGCCTTGCCGCCCATCCCCAGGCCGACGTACACTTTGCCGTCGTGGACCGCCGGCGGCGTTTCGGCGTCGGGGTAGGCCTCGCCGGGGGCGTGCCAGACGAGGTCCGCTTCGCCGTCCGGGCCCGGTTCGAGGTTGAAGCAATAATATCCGTCGTCGCCGGCGCCGACGTAGACGCGGCCGCCCGCGATGCAGGGGGACGATTCGACGTGGCTCGTCGTCCGGTACGCCCAGAGGACCGCGCCGCCCCGCTCGCGGTCAAAGCACACGATCCGGGCGTCGCGGGTGAAGTGAAGCCCTTCGCCGCAGACGACGTACCGGCCGGAGACCGCGGGCGAGGAGAACGTGGCGCGGAAACCCGGCGGGGCGCTCTTCCAGACAACGCCGCCCGTATCGGCGTCCAGACAGTAGAGGGCCCCGCGGTCGCGGAAGACGCCCTTGTCGGCACTCGTGATGTAGACGCGATTCCCCAGGACGGCCGGGGAGGCGAAGAACGTGCGGACCTCGCGGTCGAAGGCCCAGATCACGTCCCCCTCGACAGGCGGCTCGGTCCCCGGCAGGGCCCCCCGTCGCCCGAGCCCCGCCCGGAACATGGGCCATGCGTCGGCCGACGACTCCCACCCGGTCACGGCGGCCGGCGCCGGCGCGAGGGCCGCCCAGACGAGCCACGTGCCCCCGCCGCCGACGGCCAAGACGACCAGCACCGCCACCTTCTGTCGCCAGAGGAACCGCAGGCCCTGCTTGACGGCCGTCGGCCGGAACAGCTTCAGCAGGACGCCGCCCAGGGCCACCAGGAGCCCGGCCACCAGCGGCAGGACCACAACGAGGGGCTGGACGACGAACGGAATGACCGCCAGGGGCGCCCAGGGGGTCCCGGCTGAAATGGTTCCAAGGGGGTCGCTCATGCGGCTTCGGCCTCACCCGCCCAAAGCGTGAATCCTACCGGCCCGAGCCGGGGCGTGCCACGTTTTCCGCAGCGGTCCGAGCCCTGGCTTTCCCGGTTAAACAGGAAGGCGGGGCGACCAGGACCGGCGGTTCCGGACGAACCGGGCCCTGCACCACGCCTACGCAGGACGGGGGACCGAGGAGACGTCGCGCGATGAAACGCTTCATGTTGCTGACGATTGTCGCCGCACTGCTGGACGCCGCCGCCGCCGTCCGGGCCGACTGGCCCCAGTGGCGAGGCCCTGACCGGACGGGAGTGTCGAGCGGAAGCCCGGCGCTTGCCGCGTCCTGGCCGGACGACGGGCCGCCCCGGCTCTGGATCAGCGAGAGGATTCCGGGCGGCGGCGATGGCGGATACGGCAGTCCGGTCGTCGCCGACGGACGCGTCTACCTGTACGTGAGCTGGAAGTACCAGGTTCCGCTGGTCCACCGCACGCTCTCGGAGGGGGGCCTGAAGAAGCTCGGCTGGCGGCCGGAGGGGCTCCCGGCAGAGCTGGCCCGGAAGGTCGAGTCGGCCCGCCTCTCAGAAGAGCGAGAGGCGCTCCGCGGCAACGAGCGGCACGCGTGGATCGACGCCTGGGTCGATACGCACCTGACGGCCGACCAACGCGAGGCCCACGCCGGCCTCGTCAAGGACCGGCTGAAGCGGGGCCCCGAGGCGCTCGGACTGGACGTCCTGGCCACCCTGGAGACGATCAGGGACCGCGAGTTCGCCGATGAGCAGGCCCTTGGCGCCTGGTTCGCGGCCAACGGCATCCAGGCCGACGCGCGCCAAGCCGTCATAAAGGTCATCCCGACGGAGATCAACAAGTCGAACGACGTCGTCTTGTGTCTCGACGCCCCGACGGGGGAGGAGCTCTGGAAGGTTACCTGGCCCGGCCGTCCGAGCGGCCACGGCACCTCGAGCACGCTTTGCGTCGCTGGCGGCCGCGTCTACGGGACGGGCTCCGACGGCAACGCGTTCTGCCTCGACGCTCGGACCGGCGAGACGGTCTGGACGGCCACGGTCGGCAAAGGCGGCACGAACGCCTCACCCCTTGTAGCCGACGGCGTCCTGGTGGTCCCGATGGGGCATCTCATCGGACTCGATGCCGCCTCGGGGGAAAAGCGATGGGAGCAGGCCGAGGCCAAGGTGAAACACTCGTCGCCCACGGCGTGGCGGAGCGCGGGCCGCACGTTCGTCCTCTCTCGAACGGGCGACGACCTCGCGTGCGTAGACGCCAAGACCGGCGAGCTGCGGTGGCGGGCCGAGTGCGGCGGCGGGGGCGACTCGTCGCCCGTCGCGGCGGGCGAGTGGGCCGTCGTCATCACGGGCAAGGAGGAGACGGGGCTGGTGGGGTTCCGCATCTCGCCCGAGGCCGCCCGAAGGGCTTGGCAGGTGGACCTGTCGGTCGCGTCGACGACGCCGGTGCTGGGCGGCGCACATCTCTACGCGTTTGGCGACAGACGGGCCGTCTGCGTCGAGCTGGTCTCCGGGCGCATACTCTGGGAGGAGACGGTGATAAAGGAGGAGCGGGCCTCGCCGGCGCTCGCGGACGGGAAGCTCGTCGCTATCCGCGGCCGGAGCACGGACCTGCTGGACGCGTCGCCGGGGAGCCTGGCGCGGCTGGCGTCGGCCCGGCTGGGGGCCCTGCGGCACACGTCGCCGGCCATCGCGGGCGGATTGCTCGTCATCCGACAGGACGAAGCGCTGGCCTGCTACGACCTCCGGGCCGGGGCGAAGTAGACCCGACCGCCTCCTCGGTCAACGCATCGGGCCTCGCCGCATCACCGGGCCGGCTATCCACCATGCCGCCAGGAGAAACGCCAGCGAAATGCCCAGCGGTATCCACGCCGACGGGAAGGCCGACTCCCCCTCGACGCCGATCCGCATCAGGTCGACGACGTACGTGAGCGGCGACGCCAGCGCCACGGGCCGCAGCCACGCCGGCAGCGACTCGACCGGAACGAACACGCCGCTGACAAAGAGCAGCGGGAACCGCAGGAAGTTCAGCAGCGTCATCGCTTCGAAGACCTCGCGGACGCAGGCGGCCACGATCAGGCCGAGCAGCGAAAAGACCCCCGCCCCCAGCAGAAGCCCTGCCCCGAAGACGCCCGGCCGGGCCAGCGGCATCCCGAGCAGAAGCCCCAGCCCCGCCGCCAGGACCAACGCGGTCCCCATGCCGTAGCCGGCCGCGCCGAGCGCCTTGCCTGCCAGGATCGTCCGAACCGTCACGGGGGCCATCCACAGCCGGGCCAGCGTCCCGGACCGCTTCTCGAACGTCAGCACGACGGCCGCCATCGACGTGTTCCCGAACAGGAGCGTCATGGCCAGCACGCCCGGGGCCACCCGGAGATACGTCTCGGGGGCCCGCGTGTAGACGGCGAGCATCAGCACCGCGGGAAACAGCAGCCCCCACGTCACGAGCGGGGGCTTGGCGTAGTAGCTCTCGACGTCCTTGCGGCAGATGGCGAGGGCCCGGGCCGCCTGGCTCATGGGCCGCCCTCCGCATCGGAAGTTCCGGCTTCGAGGACGCTCATGAAGGCGTCCTCGAGCGTCGCCCCTCCCGCTTCCACGCCTTCGATTCGGACGCCGGCCTCCGACGCGAACGCAACAAGCTCTCGCAAGGCCGCGTCGATCTCTGCCACCTCCAGCCGCCACGCCCCGTCCTCGCACGTGGCCGCCCGAACCGACGGGCAGGCGGCACAGAGCGGATCTGCCTCGACGGCGCCCAAGAACGTGACGGCGAGCCGTCCCACCCCGCGGACGCGGCGGCGGACCTCGTCGGCCGTCCCCCGGGCGGCGATGGCCCCCTTGACGAGGATCAGCACGCGGTCCGACAGGGCCTCCGCCTCGGCCAGGTTGTGCGTCGTCAGGAAGACGGTCGTCCCGTCGCGGTGGATCGTCCGGATGAGCGACCGGAGGGCCCGGGCGCTCGGCACGTCCAGACCGGCCGTCGGCTCGTCCAGGAACACGACCCGGGGCCGATGGACGAGCGCGGCCGCGACGGTGAGCCGCCGCTTCAGCCCGCGCGACAGGGCCCGGAAGGGCGAGTCGGCGCGGTCGGCCAAGTCGAACGCTTTGAGCAGCTCATCGGTCCGGGCTCGCCGGTCGGACCGCGGCAAGCCGTACAGCTCGCCGACGAACTCCAGGTTCCGCCGGCACGAAAGCTCCGGATAGAGCGTCGACTCCTCCGGAACGACGCCGATGGCGGCCTTGACGCCCACCGGGTCGCGATCGAGGTCCATGCCGCAGACGGTGACGCGTCCGCCGTCGCGCCGGAGCAACCCGCACAGGATGTTGACGGTCGTCGTCTTGCCGGCGCCGTTGGGGCCGAGATACGCGAGACACTCGCCTGCGGCGACGTAAAAACTGACGCCCTCGAGCGCGCGGACCGGGCCGTAGCGCTTCGACAGCCCGTCCACCTCGATGGCGCCCCCGGGCATGGCGGCCTACTCGGTCGTCTGCTCGTCCGGCGGCTCGCAGCAGGGGTGCTTCGCGAGGTCGCCGTGGCACCGGCGGACCTGCTCGGGCGAGCACGCCTCGGGCTTGTCCGTCAGCTCCTCGGGTCTGCAACAGCCTCTCGCGTCGGTCTTCTCACACATGGCCCGGCTCCTTTCCGGTTGGTTGATGGGTTGCGGCAGCACGACGTGTCGGCCGCGCGCCGTTCGAACAAGCATGCCGCATCACGGGTCCGCCGCTCCAGTGCGTCCTCGCTGATCTGATGGTGGACGCAGTAGCCGCGCCGCTCGGAACGGACGAGGCCGGCCTTGCGACGCACTCGCAGGGGCTGCGAGACGGCCCCCTGCGTGAGGCGCAGCCTGCGGGCCGGCGCGCCGACACACTGGGCCCGGTCCCGGAGCGGCCGCAGAATGCGGACCCGGTTCGGGGCCGACAGGGCCTTGCACGTGCGGGCAAGTTGAGCGGGGCTTCCCATGGCACGATCCGTATTAGCACACGCTGAAATACTTCGGGGCGCCGACGGTGTCAAGCCGAAAAGGCCGCGCGAGAAGCGCGCCGACCGGCCGACTGGGGCGGGGCCTTCGGCAGCGTGCGGCGGGTGTCGCCGGCCGCCTCAGTACGGCCCGCGGATGTGATCTTTGACGTTCTGCTCGTAAAAATCGCGGAGTGTGGCGTGCAGCTCGTCGCCAAGGGGCTCCAGGTCGCTCGCGGAAGCGTTCGAGCGGGCCTGCTGGACCCGCGACGCCCCGGGGATGACCGTCGTCACGGCGTCGTGGTCGAGGACCCACCGCAGGGCGAACTGGGCCATCGTCATGCCGTCCGGCACGTGGGCCTTCAGCGCGTCGGCCAGCTCCACGCCCTTCTCGAACTCAAGACCCGCGAACGTCTCGCCGACGTTGAACGCCTCGCCGCCGCGATTGAAGCGGCGGTGGTCGTCCTCGGGGAACGTCGTGTCCGCGGTGAACTTGCCCGCGAGGAGCCCGCTCGCCAGCGGCAGGCGGACGACGAGGGCCACGCCCGCCGCCTGGGCCCTGTCGAACAGCACGTCGATCGGCTTCTGGCGGAAGAGGTTGAAAATAATCTGAAGCGACGCGAGGTCCTCCTGCTCCAGGCACACGAGGGCCTCGTCCATCGACTCGACGCTCGCCCCGAACCGGCGGACCAGGCCCTCCTCCTTCAGCGTCCGCAGGTGATCGAACACCTCGCCCCGCTCCAGCTCTTCGGCCGGGATGCAGTGGAGCTGCGCCAGGTCGAGCCGGTCGACGCCGAGCCGCTCGATCGATCCCTCCGTGTGCCGCCGCATGACGTCGAGACGGAAGTTTTCGGGCCACCCGGGGTCGCCCCGCCGTCCGAGCTTCGTCGCGACGAAGACGTCGTCGGGGTGGGTCTTGAGGAATCGGCCGACGAGCCTCTCGCTCCGCCCGTCGCCGTAGACGTCGGCCGTGTCGAAGAACGTGACGCCCTCCTCCCAGGCGCCCTGGAGGATGCCGGCCGCCTGGGCCTCGTCGATGGCCCCCCAGCACCCGCCGCCGATCTGCCAGCACCCCAGCCCGACCTCGCTGACCGCGACGTCGTCCGAGCCGAATCGCCGCTTCTTCATCGGGGGTCCTTTCTCCTGCGCGTACCCAACCCACCACCGTGCTGACGGGGCGATGCTACCATGGCCGCCGGGCGGACGGATAGGCATTTCTCAGGGCCCATGCGAACGGGGAGATGCATCGCCGGAGACCGAAGCGGGGCCAGACAGGTGCCAGAGAGGGCGCTACTCCCGGACCTCGGAAGCGGTCGTCGGCGCCGTTCGGGTCGCTGCCTCGGCGGGCTCGCCGGTCGCCGTGTCGACGGGCCCCATCCGGCGGATTCGGATGACGAGGACGGAGACCGGCTTCGCGAGGCGCTCCTCAAACTGGAGACCTGCCGACAGGGCCTCCAGGTCCGACGCATCCTCAACCCGCTCACGCCGACGGACGTCGCCCGGCTGTGTCCCCTCGGCCTTCGCGGCGACCTCCAACACCGTGCCGGGCCCCTTGGGCGCGTTGCGGGCGAGCCGCCGGCCGGCCCGTTCGTCGGCCCCATCCCGTGCGGGCCCCTCCGCCTGGCCGTCTTCGAGGACAAGCCCGGTCTCCTCCGGCACGACCGCCGCATCGTCGCCCTGGACGACGAGCGGCCGGCGCGTCGCAGCATCGTCGTGTACACCGGCGGTCTCGACGGCGGCCCCGGCCTGGAACGCATCATGCCCGGCGCCTTCGCGAGCAACCGCCTCCGGGGTCGGCGTCGCGTCCACGAATCCGGGTCGGACAGGCGGCTCGGCGGGCCGCGCCGGCCCGGCCGGGGCGTCCTTGCCAGTGACCTCGTCCAGTTCGTTCGCTAATTGGGCCTTCTGGACGACGAGGGTCGCATCATCCACCGTCGCAGCCGGCCCGCTCTCGGCGACGTTCTGCGTCCCCGCAAATCGCCAGGTGCCGCCGGCGGAGTCGCCGCTTCGCCGCCGTGAGGGCGTAGCACGAACCGCATCGAGGGACGTCAGTGCCGCCACGACGCGGTCGAGCCGCTCCCGGTCGGCCACGACGATGTAGCCCGGCTCCGTCTCGTGGTGGATGGCCGTGAAGACGCCCGCTCCGCCGGCGCCGTCTCCGCCGCGGGTCGCTATGGCGCTCACCGAAGCGTCGCCCTTGCTGAAGGCTCCCTCGGAGACCTCCTCGGTCAGCGTCGGCGCGAGGTCGTTCGCTCGAAGGACGGCGGCAATCCGGCGAAGGGCCCACTCGACCGACTCGGTCTCGACGACGAGGGTGTCGACTCGCCGGGCATCGGCGTCCGAGGTCACGGGCAGACCGGCGACCCGCAAGCCCTCGGCGCCCCCGGCAACCGCGAGCGTGCCGTGCAAGCGAGCCGCGTCGGACTTCGCCTTCAGGTTGTCCGAGGCGGTCGCGTCCCGCGCGTCCGCAACGTCGAGGGTCTCCCTGTACGACGTCCCAAGGCTGCGTGATTCGAGCATCCTGGCCGCAGGCGCGTCACCCGCGTCCCGCTTCAGGACGGTCCCCCAGTCTGCCGCATCGGCTTCAGGAGCCTCCAACTGCCTCCGGGCGGGGGGCGTGGCGGGTCGGCCGAAGGCCAGGCGTTGCCGCCCTTCGGTTTCCCACGCCTCGTCAGCGGGCCGGGTCGGGTCGAAGTAGACGACCTTGTCGCCCGTAAGCGACTCGCCTCCGACCTTCGCCTCCCCGCCGCTCTCGATCCGCCCGTTCCTATCGGTCAGAACGAAGCCCCCGTTAGCCACGACGCCGCTCCATGCGTAGACTTGGCCGTCCTGCCCGTTCAACGCAACCTCGCCGAGCCGACCATAGGGCCTCTGGCTCCGGAGCATCTCCTCTCCGGTAGCGAGATCCTCGGCGTAGCGGTCGGCGGCCTTGCCGTCGTAACGGAACAGGACGTCCTCCTCCGCACCCGCGCCGTCCCCGCCGGGGGCGACTTCGGCGTCGGCCAGCTCGATCGACTCGTCCCTTCCATCCTCTCCGTGCGAGAGAAGGCCGACCTCGGCCCCCTCCTCCGCGCCGAAATAGCCGAGATGAGCGAGGACGCCGATGCCGACGGCCGCCAGGAGCATCGCCGCCAGGGCGAGGACGCGCGGCCAGACGCGGCGCGACGCTCCTGCGGCATCGCCTTTGCGCCGCGCCCCGGCGGCGCGGGGGTGGGTCGACAGCGCCGCCCCCCCGGCCACCTGCCGCCCGACCTCGCCGGCCAGCCCCGCCGGGGCGCGATGCTCCGGCAGCCGGGCCAGCAGGGCCCGAAGCGCGCGGAGGTCCCGCTCGGTCGCCAGACACACCGGACAGTCGTCCAGGTGGGCCCGGACCGCCGCGGCCGTCTCGGGCGGCAGCTCGCCGTCCAGGTAGGCCGAAATGCTCTCGCTTGCCCGGTCGCAATCCATGATCGAAGCGTCCTACGAAGTCAGCAGCGGCCGCAGCCGTTCCCTCAGCATCAGCCGCGCCCGATGCAGCCTCGATTTCACCGTGCCCGCCGGCACCTCCAGGATCTCGGCAATCTGGTGGTAGTCAAAATGCTGGATGTCCCGAAGGACGACGACGGTCCTGTGCTCCTGGTCGAGGTCGTCGAGGGCCCGCTGGATGAGCGACTCGGTCTCGGCGGCGATAAGCGGATCGGCCGGATCGGCCGCCGTCGCGTCGGGCAGCTCGACCGGCGGGCCGTCGTCGCCGGCATCGGGACCGGGCGTCATGAGCCGGACCCACTTTCTCTTTCGGCGGTGGCTCAGGCTCATGTTCACCACGATGCGAAAGAGCCAGGTGTAGATGCTGGCCTGTCCGCGGAAGTTCGCCAGGTTCTGGTAGGCCTTGACGAACGATTCCTGGACGACGTCGCGCGCATCCTCCGCCGAGCCCACGAGCCGGTAGGCGGCATTGTGGAGCCGGTCCTGGTAGCGGCGGACGATGATGCCGAAGGCATCGCCGTCGCCACCGACGGTTCGCCGGACGAGTTCCTCGTCGGGCGGCCCGCTGCTGGATGTTGCGGGCGACGTTGCCACGTTCATTCGTCCCTTTAGACGCTCAGGACGTGCGGGGGTTCCCGGAAAGTCCGCCCCATCGCCTCACTCCGCCTGGGCGAGGAAGCGCTCGACCAACCCTACCGCGGCTTGACGAGGGCGACCCAGTAGCCGTCGTCGCGGGGCGTCGCGAGGCGGAGCTTGCTGACTCCGTCTGGGGCCCGCTCGATGGGCAGCCACCGGCTCGCGGCCAGGCCGAGCCAGTTGACGACCAGCGCCCGCTCGCCCATCGCCGAGACGTCCAGGTAGACGTCGCCGCCGTCGGTGAAGAAGACGGCGTACTCCGCGCCGGGGTTGGCGAAGGCGTAGGCCTCGTTCCAGCTCCGCTGCGACAGGAGGTCGTTGCGGGGCTCGCAGGCGAAGACGTCCATCTCGCGGGCCAGCATGCAGGCGCTTCGAATGTGGGCCTCGGCCCGGTCCGAGAGGCCCAGCCCGCTCGGGGGCCTATGCAACCGCACTGCCGCCAGGCCGCCGAAGACATTCCGCCAGAACCGCTCCAAGCCGTCGCGGGTCGAGCCGTACTGGCCCGTGTTGGCCCCGTAGACCTTGACCGAGTTGATGGGCCGGACGCGGCCGGAGTCGGCGATCCGCCGCCGCATGGCCGCCATCGCGTCCCAGTGCCGGTCCGCCGGGCTGTGATTATTCTGGGAGATGTCGATGAAGGAGTACGTCTCCGGGTGTTTCCAGGTGGCCTCGTGCATGGGGTCCGCCAGGTCGTGTGCGTCCCACATCTCCGTGACCTCGATGCCGCGGCCCGCCTTGTCGGCCTTGGCCTTGAGGTGCTCGGCCCAGTAGCGCCCCCACTCAGGCGATTCGTTCGTCTCGTTGTCCATGCAGTAGAGGACGTTGCCGTAGCGCAGGGAGATCGCCATCAGGCGGTCGACGTGGACGTGCTGGTAACGGAAAACGGTCCGGTTGTTCTCCAGGGCGGGGACGGAGCGGAAGAAGGCGTTCTCGCGGCGGCCGGGATGGGCGGCGATCTCCTCCGCCAGGCCGCTCTCGGCCGCCGAGTAGTTGACGTTGTTCTTCGGGTTGAACGGGTTGGCCTGCCAGGGCTCGCGGGCGAAGTCGAAGCGGTCCCAGACCTCGACCTGGGCGACAATGCCCCGAACCGAGGCCAAGTCGAGGAAGGCCTCGAACCGCCGCCAGTACTCGGCCCCGGGCCGCTCCAGATCGTACAGGCCGGTCTCGGGGTCGTGCTCGAAGGGCCAGACGTCGCCCGGGTCGCGGGAGCTCATCGTGCAGCGGACGTAGTTGCCGCCGGCAGCGGCGAGCCGGTCGAGATGGGCCTCCAGTTCGGGAATCTGGAACAGGTTGTCCTGGACCGAGCCGCCAAGAAGAAGGACCGGCCGGCCCCGATACTGCCAGTAGAAAGGGTCCTCCGGCCAAGGCTGGATGCGGTCGGCGTCGCGCATGGTCAGTCATATCGTCTCGTGGAGCGGTACGCGCCAGAAGCTCGCCTGCCTGGAAACGAAGCTACCACAACGGCCGCTGTGAGAAAAGGCGCGGCGGGCCTGGAAACCCGCCGCGCCCCGATGGTCCGCACGTGCGCCGCCTCTCAGGCAATGAGGTCCCAGCCCTTCCGGTATGGATCGCGGCGGATGAGGGCGTCGCCCTTGGGGCTGTTGGTGACGCGGAGGTTCTTCGTGTCCCAGAGGATCTTCTCGCCGGCCAGCAGGGCGACGTTGCCGAGGTTCATGGCCTCGACGAGCGGCCCGCCGTAGAGGAAGTTGCTCTTGGGATAGTCCCAGGGCTCCTCGCCCTTGCAGGCCCGGACCCACTCGGTGTGATGGCCGGGCGACGCGGGGATGGCCGCCCCGGGCTTCCGCTGGAAGGTCTCGCGGGCCTTGCCCAGCAGGAGCGGCGGTCCGCCGTAGTCGCCCTTGGCCAGCAGAAGCCCCTCGGTGCCCACGAAGAGGTTCCCGCTGCCGCCGAGGTTCTTGTGCCGGTCGCTGAGGCGCGGGTCGTCCTTCAGCTCCTGCGGCACGTCGGGCTTCCATCCACCCTCGTACCAGTAGGCGTTCCAGGCGGGGGTGCCGCCCTTGGCCGCGAACTCCCACTTGTACATGGCCCGGTTGGGGAACGTCTCGGTGTTGACGCCCTCGGCCTTGATGCACTCGGCCGAGATCGGGGCGTCGGGGTCCATGGACCACCAGACGCAGTCCCAGGTGTGGCAGCCCATGTCGCCGACGGCGCCGCAGCCGAAGGGGATCCAGCCCCGCCACTTGAAGCCGTGGAGGCCGTCGTGATAGTCGCGGTACGGCGCGGGGCCAAGCCAGGCCTCCCAGTTCAGGTGGCTCGGCACGTCCTTGGAGGGCGGCCGCTTGGCGATGCCCTGCGGCCAGACGGGGCGGTTCGTCCAGGTGTGGGTCTCAAGGACCGTCCCGATGGCGCCGCTGCGGACAAACTCGACGATCAGGCGGTTGTGCGTGTTCGCGTGGCCCTGGTTGCCCATCTGGGTGGCGACCTTGTGCTTCCGCGTCAGGTCCGCCAGGACCCGCGACTCGTGGACCGACCACGTGAGCGGCTTCTCGCAGTAGACGTGAATGCCGCGGACGATGGCCCGTGCCGCCGCCGGGGCGTGGTTGTGGTCGGGCGTGGCGATGGTGACGGCGTCGATCTCCTTGGCCTTCTCGTCGAAGAGCTTGCGGTAGTCCTCGTAGACGGCCGCGTCACGCATCCAGTCCTTGCGGTGGGCTTTGGCCAGTGCGTTGCGATCGACGTCGCAGATGGCGACGCATCGCTCGCCGCGCGAGACGCTCAGGTGAGCGCCGCCGCGTCCGCCGACGGCGATGTGGGCCACGCCGAGCTTCTCGTTGGCCTCATAGGCCCTCGCCAAACCCGGCCCGACGAGGATCAGCGCGCCGCCGACGGCGCTTTGCTTGAGGAACCGGCGTCGATTTACCCGTTTCGGCATGGACCGTCTCCTTGAAGGTCTGTGTCGGTCGGCAAGCGTCCCAGACTTGAACCGCGTCGGACTGGCTGGGTCTCGGCCGTACTCCGGTGCCCGCGGTTCACTGGGAGAATCGCTCCAGGTGCGACCAGTAGGCCGGCAGGCCGATGGTGAGCCAGATGGCCGCCGAGACCAGCAGGTCCGCCGCCGCAACGGCGCGCAGGGCCCGGACACGCGGGGCCAGGATGACGAGCAGCGACAGCAGGCCGGCGGCACCGGTCAGGATGAACCCCACGGCGGTCAGTCGGGGCGTCTGCGAGAGTCCCAGATCGAGGACCCGGACGCCCACCACGACCGCCGTCGCCCCCGCCACCAGGGCGTAGACGCCCACGCCGTGGAGCCTCCAGCCCTTGCCCACCGCCAGGGCTGCCGCCAGGAACGCGACGCCCAGGAGGACCGACATCTCGCCGAAGGCGACGTTCGCCCACGTCAGGTTCGTCTCGTCGAGCTTCGGGATCGGGTGGGTGAGCGTCATATGCAGGCCGGTGGACAGCGCCACCAGGCCCACCATGGCAAGGGCCGGCGCCCAGGACCGCTCGTTCGGACCCCCGAATGCCTTCCAGAAGAAGGCCGCCAGGATCACCAGCCCCGCCGCCATGTTGACCAGCATCAGCGTGACGTAGTCGACGAACATGCCCGTCCCCTTTTCGCGCGCGGCCCGTTCCCGGCCCATTGTACCACGCGCCGGGGGGCCGGTGGCAAGCCGTCTCGATGCAGGCCGGGGCCTTCGCCGCGGGATGGCGGGCGTGTCACTGGCCGCCCGGGTGGCGGCGGTAGTGATAGTAAAGGCCGATGTCGACGAGGATCAGGACGGCGTTCAGGACGTACAGGCCGGTCACCAGCTCGGGCCGCCGTCCCTCGGCCACGGAGCGTACGAGCTTCGCCGTCAGGCCCGCCGCGTAGCCCAGGAAGATGATGAACATGAACAGGGGGCTCTTGCCGACGACTCGGCGGGTGCGGAGCGTCCGGGCGATGTCGACCGGCCAGGCGATGCCGAAGCAGACCAGCATGGCCGCCTCAAAGACTTGCGCCACCGCCACCGCGTCCGCAAGCAAGCCGTCTCCCCTCAGAGCTCGAGGTCGAGGGCCAGTTGGACCACCGACGTCAGCACCAGACACGCGTTGTACACCCAATGGGACACGATGGCCGGCACCAGCGACTTCGTCAGGTGACGCTGAAGCGTCCAGACGAACCCCATGACGACGATCACCGGCAGCAGGGCCAGGTCGCCGATGAGCTGCATCAGGTGGGCCGCCCCAAACCACACCGTCACCAGGACAATCGTGCCGGCGGCCCCCGTGTAGCGTCTGAGGGCCGGGAACAGGAGGCCGCGGTAGTAGCCTTCCTCAACGAACGGCACGATGACCGCTACGAAGCCGATCGCCGCCAGCCCCAGCGGCGTGGAAACCAACTTCGCAATGGCGGACCTGCCCGTGCCGAACCGGGCCACCATCACCACCGCAACCGCCGCGCCGGCCATCCCGATGACCACGCTCAACACGAGCGCCGTGACGGTCGGCCGCCGGATCGCGAACGCCTCGCGGACCGACCGCCGGCACCGGACACAGGCCACGTACCAGCAGACGACGAGCGTCCAGACCCCGCCGACCACTGTCAGGCCCGCCCCCGGGAGGACGACCGCGTCCAGTTGAGCACCGGTCGCGTACATAAAGGCCGCGAGGCTCAGCCCGAGGAACAGCTCGACGCCCCAGATGGCAACGACCCCCAGCAGCAGCTCCCACCACAGGACCTGCCGCGGACCGGCCG
Organism: uncultured Anaerolineales bacterium; assembly: GCA_964526295.1. Classification (GTDB taxonomy): domain Bacteria; phylum Planctomycetota; class Phycisphaerae; order FEN-1346; family FEN-1346; genus CAZGKW01. The sequence goes on from CAZGKW010000022.1 coordinate 56,984, forward strand.
ATTCAGCCTTGTGCGGCCGACCACGCTCGTCGAGCAAATCGCCGGGCGGCGCCGGGGCCCCTGCACCGTCGGCCGGTGCTCCGGGGTGGCCGTCGCCCGGGGCCGGAAGCTCGGGTGCCTCGGGGGATGGGGCGTCGGGGGACGCGGCGCGCGGGTCATCCATGATGAAGCCATTCTATCGGGGCCGGCGCGTTCGGCCAGCAGATTCGCACGCGGCCGGGGTCGCTCGCCGGGAGGAGACCGCGGCAGCCTGCCGCGCAAGGGGTGCGTTGCCGGCCAGGAAGGCGGGTCAGGGCTTCCGGTCTTCGTAGGGGACCTTGGGGAACAGCTCGCCGGGATGGTCCCCGGTCCGGTGCGGGACGGTTCCCGTGTAGCTCTCGGCGGGGTCTTCGAAACCTCCGTAGGCGGGCGCCGCGCCGAGTGACTCGGGCCTCTCGTCCCCGCCGGTCCCATCGGAGGCACCGCCGGTCGGCATCTCTCGGGCCACGCCTTCACCGGGCGCGGTCCCGGCACCCAGGTCCGACGCGAACGGCACCGCGACGACCACGCCGGCGAACAGCAGCGCCGCCGAGACGACCATCGCCGCCACTCCCGCCCCCATCGAGCGAGCCGTGACCCCGAGGACCAGCGCGACGAACTCGGCGGCCACCAGCACCAACGCCGCCAGCGCTACCGGCAGGGCGATCCCCAGGACCATCGAGATCGCCAGGCCCGTGAAGGCCAGCAGGAGCCCGTAGAAGGCCAACCTCTTCTCAGCTTCCACGTCGGCGCACCTTTCAATGGCCCCGTCGTCTCGCCGACCCGCCGGGCGGACCACCTCCCGACGGGGCCCCCCGGCGACCCGCACCGGCGCCTCCAGACGGGCCGCATGGGGACGGGCTCGATGGTCGCGGGCCCTCCCTGCCGCGTCAGGGCCCCTGGGCGGACGGCCCATTGAAGCGGTAACAGTGTACGTCCCAGGGGGCGAACGAGTCAACGAAACGCCCCGTCTGGAGGGGTAGTCGGCGGTCCTCGAAAAGGACTTCGGCTTCCCCACGTGACACGGTCTCCCTCAGGGCAAACGTCGCTCCGGTCGCCTCCCCGCGTATGGCGACGGCGAAGACGTAAAGGTCGCCGCCGTGGCGTTTCGCCATCACCCGCACGGGCACGGCCGGATCGCTCGAGGCCACCTCGACCGCCCGGTCGGCGTCGGAGCCGTTCAGGATCGGGGCCAGCTCGCGACTGCGGCGGTTAATCTCCGTCACGACGGCCAACATCTCTCTATCGTCCAGAAGGGCGGGTGCACTGAACCTCGGCTCCCATTGGTGGACGAACCAGATGAGGCCCTTCGACCCGTGGATGAGGGCCATCCCATGGACCGCTGCGCGGCTTTCTCGGGCCAGCGATGCTCGGCCCACCGCGGCACATACAGCGCATCCAAGGGGCGGCCCCCGCAGCGACCCATGGAAGGGCCTCCGTCGGCCCCCTCCAGAACCCCACGTAAAGGTTGATGCCGGCGGCCTTGCAGCGCGGCGGGGCCAGCTTGGTATCCTGGAGCCAGACGGCGATGGGAAAGTAAGAGGGGTCGGCGGGCGGGCCGTTCTTCCAGACTGAGAAGGCCGTGGTAGCCCCGGGCGCGGCGTCCGCCGGCGCCGGATCGAGCCGCGCTGCCTCGGCGCGCGCCATCCGGGCCGCCGAGACCGCCGCTATCAGCAGGATCGCCGACGAGATGAGCCGCACGCCATCAGCCCTCGGCCGGCACGTTCGGGAACAGCTCGCCGGGCTGGTGCTCCTCGCCGGGCTGGCGGCGAGCGGGAGGCGGACTCGGCGGCGTCGGCGGGGGCGGCGGGGGCCCCGGCTTCTCCGACGGCGGCGGCAAGAGGTCCTCCGCCGGCCCCAGGTCGCGCTCTTCCGGCGGGGCCTCGCCGTCGAGCAGGCCCGTCTTCTTGCCGGCGTACCACCCGCCGGCCCCGAGGAGCAGCAGCAGCGAGAGGACGACGGCCAGCTTCCCCGCCCGCGTATCGAGCGACGTGAGGCCGGCGATCAGGGCGATCAGCTCCAGCCCGCCGAACAGGACCACGAGGTAGACGACGAAGCGATACCGCTCGCCGCCGTCGAGCTCCGGCTGCCAGATGAGGACCGCCAGCGACGCCAGGACCGGCAGGACGAACCCCGCCACGGCGGCCCGAAGACTCATTACGCCCAACCCGTCCGGCCGGCCTTCACCGTTCATGTGCGATCCTCCGCAGAGGGCCGTGCAATCGGCCGTACGCGCATGGTCCGTCCCGCGGCGCGTACAGCGCATCCAAGGGTCGGCCCCGCAGCGGCCCATGGAGGGTCCGGCGGCGGCCACCCCCCGGTCCAGGTAACCAGCATAGCGCCGCTCGAGGGGCGGTGTCAACGGCCTTGAGTGGCCCGCCCCGCCAAAAGGCTTGACAAACGCCCCGGCGGTCGGCTAACTACGCCCCGCGCTGACAGGCCCGTTCGGCATTCCGATAGTCGCGTTCCGTATTGGAAAGGACCCTCACGTGGGCGTGAAACTCAGAGGCAAGGCGTGTGTCGGCCAGTCGGGCGGCCCGACGATGGTCATCAACCAGACGCTCGTCGGCATCGTCGAGGAGGCCACCCGGCGCGACGAAATCGAGATGCTCCTCGGGGCCCGGCACGGCGTCACAGGCATCTTCAACGACGACTACGCCGAGCTGTTCCGCGTCCCCCGCGACCGGCTCGAGCGCGTCGCCGTCACCCCCGGGGCGGCCCTGGGCAGCGTCCGCCACAAGCCCAAGGAGGACGACTGCCGCCGCATCTACGAGCGGTTCCGACAGAACAACGTCCGGTACTTCTTCTACATCGGGGGCGACGACTCGGCCCTGGCCGCCCACATCATCAACGAGATGGCCCAGGAGGAAGACTACGAGCTGCGGATTTTCCACGTCCCCAAGACGATCGACAACAACCTGGAGGAAAACGACCACACGCCGGGCTACGGCAGCGCCGCCCGGTACGTCGCCTGCGCCGTCCGCGGCGACGACCTCGACAACCGGAGCATCCCCGGCATCAAGGTCGACATCGTCATGGGCCGCGACGCCGGCTGGCTGACCGCCGCCTCCGCCCTCGCCCGCCGGGAGGACGGCGACGGCCCGCACCTCATCTACCTGCCCGAGCGGCCCTTCACCATCGAGCAGTTCCAGCAGGACGTCGCGGCGGCCTACGAGCAGCACGGCCGGTGCCTCGTCGCCGCCAGCGAGGGCATCCGCGACCCGGACGGCACGCTGTGGGCGGCCATCGCCGGCGAGCGGCTCTACGAGGCCCTCAAGGACGACTCGAAGGACATCCTGGGCAAGCCCAAGAAGGACGCCTTCGGCCATTACCAGCTCTCGGGCACGGGCGTCCTGGCCGATTACCTGACGGCCCGCGTCAAGGAGGCCGTCGACGCCGGCCGCGTCCGCGGCGACACGTTCGGCTACCCCCAGCGGTCGTTCCCCGGCATGCAGAGCCCCACCGATGCGAAGGAGGCCCGCGAGGTCGGCCGCGACGCCGTCCGCTACGCCACCGTCGGCGACGTCGACGGGTCGGTCACCATCAAGCGGGTCCATGCCGACAGCTATGATATGTATACGGACCTGGTTGAGCTGGTGGCCGTGGCCGGAAAGAACCGCGAGGTGCCTGATGAGTACATCGCCGACTCGGGCCGCGACGTGACCCCGGCGTTCCTGGACTACGCCCGTCCCCTGGCGGGCGACCTGCCCGACACGGCGCTGGTCGACTGAGGAAACGCCGGGGCGGGCGCGCTGCTGCGGGCGCGCCCAGCCATTGGCCTCACGGCGGCGGCGTCCCCGCGGCGGGCTGCTTGCCCTCGCGCATCTGCTTGACCAGGTGCCGCACGCCGAAGAAGCCGCCCACGCCGACGACGATCAGGCCGATGCCCACCAGCGGCCGGTACACCACCCACGCGATGGCAATGGTCGCGAGCGAAAGCGGCAGCGCCAGCGCCAGGGCCACCACCGCCGTCCCCATTCCCACGAGGTCCCCGAGGAACGGCAGCACGTCGGCCATTGTCTTCAGCGGCGCGAAGGACCAGCCAGAAGCCGATGACCATCGCCACGGCCCCCCCGAGCCGCAGGAGCCACGTAATCATCCGGCTGCGGTCCCGCATCATGGCGATCATCGACGCCTTGCTGTGCGTGCCCATCACCAGCTCGTTCGTCGAGCCGTACTTCGTCTGGTAGGGCTCGAACGTGCCGTTCACCTGGGCGGTGAGGATACTGACGGTCCCCGGCGGGGCGACCTCGAAGCGAACCCCCAGATCCCCGACCTGGAGCGAGGCGACGGCCCCCGTCTGAAGGCCCTCGGGGCCGGGGGAGAGCTTCTTGCCGATCTTGGCCGAGACCGCCGCCACCTCCTGCTCCGACAGGTCGAGCGGCTCGTAACCTGAGACCTGGCGGACCAGCGAGTCCGGCAGGCGGAACGCCCCCAACTCGACCTCCTCGGCCAGGAACGTCTCGCTCCGGAACGGCATGGACGGATTCACGTGGCCTTCGGTCTGTCGGAACTTCGACGAATCGATCGCCCGCTCCGACCACGTCCTGCGGTAGGTGTACGTCGTCTTCGTCATCCTTCGACCCGCCCGTCTTCCGCTCGGACGTCCGCTCCTTCTCCTCATCCCACTGGCACATCTCGACCGTGCGGCGAAGCTTGACGACGCCCTGTTCGCTGACGCCGAGCCCCGTGTCGGTGACCGTGTCGTCGGTCGCGAGGTCGCCGGTCACGTGGACCGGCTTGCCGTCGTTGGCCGGGTCGACCTTCTCGGGCGAGATCGCGACGGCCTTGTCGTCGACCATGCCGATCTTCTTGGCCTCCTTGACGGCCCGGCCCTCGTTCCAGAACAGAACGACCCATGGCCCGTACGCGCACGGCTTGTCCCGCGGCGGGACGCCGCCCGTCCATACGCAGGTCCCCACAGCGGCCCGTTGAACGCGGCCAGGATGAGGACAACGCCGACCAGGACGCCCTTGATCGACTGGCCCGGCCGGCTGAGCCACGAGGTGCTGGTCACTTCGGTGAACGAGTCCGACACGGATTCCCCCTATCGCTGGGTGCGCGGATGGTTAGAAACGGCGAATCACTGGCGCGCCCGCACTACGCCGGGCGCCGGCGGTCTATTCACGCAAACCGGTTGCCCGTGCCGCCCAAGCCCACGGGAGGCGCCCCGTGGGCCGACGCGGCGAGGGCTTTAGAGCACACCCTTGGTCGAGGGCGTGCCGGGCTCGCGCGGGTCGCGCGAGACGGCCGCCCGGAGGGCCCGCGCCAGGCCCTTGAAGATCGCCTCCGCCACGTGGTGGTCGTTCGTCCCGTAGGGGACGTTCACGTGGAGCGTGAGGCGGGCGTTCGTCACGAACCCCTGGAGAAACTCCTCCACCAGCTCCGTCTCGAACTCGCCCACGTGCTCGCCGGGGAACGCGACCTTGTAGACCAGGTACGACCGGCCGGAGAGGTCCAGGGCGACCTCGGCCAGGGCTTCGTCCATCGGCACCCCGACCGAGGCGAACCGGCCGATGCCGGCCTTGTCGCCAAGGGCCTTGTCGAGGGCCTGCCCGAGGCAGATGCCGATGTCTTCGACCGTGTGATGCAGGTCGACCTGCGTGTCGCCCGAGGCCATGACGTCCAGGTCCACCAGGGCGTGACGGGCCAGGAGCTCGAGCATGTGGTTGAGGAACCCGACGGGCGAGTCGATTTCGGCCTTCCCCGACCCGTCCAGGTCGAGCGTCAGGCGGACCTCGGTCTCGCGGGTCTTTCGGGTGACCTCGGCCCTTCGACTCTGCTCACGACAGGCCCGTCGCGAATTGGACGGCGGCTGATCGCTCACGCGGACACCTCCTTGGCTATGACGGCAAGGGCCTCCAGGAGCCGGTCGTTCTCCTCCGGGCGGCCGACCGTGATGCGGAGCTTGTCGTCCAGGCGCGGCGCATCCCAGTATCGGATGAGGATGCCGGCCTCCTTGACCCGCTCGTGCCAGTCGCGTGCAGCGCCCCCGGGGACGGTGGCCAGGAGGAAGTTCGCCTCCGACGGGAGCACCTCGAAGCCCAGGTCCTCCAGGCGGCCTCTCAGGCGGGCCCGCTCCGACCGGACCTTTTCGATGTTCGCCCGGGCGTAGTCGGCGTCGTCCAGGGCCGCCGCGGCCACCTCGATCGAGACGGCATCGACGTTGTACGAATCCTTCACCTTCGCGAGGCCGGCGATGAGATCGGCCGGACCGACCGCGTAACCGAACCGCAGGCCCGCCAGGCTGTACGACTTCGACAGCGTCCGCAGGCACAGGGCGTTCAGCCTGCCGCGAAGGGCCGGCAGGGCCGACTCCGGGGCGAAGTCGGCGTAGGCCTCGTCCACCACGACGACGCCCTCGAACCGGTCGGCCAGCTCGACGACCGTCTTCGGCTCCAGCCACACGCCCGTCGGGGCGTTCGGGTTGCACAGGAACAGGACCTTGGCCCGGGCCCGGCCGAGCTTGTCCAGGGGGATGGAGAAGTCCGCCGGGCTCGGAACCTCGATCGTACGGGCTCCCTGGATGGCGGCCAGCACGGGGTAGAGCGAGTAGGTCGGCGTCGGGTAGGCGACGGCCTCGCCCTCCCCCACCATGGCCCGCATCACCAAGGTGAGGAGTTCGTCGCTGCCGTTGCCGCAGAGGACCTCGTCACGCTCCACGCCCCACATCCGGGCGAGCCGGTCGCGGACCTTGTCCGCCATCGGGTCGGGGTACCGCCGGAGGATCGACCAGTCGGTCTCGCGGAGGACGTCGCGGACCCGCGGCGAGGGGGGATAGGGGTTCTCGTTCGTGTTGATCTTGATGACGGGGCTGTCGGCGGGGGGCTGCTCGCCGGGCGTGTAGCCGGCCATTTTCTCGACGTTTGGGCGCAAGTAGCCCATGTGCGTTTCCCATAAGGAATGCGCCCGCCGAGGCGGGCGGCTAACTGTTGCCTTCGAGGCGCTTCCGGACGCTCTCGGCGTGGGCCGTCAGTCCCTCGACGCCCGCCAGACGAACGACGTCTTCGGTGTCCTCGACCAGGGCGTCGCGGTCGTACCGGATGACGCTCATCGACCGGAGAAAGTCGTTGGCCGTCAGGCCGCTTGCCCACCGGGCCGTCCCGCCCGTCGGGAGGGTGTGGCTCGGCCCGGCGACGTAGTCGCCCACCGCCACGGGCGTCCACCGCCCGAGGAACGCCGCGCCCGCGCACCGCACGTCGCGAAGGACCGCCTCCGGGTCCGCCGTCATGACCTGGAGGTGCTCCGGGGCGAAGTCGTTGACCACGCCCACGCCCGCGTCGAGGTTCGCGACGAGAACGATCGCCGAGTACTTCTCGAGCGCCGCCCGGGTGACTTCGGCCCGGTCGAGCGCCTCGACTTGGGCCTCGACCTCGGCCGCGACGGCGTCGGCGAGCGGCTCGTCGGGCGTCACGAGGATCGCGCTTCCGGGGTCGTGCTCGGCCTGGCTCAAGAGGTCGGCCGCCACGACGTCCGCCTCGGCCGAGCCGTCGGCCAGGATGATCACCTCGCTCGGACCGGCCAGGCTGTCGATGTCGACCCGGCCGTAGACCATCTTCTTGGCCAGGATGACGTAGAGGTTCCCCGGTCCGGCGATCTTCTCCACCGGCCGGACCGTCTCGGTGCCGTAGGCGAACGCCGCCACCGACGGCGTTCCGCCCATGCGGTAGACCTCTTCGATGCCGCAGACGCGGCAGATGGCGAGGACCGCCGGGTGGACATCGCCCTGGGCGGTGGGCGGCGCGGCCACGGCCACCTCCGGCACACCCGCCGCCAGGGCCGGCACGGCCGTCATAAGCACCGAGGAGGGATAGAACGCCTTGCCGCCGGGGGCTCGAACGCCCGCCCGAGCCATGGGACGGTGCACCAGCCGCAGGACCCGTCCCTCGTCGACCAGGGGGGCCGGATCGCGGCACAGGATCTGCCGCTGAAATGCCCGGATGCGATCGCGGACCCGCGTGACCGTCTCGATGAACTCGGGGAGCTGGGCCTCGTAGGCGGTCTCGATCTCGGCCTCCGGGACGCGAAGATCGGCCGGGGTCAGGCTGGACCCGTCGAAGCGGTTGGTCCACTCGCAGACGGCCTCGTCGCCCCGCTCGCGGACGTCTTCGAGGACCTGGCGGACGTCGGCCTCGGCCCTGGCCAAGTCCTCTCCCTCCGAGACCATGCCGCCGCCCGAGCCGATGGCCGCCCGAAGGATGGCCAGCTCGGCCCGCCCGGTCTCGGTTCTTGCGTCGATGCGTCGCATGGGCTGCCTCCGCCTGCGCGCGACCCTTCGGGAACGATTATAGGCCGCCTGGCGGTCGATTCAACCGGAATCGGGTCTCTCCCGTCCCGCAAGAAGGGGTGAAAAGCCTTGCGAAAGCGGGCCCGCTCCCGTAGCGATAGGGCGCCCTTGACGATGGAAGGAGCCCGGATGGCCGGACCCGAACGCGGCCGACGACCGCCCAACATCATCCTCATCCTCGCCGACGACCTCGGCTACACTGACATGGGGTGCTACGGCGGGAAGCGGTGCCGCACGCCCAACCTCGACCGGATCGCGGCCGAGGGCACCCGCTTCACGCAGGTCTACGCGGGCAGCCCGGTCTGCGCCCCGTCGCGGTGCTGCCTGATGAACGGCTTCCACACGGGCCACGCCCGGGTGCGGGGCAACTTCATCCGCCAGGCCGACGGCAAGGCCGACCGACTGCCCCTGCGGGCCGACCCGGAGGACATCACCGTCGCCCGCGTCCTCAAGGACGCCGGCTATGCCACCGGCATCGTCGGCAAGTGGGGCCTGGCCGAGCCCGCAACGGACGGCACGCCCAACAAGAAGGGCTTCGACTACTGGTTCGGCTACCTGAACCAGCGCCGGGCCCACAACTACTACCCGGAGTACCTCTGGCGGAACGAGGAGCGGATCGCGTTCCCTCAGAACAAGGGCGACAAGCGAGGCGTCTACTCGCACGACCTCGTGACGGGCGAGATGCTGGAGTTCGTCCGCCGCCGGCGCGGCGAGCCGTTCTTCCTCTACGTGGCGACGACGATGCCCCACGGCCGCCTGGAGCCGCCCACCGACGATCCGTTCTCCGAGATGCCCTGGACGCAGGACGCGAAGAACTATGCGGCCATGGTGTGGGTGCTCGACCGCGACGTGGGGCGCTTGATGGCCCTGCTGGCGGAGCTGGGCCTCGACGAGGACACGCTGGTCCTCTTCACCAGCGACAACGGGCGGGCCGAGGAGGGCACGAACGAGCCCTTCCGCGGCATGAAGCGGGACCTCTGGGAGGGGGGCATTCGGGTGCCGATGCTGGCCCGGTGGCCGGGCCGGGTGCCCGCCGGGGCGGTCAGCGACGCCGTCTGGACCTTCTGGGACTTCCTCCCGATGGCGGCCGAGCTGGCGGGCCCGGCGGCGGCGGCGCCGCCGGGCCTGGACGGCCTGCCTATGGCGCCCGCCCTGTTCGGCGGGCCCGCCCCGGAGCACGAGCGACTCTACTGGGAGTTCTACGAGAACGGATTCGAGCAGGCCGTCCGCTCCGGCCGGTGGAAGGCCGTTCGGCACGGCCGCGAGCGGCCGATCGAACTGTACGACCTGGCGACGGACCTCAGCGAGACGACCGACGTGGCCGCCGATCACCCGGAGGTCATCGAGCGGATGGCCGCCGTCATGGCCGAGGAGCACGCCGAGCCCGACCTGTCGCCGTACGCCCCCGGCGAGGCGTGGTGGGGCAGCGACGTGCCGGTCTAGGCCCGACCGGCGGGGAGGCACGCCGATGTCGCTATTCGAGCAGCACCCCGGGCTGGGGCCGGCCGTCACCGCGGGCACGTTCGCCCTGTTCTTCGCGGCCGAGCACCTCCGGCCGCTGCGGAAAAGGTTCCGCCCGCTGAAAGGCCGTCTCGTCGTGAACGCCCTCGTGACGGGGGCGGCATTCCTCGTCGGGGGCCTGGCGGTAACGCCGACGGCCCTGTTGCTCGCCGGCCATATGAACCGGGCGGGCTTCGGCCTGTTGAACGCCTTTGCGCTGCCGCCGGTCGCCCGTTTCGCCATCGCCTTCTGCCTGTTCGATCTGACGTTCTACTGGTGGCACCGGGCGAACCACGAGATCGGCCTGCTGTGGCGGTTCCACAACGTGCACCACGCGGATCCCGACCTCGACACGACGACGTCGTTCCGCTTCCACCCCGGCGAGATCCTGTACTCGACCGGCCTCCGGGCGGCCCAGGTGGCCCTGATCGGGGCCCTGCCGGGGGAGTTCGTCGCGTACCTGGTCGTCTTCCAGTGCGGCACGGTGTTCCACCACAGCAACCTGCGGCTGCCGCTGTGGCTGGAGCGGCCGCTGAACTGGGTGTTCGTGACGCCGCGGATGCACGGCGTCCACCATTCGGTGGTCCGCGACGAGGTGAATGCGAACTACTCGGTGGTCTTCAGTCTGTGGGACCGGCTGCACCGGTCGCTGCGGCTCAACGTGCCGCAGGACAAGATCACCATCGGCGTCGCCGCCTACCTGACGCGGGCCGACAACCGCGTCCTGCGTCTGCTCGCCCTGCCCTTCACGCGGCAGCGTAAGTACGGGCGGTTCCCGGACGGGACGGCGGCGAATCGGGACGAATCGGACAGGACGCCCAAGAAGACCCGGATGGAGGCGTAGGCTTGAGACAGCCCCCCGGACCGCAGTCCGGGGCGTTCGGGCGACCGGCTCGTGCGACACGAAAGCGCCGGCCTGCGATGCGGGGCTTTGCCGGGGCGCCCCGCGGCTAGACGCATTCGCCGGTGGAGAAATCGTACCGCCAGTTCCAGTCGGCGGGTTCCCACTCCAGCAGCTCGTTCCGGGCGAAGAACAGGCCGATCTCCCGCTGGGCCGACTCGGGCGAATCGCTCCCGTGGACCAGGTTGAAACGCCGGCTCATGCCGAAGTCGCCCCGTATCGTGCCCGGCGCGGCGTCCGGGCCGAACGTCGCCCCGAGGACCTTCCTTGTGACGGCGACGGCCTCCTTGCCCTCGAGGACGGCCACGACGACCGGGGCGCCGGTGATGAACCGCAGGAGCGGCTCGTAGAACTCCTTGCCCTCGTGGGGGGCGTAGAGCGCCTCGGCCGCCGCCTGATCGACACGGGCCAGCTTCAGGGCCACCAGCTTCAGGCCCTTCTCCTCGAAGCGGGCCAGGATCCGGCCCACCAGGCCCCGCTGGACGGCGTCGGGCTTCAGGATGACGAGCGTCTGTTCCATCGGAAGCCTTTCTCGCCTGTGAAGCGGCCCACGGGGCGCCGCCCGTGGGCTTCGATGCGTGCCTCAGGTTTCGCTCAGGTCGCCAGGGCGTCGTAGACCGCCTGGAGGTTCGCCTCGGGGGCGTCGGAGGGGAAGCTGCACCCGGGCCCGACGATCAGCGGATGGTCCCCCGCCTGGCGGACGGCGTCCTCGATCTCGCGCCGCATGTCCTGGGGCCCGCCCTCGACGACCGTCGTCGAGTGGTCCATGCCGCACATGAAAACCTTCGTCGTCCTGCGGGCGGCCTCGGCGATGCTCGGGCCGTCGGCCCGGTCGGCCCAGTTGACCACCTGGGCGGGGTAGTCCAGGAACAGGCCGAAGTCGTCGGCCCGTTCGTGGACGTGGACGACGTTCAGCGGGACGGCCTCAACGCGGCGGAAGATGGCGGCGTCGTGGGGCGCGACCAGGTCGCGATAGGTGCCCGATCCGAGGGCCGCGTTCAGCTCGCGGTCGGAGCAGGACATGAAGATGCCCGCCGCCCCGGCCGTGATGCACGCATCGGCGAAGTCGCCCAGCGTCTGGGCGATCACCGAGAGGGCGTAGTCGGCGGCCCGCTCGTCGGCCCGGACCAGCTCGACGGCCCGCTTCCCCGACAGGCTGTTCAGCACCGAGAGGGGCCCAAAGACCGTCGTGATGAAGAACGTCTCGTCGCCCAGCTCGTCTCGGATGATCTCCAGGGCCTCGACCTGGTTCTGGAACTCGGGTGACTCAACCGGGGCGGGCAGCATCCGCTTCAGGTCGTCGGGCCTCTCCAGCCCCCCCTCCGGCGCGGGGTAGCCGTTGTCGTTCATCACCTTCACGAAGTCGAGCCGGTGCTTCCGGTAGTGGTCCAGGTGGGCCCGAGCGCAGGCCTCGCCCGCGACGCGGTCGGACGGAAAGTGGTACCAGAATGTGAAGGGGGCCCGGTCGACGGGCCGGCCGTCGAGGACGGCCTGGACGCGGTCACGTTTGTCCATCTCGCCGGCGATGTCGGTCATGGCTGGCTCACTCCCCGGGGTCCGGCTGGACGGGCGACCCGCCGCCGTCCTACTCCATGCCCTCGAACAGGCGGGTCGAAATGTAGCGTTCCGACTGGCTGGGGATGACCGTAACGATGGTCTTGCCGGCCATGTCGTCGCGTGCGGCGATGCAGGCGGTGGCCGCCAGGGCCGCCCCGCTGGAGATGCCCACCAAGAGCCCCTCGTCGCGGGCCGCCCGGCGGGCCCAGTCGAACGCCGCCTCGTCGTCAACCGTCACGACCTCGTCGATGAGGTCGGTGTCGAGGATCTCGGGGACGAACCCGGCCCCGATGCCCTGGATGCCGTGGGAGCCGGGCTCGCCGCCGGAGAGGACGGGGCTCTTCGACGGCTCGACGGCGACGGCCTTGAAGCCGGGCCTTCGGGCCTTGATGACCGACGCGACGCCGGTGATGGTCCCGCCCGTCCCCACGCCGGCCACCACGACGTCGACCTCGCCGTCGGTGTCCCGCCAGATCTCCTCGGCGGTGGTCCGGCGGTGGACCTCGACGTTGGCGGGGTTGCTGAACTGGTCCGGCACGAAGGCGTCGTCGGTATCGTTCAGGAGCTCGGCGGCTTTCTCGATGGCGCCTTTCATGCCCTGGTCGGCGGGCGTCAGGACCAGCTCGGCCCCGAGCAGCTTCAGGAGGCGCCGCCGCTCGATGCTCATGCTCTCGGGCATCGTCAGGACGAGGCGATACTTCTTGGCGGCGCAGACGTAGGCCAGGGCCACGCCGGTGTTGCCGCTGGTCGGCTCGATGACGGTCGTGCCGGGCGCGAGGTGCCCGTCGCGTTCGGCGGCCTCGATCATCGCGACGCCGATGCGGTCCTTGACGGAGTTGGCCGGGTTGTAGAACTCGAGCTTCGCCAGGACGGTGGCCTCCGAATCGATGATGCGGTTGATCCGCACGAGGGGCGTCCGGCCGATCATGCACCCGGCATTACGGAAGAATTGCGCCATCTGGGCGTCTCCTCAGGGACAGGCAGCCTAGCCACGCTTGGACAGTTTAGAGAGACCTCGGGGCCAAGTCAAGCCGGCGCGGCGGCGCCATCCGCTCGCCGGGCGGTGGTCGGCAAGCGACCCGCTAACAGGACCCGCGATGGCCCTTAAGCCGAACCGCTATCCTGCCGATAAATGGAGGGTGATTACACGGCCGACGGGAGTTCGTCTATGGCCATTCTGGAGAAGATCGAGGGGTACACGCGCCATCTGCTGAACGATCGCCGCGGCCGGCGACGCAAACGCGTCGACTACAACACCATCGTCCGCAGCGCCGCGGGTGTCCTGATTTTTCGGGGCAACGCGATGGACATCGGCGAGGGTGGCGTCAGGGTCCGGGGCCTGCCCGTCCGCCAAGGCGTCGAGGTCGGCCTGCACGTCCGCGTCCAGTTCCTGGTCGTCCCGAAGGAGTGGCGGCCCATCGTCCGCCGGCCGGAGTTCACCGGGACGGTCGTCCGCATCGAGGACTCCGAGGACGAGTACAAGATCGCCGTGGCGTTCGACCGGCCCTACGAGGAATAGCCGGCCCGCCCGGCCCGGCCTCAGGCGTCGGCCCACGGGCGCCGCTCGTGGGCTTGGACGTGACGCTCGGCGGTGACGCCTCCCCGTGTGCGGCCCGCGGCCCCCCTCCCGTGCGCCGGGTCCCCCAAGCCCGTCCCCATCAATTCTTGAACCCCCTCTCGTCCCGGCGTAGAATGGGCTGATACGGGCAGGGGAGAGGCGCGCCATGTGGGAATACAGCGACAAGGTCAAACAGCACTTCCTGAATCCGCAGCACGTCGGGGAGCTTGAAGACCCCGACCTCGACGCAACGGTCGGCAACATCACCTGCGGCGACGCGCTGCGGATCATGCTGAAGCTGGACGGGGACGAGCGGATCGCCGACGCCAAGTTCCAGACGTTCGGGTGCGCCTCGGCCATCGCCTCCTCCGACGCCCTCATCGAGCTGATCGTCGGAAAGACGGTCGAGGAGGCCGCCGCCCTAACCGACGACGACATCGCCGAGTACCTCGGGGGCCTGCCCGAGGCCAAGATGCACTGCTCGGTCATGGGCATGGAGGCCCTTCAGAAAGCCATCGCCGACTACCGCGGCGAGCCGTTCGTGCTCGAAGACGAGGGCAAGATCGTGTGCCGCTGCTTCGGCGTCACCGACAAGGTCATCGAGAAGGTCGTCCGCGAGCACAACCTCCGCACGCCCCAGGAGGTGACCCACTACACGAAGGCGGGCGGCGGGTGCCACGGGTGCGTCCCCGAGATCGAGGCCATCATCCGGCGGGTCCACGGCACGGGCGTTGCGGCCCCGGCCGCCGAGCGCCCCGCGGCGGGCCGCATGACCAACCTCCAGCGGATCAACCGCATCCAGGAGGTCATCGAGCAGGAAGTCCGCCCCATGATCCAGCAGGACGGCGGCGACGTCGAACTGGTCGACATCGACGGCAAACGCGTCGAGGTCGCCTTCCTGGGCCACTGCGCCTGGTGTCCCGTCAGCGACGTCACCCTCAAGGGCCTTGTCGAGACGAAGCTCCGGGAACTGGTCGACCCGGGCATCGTCGTCGAGGACGTGGGCCCGCGGATCCGCAACAAGTGACCGGAAGGAGGCCCGCCATGGGCAAGGTCATCTACCTCGACAACAACGCCACGACAGCCGTCGCACCGGAGGTCCGCGAGGCGATGCTGCCGTTCCTGGATCCGCTCTACGGCAACCCGTCGAGCATGCACACCTTCGGCGGCCAGGTCGCCAAGTACGTCGACCGGGCCCGGGAGCTCGTGGCCGCACTCCTGGGGGCCGACCCCAGCGAGATCATCTTCACTTCCTGCGGCACCGAGAGCGACAACGCCGCCATCCGAAGCGCCCTGGCGGTCCGTCCGGAACGGCGCCACCTCGTGACGAGCCGCGTCGAGCACCCGGCCGTCCTGAACGTGTGCCAGACGCTGGCGAAGCAGCCCCCCGGCCTGCCCCGGTATCGTCTCTCGCAGGTGGGCGTCGACTCCGACGGGGCCCTCGACCTGGAGGCCCTGGAGGACGCCATCGACGAAAGCGACACCGCCCTCGTCTCGATCATGTGGGCCAACAACGAGACGGGCAACCTCTACCCCGTGGAGGCGATCGGCGAGATCTGCCGCCGCCGCGGCGTCCTGTTCCACACCGACGCCGTCCAGGCCGTCGGCAAGGTCCCGATGGACCTCTCGGAGCTGCCCATCGACATGTTGAGCCTGTCGGGGCACAAGCTGCACGCCCCGAAGGGCATCGGGGCCCTCTATGTCCGCCGGGGGACCCGCTTCGCCCCCTACCAGATCGGCGGCCACCAGGAAAGCAACCGCCGCGGCGGCACGGAGGCCGTCCCGGCGATCGTTGCCTTGGGCGCCGCGGCCGAGCTGGCCGCCGAGCGGCTCGACGAGGAGAACACCCGCGTCAAGGCCCTCCGGGACCGCCTGGAGAAGGGCCTCATGGGGTCCTGCCCGGGGGCCCGCCTCAACGGCCATCCCACCGACCGCCTGCCCAACACGCTCAACGTCAGCTTCGAGTACGTCGAGGGCGAGTCGATCCTGCTGATGCTCGACCAGCACGGCATCTGCGCCTCCAGCGGCTCGGCCTGCACCAGCGGCAGCCTCGAGCCGAGCCACGTGCTCCGGGCGATGGGCGTCCCGTACACGGCGGCACACGGGTCCGTCCGCTTCAGCCTGAGCGTCTACAACACCGAGGAGGAGGTCGACGCGGTCCTTGAGGTCCTGCCCCCGATCATCCGCCGGCTCCGCGAGATCTCGCCCTTCGGGCGGGAGCAGCTCACGCCGGCCGCCAAGTGAGTCCAGCCACCGCGCCCCCAAGGCGCCAACACCTGAAAGGAGCAGCACCGATGGCGAGGATGTTCTTCAACGAGGTCGAGGCGGCCAAGATCGCCCAGAACATGGAACGAGGCGGGATCGACTTCTACCAGCGGGCCGCCGACAAGGCCGAGACCGACGAGACCCGCGACGTCTTCCGGAAGCTCGTCGAGGACGAGAAGAAGCACCTCGTCCGGTTCCAGGAACTGGAGGAAAAGCTCCAGGCCGGCCGCGCCGAAGGCGACGGCTACACCGACGGCGAGGACGTCTCGGCCTACATCGACCGCCTGCTCGATACCCAGGTCTTCGCCAAGAAAGGCGACGTCGCCCGCCTGAGCGACCAGGTCAAGAGCGACTACGAGGCCCTGGCGGTCGGCATGCGGGCCGAACGCGACGCCGTCGCCTTCTACCAGGAGATGATCGACTTCGTCGACTCGAAGGTAGCCACGGAGGCGTTCGGGCAGATCCTGGCCGAGGAACGCGAGCACCTGCGAATCCTCGGGGAACGCAGCGAACACTGCGAGAACTTCACCGACTGAGCCGGTTGCGGATTGCCGACTGTGGATTGCGGATGGGCGCGGGGGGTCTCCGCACCCGCCGCGTCTACAGGCCGGTGGCCTGGGGCCGCCCATCGCAGAAAAAAGCGCGGCAGGCCGAAACGAGCCTGCCGCGCCGATCCGCAATCCGAAACCCCTACGCCAGGCCCCATTCCTTACAGTTCTCGAGGCTCACGCGGGCCGCCTCCAGCGGTTCCAGCGGCTCGGTCCGGTCCTGCTCGATGGCGAACCACTCGCTGCCGCCCGCCTTCGACGCCTCGATGATCGCCGGCCAGTCGAGCACCCCCTCCCCCACCGGGACCATCGGCTTGTCGGGGCCCTCGCCCATGTCCTTGAAGTGGACGATGCTGATCCGCCCGGCGTACTTCTTCAGGTACGCCACCGGATCGGCCCCGCCGTACTGCACCCAGTACGTGTCGATCTCGGCCTCGACGTCGGTCGCGCCCTCCTTGAACAGGAGGTCGTAAGCGTACCGGCCGTCGAAGGTCGTCTCGAACTCGAACGCGTGGTTGTGGTAGGCGAACCCAAGGCCCTCGTCCTTCAGACGCGCGGCCCAATCGGCGAACTGATCGGCCAGACGCAGCCAGCCGTCCTGCGTCTCGCGGACCTCCTTCGGCAGGCTCGGCACGATCGCGAAACTCGCCCGGAGCGTCTTCGTGATCTCGACGACCTTCTCGAACTCGTCCAGGAACATGCCGTAGCCCAGGTGGGTGCCGGCCGACCCCAGATCCAGGTCGTCCATGACCTTGCGGATCTCCTCGGGCGTCGAGTTGCCGAACCCGCTGACCTGGACGGCCGGGTAGCCGATCTCGGCGACCTTCCTGAGGGTGCCGGCGTAGTCCTCCTTCGTCAGGTCCCGGAGGGTGTACATCTGCATCGCGACGACGGGCTCGGCCACGGGGGCCTCCTTTCGGTTCGGTGTCGGTTGCGTGTTGGTTGCCTGCGCGCTCGACTTCGAGTGCGGCCGGCATCGTAAACCGCCCCGGGAGGCGTTCAAGCAAAAAGTCGCCACCGCCCGAGGGGCGGATCGTAATAGCGGTGGCGGACGTGGTAGAGGCCGGTTTCCCAATCGTGGTAGTAGCCGCATTAGAGGAGGGTGTTCTCGTAGTCCGACTCGCCGTCGGCGTCGGCCGACCAGTCGGCGTCCAGGACCTCGACTTCGCCGTAGGGCGAATACATGTAGCGCTCGACCACCGCTCCGTCCGAGCCGTCGACCAGGGCCGTCACGCTGAAGTTCGCGTCCTGCGTGTCATAGAGATGTTCGTCGTCGGAGTCAATGCAATCCCCGTCCGCGTCGCCGCCCGAGCCGTCGGAACCGCTTCCGACCCGCCGGCGGGCTGCCTGGTCAAGAAAAAGACACTAAGTGTCTTTTTGGCAGAAGCTAAGCCCTTTATCCACACCGGATTAGGCGCAGAAAAAAGACACTTAGTGTCTTTTTTTTCGCCGCTCGTGTCCTCGTCGCGGACGATGGGGGCGTCGATGTACCGCTGCCCCCAGACGTACTGGTATTTGACGTCCGTCGCGACGGCCGCGGCCGTGCCCTGGTCGTCCTCGAACCGCCCCTCGACCACCTGCCACCGGCGGGTGTAGTAGTAGTCGGTCCGGTCCCAGTCCGAGCCGGGGACGAGCTTGGCGATCCGCCGGTGCCCCTCAACGGAAAAAACCGTATTGTGTCCCCGCAAAACCAGTATTGTCACAGAAAGATCATTGGGTTGCCTCCTAACACTCCAATGGCACCTGATGCCTCGCTGGTGTGTTCCGGGGACGGCCACAATCATAGGGCGGCGGGGCCTTCGTCAGCCGGCAGACGTCACTTCTCCCCAAGACTGGAAGCTGATTCGGCCGCGTCATTCTCACGCCCCTCTGGGACGAAAGAAGCCCAGTACAGCAACCTAGCGGCCAACTCCGCCGCGTCCACCGGAGTCGCCAGACTGTCAGGGAAAACCAAGTGGAGCCTGCCGCGGTACGTCCCTTCGGAGTCCAGCATGTCCATGGCGATCCTCGCCGCCTCGTCCGTCTCCTGTGCCGGAACGCTAATGTAACCCTCCCAGTCGGGGGCCTCGACTTTCCAGCAGGGAGGCCAGATCATCCAGTACTTCTTCAGGTACAGCAAGGCCCATATAAGCTCTCGGCGGGCCCCCCGAGCGCGCCGGTAGTCTTGCGGAACGGCATCATACACGGCTTCGAAGAGCTCGGAGTCGGTGTCGAACTGCTGCAAGATGTCCTCAGGCCGCGGCGGCCGCTGCTCCAGACGCCGCGCCGAGACGCTCAGCCGCCGGGTGCTTGTGACCCAACAACGCAACGCCCGTGCGGCCCGCAGCCACCGCAAACGCAAACTCCGCCGATTACACGAGTTAGGCATCACACTGACCCGAATCCGCAAATGCCATTGGCCGAGAACTCAGCGTTGTAGTATTATCCGGCCTTGCTTGGGACAGCCTTCTATGGCCGCACGATCTGCTCGGTCCTGCGGATCCTCTCCTGGTCCTCTGGATTGTCCACGGCGGGCGGGCTGGGTTGCACGACAATCAGCGACCCGCCATTCTCAAGTTGCGTGAGGGTCGAGGGCGGCGGCACACTGGCGATTTTTCGCGGCACATATACCATCCAATCCACAAACGGCCAGTTCCACCAATCGCGGGTCCTCTGAGCCTCGTCGGAGAATATGCCTGCCCAATCAGGCTCCCAGCAAGTTGCGGCTAGACCCAAAACAAGCGTATTCCCCCGGGCGTGAAGGGGGTCCGGGGGCGTG
>CAZGKW010000023.1:0-73197 GCA_964526295.1 uncultured Anaerolineales bacterium
GCTGTCCAAAGGAAAGCGCGGCGGGCTGTCCAAAGGAAAGCGCGGCGGGCTGTCCTGCCCGCCGCGAAGGGAGGCCGACCGCCAGGTGCTGCGGCTGCGGGACCAGGTGATGCGCAAAGTGCGTCGCGTCAAGCAGCAGATCAAGAGTTTTCTGCTGCAACATGGCATCGCCGAGCCGCCGGGGCTGAAGCACTTCTCGGCGGCCGGTGTCAGAGGCGCTGGGCCACCTGACGCTGGGGGACGAACGGCGGTTCTGCCTGGACGAGTTGGTGGCCGAACTGGCCGAGGCCCAGGCCCGGCTCCGTCGGGTCGAGGGGCGGATCCGAGCGTTGGCCGCCGAGGCGCGGCATGCACCGGCGGTGGCGGTCCTCGTGAGCCATCCGGCCGTGGGGCCGGTCACGGCCATGACGTTCCGGACGGAACTGCACCATGCCGGACGGTTCCGGGATGGGGCGGCGGTGGGGCAGTATCTCGGCCTGGCCCCGCGGGTGCGTCAGAGCGGGCCTCCGCGCCCGCCGCGGCCGGTGCTACGCGGTACGCCCTCACTCCGCCCCTCTCCCGCCAAGGCAGAGGGAGGCAATGAAACAGCCACTTCGCGGATTGCGTCGCCTTCGTGGGCGCGATATCCTCGCCCCCATGCCCGATGATGACAAGCCGTTCGACGCCGGCCTCATCCCGGAGCCCGAGGCCGAGGGTCCCGAGACCGTCTGGGAGCTGACCCGCCGCATCACCGACACGCTGGAATTGGGGTTCCCCCAGGTCTGGGTCGGCGGCGAGGTCTCGAACTTCAAGCGGCACACCTCGGGGCACCTCTTTTTCAGCCTGAAGGACGACCGGGCCGCCCTGCGGTGCGTCATGTGGCGATCGACCGCCGACCGCCTGAAGCACGACGTGGGCGACGGCACGGAGGTCGAGGCCCGCGGCCGCATCAGCGTCTACCCCCAGCGGGGCGACTACCAGCTCTACGTCTCGTCGCTGAAGCCCCTCGGCTTGGGGGCCCTGGAGGTGGCGTTCCGAAAGCTCAAGGAGAAGCTCGCCGCCGAGGGCCTGTTCGACCCGGCCCGCAAGAAGCCCCTGCCGCGCTTCCCCCGGCGGATCGGCGTCGTCACGAGCCCGACCGGGGCGGCCGTCCGCGACATCTTCCACGTCCTGGGGCGCCGCTGGCCGGCCGCCGAGGTGCTCCTTGCGCCCGCCCGCGTCCAGGGCGACGGGGCCGCCGCCGAGATCGTCCGCGGCATCGAGGACCTGAACCGCATCGGCGGGGTGGACGTCCTGATCGTCGGCCGCGGCGGCGGGAGCCTGGAGGACCTCTGGGCCTTCAACGAGGAGGCGGTCGCCCGCGCGATCTTCGCGTCCGCCGTCCCGGTCGTCTCGGCCGTGGGGCACGAGACGGACTTTTCCATCTCGGACTTCGTGGCCGACGTCCGGGCCCCCACGCCGTCGGCGGCCGCCGAGATCGTCGTCCCCGACCGGCGGGAGATCGCCGCCGAGCTGGGGCATTCGCTGCGGCGGATGGGCCGGCACGTGGCCCACCGGCTGGAGCGGGCGCGGGACCGGCTGGCGATGGCCGCCCGGAGCCGGTACCTCGCCCACCCCGAGGAGCTGGTCCTCGGCCGCCTGGAGCAGGTGGAGGACCTGGCGCGTCGGGCGACGGCCGGGGCGGCCGAGGCGGCGTCGTCGCGGCGGCTCCGCCTGGAGCGGGCCGCGTCGGCCCTCGCCGAGCACGCCCCCCGGGTCCTCTGGCTGGAGGCCCGGGCCGCCGTCCGGATGGCCGCCCATCGCCTCGAAGGGGCCGGCCGGGCGATGCTCGTCCACCGATGGCGGGCCCGCCTCGACGGCCTGGCCGCCCAACTGGAGGACCTCAGCCCCGACCGCGTCCTCGCCCGCGGCTACAGCCGGACCGTCCTTGCGCGGACCGGGGCGACGCTCGTCCAGGCCCGCGATGTCCGGCCGGGCGATGAGCTGCGGACGATCCTCGCCGAAGGTCAGGTCGAGAGCGACGTGCGCAGAGTAAGTGAACGACGAAGGCAGAATGACGAGCAAGGAACCGCGAAGGAAGAGGTGGAAGCAAAGCCCCAAGGCAGGACGGCAAAGACGAGGAAACGCAAGCGGCCGCGGCGCGACGAGAGCCAGGGCGCTCTTTTCGATTAGCGAACCTTCGAGCCGCGACTGGGAGGTCGCCGTAGCGCGTGGCCGGGTCAAGAATCCCGCGCGCCGAAATCCCGGGAATACGGAGAAACCCATGGCGAAAAAGAACGCGGCGAAGCCGACCGAGGGGCCCACGTTCGAGCGGCGCCTCGCGCGGCTGGAGGAGATCGTCGAGCGGCTCGAATCCGGCGAAGCGGGGCTGGATGAGTCCCTGAAGCTCTACGCCGAGGGGGCCGAGCTCGTCAAGGCCTGCCGCAAGGCCCTCGAGGCGGCCGAGCAGAAGATCGCGAAACTCACCGAGACGGCGGCCGGCGGCGAGATGAAGGAAGAGCCCTTCGAGGCCGACGAGGCCGACGATGGCGATTGAGCCCGCCTCGCGCGACGGCCTGACGCGGCGGGGGTTCCTCTATTACGGCGCGGCGGGGGCCGCCGGGGCCGCGTGGGCCGCAGCGCAGGGCTGCGGCCGCACGAGCGAGAAGAACGAGACCGAGGAGACCGAACCGATGGCCAAAACCGACCGGCCGACCAACGTCGTCCTCTTTCTCTGCGACGACCTGGGGTGGGGCGACCTCGCCTGCTACGGCCACCCTGGCATCCGGACGCCGAACCTCGACCGGATGGCCCGTGAAGGCCTCCGCCTGACCGACTGCTACGCCGCCGCACCGGTCTGCTCGCCGGCCCGGGCGGGCCTCCTGACGGGTCGGCCGCCCGACGCCGAGGGCGTCCCCGACTGGGTCCGCGAGCATTCCGACGTCCACCTCCGGAGCGACGCCGTCACCGTCGCGACGCTCCTTCGCCGGGCGGGCTACGCGACCTGCCTGACGGGCAAGTGGCACGTGAGCGGCGGCTTCGAGACGGACCAGCCCACCCCCGCCGATCACGGCTTCGACCACTGGTTCGCCACGCAGAACAACGCCCACCCCAGCCACAGGGACCCGGACAACTTCTGGCGGAACGGTGAGCAGGTCGGCCCCCTCGCGGGCTACTCCAGCACCCTCATCGTCGAGGAGGGCATCCGCTGGCTCCGGGACCGGCCGAAGCGCCGACCGTTCTTCCTGTTCGTCTCGTTCCATTCGCCGCACGAGCCGGTCGCCACGGGGAAGGCCTTCACCGACCTCTACCCGGACGCAAAACCGTTCGAGCGGGCCATCTATTACGGCAACGTGTCGCAGATGGACCACGAGGCGGGCCGGCTGCTGGCGGAGCTGGACGAGCAGGGCCTGCGGGACGAGACCCTCGTCTTTTTCACCAGCGACAACGGCCCCGAGACGCTGGACCGCTATCCCGGTGCGGCCCGCTCGTACGGGACGCCGGGCCCGCATCGCGGGATGAAGCTGCACCTCTACGAGGGCGGCATCCGGGTGCCGGGCATCCTGCGGGGGCCGATGATTGAGCGGCCGGGCCGCGAGTCGGCCGAGCCCGTCTCGGGGGTGGACGTCCTGCCGACGCTGTGCGAGCTGGCGTGGGCCGACGTGCCCGACGACCGGCCGATCTTCGGGACAAGCGTCCTGCCGGTTCTTCGGGGCGAGGCGCCGGTGCGGGAGCGGCCGCTCTACTGGGAGTATCGCCGGGCGCTCGGCGGACCGAAGTTCGCCCTTCGCGACGGGAGGTGGAAGGTCCTCGCCTATAAGGATTTCGAGCGGTTCGAGCTCTACGACCTTGCGGCCGATCCGGAGGAGACGACCGACCTGGCGGCCGAGGAGCCCGACCGGCTGGAGACGATGGCCGATGCGCTCCGGGCGGCACACGCGGAGGTGGCCGCCTCGCCCCGATATCGCCCGGACGTCGAGGACCGCGGCCCGGATGGGGCCTGAAAGCCGCCGGTCCCCCCTCGCCCCATCCCTCTGCTATGAGGCCGCCGGAGGGGCGAGGGGGACAACGGTGCGGCCTCAGGGGTTCATTGCTCGCGGCGCCACAGGGGGCTGGTCTCGTCGAGGTGCCGGCCGTCGATCAGCTCCTGGGGCGTCGCCTCGACGGCGGGGGCGAGGGCCTCGACGTGGCCGTCGCAGAACAGGACGTTGGCCCGCCCGAAGTGCCGCAGCGACTGGTAGCTGGCCCAGGTCTCGTCGTCGCTGGCCTCGGACGCGAAGTCCCGCTCCCAGTCCTCGGGCGAGAGGATGAAGTGCTTGTTCCAGTCGTCGTCCTCGTTGTCGCGGTTGTAATCGGCGAGGGGCTTGGCATAGTCGAGGACGAAGAACCGCTTCCCCTCGAGTTTGGCGAGCCGCCGGCCGGCGACCTCGTAGGCCCCGCTGCTCATCCCGTAGTCGCAGACGGTGTAGCCGACCGTGTCGACGTAGCCGGCCCCGCCATAGCCCGAGGCCAGGCCGGCCTCCCGCAGGTCGATGACCTCGTTGTGCTTCAGGACGAAGTCCTCGCAGACGAGCTTTTCGCCGACGTAGAAGTCGAACTTGAACGAGTAGTAGGACATGCCCTTGCCCTCGTCGCCGCCGAGGACCTGCACCTTGTAGGGCTCGCCGCCTTCGGTCCACATGAGGAACCGGATGTCGTCGTATCCCCCGTGCCAGCCGGAGTTGGCGAAAAAGTACCGGTCCTCTATGCCGACGCGGTACTTCCCGCCTCCCATGTCGACGATCTCGACGCCCTGGCATTCCTGGACGACGGCCGTGCCGAGGAACTCGCCGGTCTGCATGCCGCCCGTGCCGGGCCGGCCGGCCTCCTTGCAGTACATGCGGAACGTGAGGTCGCCGAACGAGAGGCGGTCGAACGAGACGCGGCCCGGCGCGAAGCCCGCGTCGGCGCCGCCGCCTTCGCCGACCCGCCCCTCGGCTGCCGGGCACCGGAACGGGTCCTCCCGCCCTTCGGTGTACGGCCCCACGACGGCCCGCCACTGGATGCCGTGGGCCACCGGCCGATAGTCGTAGTCGGCATGGCACGTGTTGTAGGCCTGCCAGATGGTATGGAGGTTCGAGGCGCACTGGGTCTGCTGGAGGACGTCCCAGGCATGGCTTCCCATGGGGGCCAGCATCGCCACCAGGAGGATCAGGACGGCGATGACGATCAGGAGTTCCAGGAGCGTCAGCGCCGCCCGGCCGCGCCGCCGATCGGCTTTGCGGTCCGCCATCGGCCGTTCCTCCCATACGACAGCGTGATTTCGCCGCGGAGACCGCAGAGAATACAACTTTATCAAAAAGTTTTTGAAAAAAAACCGCCTTCGGGCCAGGCCGGACGGCCTCCCGAGGCCGTGCCCCGCCTCCTGCCTATGGCTACTTTGTCAACTCTTGCCAACCGACAACGACTCCAGCGCAGCGGGCAGCCTTGCCCACCGCGTCACTTGCGTTTCGAAGTCCCTTTCGCGGCGGGCAGGACTGCCCGCCGCGCTTTCCATTAGTTCGCCCGCCGCGCTTTCCTTCATTTTGCCGCGCGGTGGGCAGTCTTGCCCACCGCGCCACGGCCCTTGTGGATTTGACAAAGTAGCCCTATCCGCTTCCTGCCTCTGTCTGCGTTCTCCGCGTCCTCTGCGGTCCACAGCACGGCTAGAAGTCCTCCGGGGGCGGCGACGAGCCCGGCAGCCATCCGCCGCGCCAGGCCCAACGCCGCATGACCTCCAGGGCCGCTTCGCGCTCCTTCCGGGAGGCCCGCGAATCGTAGCCGAACCGCACGTGGGCCAGCTTCGCGACGGCCCCGACGGCGCAGCTCTGGACCCGGAGGTCCTCCTCTTTAAGGGCCGCCTCCACCAGGGCCCCCACCAGGTCGCGATCCCCGAGCCGTCCGATGGCCGTGGCCGCCGCCGCCCGAACCGACGGGTCGGGGTCGCTTCGCAGCCGCCGAACGAGCGTCGCCGCCGACTCGGCGTCCCTCAGCCGCCCCAGCGCCAGGGTCGCCTCCTCCCGGACCTGCGGCCGGGGGTCCTCGGTCGCGTCCCGCAGGGCCTGGTACACCTTCCGGCGTCGCATCCGCTCGACCGTCCGGACGGCCATCCGGGCCGTGAGGATGTCGTCGTGACGGATCGCCTCGGCGGCGGCCTCGAGGGCCGGATCGCTGCCGTCCTCGGCCAGGTCGCCGAGGGCCTCGAGCCGGTCAGCCCGATCGTCGGACCGGAGTTTCTCCGCGGACGATTCGCCGCACCCGGCGGCGAGACCCGCCACCAGAACGGCCGCCAGGACCGACGCCGACAGCCCACCGGCCGCTCGGCGCCCACGGATTGAGCGTGACGTGCCCATTTCAGGCCAGACCCTCCTCGCCCTTATTATAGGACGTCCGAGGTGTCCGAGGGGCCGCTGATCTTTGGCGAGGCGGCCCGCGCTCGGCGGTCCCCACCGGGCCTACCAGAGCGGCTTCGGGGCGTTCCGGACGGCTTCGGTCAGTTCGGCGGCGATCTGTTTGGCCGCGGCGACCACCTGGTCCTCGGTTGCGTCCTCGGGCACCTTCAGGGTGATGCCGGTGGCCGCGATGGGCCGGCCTTCCTCGTCGCGGACCGGGGCCGTGACGTCGAGGTCCTCACCCTCCCTCAGGACGACCGTCTCGCCGGTCTTCATGGCGTCGATGTCCTCCGGGTCCGACGGCCGGCCGATCTTCTCGGGAAGGTTCGAGGCGATGATGCGGCTCTCGGCCTGGCCGGTCGGCACGGCGTGGATGGTCAGGCGGACGAGATCGGAGTTCGCTGCCACAATGCGGTCGACGATGGCCTGGGCCTCGGGGTGGCCCCCTTCGCCGCCCGTCCCGCCCTGACAGGAACACAGGACCAAAGCCAGCAGGCAGACGTGCCTGCTCATCGCGGCCCCTCCTCGTTCTGACGGCGTGCGTGCCGGTCAACGCTTCTTGCGGCGGCTGGCCTCCTCGGTACACCCGGACTTCGTGCCGCCCTTCGCGCCCTTGCCGCGGCGCTCCTTCTCGACGGGCACCAGGTCGAGCCGCCGGCGGGCGATGTCGACGCCGGCGATGCGGACCTCCAGCTCCGAGCCGACGCGAAGGACGCGGTCTCGCTTCTGCCCCACCAGGGCCCACTTTCGACGGTCGAAGCGGTACCGGTCGTCCCTCAGCTCCGAGATGTGCACCAGGCCGTCTATCAGCAGGTGCGGGATTTCGACGAACAGGCCGAACGCCTGGACGCCCGTGATGACCCCCTCGAACGTCTCGCCGATGCGGCCCTGGAGGTATTCCAGGAGCTTGATCTTCGTCAAGTCCCGCTCGGCGGCCTCGGCCCGCTGCTCGGTCTCGGTGCAGTGCTTGGCGAGGCCGACGAGTCCGTCGCCGTCGGCCTCCTGGCGGCCGGCCTGGCGCTTCGGCTGCCCGCCCTTCGGGGCCCGGAGCTTCCCCCGGACCATCGCGTCGAACAGCCGGTGGACCGTCAGGTCGGGGTAGCGGCGGATGGGGGAGGTGAAGTGACAGTAGTCGGCCGAGCCGAGGGCGAAGTGGCCCTCATCCTTGGGGCTGTACTCGGCCCGCCGCAGGCTCCGCAGCACCGCCAGGTGGATACCGTAGGCCTCGGGCTTGCCGCGTACGGCATTGAGGAGCCGCTGGAGGCTGGAGGGATCGGTCGGGCTGCGGAGGCGGTATCCGATGCTCCGGGCGAAGCTCTTCAGGTCCTGGGCGGCCTCCTCGTCGGGCTCGGGATGGATGCGGCGGATGTGCGGCACGCCGCGGCGGGCCAGCTCTCGGGCCACCGCCTCGTTCGCCTCCACCATGAACATCTCGATGATGCGGTGACTGAAGCTGGTGTCCTCCGGGTGGGCCCCCGTGACGCGACCGTCGTCGTCGAACTCGAGCTCCACTTCCGGCAGGTCGAGCTCCAGGTACCCCAGGCGCCGGCGGCGGGCCAGGAGCCGCTTCGCCAGGGCCTCCATCTCTCGGAGCAGGCTGAGGACGGGCCTCGGCAGCCGCCCGGGCCGGCCCCCCAGGGCCGCCGTCGCCTCCTTGTACGTCAGCCGCCGGAAGCTCTTGATGCAGGTATTGGCGAACTCCGCCTCGATGGGCTCTCCCTCGGCGTCGAAGCGGATGAAGACGCTCTTGGTGAGCCGCGTCCGGCCCTCCTGGAGGCTGCACGCCCCGTTCGAGAGGACCTCCGGCAGCATCGGCACGACGGTGGTCGGCAGGTAGACGCTGGTGCCCCGCTTTCGGGCCTCGCCGTCCAGCGCCGATCCCTCCGGGACGAAGTGGGCCACGTCCGCGATGTGGATGCCCAGGCGGACCTCGTCGCCGTCCAGTCCCTCGAGGCTGATCGCATCGTCGAAGTCGCGGGCGTCCTCCGGGTCGATCGTGATGATCGTCTCGCCCGTCAGGTCCCGGCGGTCGGCGAGCGCCGCCTCGCCGAGCCGGGCCGCGGCGCCACGGGCCTCGGCCATCGCCTCCTCGGAAAACTCGTCCGGCAGGCCGAAGCGGCGGATGACCCCCAACGTGTCGACGCCCGGGTCGCCGCGTGGCCCGAGGACCTCGGTGATGACGGCCTCGCCGGGCTCGTCCTTCAGGGCGTAGCGGACGACGTCGAAGACGACCTTGTCCTTGGGCTTGGCGCCCGCGCTTCGTCCATCGGGGGCGGCGAACTCCTGGAGCAGGACCCCGCCGTCCGGCCGCACGACGCCCGACCCCGGCCCCTTCGGCTCGTAGTAGGTGCCGACGAACCGCGTCTCGCCGCGCTCCAGGACCTGGACGATCCGGCCGGTGTACCCGCGGCCCGTCTTGCGGGCAACCTCGGCCAGGACCGTGTCGCCTGTGACGGCCCCGAGGGTCTCGTCGGCGGGGATGTGGAGGTCCTCGCCGCCGGTCGGGCCGGTCTCGTCGGCCGGGATGACGAAGCCGAAGCCCCGGGCGGCCTTGGAGAATCGGCCTTCGACGCGGGCCTGCTCCCGCCGGCCCCGCCGGGGGGCGGCCTCCGACGGCAGGAGCTTGCCCCGTCGGCCCTCGACGATATCCCCCTCGCGGATCAGCCGATGAATGAGGGCCCGGAACTGCGGATAGTCCTCCTCGGCCACGTCGAAGAAACGGGCCAGCCGCCGTTTGCTCAAGGGGCGGTAACGGTGGGAATGGATGTGTCCCAGAATCTGGTCGCGGGTGGTCATGGCACGAGTATAGTCGCCGGCCGGCGAAGACTCAAGGGCAAGGGCTGCAAGCGGGTCCGCCGCCCGCCCACAGGACGGATACGCGGACGCCGCCGCATTCGGGGGTGCGGTCTCCTGGCTCCGGTCGCCGCATCGTGCAATCCCCTTGCGTCAGGCGCCTGGGGGGCTTAACGTGGGGCCCACACGCAAGCAGGGAGGTCCCCATGGAAGAGATCCTCGAGCGGGCCCGGAAGCTCGGACAGGCCATGCACCAGCACCCTCGGTTCAAGGCCTACGTCGAGGCCAGCGAGAAGCTCCACCACGACCCGGCCGCCGCCAAGGTCATGAAGGCCTATAACGAGGTGGCGGCCAAGGTCGCCGAGAAGGAGCGAGGCAACCAGCCGATCGAGGTGGAGGAGAAACGCGAGCTGGAGGCCCGCCGTCAGGCCGTCGCCTCCAACATGACCGTCAAGCGGTTCATGCAGGCCCAGGCCGACTACGCCGAGTTCATGCGGAAGGTCAACGACGCGATCTACAGCCAGCTCCTTCCGCCCCAGGGCGGCGGCGGGGCCGCGCCGGGCGGGGGCGGACCCTCGCCGAGTGCCGGCCCGGCGGGAGGAAGGGGCGCGACGGCGTCCTGACGCCCGTCGGAGAGCATTCGCCCTGCGTCGAAGCCCGTGCGGGCCGTCCGAGGGGGCGACCAGTGAGACCATGGGGCCGGACGTTCGGGGAGGGGACCGCCGTGCAGGAACCTGAAGCCTGGGAGACGCAGTATCCGGCCGAGGGGTACTCGCCCGAGGGCTATCCGCCGCTTCCGCACTCGGGCCTGGGCATCGCCTCGTTCATCATCGCCCTGGTGGCCGGTGCGCTGCTGGCGATGCTGGTGATCGCGGCCGGAGTGATGGCGGCGACGGCCGGCGGAGGATTTGACGAGACGGCCCCGGCGACCGTCGCCCTCGGGTGCACCATTCTCCTGGCGGGACTCGGGCACCTGGTGGGGACCGGGCTGGGCATCGCGGGCGTCGTTCAACGTGACCGCCGGAAAGTCTTCGCGGTCCTCGGCCTCGTCCTGAACGGTCTTGCGATCCTGAGCATCGCGGGGATGCTCCTGATCGGCATCGCCGCAGGCACCGCCTGAGCCGTCACCCGGCCGGCAGCCGGCCAGGCGGGGCCCAAATAAAAACGGCTCTGTTTCACTTTTGCGGCGGGATTTGCGGTTGAAAAAAGGCTCAACCTCTGCTTTGACAGTGAGTTATCGCGCACTGGCTGTCGGCAGGAGGCTGAGCCATGTATGTGCACGGAATTCGTCGGCTGTTTGACTTCCCCGGTTACGTCATCCGCAAAGTTACCATGACCGTGGGTTTGGCCCAAGTGATTTTGCGGCGGGATCGGCGCTGTCGGCTGGCCTGTCCGACGTGCGGGGAGCCAGCCGTCCATGCACAAATGATGCTCTCTCTGTGTGCCCTGCGGTCTTGCCTTCCGTCGGAGGCGCCGGGACTACGGCGCGACAAGCCGGGGTCAAGACACGGCCGCGGCGCCGCTACTGCCTCGCCTCGCCCTCTTCGGCCGGTTCGACGAGGCCCTTGAAGAGGCGTCCCCCGAACATTCGGTTCCACGCCGTCCAGCGGCGCTCCGGGTCGGCGTCGCCGGCCGTCTCCCGCTCGAAGGCGTGCAGCTTCGCGTCGAGGTTGTCGATGTGGTGCAGGACGAACGCCTCGGCCGTCATCGGCAGCTTCGGGCTCCCGAACTCGTACTCCCCGTGGTGCGCCAGGACCAGGTGCCGCACCACGTCAGCCAGCAGCTCGGGGAAGTCGGTCCCGGCGGCGCGGACCTCTCGGACCTTCTGGTCGAGCATCAGGACGCCCTGGATGAGGTGGCCGACGAGGCGGCCGCTGTCGGTGTAGCCGAGGGCCTTCTCGTAGGCCAGCTCGCGGGTCTTGCCCAGGTCGTGCCAGAAGACGCCCACCAGGAGCAGGTCGCGGTCGAGCTGCGGGTAGTGGCGACAGACGAGGACCGCCAGTTCGGCGACGCTCAGGGTGTGCTCGACCAGGCCGCCGATGTAGGCGTGGTGGAGCTTCTCGGCCGCCGGGGCCCGGGCAAGGTCTTCCATCAGCTCCTCGTCGGCCCAGACGGCGTCCATCAGGCCCCTCAGGGCGGGCCGCTCCAGGTGCTCGTCGAAGAGCGACTTCAGGCGCGCGAGGTCCTCCTGGGGGTTGCCCGGCCCGACGGGGAGGAAGTCGGACGGATCGACCTCGGCGTCGCGGGCGGGCCGCAGGGCCTCGATGACGATCTGGGGCCGGTCGTTGTATTCGCCCACGCGGCCCTTCACGAGGACGAACCCGCCCTGGGGGATGGCCGCGAACAGGGCCTCCGTGGCGTCCCACATGATGGCGGGGACCTCGCCGGTCCGGTCGCGGAGGCGGCCGGTGATGAAGTACGACCCCTTCTTCGTGGTGCGAAGGTCCTTCTCGGCGACCTGAAAGACGCCCTCGACCAGGTGGCCGGGCGTCGTGAGACTCTTGATGAACGGGCGGGGCATGGAACCTTCCTCTCGGGCAGCGGACTCGGGGCTCGCCGATCCGGCGTCACCGATTATAGGAGGCCCGCCGGGCGAGGGCATGGGAAATCCGGTGCCCGCAGGCTGCGCGTGGACCCGCCGCGCAGAGACGGAAGAGGGCCGCCGCGGAGGGTCTGCCTTACGCAGCTCCTACGGCCGGGGACCCATCCGGCGATAGGTCTCGGCCAAAATCCGGCGAAACCGCTCGAAGTCGAGCCGCTCGACGTGGCCGTCGGCGAACAGGACGTTGATCTGCCCGCCGGCCGGTTCCTCGCCCCGCCACCGCTCGTAAGCCAGGACGGTCTCGCCGCCCCCCTCGACGGGCAGCGACGGGAGCGGCACCAGGGCGTAGTCGTAGTCGGCGAAGTGCTCCTTCATGGCCGGGTTCCGCAGCACGTCGGCGTCGGCGATCAGCCCCGCCTCGAGCAGCTCGGACCACGTTTTCGGCGGACGCCGCCGGTCGAGGTGGAAGATGATCGCCGCCCGGCCGAGCTGGGCCAGTTGGCCCATGCTCCGAGCGGCCCCGCGCTCGGCCTCGAGGTTGCCGACCAGGTTCGCGACAGCCCACTCCAGGGCCGCGCGGGGCGCCGTGAGGTGGACGTCGGGCCCCTCGGCCCGGAGGCGGGCGATCGGTTCGTCGGGCGGCCCTTCCAGGGCCCGGCCGCCGAGCATCGCCGGCAGGGCGATCGCCAGCGGGTCGACCATCGCTCCGAGCCAGCTCGCGACGCTCCCGGCCGCGCGCTCGGTGTCGAGCGTCACGGTGGCCGTCAGGGCGTCGGCGTCCCGCGTCAGGTCCACCCGCCCGCGGGCCGACTCCGCCGTCTGGCACGCCCGCATGAAGCCGTAGACCATGGCGAACTCGAGAAAATCGTCGCCGTCGAGGTGCCGGAGCCGCTGCCGGCGGAGACGGCCGAACTCGGCCGAGACCGCCTGCCGAAGCTCGGGCGGCATCCGCCCGGCGAACGTCACTTGGCCGGGCAAGCCGTCGAGTTGCCAGGCCTGCTTGCCCGCACCGGCCATCGGCGGCGCGGCCGCACCCCGCATCGCCCTCTGAAGGTAGACGTTTGACCCGAGGACGGCCAGCCGCGGCGCCGGCATCGCCAGGCTCATGTCCCGGTCGAGGCGGTACGCCTGGACGCCGCCGAGGTCCAGGCTCGCCGGCTCGGCGCGCCCGCCCAGGAGCTCCTCCGGCCCGATGGTCCGCGCCAGCGACAGGGCGGCCACCCACTCCAGCGCGTCCGGGTCCCCGTCCTCCCCGTAGGTGAGCTTCAGGGCGAGGGCGGCGGTCCGGACGTCCTTCTCCGGGTCGAGCTTCAGGGGCATCTCGCCGACCAGCTCGCGATAGGGCCCCGACCGCGGGTCGGCGAACGTCCGCCACAGGTCCGTCCCGACGAGCCGGTCCATCCGCACGAGGACGGCCAGGTCGGCATCGGCGGGCACGTACGCGGTCGGCAGGACGGGCAGGGCCGCCCCGGCGGCCGGCCGCAGCAAGCCCGCCGGCAGGGCGACGAGGAGAACCGAGAGGGCGAAGGCAACGCGATGCACGGGCAACACTCCTTGCGCGGGCTCGGGCCACAATGGTACCAGCCGGCCACAACTTTTGCTTGGCGAAAGCGCCCGCCGGCCGCTAAGATTCGACGTTTCCACGCGGGCCCCGGTTCTCCGGAAGGCCGTCATGTCCAGCGAGTACGAACAACAGCGTCGCCGCAAGGCCGAGGCCCTCCGGGCGGTCGGCCTGGACCCGTTCGGGGGCCGCTTTCCCGACGCCATCCCGGCGGCCGAGGCCCGCCGCCATTTCGAGACGGCCGGGGAAGGGGCCCCGGCCCGGGTGGCCGGTCGGCTGATGGGCCTTCGGGCGTTCGGCAAGCTCATCTTCGCCGACCTGGTCGATTCGAGCGGCCGCATCCAGGTCGCCTTCAACAAGCGGGACCTCCCCGCCGAGACGTGGGACCGCGTGGGTCAGCTCGACCTGGGGGACATTATCGGCGTCGAGGGCACGCTGATGACCACCCGCACCGGCGAAGTGACCGTCGCGGTCGAGGACGTCGAGGTGCTCACGAAGTCGCTGCTGCCGCCGCCGGAGAAGTGGCACGGCCTCCAGGACACGGAGGCCCGGTTCCGCCAGCGGTACGTCGACCTGTTTGCCAACCCGGAGGTGCGGGACCGGCTCCGGGCCCGGTCGGTGGTCCTGCGGGAGACGCGGCGGTTCCTGGCGGAGCGGGGCTTCGTGGAGGTCGAGACGCCGGTGCTCCAGCCGATCTACGGGGGGGCGGCCGCCCGCCCGTTCATCACCCACCACAACGCCCTGGACGCCGACTTTTACCTGCGGATCTCGCCCGAGCTGTACCTGAAGCGGCTGCTGGTGGGCGGCCTGGAGCGGGTCTTCGAGATCGCCCGGGTCTTCCGCAACGAGGGGCTCTCCACCACCCACAGCCCGGAGTACACCCTGATGGAGGTGTACCAGGCCTACGCCGACTACACCGACATGATGGAGCTGACGGAGACGCTGGTCGAGCACCTGGCGCGGACGGTCTCGGGCGGCGAGACGTGCCTGGAGTGGGGCGACCACGAGATCGAGTACAGGGCCCCCTGGCGGCGGGCCGCCTACGCCGACCTCTTCGAGGAGCACGCGGGGGTCGGCTTCGCCGACGAGGCGGCCGTCCGGGCGAAGGCCCGCGAGCTGGGCATCGAGGACTCGAACAAGGACGTCGACGTCGTGCGGCACGACGTGTTCGAGGCGACCGTCGAGGAGCACCTGGTCCAGCCGACGTTCGTCGTGGACTGGCCGGCCCGGCTCTGCCCGCTGACGAAGCGGAAGGCCGACCGGCCCGAGATCGCCGAGCGGTTCGAGCCGATGGTGGCCGGGATGGAGCTGGGCAACGCCTACACGGAGCTGAACGACCCGGACGTGCAGCTCGAGACGCTCAGGCTCCAGCTCGCCGGGCAGGACGAGACGATGGCCGTCATGGACGAGGACTTCGTCGAGGCGCTGAAGTACGGGATGCCGCCGGCGGGGGGCCTGGGCATCGGCATGGACCGGCTGGTGATGCTCCTGACGGGGGCGACGAGCATCCGGGAGGTGGTCCTGTTCCCGACGCTCCGTCCGCAGCGGTCGTGATTCGCCTGCGGGGCCTCAACGCAGGACCCGCAGAGAAGGCGGAGAAAGGCAGAGAACGGCGAGTGCCGGCTGAAGACGAAGCAGGGCCTTAAGGGATTAATACACACTTTTTCTTTCTCTGCGTACTCCGCGATCTCTGCGTTCCCATACCGCGTCGGGACGGAGCGGCATTCGGGGCGAGCATTCATGGGTGAGGTGGCACAGTGGCCGGGATGGCTGGTGCCGGCGGCCGCGGCGGCCGTCGTGGCCCTCTTGGCCTACGTTTTCCTCTCGGGCGTCTACAAGCCCGTCATCTGCCTGAAGTACCTCTTCGGCGGGTGGAAGGCGGTCGTCCCGATCGTCTCGGCCCTGCCGGCCGCCCTCGGGGTGTTCCTGCTGATCATCGTCTTCGCCATCATGGACGGGTTCGTCGAGAAGACCCGCGAGATGATCCGCGGCACGCTCTCGGACGTCATCGTCGACGCTTCCTTGAGCGGCATGCCATATTACGACGAGTTCATCGAGCGGATCGAGCGAATGCCCGACGTCCAGGGCGCCACCCCCGTCATCCAGACCTACGCCATCTGTCGCATCAAGCCCCCGGGGAGCGAGCTCAACCTGGTCCGGGTATGCCTGCTGATCGGCATCCGGCCGGCGGAGAAGGCCCGGATGGGCCGGTTCCTTCAGTACCTTCAGAGGCAGGACCCCGCCCCGGAGGGAGACGCGGAGCTTGCCCTCACCCGCCGGCTCCGCCCGGGTGACGGATCGGCCCTTCCGCCGCGGCTGCCCAGACAGCCGCCCGACGATCCGGGGGCGCTGCTCGAGGTGCCCGAGCCGGTCGAGGCGTGGCGGGAGGCCCGGGGCCTTCCCGAGCGGCCCGGCGCGATCGCCGGTACGGGACTGATCGGCCGGCCCGTCTCGAAGGAAGAGGCCCGGAAGTTGCCGGCGGCCCTGGGGTGGCGGGTCCTCGCCTGGGCCGCCGCCCTCGCTTCAGTCTTCGTGGCGCTGGGCGTCTGGCGGGGCAGCCGGCGCCGCCCCGGTCGGGACGGCTGGGCCCTGGCCGCGGTCGTTTGCGAGGTCGCCGCCGCGATGATGCTCGTCCTGGCCGTGGGCCTGCACCTGGCGTTTCGCGGGAAGACCGACGAGGTCAAGTGGGAGCGGACGGTCGACGAGTCGCTCCTGCTCTACGGCGAGGACTTCGTGGTGACGACGATCCCGATCCGCCCGTCCGGGGCGCTGGAGCTGGGCCCCGGCGGCGTGCCGAGGCCGTCCTACCAGCAGTTCGTGCTGGTCGACCGGTTCAAGAGCGGGTACTGGGAGTCCGACTCGACCCACGTGTACGTGGACTTCAAGGTGGCCCAGCGGATGGCGGGGATGGCGGCCGTCCCGCCGGAGGGGGACCGGCCGGGCCTGCCGCGCCGGGCGAGCCAGGTCCAGGTCCGCCTGCGGCCGGGGACAGACGCCGAGAAGGTCGCCAAGGACATCCAGGCCGTCTGGTACGGTTTGCTCGCCTCCAAGTCCCCCGGCGACCTGCCGATGGTCATCTTCAACACCTGGGAGACCCAGCAGCGGACCATCCTGGGGGTCGTCGAGATGGAACGGAACATGACGGCCCTGATGCTGGGTGTGATGCTGATCGGCTTCGGCATCCTGACGGCCCTCATCTCCTACGTCATGGCGTTCATCAAGGGCCGCGACGTCGGCATCATGAAGGCCCTGGGGGCGGGCGATGCCGGCGTGGGGAGCCTGTTCCTGGGCTACGGGTTCCTGATCGGGGCGATGGGGGTGGCCGTCGGCCTGACGCTCGCGCTTCTGATGATCGCGCACCTTGACCCGATTGAGGCGTACGTGAACCACGTCCTGGGGCAGGAGGTGTTCCCGCGGGACGTTTACTATTTCGAGCGGATCCCGCGGAGCCTGTCGCCGACGTGGGCGGCGGGCGTGTGCGCCGGGGTGCTGGCCCTCTCGACACTGGCCAGCATGGCCGGAGGGCTCCTGGCGGCCCTCAAGCAGCCCGTGGAGACGCTCCGCTATGAGTGACCCGATCCTGAGGGCCGAAGGGCTCGTCAAGGACTACCCCATGGGCGGGGCGAGCCTGCGGGTCCTGCACGGGGTGGACCTGGAGGTCGAGCGGGGCGAGTTCCTCTGCATCCTGGGGCCCTCGGGCAGCGGCAAGTCGACGCTGCTGCACCTCTTGGGCCTGCTGGACCGGCCCACCGACGGGACGGTCTGCTTCGAGGCGCAGGACGCCTTCCGCCTGCGGGGCAAGCGGTGGCGCGACCGCATGCGGAACCGGGCCATCGGCTTCGTCTTCCAGCTCTACTACCTGATGCCGGACCTCACGGTCCTCGGGAACACCCTCCTGCCGGCGATGATCCGGACCCCGGCCATCCTGTGGCCCATGGCCCGCCGGGGGTACCGCGACCGGGCCCTGGCGGTCCTGGAGGAGCTGGGCCTCTCGGCCCGCATCCGCCACCTGCCGCGGGAGCTCTCGGGCGGAGAGAGACAGCGGGCCGCCATCGCCCGGGCCCTGGTGCACGAGCCGCGGGTCCTCTTCGCCGACGAGCCCACCGGGAACCTCGACTCGGCCACCGGCTCCGAGATCATGAAGCTTCTCGGACACCTCCAGCGCGACCACGGCCTGACGATCGTCATGGTGACCCACGACGGGCGGGTCGCCGCCCAGGCCGACCGCGTCTTCCACCTCCGCGACGGCAAACTCTTGACAGCCGCCTCCTGACAAAGTAACGAAGTCCGAACGGCGATGACGGGGGGGCCCGCGTGACGAGGGGTCTTCGAGCGGCGACCGGGAGGTCGCCGCGGCCCGTGGACGGGAAGGCGGCTCGGATGGCCGGGAGCGAGCAGCGGCCCCGAGCGGCATTCCTCGAGCGCTCAGCCACCGGGTGAAACCATGGGGCAACTGATCTGGCTCAACGGCAACCTCGTGCCGCGAGACGAGGCCAGGATCTCGGTCTTCGATCACGGCCTCCTGTACGGCGACGGCGTCTTCGAGGGCATCCGGAGCTACGGCGGCAAGGTCTTCCGCCTCCGAGAGCACGTCCGGCGGCTCTTCGACAGCGCGGGCGGCATCCGCCTCGCGATCCCCCTGACCCAGGACGAGATGTGCGAGGCCGTCGAGGCCACCCTCCGGGCCAACGAGCTGGAGGACGCCTATTTTCGCGTCGTCGTGACCCGCGGCGCGGGGACGCTGGGGCTCGACCCGAACCGGTGCTCCGAGCCGCAAGTCTTCATCATCTGCGACAAGATCTCGCTCTACCCGGACGAGCTCTACAAGAACGGTCTGGAGGTCGTCACGGCGGCCACGATGCGGAACCACCCGAACGCCGTCAATCCACGCATCAAAAGTCTCAACTACCTCAATAATATCCTTGCGAAGATCGAGGCCGTCGACGCCGGCACCCTCGAAGCCGTCATGCTCAACCACCAGGGCTATGTGGCCGAGTGCACCGGCGACAACCTGTTCATCGTCCGCGACGACATCCTTTTCACGCCGCCCATCTCGGCGGGCATCCTCAAAGGGATCACCCGCGACGAGATCATCGCCCTGGCCCGGGAGTTCGGCATCGAGGTCCGCGAGGAGAACCTGACGCGCCACGACCTCTACGTGGCCGACGAGTGCTTCCTGACGGGGACGGCGGCCGAGGTCGTGCCGGTCGTGCGGGTCGACAAGCGGACCATCGGCGACGGCAAGCCGGGCCGGACGACGAAACGTCTGGGCGAGGAGTTCCACCGCCGGACGCGGGCGTAGGGTCGCCGACGGTCGCGGCCGTCGCGGCGGCGTCGCCGGCAAGGCCGGGCGGTCCTCAAGGCGATTGACGGGAATGACCAGCGCCCTTGCGGTTTCGGCCGCAGGGGCGTTTTACTGCAAGGGAAGGGCCCCGGTTCCAGGCATGCGAGGATGGGGACCGTGCGCGGACCCGACCGGGCGGGACGGGGGCCTGGCGGGCCGGCGGTTCAGGGCGTCCGCTGCGTCAGGTAGAGGACGATGTTCGTGGCGACTGCCTCGGCATCGGCCGGCCGGTAGCCCTTGCACCGGTAGGCCTCGTACGGGTGGAGGCTGAACGAGACGTCGAGCGGCGAGTAGACGCCGACCAGCTTCCCGCCGTCGAACACGCCGAGCAGCTCAGCGTAGTTGCGACCGAGCCGCTGCACGCGGAGGGCCCGGCGGAACTCGACCCTCGTGCTCAGGGCGTGCCCGAGGGCCTCGCCCATCCGGCCGCTCACCATGCCGTGCGTCGTCGGCAGCAGACGCACCTCCCACCCCATCTCCTTGGCGAGCGTCTGGAGCGACCGGTCGAACTCACTCGACCCGCCGGCCGCCTCGAACCAGACGAACCCCCCGCCGTCGGCGTAGCCCTTCAGGGCGTCCCGCTCGACGGGCGAGAAGGTGAACGGCTCGCTGCCGGTGACGTAGGCGGCGTCGTAGCCCGCCAGGTCCGTCGGCGCGACGCCCCCCTCATGGAACGGCGGGGCGGTCGGCTCGGCGACTTCCGCGGCGACGCCGGCGGCCTTCTTCAGGTTGGCCGCCACGACGCGCAGGCCGCCGTAGTTCGCCCCCGCCTCCCAGTTGCCGCCGTGGCGGACCCGGGCGATGCGGATCGACTTCTTCGGGCCGGCCTTGAGCGGGCCCTGGTACTTGTCGGCTTCCTTGGCGGCCTCGCGTCCGACGAGCTTGGCCCGCAGGGGCGCCCCGTCGGTGGCGTAGGTGAACAGGTTGATCCCCCACTCGAACAGGTACCCTTTGGCGGCGAAGGCCTTCGTCTGCCACGGGCACGAGACGTCGTCCAGGACGAAGAAGACCGAGGTGCGGAGCCCGTCGTGGATGCCCAGCAGCTCCGGCCGCTTCGTCAGGTCGTAGGGATACGTGTAGACGCCGTGGTCCGGGCCGAGCGTCTTCAGTTGCCACTCCGGCCAGACCTGCCGGGCGAAGCCGGTGAACCACCGCTTGACGGCGGGGTTGCCGCACGACGCCTCCACCAGGACCGTCCCGCCCGTGTCGGTGAAGGCCCGGAGCTTCTGGCGGTCGGCCTCGCCGAAGGTCGGGACGCTTTCGGCCGTCAGGTAAAGGACCGGGGCGTCGTGCAGCTCCTCGAGCGGGGCGCTCAGCTCGACGATCTGCCAGTGGAACATCTGCTCCTTGATCCGGGCGATGTAGTTGGTCAGGTTGGCGATGTCCCGGCGGTGGGCGTTCCACACGCCGTCGAACCGGAGCTTGTTGAACAGGACCGGCGCCCGCCCCTTGTAGAGGAACAGCAGGGCGAAGCAGGTGTCCGGCAGGTTGCCCCACGACCCGTCGGGCTTCTGGGCCCCCACCAGGTACTCGGCCCCCTCCTTGTACCAGTTGTGCCGGCCGAAGTACTTGTATCCGGCGGCGATGCCGACCCGCTCGACACAGTAGAGCCAGTACAGGTGCCGGCCGCCCTTGCCGGGGTTCTCCCTGGCGGTGAAGTTCTCGGCGATCCACTCCAGGGCCGCGTCGATCCGCCGATCGGTCTCGCTGTGGGACCGGCGGCTGCGCCCGCCCTGGCAGGGGCACCCGCTGCCGGGCTCCGTCAGGTCGCCGATGATGTAGAGCGACGCGAGCCCTGCCGCCGTCATCGACCCGTAGGAGTCGTCCTTGGTCTGGTAGTGGTAGCCCCCGTCGCGGTTCTGGTGTTCGAAGTAGAGTTCGCGGGCCTTGAACAGGGGCTCCAGGGGGACCTCGATGCCCACGAGGGCCGCATCGCGGTACGAGAGGATGGGCCACTGGGTGACCGAGAAGTCCCATCCGCCCTGGGGTTCGAGCTTGTAGCGCCATCCCCCCTGGCGGGTCTGGCCGGTGCGAATCCGGAGCACGTCCTCGTTCATCTTCAGGCGGACCCGGGTCCGCTTGTCCCCGAGGAGCTTGTTGTGGACGTAGGACATACCCATCAGCCGGATGGGCAGGGCGTAGCCCTGCTTGCCGCCCATGTCGGCGTCCGGGTTCAGGTTCAGGTGGAACTCCAGGGCCTTGCTCATGACGTCGCGGTTCGGGTGCATGCCCATGTAGGCCAGCGTCATGAAGACCAGGCACGACGGTCCGTAGCCGCGGTTGCCCGCGCCGCCGCCGAACGACCCGTTCGCCTGCTGGAGGCCGATCAGGTATTCCTTGCCCTTGTTGAGGGCCTGCTGGACCTCGGCGTCGGTGACGTCGGCCCGGGCCGCCGGGAGGGCCGACAAGGCCAGCGCCGTTGCCAGGACCGCCGCGAGCGTCTTCATCGTCGGAGTCGACACGTCCACATCCTCTCTCGTTGGCTGCCGGGCCGGCGATCGGGCCCGTCTCCGGCCGGGCCTCCCGCCCGGCCTCCGCCGGCCGGTGCTACGACCCCCGGGTCGTCAGGAAGAGCACGACGTTCGTGGCGACGGCCCGGGCGTCCGGCGGGCGGTAACCCTTGCACTTGTAGGCCTCGTAAGGCGTCGCGCTGAAGGCCACGTCGAGCGGCGAATAGACGCCGATCAGCCGGTCGTTCTCGTACACGCCCATGAACTCCGCGTAGTGCCGGGCCGCCCGGATGAACCGCAGGGCCTTGCGAAAATCGACGTCGGCCGAGAGGTTGTACCCCAGGGCCTGGCCCATCCGCCCGGTCACCAGCGGGTGGGTCGTCGGCAGGAGCTTCACCTGCCACCGCATGTCGCCGGCCAGCTTCTGGAGCGACCGGTCGAACTCCGGCGAGCCCCCCGCCGCCTCGAACCACAGGAACCCGCCGCCGTCGACGTAGCCCTTCAGGGCCTGCTGCTCGGCCGGCCCGAACGCGAACGCCCGGCTCCCGGTGATATAGGCCGCATCGTACCCCGCCAGGTCGGCCGGGGCCACCCCGCCCTCCGTGAAGGGCTTCCTGTTCGGCTCGGTCACCTCGAGACGGACGGCGGCGCGCTCGCGGATGGCGTCGACGAGCTTCCTCAGGCCCCCGTAGTTGGCGTTCACCTCCCAGTTGCCGTCGTGTCGGACGCGGGCGATGCGGACCGAGGACTTCGGGCCGGGGTTGACCGGCGAGGCGAACTTGGTGCTTGCGAGGTCCTCCCGGACGGAGAGCTTGGCCCGCATCTTATGCAGCTCGGCCCGGTCGGTGGCGTAGCGCAGGAGGTTGATGCCCCACTGGAACATGTAGAGCCGCGACGCCAGGGCCGACGTGTGCCAGGGGCAGGAGATGTCGTCAAGGGCGAAGAACACGGCGGTCCGCATCCCGTCGTGGATGCCCAGCACCTCCGGCCGGCGCGTCAGCGGCCAGGGGTCGGTGTAGGACCCGTGGTCGGGCCCCAGGGGCTTGAGGCGCCATTCCGGCCAGACCTCGCGGGCGAAGTCCTGGAACCACCGCTTCACGGGCGGGTTGCCGCACGAGGCCTCAAACAGGATCGTCCCCCCGGTGTCGGTGAAGGCGCGGAGCTTCTGCTTCTCGGCGTCTCCCCAGGCGGGGACCGTCTCGGCGGTGATGTACAGGATGGGGGCCTCGTGGAGCTCCTCCAGGGGGGCCCGAAGCTCGACGATCTGCCAGTGGAACGGCCGCTCCTGGTCCCGCTCGATGTAGCGGACCAGGTTGTTGATGTCGCGGCGGTGGTTGTTCCATTCGCCGTCGAAGCGGACCTTGTTAAACAGGACCGCCCCCCGCCCCTTGTAGAGGAACAGCAGGGCAAAGCACGTGCCGACCTGGTTGCCCCACTTGCCGCTCCAGCTCCCGTTGCCCCCCTGTTTGCGGACGATGTACTCGGCCCCGGCGGCATACCAGTTGTGCTGGCCGAAATACTTGTAGCCCGCGGCGATGCCGACCCGCTCGACGCAGTAGAGCCAGTAGAGGGTGTCGGCGTGGCCGCCGTGCGGGGGACTGTCGGCCTGGAAGTTCCTGCTGAGCCACTCCAGGGCCCGGTCGATCCGCCGCTCGCTGCTGGACTTCGACTGGCGGCTCCGGCCGCCCTGGCACGGGCACCCGCTGCCGGGCTCGAGGATGTCGGCGATGATCTGGAGCGAGGCCATGCCGGCGGCGGTCATGGCGCCGCGGCTCTGGCCGTTCTGGTAGTCCCATCCGCCGTCGTCGTTCTGCTTCTCGTAATAGAGCTCGCGGGCCCTGAACAGGGGCTCGGGCGGCACCTCGATGCCCACGATGTTGGCCTCCCGCATGGCCAGGATGGGCCACTGGGTCACCGAGAAGTCCCAGTTGTCGGTCGGTTCGAGCTTGTACCGCCACCCGCCGTTGGTGGCCTGGCCGATCTTGAATCGAGTGATGTCCTCGTACATCTTCCGCCGCACGATGCCCCGCTGGCTGCCCGACTCGAGGAACTTGTTGTGGACGTACGAGAGGCCCATCACCCGCATGGGGAGGGCGTAGCCCTGCCTGCCGCCCATGTCCGTGTCGGGGTTCAGGTTCAGGTGGAAGTCGACGGCCTTGCTCATGACGGGGTGGTTGGGGTGCATGCCCATGTAGGCCAGCGTCATGAAGATCAGGCACGACTCGCCGTAGCCGTGCTTGCCCTCGCCGAACGAGCCGTTCGGCTGCTGGAGGCTGATCAGGTACTCCTTGCCCCGCTGGATCGCCCGCTGGACCTCGTCGTCGGTGACGGCGGCGCGCCCGGACCCGGCCAGGACGGCCGA
Source organism: uncultured Anaerolineales bacterium (assembly GCA_964526295.1). Taxonomy (GTDB): domain Bacteria; phylum Planctomycetota; class Phycisphaerae; order FEN-1346; family FEN-1346; genus CAZGKW01. The sequence continues at coordinate 23,421 of CAZGKW010000023.1, forward strand.
CGCCAGCACCAGCGAAACCAGGATCGTCAGGGTCTGCCTGAAAGACTTCGGCACGGTTTCGTCCTTTCTGTCTGTCGGCCGCGGTTCTGTGCGGCCGTCGCGGCCCGCCCCGGCTACGACCCCAGGGTCGTCAGGTAGAGCAGCATGTTGGTCATGACGGCCAGGGCGTCGGCCGGCTTGTAGCCCCGGCAGGCGTAGGCCTCGTAGCCGGTCGCGCTGAACGAAACGTCCAGCGGGCTGTACAGGCCGACCACCCGGCCGTCGGACCGGATGGCAACCAGCTCGGCGTGGTCCCTACCGAGGCGGGCCATCCGAAGGGCCCGGCGGAACTTCACCCCCCGCGACAGGTCAAACCCCTGGGCCGGGCCCTCGAACTCGCCCTTGACCATCGGGTCGTGCTTCGGGACCAGCTCCAGGGTCCACCCCAGCCCGTCGCAGAGCTTGCGGAAGGCCTGGTCGAACTCCAGCGCCCCTCCGGCGGCCTCCGCCCAGACGAGCCCGCCCCCGGCAACGAACTGCTTCAGGGCCTGGCGCTCCGTCGCCGCCAGGTCCACCCCCTTGCCCCCCACCAGGTAGGCCACGTCCTGGCCCGCCAGGGCCGACGGCGGCCGGCCCGACTCCTCGGCGATCAGCCGGAGCCCCGCCGTCCGGTTCAGGTGGTCCCGCAGGGCGTCCAGGGGCTTGTAGTTGCGGCCGGTGAGCCAGTCGCCGTCGTGCCTGACGCGGGCGACGCGGACCTCGGCCTTCTCGCCCACCCGGACGGGGGCGGTTTGCGCCGGGGCCGCGGGCTCCCGGGCGGCCAGCTTGGCCCTAAGCGGCGCGTGGTCGGTGGCATACGTCGCCAGGTTGATGCCCCACTCGAACAGATACCCCTGGCGGGCGTAGGCCTTCGTGTGCCAGGGGCAGGAGATGTCGTCCATCGCGTAGAAGACGATGGTCCGGAGCCCGTCGTGGATGCCCATGACCTCCGGCCGCCGCGTCAGGGTGTAGGGGTCGGTGTAGGAGCCGTGATCCGAACCGAGGGGCTCGAGCCGCCACTCGGGCCAGACCTCTTCGGCGAAGCGGCGGAACCACGTCCGGACGGCCCGGTTCCCGCACGAGGCCTCAACCAGGACCGTCCCTCCCGTGTCGGTGAACGCCCGGAGCTTGTGCTTTTCCTCGTCGGTGAACGGGGGGACCGTCTCGGCCGTGATGAAAAGGACCGGCGCGTCGTGCAGCTCCTCGACCGGCTGGCGGAGGCTGACGATCTGCCAGTGGAACAGCATCTCCTTGGTCTTGCTGATGTAGTGGGTCAGGTTGCCGATGTCGCGTCGGTGGTTGTTCCACTGGCCGTCGAACTGGAGCTTGTTGAACAGGATCGGCGCTCGGCCCTTGTGGAGGAACATGACGGCGAAGCAGGTCTCGTGGATCTCGCCCCAGGACCCGCCCCGCTGGGTCCGGACGAGGTGCTCGGCGCCCTCGGCGTACCAGTCGTGCTGGCCGAAGTACTTGTAGCCGGCGGCGATGCCGACCCGCTCGACGCTGTAGAGCCAGTAGTAGGCATGCCGGCTCTCGCCTTCCCCGCCGGGGAACCGGGGGTTCCGGCCCACGACGAAGTGCCTCTCCAGCCACTTCAGGGCCGCGTCGAGCCGCCGGTCGGTGTCGTCGCGGGTGCGGCTCGATCGGTCGCCGCGGCAGGGGCACCCCGAGCCGGGGTTCAGGTTGTCCCAGCAGATGTAGACCGACGCCAGGCCCGCCGCCGTCATCGACCCGTAGGACTGGTCTTTCGTCCCGTGGAACCAGTTGCCGTAGTCCCACCCGCCGTCGGCGAGCTGGTCCTGGAAATAGCGGGTCAGGGCCCGCTGCCAGACGGCGTCCGGGATCTCCTCGCCCGCCAGCGACGCCTCCCGCAGGGCCAGGATCGCCATCTGCGTGTTCGAGAAGTCGAAGTACCCCGGCTTATCGGCGTCGTCCCTGCTGATGTAGGGCCACCCGCCGTTGGGCTGCTGATGGGCGATCAGCCACCGGACTTTCCGCCGAAGGGCCGACACCACCCGCCGCTGACGGTCGCCGACGAGCTGCCGCTTCACCTGGGCCAGCGCCATGATGTGAAGGCTCGTCACATAGGTGCTGGTGTCGGGCTCGTTCAGGATCGCGTCGAGGCCCTTCGAGACGACCGGCCGGTTCGGCGACTCGCCGATGAAGACGAGCGTCAGCAGGGCCATCGCCGTGTGCCCGCCCGTGATGTTGCGGTGGAACTGGCCCTCCGGCCACCGGCCGTCCGGACCCTGGAGGTTGATCAGATACTCCCGGGCCCGCTGGATGGTCCGCAGGACGTCCTCGTCGGTCACGCCCCGTGCCGCGGCGGGAACGGCCAGCACCACGCCGACGAGCGCAACGAGCACCAGAATGCGTCTCGCCATCGTTCGCCCCCTGGCCGACGGGTATGCACCCTCTCCCGGCGCGGACCGCCCCGAATTCCGCCAGTATTTTATACGCTCGGGGACCGTCTCCCCCCAGCGAAAAGCGGTCGTTCGCGCCGGCCCGTCCGCCGCTCCTTTAGACGGACGGACCGCCCCGTCTATTGGCCCGCGGGGACGCAGCCAGGGCGGATCGCCGCGCGAGGTCGCTGCGGCCGCTGCGTCCCGCATCGAGGAGGTCACGTCGAGGTCTGGTGGGAGGACCGCCGCGGACGGAGCGCTCGTCACCCCGCCCGCCGCGGAGCTTCTGGCAGGTCAGCGCTTCGCGCTCGGCAGACGCCGACCCCGGCGACGCCGACGCTTGATGATCTTGCGGCCGCCACGCGTCTTCATCCGGGCCCGAAACCCGGTCCGCTTCCGCCGCTTGTGGCTCGAAATCTTCCGTCCTGGTATGCCCATCGGCTGCTCCCATTCGAACTGGTGGCCGGCGGCACGGGGCGCCGGCCCGGTACGCGTTGCGCGAAAGACGCCTCGTCGGACGCCCATCGCCGCCGTCGGCCGTCCGCGGCGAGGCCGACGCCCGCGATGGCCCCCTGGCTAGAGCGGCATGCCCGTGACGCGGGCTTCCATCACCAGCCGCCCGTCGACCACCGCCTGGGTGTCGAAAACGGCCCGCCGCGACCGGACCTGGACCGCCCGGCCCAGCAGCAGCAGCCGATCGCCCGGCACCACCTGACCCCGGAACTTGCACCCGTCCACCCCGATGAACCCCAGGAACCGGTCGTCGGACTGGGCCAGATGGAAGTACAGGCTGCACATCTGGGCCGCCGCCTCGATGATCAGGACGCCCGGCATCAGCGGCCGGCCCGGAATGTGGCCCCGGACCCAGAACTCATCGCCCCGGACGTCCTTGTAGGCCACGACCTCGCCGGCGTCCAAGTCGATGTGCAGCACCCCGCAGAGCTGCTCCATTTCATGGCGGTGCGGATTGTGGCGGCGGACCTCCTCCAGGCTCATCTGCTCGCGGGTCGTGTCGATCCGGGCCAGGTCAATCAGCAGGGGCGGCGGCACCGATGGCGTCTCCTGTGGTCCGGACACCGGCCGGCGTCACGGCCGGCCTCGCCGGACGACTGCCGTCGTCCTCCCGGTGCATGTCGCGGGTCTCTGCCCGGCCTGTCGTCATGGGACTACATCGGGGTGGCCGGGCTCCGCAGTTCCAGCACCTTGATGCGGACCTCCTGGGCGATCGCCTTGATGTCCTGCATCGCCTTGCGAACGCGCGTCCCGGCCGCCTTGTTGCCGTTCTCGGCCTTGATGAGGTCGGCCTCGGCGTCGGCGACGGTCTGTTTGAGTCGGTCGAACGCTTCCATTGCCCGCTCCTTCCTCTGAGGGCCAGCCCCGCAGGTCTCAAGCGCGGCCTCCCACCCGTGAGTATGGTACCCGCTGGGCGGCAATCGTGTCAAAGGGAAAACGGCCGGCGGGGGCCTTCAAGGGGGTCCTGGGGTGGGATTCGGGGCCCCCCGAGGGGCCGCCGGGGGGCCACGGCGGCGCGGTCGCGTGGCACAATCGGGCAAATCGGTAACACTATTGTGCCGCGACCGACGGCGCTGCGGCGGCGGCCTGGCGGCTCGCGAGGGCCAGCTCGGCCGCCAGAACGACCAGCAGGGCCGCCACGAGCCAGCCCGTGAGGCCGCCGGTCGTGGCGGCCGGTGGCCCGGGTCCGTACTCACGGTCCATGCCGATCGTAAGTCCTTTGTCAGAAAGTAGTTGCGCCGGATTCACCGCCCGCACCCGGTCCGGATCGAACACCGCTTTCAGCCGCTCGACCTGCGGCGCGAGGTCGGCGGTCTCCTCGGGCGCGAGGTTCACGGCCACGTGACGGCGGGGGGGCCCTGAGGGGGGAGAGGGGGGGAGCACGTGCCCCGGTTGGCGGGCAAACGGGGGCACCTGGGGCGGGCCTTCGCGGCCCAGCACGACGGCCGGCTCGGTCCCCGGCAGGAGCGATTCGGCCAGCGAATGTACGAGCACCACGAACTCCGGCCGCACGCCCAGGTCGCCCCACACTCGCCCCGGACCGACCGACAGGGCCACCGTGCGGCCGCGGCCCTGTTCCCGCGAGAAAATGGCGGCCCGGCCGTCGAGGAAGCGGACCGTCTCGCCGCCCGAATCGTGCAGCGTCATGCGGAGCCGCTGCCGGAACACCGGCCGGCTGACGTCACCGCTCGTGCCGCCCTCGAACGCCCCCAGCAGGCCGCTGCCGTGCCCGGCCGGGTCGATGGTGACCCCCTCGGTGGGCCGGTCGACACCCCCGAAGGACACGCCGAGCACCCTCGCCAGCGGTTCGGCAGGCGGCCCCGGCGCTGCGGGCACCCAAACGAGTCCCCCGCCGCCCGAGACGAACGCCGCCGGCGCCGCCGGGTCGGCCGGCGCTTCCGGGCCCACCCAGAACACCAGCCGCACGCCTTCGAGGGCCGCGGCGTCCACCTGCGAGGCGCGGACGAGCGTCGCCCGGAAACGCGACGCGGGCACCCCATCGGGAAACGCTGCCCGGACCATCGCCGCCGATGTGACCGCCTCCTCCCTCCCGGCGGCCGCGTCGACCACCAGGACCCGCCGGCCGGCCGGCGCCGCCGCGGCGACGAAGAACCGCGTGTCGTCCGCCGCCAGGGCGTCCGGCTCACCCAGGCGAAGCCAGCCCTGCCAGGGCCCGTCCCCCCGCAGCGGCATGACGAAGCGGGCCCGCCCGAGGCCCGGCCCCGTCCCGATCTGCCGGGCAAGCTCGGCTTGGACGACCGCGCACGTGACCCTCTCGCTCTCGCCGGGCGACCGACCGGCGACGTCCGCCTCCACCGACAGCCGCCGCTCGCCGTCCACCTCGATCACCGAGACCCGCGGCAGGTCGATCCAGGCGTTCGCGACCTCCCCGCCGACCGGCACCAGCGAGACGTCGGCGTCCAGGCGGCGGAACCGGCCGGCCTCCAGGTCCCGCACGGCCCACGGCGTCGCATCCGTGGCGACCAGCAGACGCGTCCCGCGCGGCAGTTGCGGGCCTGCTGGAGCCGCATCGCGGTCCGCGCCCTTTGGAACGGGTTGCCTGCGGGGACAGGCCGCCACCGCACGTTCGAGAAGCGTGCCGAGCGGCTCGCAGGTCCAGTCGGTCGGTGGCGTCTGGCGGAGCCGCTCCCGGAGGCGGCCCACGGCGGTCCGCTCGGCCGGCCCACCGGACCGCGCCAGGACGGCCGGGTCATGGCGGTCCGCACCGGCCAGCAGGGCGAGCAGGGCCTGTCGAGCCAGGTCACGCCGGGCCGTCGGCCGGTCGCGGGCGTCCATGCTGGGCGTCGTGTCGAGACAGACGATCCAAGGCCCGCCGGGGGCCCGTTGCGGACCGGCCGCGCCGAACCGCGGCTCTGCCACCGCCAGGACCAGCAGCGCCACGGCCGCCAGGCGGAGACCCAGAAGCGCCAGCCGCCTCAGGCGGGCCCGGCCCCGCGTCGCCGCATGGGCCCCATGCGCGAACCGGGCCGTCGGCAGCACCACCCGCCGGGCCTTGCGGCGGCCCAGCAGGTGGACGATCGGCGGGATCGCCAGGGCCGCCAGCGCCATCAGGATGGCCGGGTTCGTGAAGGTCATGGCTTGACGCTGCCTTACGTGACGGGACGCGCCGCGGAATCGCGGCCGCGAAACGCGCCCCTCGCGCGTGAACCGTGTGGCCCCGCCAGGCGCGTTTCGCCGACGGGCTTGCCCCTCGCGTTCAGAACCGCCGCTTCCGTTCGTGCAGGAACCGGACCAGGGCCCGGTCGAACGGCGTGCTCGTCGTCATCGTCGTGAAGTCGCCGCCGATCTTGCCCACGCCATCGCGATATGCCTCCACGAAACGCTGCAAGCGGTCCGTGTACGCCCGGCGGATCTGGTCGGCATCGGTGGCCACCCGCTCGCCCGTCTCGGGGTCCTCCAGCAGGACCGGCCCGCGGACCGCCAGGTGCCGCTCCAGGGGATCGAGCACCTGGAAGACGACCACGTCGTGGCCCCGGAACGCCAGGTGCCGCAGCGCCTCCAGGACCGCCTTCGGCTCGTCCACCAGGTCCGAGACGAGCAGCATGAGTCCCCGCCGGCGGACCCGTCGGGCGACGGCGTGCAGGGCCGGCGCGAGGCGTGTCTCACCCCGCCCTTCGGCCGTCGCCAGCGTCGAGAGGACCCGGACGAGCTGCCTTCGCCCGGCACGTGGTGCGAGCAGACGCTCGAGGCCCGACCCCACGAGGCCCAGGCCCACCGAGTCCTGCTGCCGCACGAGGAGGTAGCCGATGGCGGCCGACAGGGCCGTCGCGTACTCCAGCTTGGTCATCGCCCCGGGCCGGCCGGCATAAGCCATGCTCCGGCTCGTATCGACCAGCAGGTAGGCCGACAGGTTCGTCTCGGCCCGGTAGGTCTTGACGAACAGGCGGTCGGTGCGTGCCCAGGCCGCCCAGTCGAGGCCCTTCGGGTCGTCGCCGGGCACGTAGTTGCGGTGCTCGGAGAACTCCGGGCTGAAGCCCCGGTAGGGCGAACCGTGAAGCCCCGAGAAGAACCCCTCGACGATGAAGCGGGCCTTCAGGTCGAGCCGCCTGACCTGCCGGGCGACTTCCGGCCGCAGATACTCTTCCGGGCACACCATGGCGCACCAAAAAAAGACACTTAGTGTCTTTTTTTCGCTCCTAAACCGTTGCTAAGGCTTGGGTTACCGGTTTCGCGCCGACGTATCGGCGGACCGGGGGCTCGGGGACGGCTTTCAGGAGCCGCTCGATGATCGCCACCGAGTCGAGCCCGGCCGTCTCCGCCGCGAAGCTCGTCGCCACCCGGTGCCTGAGGACCGGCACGGCGGCGGCCCGGATGTCCTCGACGGCGACACACGCCCGGCCGGCCATGGCGGCGAAGGCCTTCCCCGCCAGGACGAGGTGCTGCCCCGCTCGGGGGCCTGCCCCCCACTCGACCATCTCGCGGACGAACTCAGGCGATTGGGGGTCGCTCGGCCGGGTTGCCCGAACCAGCTTGGCCACGTACGCCGCCACGTACTTCGACACGGGCACCGACAGGACCACCTGCTGGAGTTTTCGGATGTCGTCGGCCGAGAGGATCCGGCGGGCCGTGCCGCACGCCGCCCCCGTCGGCATGAGGAGGATCCGCTCCTCCTCGGCCGCGGTCGGATAGGCCACGTGCGTCGAGAACAGGAACCGGTCGAGCTGGGCCTCCGGCAGGGGGTACGTGCCCTCCTGTTCGATAGGGTTCTGGGTGGCGATGACGAAGAACGGCTCGGGCAGCGGCGTCGTGGTCTGACCGACGGTCACCTGGCGTTCCTGCATGGCCTCCAGGAGGGCCGACTGGGTCTTCGGCGGGGCCCGGTTGATCTCGTCGGCCAGCACGATGTTGGCGAAGACGGGCCCGTGGACGAACCGCATGCGGCGGCTGCCGTCGGGGGCCTGCTCGATGACGTCCGTCCCGGTGATGTCGGAGGGCATCAGGTCGGGCGTGAACTGGATCCGCTTGAACGCCAGGTCCAGCGCCCCGGCCAGCGTGCGGACCATCATCGTCTTCGCCAGACCCGGCACGCCCACCAGCAGGCAGTGGCCGCGGACGAAGATCGTGGCGAGCATCTGGTCCACGACGTCTCGCTGGCCTATAATCTGTCGGCCGACCTCCTCGACGATGCGGTCGCGGACGCGTTTGAACAGCTCCAGCTCGGCGTCGAGGTGTCTGGTCGTCATGGCGTGTCCCAGGAAATGGCGTAACCCCTTACCATGTCGGCGTTTAACGACCGGCCGGACGGTTCCGTTTTGTCTTGGAGCGGACACCGCCAACCGGCCGATAACCTTGACAAACGCGCGCGGAGACCTTCCGGAGGGGGCCCGATGGTTCTGTTGTCGGCGGCGGCGGCGGCGAGACGGCTCGCGTGCCGCACGCTCCTTTTATCGGCCACCCTTGCGGCCTGGATTATCGCTTTTCCGTCCTGCGGGGCGGCCGAGGGCGACGTCCGGCCCGAGCAGGTCCGCGGGGCGATCCTCCGGAGCGTCGCCCAGATCAAGGGCCTCCAGCGGGCCGACGGGACCTGGCCGGACTACGCCCAGGAGGGGGGCGTGACGGCCCTTTCGTGCTACGCCCTGGCCCAGGCGGGTGTCGCCTTGGGCGATGAGTCCCTGGAGCGGGGCCTCGCGGCCCTGGAGCGGGTCCCGAATCGGCACACCTACGTTGTCGCCCTGAAGGTCCTGGCCTGGACCTCCGTCGACCCGCAGGCCCACGCGGAGCGGGTCCAGACGGCCGCCGACTGGCTGGTCGGGATGCAGAAGGAGACCGGCGGGTGGGGTTATGGCGAGCCGCCCGAGGACCTGCCGCTGACCGGGACGGGCCGCCGGAAGGTCCTGGCCGAGGCCCACCTGGCCCGGGTCTACGAGCGGACCGACGCCTCGAACACCCAGTTCGCCATCCTGGCCCTGTCGGAGGCCGAGCGGGCCGGGGCCCGCGTGCCCATCGAGGTCTGGCGGCGGGCCGAGAAGCACCTCCGCCTGACGCAGACCCGCGACGGCGGGTGGAGCTACGTCGCCCAGACGAGCGACCCCGGGTCGGCCTACGGCAGCATGACGGCCGCCATGCTCGCCGGGCTGTACCTGTGTCACGACCGGCTCGCGCCCAGGGAGACGGCCGAGACGTCTGCCGAGAGGCAGCGGCTGGCCGACCGGGCGGTCGACTGGCTCGCCGCCCATTACACGCTGGACGGGAACCCGAACCGTGGCACGGCGTGGTACTATGTGTGGCTGTATTCGCTGGAGCGGGCCGGCGTGGCCACCGGACGGCGGACCTTCGGCGAGCACGACTGGTTCCGCGAGGGCATCGAGAAGCTCGTCAAAGGCCAGCGAAGCCACGGGGCTTGGACGGACCGCCCGTACCAGAACGCGTTGGCCCTGCTGTTCCTGGCGAAAGGGTCCCGGCCGCTCCTGATGCAGCGGCTGGTCTGGCCGGGCGATTGGCGGCAGGACCCGCGGGACCTCGACCACCTGGTCCGCTTCCTCGGGACGAGGCTGGCCGACCAGCCCGTGGTGTGGCAGACGCTGGCGTGCGAGGCGCCGCTGGAGGACTACCTGGCCGCGCCGATCCTGCACGTGACGGGCCGGGGGCCGGTCCGGATGCTGGCGGCGTCGGTGGACCGCCTCCGCCGGTACGTTGAGCAGGGGGGCATCATCCTGTTGGACGCCGAGGGGGGCGACGCGGCGTTCGCCGAGACCGCCCGCCGGCTCGCCGCCGACCTCTTCCCGGAGGGCCGGTTCGGGCCCCTGCCGCCCAACCATCCGATCTATACGGCCCGCCACCGCGTGCCGGCGGCGGACCTGGAGGCGCTGGATCTCGGGTGCCGGGCGTCGGTGGTCCTCGCCCCGAAGGGGCTGGCGGATGCGTGGGCGGCGGCCGACCCGGCGCATGGCAGCGACGCCCTGCGTTTGGGGGAGAACCTGGCGGCCTACGCCGTGGGCGGGGCGGACGCTTCGCACCTGCCGGACCGCCTCCACGAGGTGACGCTCCTGGAGATGCCCGAGAGCGACGAGGCCCCCCGCGGGGCCCTCCAGATCGGCCAGGTCTACCACCAGGGCGACTGGCGGCCCCGGCCGTTCGCCCTGCCGACGCTCCTGGAGGACCTCTCGGAGCGGTTCGGTCTGACGGTGGTGGGGAGGCCCGACCCGGTCCGCCTGGCGGGCGATGACGACGCCAGGCTCCTGGAGAACGTCCGGGCCTACCCGATCCTCTACCTGGTGGGGCACTACGGGTTCGAGCCGGACGCCCGGGAGCGGGCCGCCCTGAAGGCCTACCTGGAGCGGGGCGGGTACCTGTGGGCCGAGGCCTGCTGCGGCCGGAAGGCCTTCGACACGGCGTTGCGAAGGCTCGTGGCGGAGATGTTCCCCGAGGGGCGGCTCGAGCGGTTGCCCGTCGACCATCCGATCTTCCACAGCGAGATCGGCCACCGTATCGAGCGGGTCGCCTACTCGCCGACCGTCCGGGCGACCGAGCCCGACCTGGGGCGGCCGGTCCTCTACGGCCTGGAGGTGAAGGGGCACCTGGCGATCGTCTACAGCCCGTACGGCATCGGGGTGGGGCTGGACGGCATCCGGACGTGGGGCGCCCGGGCCCTGGAGCCGGACGACGCCCGGCGGCTGGCGACGAACATCGTCCTCTACGGCCTGACGCACTGAGCCCGGTGCGGCCGTCGGCTTACCGGGCCGCGTCCAGGGCCTTGAGGAGCCGCTCGAGGTCGCCTTCGGTGTGTTCGGCGGTCAGGCTGACGCGCAGACGGCTCGTGCCGGGCGGGACGGTGGGCGGCCGGATGGCCGGGCAGAAGATGTCCCGGTCGAGAAGCTTCGCCGCCACCTCGAGCGCCCGCTCCGGTTCGCCGACGAGGATCGGGATGATGGGGGTCTCGCTGAGGCCCGTGTCGAAACCCTCCTCGGCCAGGCGGCCGCGGAGAGTGTCGGCGAGGCCGAGGAGCCGCTCGCGCCGCTCGGGTTCGGCCCGGACGACGGCCAGGGCGGCCCGACCCGCCTCGCAGGCCGCCGCCGGCAGGGCCGTCGTATAGATGAACGGCCGGGCCCGGTTGACCAAGAGGTCGCAGACCTCCCGCGACGCCGCGACGAACCCGCCGATCCCGCCCAGGGCCTTCGAGAGCGTGCCCACCGAGGCGGTCACCCGCTCCCGGAGGCCGAGGGCCTCGACCAGCCCCGCCCCGGTCGGGCCCAGGACGCCGGTGGCGTGGGCCTCGTCGGTGACGAGCATGGCGCTGCGCGAGTCGGCCAGGTCGGCAAGCGCCGCCAGCGGCGCGCAAGCCCCATCCATCGAGAAGACGGTGTCGCTGACGATGAGCCGCCGGCCGGCCCTGGCCTCCCTCTCCCGTGGCGGGAGAGGGCCGGGGTGAGGGGGCGCCCGGCCGGTGGCTTTCGCCATGGCGCGGGCCGCATCGTCGGCGTCGGCGTGGCGGTAGCGGACGAGCTTCGCACCGGCGAGTCTCACCGCATCGTAGAGGCTGGCGTGGTCCTCGCGGTCCATCAGGACGAGGGCCTGCCCCGGGCCCGTCGAACGGGCGTCGCGGGCCGCGAGTGCCGTGACGACGCCCAGGTTCGCCTGGTAGCCGGTGGGGAAGACGAGGGCGGCCTCGGTGCCCTTGAAGGCGGCCAGGTCGGCCTCCAGGGCGGCGTGGGCCTCGGTGTGGCCGGCGACGAGACGGCTCGCCCCCGCCCCCCAGCCCCACCTGTCGAGGGCCCGCCGGGCGGCGTCCTTGACGCGGGGGTCGCCGGCGAGGCCGAGGTAGTTGTTGGAAGCGAACTGGAGGACGTCGCGGCCGCCGATGCGGACCCGCGGCCCGGCCGCCGACCCGAGTGCCACGAGCGCCCGATGGAGCCCCCGGCCCTTCAGGTCGCGGAGCGTCTCGGCGACGAAGTCAGCCGGTTCTCGGCCTTTGGCACTCAAGATTCAGCATTCAGAATTCAAGGTTCGAGGTTCGCCTTTCCTCCGGCCGCCCAGAGGAAACCGCGGGTGGTGATCGTGCGGACCTCGGGCACGTCGAAGTCCTTCGCCACGTGGCCGATCGAGGAGTAGAAGACCCGCCCCTTGCCCCAGGCCCGCTTCCACACGGCGGGGACGGTGGCGCCGGAGTCGGCGAACGTCGTCTCGGCCAGGACGTGGTTCGTCGGATCGACGTGCAGGTAATACTGCTCGCTCTCGACGTCGAAATGGTCCAGGCCCGCGGTCACGGGGTCGGCGTGGTCGATGATGTGGACGCGGTAGGTGTGGATGCCCGCCGGGTGCGAAACGAACTGGCCGCCGACCAGGTACTGGAAGCCGCAGGATTCGCGGAAGGCGTCGCCCATGCCGCCGTGGGTGCCGGCGACGCCGACGCCCGAGGCGACCGCCTCCGAGAGGCCCTGCCACTCGTCCTTGGCGAGCTTGCCCATCGTCCAGTTCATGACCACGAGGTCGAGGGCCTTGAGGCGTTCGGCGTCGGCGAGCGCATCGAGCGAGTCGGCCATCTCGACCTCGACGCCGGCGGCCTTGAGTTCGCTCTCGTAGATTGCGGCCACCTGGGCCGGCTCGTGGCCTTCCCATCCGCCGTAGACGACCAGTGCTTTCATCGTGTGCCTTTCATGGCTGGGTCAACGTTCGTCCTGTGCGAGCGTCTCCCGGGCGGGGCCAGCTCGTTCCCGGCCCGGCGCCCCCGCCCGCTTCCGCGTGCGGCTCGAGATATCACACCCGCGCCGGGCCCGACCCGCAAGGCGCAATCCGAAATCCACAATCGTTACACGCCGCCGGCGACGTAGATCGTCTCGCCGGTGATGAATCCGTCGGTCTCGCCGGCGAGCCAGACGGCGCAGCGGGCGATGTCGTCGGTCGATCCGAGCTTCGGCAGGGGGACCTTCGCCGCCCAGCCGGCCTTCCGCTCCGGCTCGGTGAACTTCTCGTGGAACGGCGTCTCGGTGACGCCGGGGGCGATGGCGTTGACGCGGACGCCCGCCTCGGCCACCTCCTTCGAGAGGCCGCGGACGAAGCTGACCAAGGCCCCCTTGGCCGAGGCGTAGGGCACGGAGTTCCCCCCGCCGCCCGACCGGGCCGCCACGCTGGCGTTGACGATGATGTTGCCCCGCCCGGCCCCGAGCATGTGCCGAAGCGCCGCCCGCACCGAGTAGAACACGCTGTCGACGTTGACGGCGAAGACCTCGCGCCACAGCTCGTCCGGCACCTCGGCGATGGGCGACCGCCGGACGAGGGCCCCGGCGTTGGCGAACAGGACGTCGATACGCCCGAAAGCGTGGATGAACTCGGCCATCATCCGGTCGGCTTCGTCGGACCGGCGGAGGTCGGCCTGGAGGAGGACGGCCTTGCGGCCGAGCCCTTCGATCCGATCGGCGACCTCGCGGGCCTCCTCCTCGCTCTGGTGGTAGTGGACGCCGACGTCGGCCCCGGCCTCGGCCAGGGCGACGGCGCTGGCGGCCCCGATGCCGGTCGAGGCCCCCGTCACGAGGACGTACTGGGCGGTCAGGTCGGTCACGGCAAACCTCCTCGCGGCTCCGGCGGGCTTGCGGACGACGATTATCGCCGCCGAGTCGGGCCGGTTCAAGCAGAAGCCCGACGGTCCGCCGCTCCATGGTGTCCGTGCGGCGATCCGTCCGAGTCGCCTTTGCCCTTGACAGGCCCGCGGTCGGCCGTGAGAACGGTGGCACAGCGCGCGGGGGGCGGCCGCTTCAGCCGGCCGCGCCGCCGCCTGGTCCGCCGAGGCCATGGAGGGAATCGACATGAAACGCACGATCGTCCTGGCCGCCCTGGCGGGCCTGCTCGGCCCCGCAAGCACCGCCGCCGACGTCCCCGACGCCCTCGTGACGAAGGCCGCCCCGGAGACGGCCCGGACGGGGCCCGTCCGCCGCGCCGCCGTCACCCTCACGAGCAACGACCGGACGCTCGTGCTGGCGGTCGAGGACGCCCTGGCCATCCACCTGACGAAGGCGGGCATCGAAGCGCCCGGCCGGGAGGAGATCGAGCGGATCGCTCGCCAGAACAAGGCCCGCGACGACGTGCTCGACCGGGCCGTCGCCGCCCGGTGCGACGTCCTCATCACGGGGACGGTCCTGATCAGCGCGAGCCGCTCGGACGAGGTGGTCGTCAAGCTGGCGTCGCTCCAGGTGCTGGACCTGCCGACGGGCCGGCCGCTGATGAGGTGGCTCATGGAGAGCTCGTCCGGGGGACGGTTCCGCGACGTGGCCGAGATGTTCGTCGCGGAGATGACGCGGCAACTGCCGACGCCGAAACCGAGGCTGTCGGGCGGTGAGTTGGCGCCCGGCCGGAAGTCGGGCCGGGAGTGACCGAGTCCAGGTAGGTTTTCTGGATATTCGGCGCGACGGGTCTCCGTACCCGCCGCGACTTCGAGCGGAATAACGGCCCATCACCAGCGGCCAGCGCACACGAGCGGTCACCACTGCGGCATCTTGGGAAAGTCCGGCTCCGGCACGTTCTTGACCAGCTTGTCGGCCCGGACGGGCTTGCCCGAGGCGATCGACTTGCAGGCCGCCACGCCCGTCAGGATCGACCATGCCCCCTCGGCGTAACCGGCCGAGCGCATGTACTTGTCCTTGGGCGGCCTGGGCAGGAAGACGCTGTCCAGGAGCGGGTCGTCGCCCCCGCCGTGCCCCCCCGTGCCGTGCCACACGTCGACGGCGTAGGGGTCCTTGAAGTGGGGCCAGACCGTCAGGGCGGTCTCGGTGCGGAGGGTCTCGTGCTGCTTGGAGGGGTCGCCGGCGCCGCTGATGTAACTCGCCTCGAGCGTCGTAAACTCCAGCCGCCCCCGGGTGCCGTTGAAGCGGATCTCGTAGCCTTCCTTGGGGCAGAAGGCGTTCAGGGAGAAGCTCATGAACGCCCCGGTGTCATAGGTGACGACCAGGTTCATCGTGTCGTAGATGGTGATGTCGTCGGCCCAGACGCACTTGTCGCGGAAGTAGCCGTCGTGCTCCTCGTTATCGAGGTAGAGGGCCTTGAGGCGTTCGTTGCCGCGAAGGTCGAGGTAGAACTTGCACCGCCGCTTCTCGGGACAGTCGAGGCACCGGTCGGCCCGGCGGGTCAGGCCGTATCGCTCGGCCGTCTCGGACCGGTAGAACTGGCGGTCGCCGCGGGCGAGCACCTCGACCGGCCGGCCGCTCAGCCACCAGTTCACCAGGTCGAAGTGGTGCGTCGCCTTGTGCACCAGGAGCGTCCCGGAGTTCTTCTTGTACCGGTGCCACCGGCGGAAATAGTCGGCCCCGTGCCGCGTATCGAGCAGCCAGTGGAAGTCGACCGAGATGACCCGGCCGATGGTCCCCCGCATCAGGAGGTCCTTGATCTGGGTGCGGCTCGGGGCGTAGCGGTAGTTGAACGTGACCCGCAGGTTGCGGCCGGTCTCCTGGACCGTGTCGACGATCCGTTGGCACTTCTTCTCGTCGGTGGTCATGGGCTTCTCGGTGACGGCGTCGCAGCCCAGTTCCATGGCCCGGACGATGTACTTGTCGTGGAAACAGTCCTTGGTGGTGACGATGACGGCGTCGACCTGGGCTTCGCGGACCATGCGGTCGAACTGGCGGTCGGAGTAGAGGGCGATCTTGCCGTAGCCCTGGTCGCGGAGCTCCCGGTTCAGGAGCTCCAGGCGGCCCTTGTTGACATCGCAGGCGGCGACCAGCTCGGCCCGGTCGGCGTACTTGCCCGTCAGGGCCTTGATGAACATGCGGCTCCTGCCGCCGACGCCGGCGACGGCGTAACGCTTCTTCTGCTTCTTGCGAGCCATTCATCGCTCCTTTTCCAGCCGCGGTCCTAGGGAGTTTCGGGGACAGGATACTCAACTCCGCCGCATGGCCGCCCGGTCGAGGTCGCGGCCTGACCGAGTTAAGTATCCTGTCCCCGGAACTCTTCCGCGGCGGGTTCAAACGGCCGAGCGCAGGCTCGGCGCGAGGCCCTCTTGGCGGCGAGGCCCCCGTGCCGCTCGTGCTTTCCGTTCAGGCCGACGGTCGGGCCGCCGGGCTGCCTGCCCTACTCGGCCTCGACGTCGACCTGGATGTTGCCCGAGCCGATGTCGTCGCCGCCGGCGCCCGGTCCGCCGTCGTCGATGCCGTTGAAGCCCATCGAGTAGATGGTCGGCCGGTCACCCTCGGCGGCGGGGGCCTTGTAGACCAGGGGATTGCCCCAGCCGTCCTTGAGCTGCTCGGCGTTGTCGACGTAGGGCCCGTGCCACTTCTCGGCCGCGTCGGGCGCGGTCGGCGCCGTCAGCAGCGCCTGGAGCCCCTCGACTTCGGTGGGGTAGCGGCCGACGTCCTGTTTGAACGTCTTGACGCCTGTCTCGGCCGCCACCAGGCTCTGGCCGGTGTTGGCGAGGTTCTGGACCTGCTCCCATCCCACCTTCGCACAGAAGGCGCAGGCCACCCCCAGAACGACGATCAGCCCCCCGACGATCGCCACGATGATCAACGCAATCTTCGCGCCCTTGCTCATCAGCCTCTCCCTTTGCCTGTGCCTATGCCACGTTCGGGAAGTCCCGCGCTACCCATTTCTCGCCGCGTCTGTCACTTGTACGCCTCTGCGGCGATGCCTATTCTCCCCCCTCTCCGGCGTGGGGCTCCAGGACGATCTTCATCGATTCGCCGGCCCGCATGATCTCGTGGGCCCGGTTCGCCTCCGAAAGCGGCAGGACGTGCGTCACCATGGCCGCGAAGTCCTCCAAGTGCCGCCGCATCAGCCCCAGCGCCCGCACCATGTGCCGCGTGTGGCTCACCCACACGCCGACGTACTTCAGGTCCGGCCGGACGAGGTCGGCGAAGGGGTCCCACTGGCACGTGCCGCCGGGCTGGCCGAACCCGGCCGTGACGTACCGCCCGCCCTGCCGCACGAGGCCCAGCCCCTCGCGGACGACGGCGGCCTTGCCGACGGCCTCGTAGACGGCGTCGGCGCCGCGGCCGTCGGTTAGCTGCTTGACGAGGGCCGAGCGTTCCTCGGGGGTCGTCTCGCCGACGTTCACCGCGTGGGTCGCGCCGAAGCGGCGGGCCATCTGGAGCCGCGATTCGGCCAGGTCGACCGCCACGATCCGCTCGGCCCCGCAGTCGCGGGCCAGGGCCACCATGAAGCACCCCAGCGGCCCGACGCCCTGGACCAAGACCGTCTCGCCCTCGGTCGGGGGAAAAGAGTCGAACGCGTGGGCCGCCGTCGCCCCGCTGCACGAGGCCGTCACCAGGGCCTTCAGGTCCTCCCGCGCCACGTCGTCGACGCTCAGGATGTCGGTCCGGGCATCGAGCGGCAGGTACTGGCTGTAGCACCCGTTGACGTGCGGCGGGACGTCGGTGCCCCGGTGGATGCCGTAGACGAATCGTTCCGGGCACAGGTGATGCTCGCCGCGGCCGCAGAACCAGCACGTGCCGCACACGACACCGCGGTTCCACAGGACCCGCTCGCCGACGCGGAGGGGCCGACCCTCGACGTCGGTCTTCGTGCCGGCGATCTCGGCGACCTCGCCGACGCCCTCGTGCCCCAGGATGATGGGCAGGGGCGTCCGGGGGTCTTCGCCGGAGGCCATGTGAAGGTCCGACCCGCAGACGCCCGCCGCGAGAACCTGGACGAGGACCTCGCCGTCGGAGAGGGCAAGGAGATCGAACTGGCGGGCCTCGAGCGGTTCGCCGAAAGCGGTCAGCACCTGGGCCTGGGTCTTCATGGCGGCACGTCCCCGGCTTCAGTCGGCGGGCATCATAGCGGCCCGACCCGGCCCCGGCAAGGAAACGATTCGGGCGATCGCACTCCGCAAGTGCGCTTCAACCGCAGAGCAGGCAGAGGCCGCAGAGAACAACAGGGACCGGGGCAACGGCTACCGCAGCCGCCGCAACCTTTGCGGTGGTTTCTGAGGGCGCACCTGGGAGAGGGGCGGGCCTGCCCCATTCGACATTGCTCAGGGCAAGCTCTGAGCGAGCCCGAGCGAGTCATGGGTCATCGGGACGAATCGTGGGGGAGTCGAAGGGGTGAGGGGGAGCCGAATGGGAATCTCGCCGTGACCGTTTCACGGCCCGTTCGCGGCGTGCCTGCGCCGCAACTGAGAAATCCGTACTGTGTCCCCGGAAAACCCCCGGAAAACCTAGCAGATAGGGGGCTGGCGTCAACGCATTGACGGGACCGGGGCGAACGCGGTAGCGTGGCGGGGGGGGCATTGGGCGACGAAGGGGATTAGCAGTGGCCAACGAAGAAGCCTGTCCGGAAGCCTGTGAGAAGTTTGAGGAGCAGATAAAGTTGTACGAAGACTATTTGTTCGGATTCAATCTGTACCAGGAAACAGCGCCCGGCTGGGTTCAGCGGCTCCAGGAAGGCGCATACCACCGGACGGTCTCGCGGGTTAAGGATGCACTTTGGCGGGGTAGAAGCCTGTTGGCTGATGTCAAATCTTGCAGGGCTGCACCAGAACGCTTGCAGGAATTCGTGTGGCCCCCTTGGACACCCGAGATGGAGTACCGGATTAAGACGATGCTCCGCGCCTACGCCATCGCTTTCCCGTCCCGCCCCAAGAAGCCGCTGGGTCTCGAAGAAGCGTCGGCCTTGCAGAAAGCCGCCCTGGAACTCCTGTAGACTGAGAAGGTTCCGGGCAATACAGAGGCCTCACCC
Organism: uncultured Anaerolineales bacterium; assembly: GCA_964526295.1. Lineage (GTDB taxonomy): Bacteria > Planctomycetota > Phycisphaerae > FEN-1346 > FEN-1346 > CAZGKW01. The sequence continues at coordinate 41,972 of CAZGKW010000023.1, forward strand.
CACCAACGACCGGACGTGCACGCGATCGGGGATTGTCCTTGTATGGCCCGTACTAATGTGCTCGATTCCCATAAGGAGGCGCGACGCCTCCGTCAGAAAGGAGGTCAAACATGTTGATCGTAATTCCGGGGACATAATACGGTTTTTTCGTTGACGGTCGGCGGCGTCTCGACTGACAGGACGCCATGGCACGCTTGGCACGCGTCGTGGTTCCGGGTTACCCGCATCACGTCACCCAGCGGGGCAACCGCCGCCAGCCCACCTTCTTCTCGGACGAGGACTATTCCGGGAGGGCTGGCGGGGGTACCTGTACACTTCGCCGCTCGTTGTTTGGTGAAGGGAGGCTCGCTGTGAAACTCGCTCGCTTTGTTGATATGACAGCCTGCAAATATATATTCTCCGATTATAGCACGTTTGTGCTGCGCTCGCCCTGGCACTACAGGAGGCTTTATGAAATGGGCAAACTTGGCGAGCGCAAGAAGCACAGTTCACGAGGCGATGAGTCCGAGCCGGAAGTGCAGCTTGCCGGGGGCGGCTCGGCAGAGGCGCCTGGCTTCGTTCTCAGTTGCTGGACCATGTTGGGTGGGGACAAGCCGACACCGAAGGAATGGGAGATATTTCCGGATAGTGCTGTAGCGATCATCAGTACGCCCGACAAAGTCTGCAAGTTCCTTGAAAAGGCGTTCAGAACAGGAGAGGTGAAAGGGCCGTGCAGACCGAGATACCCCTTTATCTGTGTCAACCATAAGGCCGTCACGTATGCCGACGAAGTCGCCGAGGAAATCACTCCCGAGAGCATCATGGACATAGTTCCATTTACGAAGCGTTTAGGATTCAAAAAAGAGAAGGAGTATCGTTTCGCAGTGGCATACAGCCCGGCGCCGCACTTCCTCGACACCTACATCTTTATTGCCATGCACTCCGACGACTATATGGACACGTGCTTTGTCAATCCCGCAATGTGCACGCAGGACAAAAACGAGTTACACAGTGTCCTTGTGACTGCGATGTGCGGCTACGGATCCTTTGAGGGTAAGTCGCTTTCCGAAATCATCGCCAACGCAGATGTGGTCTTGTGTAAGTAGTCATGTAATGCCGGGGACATAATACGGTTTTTTCGTTGACGGGCGGCGGCGTCTCGACTAACAGGACGCCATGGCACGCTTGGCACGCGTCGTGGTTCCGGGTTACCCGCATCACGTCACCCAGCGGGGCAACCGCCGCCAGCCCACCTTCTTCTCGGACGAGGACTACGAGGCCTACCTGGCCCTGATGGCCGAGCAGTGTGCCGAGCGCGGGGTCGGCGTGTGGGCCTGGTGCCTGATGCCGCGCCGAGACGCTCAGCCGCCGGGTGCTTGTGACCCAACAACGCAACGCCCGTGCGGCCCGCAGCCACCGCAAACGCAAACTCCGTCGATTACACGCGTTAGGCATCACACTGACCCGAATCCGCAAATGCCATTGGCCGAGAACTTAGCGTTGTAGTACTAATGGAAAGCGCGGCGGGCAGTCCTGCCCGCCGCGAAAGAGACTTCCAGGCGCAAGTGACGCCGCGGACGAACCAAAGCAAAACGCGGTGGCCAAGACTGGCCACCGCGCGGGGGCACGTCGAGGGCCGGCCGGACCCGCTGGTGACGGCGAACCCGTTGGCCGAGGAGATCGGGCATTGGCGGCGGTGGCTGATGGCATCGGAGGAGCAGGAGACGCTGGAGGCGCTTCGCCTTCACGCTCGGACGGGGCGTCCGCTGGGGGGGAAGCGCTTCCTGGAGCGACTGGAGCGGATCGTGGGGCGCGGGGTGCGTCCGGGCCGACCCGGCCGGCCCCGGAAACGGACCTGAAAAAACCGTATTATGTCCCCGGATTCCATAATGGGGCACACAATACGCACACACATCGAGAAGGTCAACCGCTTGCGGCTCGGTGGAAAGCACTCACCCTCACCCCTCGCCCTCTCCCGTCGAGGGAGAGGGAGGAGATGGCGGCCAGGTCGGCACCTTTCGGATTCACTCAGGGCAGGCTCCGACCGACCGCGCAGAGCTTACGTGAGCCCGCTAGGCCGGCACCATGACGTCGTCGCCGTTCGCGGTCAAGAGCAGGTGTTCGGCCCCAAGAAGTTCCAGGACGTCGCGCTGGAAGGCCTCGTCGAGGGACACCCGGTAGTCCTCGCCGGCCTGGATGAGCGTCCGGCCGTGGGTCCGGCTGACGAGTTGGACGTAGACCGGCAGGCCGCCCGGATGGGCCGCCACCACGTCGCGGACGGCCTCGACCTGTCCCTCCTCCAGGCCGGCCTCGTGGAGGCGGATGATGACGGCCTTGGTCAGGACCTGCCGACCGTCGGCCAGCGACAGGACCTCCGCGGTCTTGATCTGCGGCTCCTCCCGGGCCCGGTCGACCGTCCCCCGGACGAAGACGATCTCGTCCTCGTGCAGCAGGTCCTGGTGCTTCTGGTAGTCGCGGGGGAAGATGACGCACGGGACCGTCCCGGTCAGGTCCTCCAGGTCGAAGACGGCCATTCGGGCGCCGGCGTTTCGGCCGCTCTTGGTGACGATCGCGCGGACCTGCTTGATGAGGCCCCCGAGGACGACCTCGCGGTCCTGGGCCAGGGCCGGCAGGTCCGCCACCTGGACGCTGGCGCAGTGGCGGATGAGCTGCTCGTGCTGGGCCAGGGGATGGCCCGAGACGTAGAGGCCCAGGACGGCCTTCTCGTTCTGAAGCCGCTCGTGCTCGGACCATTCGGGCAGGTCCGGCAGGGCCTCGGCGTCGAGGTCCTCGTCCTCGGCGACGGCCCCGAGAAGGTTCATCTGGCCCTTGCGTCGGTCCTCCTGGACCTCCGCCCCGGCCGAGAGGGCCCGGTCCATGACCTGGGCGAGCTGGCTGCGTCGGGCGCCGGTCGAGTCGAACGCCCCGCACTTGATGAGGCAGTCGACGACCGTCCTGTTGATGACCGACAGCTCGACCTCCTCGGCGAAGTGGAAGAGCGACTTGAACCGGCCGACTCGCCCTCGGGCCTCGACGATCGCCTCGACGGCCCGGTGGCCGATGCCCTTGACGGCGGCCAGGCCGAAGCGGACCTTCTCGCCGACCACCGTGAAGTCGGCCCCGGACTCGTTGATGTCGGGCGGGGCGACCTCGATCTCCATCCGGCGGCACTCGTCCAGGTACTCGGCCAGCTTGTCGGAGTTGACCATTTCGTAGGTCAGAAGGGCCGCCATGAACTCGACCGGATAGTGGGCCTTCAGGTAGGCCGTCTGGTAGGCGATCTGGGCGTAACGGGCCGAGTGGCTCTTGTTGAAGCCGTAGCCGGCGAAGGCCCGAATCTGATCCCAGATTTCGGCGGCCTGGGCGGATTTGACGCGGTGTCGGCGGCACCCGGCCAGGAAGTGCTCCTTCTCGGCGGCGATGACGTCCTCGTTCTTCTTCGAGATGGCCTTGATGAGCTTGTAGGCCCGCTCCAGGGGGATGCCGCCGAGGCGGTTGGCGATCCGCATCACCTGTTCCTGGTAGGCCATGATGCCGTAGGACTCTTCCAGGATCTCCTGCATCGCCGGGTGGGGACACTGCCAGCCCGCTTCGCCGTGCATGCGGCGGATGTAGTCGCCGATCAGCATCATGGGGCCGGGCCGGTAGAGGGCGTTGGCGGCGATCAGGTGGTCGATCCGCTCCGGCTTCATCTTCTGGAGAAGGTCCCGCATCCCCGCGGACTCGAACTGGAAGATGCCTTTCGTCTCGCCCCGCTGGAACAGGGCGAACGTCTCGGCGTCGTCTAGCGGCAGGGCCTCCAGGTCGATCTCCTCGCCCCGGTGCTCGGCGACCAGCTCGACGGCCCGCTGGAGCGTCGTCAGCGTCCGCAGGCCCAGGAAATCCATCTTCAAGAGGCCCGCCTTCTCGCTCGCCGTCATCGACCACTGGGTCGTCACTTCGTCGCCGACCCGGCAGAGCGGCACGTAATGGACCAGGGGGCGGTCGGCGATGACGACGCCGGCGGCGTGGACCGAGGCGTGACGCGACAGGCCCTCCAGCCGCTTCGCGATGTCAATGAGCTCCCGGACGTGCGGCTGCTGCTCGTACATCCGCGCCAGGTCCGGCTCCTGCTCCAGGGCCTTCGCCAGGGTCATCTTGAGCTGGGCCGGGATCTTCTTGGCGATCTTGTCGACCTCCGGCAGAGGAATGTCGAGGACGCGGCCGACGTCGCGGACGACGGCCCGGGCCGCCATCGTCCCGAACGTGATGATCTGGGCCACGTTGTCCGCCCCGTACTTCTCCCGGACGTACTGGATGATCCTGGGGCGGCCTTCCTGGCAGATGTCGATGTCGAGGTCCGGGAGCTCGTTGCGGCTCGGGTCCATGAACCGCTCGAACAGGAGGCCGTAGGCGATCGGGTCCACCTGCGAGAGGCCCAGCAGGTAACCCACCATGCATCCCACGCCGCTGCCTCGGGCCCCGCAGGGGATGCCCTGCCGCCGGGCGTGCTGGACGAAGTCCCACACGATGAGGAAGTAGCTGGAGAACCCCTTCGCCTGGATGACGGCCAGCTCGTGCTCGAGCTGCTCCCGGTGCCGCTTCGTGACCCGTTTGTATCGCCGCTTCAGGCCCTCCTCGCAGAGCGTCTTGAGGAGCGAGTCGGGCGTCTCGCCCTCCGGCACGGGATAGACCGGCGCGTGGTGCCGCCCGAACGAGGGCTTCAGGTCGCACCGCTCGGCGATGCGGAGGGTGTTTTCGAGGGCCTCCGGCACGTCGGCGAAGCGGGCCCGCATCTCCGCGGGGGTCTTCATGTGGAATTCCCGCGGCCGGTACGACATCCGGTTCTCGTCCTTCAGGACCTTGCCCGTGTTGATGCACAGGAGGACGTCGTGGGCACGTGTATCGTCGGCGTGGATGTAGTGGATGTCGTTGGTCGCGACGAGCGGTGCGTCGGTTTCCCGCGAAAGGGCCAGCATCATGGGCCGGACGCGCCGCTCCTCCTCGATGCCGTGGTCCTGGAGCTCCAGGTAGAAGCTGGCCGGCCCGAGGATCTCCTGGTACTGGCGGACGGCCCGGCGGGCGCCGTCGGTGTCGCCGCGAAGGAGCCGCCAGGCCGGCTCGCCATGCAGACACGCCGACATGCCCAGCAGGCCCTCGGCGTGCTCCGCCAGCACCTCCTTGTCGATGCGGGGCTTGTAGTAGAAGCCGTCCAGCGAGGCCGTCGTCGCCAGGCGAATCAGGTTCCGGTAGCCTGTCTCGTCGGTCGCCAGGAGCACCAGGTGATGGCCGGCGTCCTGGCTCCCGGGGAGCGTCTCGCGGTCGAACCGGCTGCCGGGGGCGACGTAGGCCTCGTAGCCGATGATGGGCTTGAGGCCCGCCTTCGTCGCCGCCAGGTAGAAGTCGACCACCCCGTGGAGGTTCCCGTGGTCCGTCAGGGCCAGCGCGGGCGCCCCTTGCTCCAAGGCCCCCGCCACCAGGTCGTCGATGCGGCACGCGCCGTCGAGGAGGCTGAACTCGGAGTGCGTGTGGAGGTGAACGAAGGGCTGGTTCGGCATCGGTGCGTCCCATCCAGGCCCGGCGGGGTCGCCAAGCGGGTCCCAGGCTGACGTGTAGGCGGAACTATCAGGCGCGGCGGCGCCGTGGGCATCTTACCACCGGCGAGCCCCGAATCAAGCCGGAACAAAAACCTTGGCATTCGCATCCAATGGCGTGCATGATCGCGAGTCCGCACCAGCGACGGAGGGGGAGATTTTGACCGGACCCGAGACGCCTCGACGCGGCCGGTGGCTCCTCCGCTCGCTGTGGCTGTTGGCGGCGCTGGCCGCCCTGGGCCTGCCCCTGGCGGGCCTTTTCATCGTGTCGGGCCTCGACGAGGGAGGCCAGCCGTTTCGTGTCGAAGGCGACGGCGGCGCGCCGGCCGCCGCCAGCGAGCTCGTCCGGCTTCTGGGCGTGGTGCCGGACGAGTCCGACGACCTCCTCGACCCGGAGGGCCGACCGGTCGGCCGGATGCTCGACCCGCACGATTCGCATCGCGGGCACTGGGGCGACGCCTGGCTCCGCCGGACGCTCGTCTTCGAGCTGGCCGAGACCCAAGAGCTTCTCATCCCGACGGAGTTCCTCGTCAGCATCCCGGGGACCGAAGACCGGCCAAACCGGGAGGGAATCGACCAGTGGGACGTCTTCCTCGGCCCCTCGGGCCGACGGATGTTCGTCCTGGACTTCTTCGAGGCGGCCACTCAACATCGGCGTTCCTGGTTCGGCCGCAGCGTGTTCGAGTACGACCGCCTGACGGTGACGGTCCGCTACTGCTACGGCGTGCCGGACGAGCCCCTCGCCGCGTTCGAGGCGCCCTTCGAGGTCGACCGGGCCGAGACCCGCCGGGCGGGCGAGACGGTCGTGACGCTGACCTCGCACAGCGAGCAGCGATGGCCCGGCGGCGCGTCGGCCAGGTTCCGTCTCGTTGTGGCGGGCCCGGTCGAGACCATGCCCCTGGTGATGGCCGTGGACACGGCGGGCCGGGCCCATCCGTCCGGTTCCTGGCAAGGGGGCTGGGGAGGCGGCGGGGGCGATATCCGGTTCGACTTCCCGGACCTGCCCCTCGCGCGGATCGCAAAGGTCGTGGTCGGCGGCCGGCCCCGCGAGACCACCTTCCGCAACATCCGCGTCCGCTACCCCGACCGGCCGGCCCGCACCTGCGCCCCGTACCTCGACCGGATGGCGGAGGTCTTGGGCCTGGAGAACCTGACGCCGAAGGAGCTGGAGCGCTACCAGTTCAACGACGTCGAGGAGGCGATCCAGGTCCTAGGCATCGTCCGGGGCAACCATCTGTACTCGGCCAGCCGCCTCATCATCCGGGCCGGGCGGGAAGGCAAGCTCGAATCGCTCGACCCAAAGCAGCGGGAAGCGCTCCGCGCCGACGCCGCCTCGCTCCTCGAGGCGGTCAACCCTAAGAGACGGTTCCAAGCCGTCGAGCTGGGCCTGGCGGTCGGTCCGTGGCCCGAGTTCGTCGACCCGGCCATCGACCTGCTCGACGAGCCGGGCCGAGGGCAACGCCACGAAGCGGCCATGCTCCTGGAGCGATACGTCGTTTCGCCGAGGCCGGAGCAGCTCGGCCGGATCGTCGAGGCGCTGCGCAAGGCGCCGGACATCTTCCTGTTCGGGCCCCTTCGGCGGTGCCTGGCGAAGCAGAAGACGCCCGAGGCCACCGCCGTCCTGAAGGAGCTGGCGGCCGACGACCGGCCGTGGGTCTGGATGGTCGCCCTCGACGAGCTACAGGAGCGGAAGGCCCTCGGCCGCCCCGAAGAGTGGTCCGACGAGAGGAAGTGGCGCGTCGCACTGCTGCTTGGGCCCGCCCGCGTAGGGGAGGACCCTGGGGTCCTGGCGGCGGCCCGGCGCCGGCTGCCCGAGCTGCTCACCCCCCACCTGCTTCGCATGTATCGCCATGGATAGGAGAGGGTGATGGAGCAGGTGGTGGCCGCCCTGCCGCGCGAGGAGGCCGAGGCCGCCATGATCGACTTCCTCCGCAGCGCCGAGCACACCGGCCTGGCAGACTACGGCATCCGGTGGGTCGCCCGGCAGATCAACGCCTGGCACGGGACGGACCTGGGCGGCATCGGGGCCGACCTCTCCAGGAAGGGCTACGACCAACCGGGGTGCAGCGATTCGAGCCTGTTGAGGGACGTGCTGGTCTGGCACGAGACGGGCGTCGATCCGGGTGTGATCCCCCCGGACTACCGGCCCGCGCCGGAGGACCTCCGCATCGTCTGGGTGCACCTCAAGGACGGCGAGAAGGGCCGCGTGGGTCTCTGGCTGGCCGACCGCGACGCCGAGGGGCCGCTCCGCATGCGTTGCCTGACGAGCGGCAAGGAGTACCTCGCCTACCGGATCGCCCTACGCGAGCAAGGCGGCCGACAGGCATTCAGGCCCGACCTGTGGTTCAAGGTGGGTGATGACCGTCGGCGGGCGGGGGACTTCATTGCGGCCGAGGACCTGCCCGCCCGGATCGACCTGTCGAGCGACGACGGCGCCGCCCCGGCCGACTGGGACGTGTGGATCGAGCGGGCCGCCTCGCCCGAGAGCGTCCTCTCGGACACGGGGGTGTTCCGGGAATGGGCCGCGAAGCACCTCGACCCGGCGGAGGCGCCGTCCGGCGCCGCCGACGCGCCTTAGCGCGCCCCTTGGGTCCGAGCGCTTGCCGGGGCCGCGGGCACTGGCCAGAACAGGGCATTCCCAACAGGTGGAGGACGGGACCCCATGCCGGACGATGATCGACCGTCGAAGGAGCCATGGCTCGCCGTGAGCCTGTCTTGGCTGGTGGCCGGCCTGGGGCAGTTCTACGCCGGGACGTGGGTGTGGGGCCTCGTGTTCCTGTCCGTCTGGCTCGGCCTTCAGGCGGGGGCGTCGTGGCATCTCGGCGCGGCAAACGGCCGTCTCCTCTGGGGGGCCGTCCTCATCCTGGCGGCCCTGCTGCTGTGGCTGGCGAACGTCGTCCACACCTTCTTCGCCGCCCGGCGAAGAAACGCGCCCGCCGCAGAGCAGGAGCGGCGACGGGCCAAGGACCCCTTCCTGGCCGTCTTCCTGACGCTGGTCGTGCCGGGCGTCGGCCACCTCTACCTGAGGCGGTGGCTCGCGGGCGTGGGGCTGGTCGTCGGCACCGGGATCCTGCTGTTTACCAGCCCGGCCTTGGCCGAGCTCGCGGGCCTGGAGGCGGGACTGGTGGTCCATGCCGTCGTCCTCTCGGTTTACGAGGCCGGGGCGGCGCTGCTGGCCTATCGGACGGGCCGACCCGGACCCCGTCGCCGGCCGGGCGGTATGGCGGCCGTCTGCCTTCTCACAATGGTTCTGGGCGTCTTCCCCATGGCGGCGGCCCTGGTTCTGCGCGAACACGTGGTCGAGGCGTTTCGCGTCCCGACCGCCTCCATGGCCCCGACGCTTCAGCCCGACGACCACGTTCTGGCCTGGAAGCTGTCCTACGAGCCGGCGAGAGGCGACCTGGTCGTCCATCACTTGCCAGGCAGGCCCGACACTTCTCACATCAAGCGGCTTGCCGCCCTGCCGGGCGAGACGATCGAGGTCCGCCCAGACGGCGTCTACGTGGACGGCATGCTGCTGACCGAGCCGCCGTTCGGCCAGATGGGCGGTATCTCGCCGCCGCCGCACCACGCGGACCCCACCTGGGCGACCGAAGGCGACCCGTTCACGGTTCCGAAAGGGCACGTCTTCGTCCTTGGCGACAACATCGCCGAGTCCTCCGACAGCCGACACTTTGGCCCGGTTCCGCTGGAGTCGATCGTCGGCCGGGCCTACAAGCGGTACTGGCCGCCGGCGCGCGAAGGCCCGATCGAGTAGGCCGTCGACCATCTCCGTGCCGCCACTGGCCGCACTCAATGTCTCGTGGGGGCGGCCCCCCTGGGGCCCGCAGAATCGGCCTTCATGCCCCCGAAAATGCCGGTCGGGCCTTTTGGGCTTGACAGGGGGGCCTAACCGAATCATCATGATTTCAGCGGTGTCGGCCGAACGGCCGATAACTGGTAACAGGCGCGCCGCGCGATGCGGCGGCGCATGGTAACAGGAGACAACCTGGTCCTTTAACCAAGGGAGACGGGGCGCGGAAGCGCTTCGCGAGTGGATGAGCCAGGGCTGACGGGGAGCAGCCGTTTCGGTCGGCACGGCCCGGCCGGCCGGCCGCCGACCCGTGAGCCGATCCGTATTCCGAACCGACGCGGCAATCGGGCCCTTCAGGGCCCACGGACGCTGACCGGCGCAGGGCTTCACCGGGAGGATTTTGGTGAGACGTACGAGGACGTGTTCGCCGGCCCGAGGAATAACCACGGAGACCGTGACACGCTCCGTATGACCCCCTGCCCCGTGTCGGCCGATTTCTGAAGCGTCCGGCGCCTCGCCGGCGGACCGTGGCTCACCCTCCCGCCGCACCTTCCCCGGCCTCCCCCGTGCGGAACTCCGTCGACCCGGAAGCGCCGCTCGATCGGCCCGATCGACGGCCGAGGCCGGCTCGCGAGCGGCCGGCTGTGCATCGCCGTTCCTTGCGGCGCCCCCCGGGCAGGTGTTCCGCCTCCGAATAGAAAGCGAGACGTTCCATGATCCTAGCCCAGGCAGGTGTCTGGATCCCGACTGCGGCCGTCGTGGCCGCGGGCGTTGCCGCCGGGGTGGCCTATTACCTGACCCGGTCGGCCGCCGCCAAGCAGGCCCGCCAGGCCCAGTCCGAGGCCGAGAAGCTCCTCGAAGATGCCAAGCGCGACGCCGAGGCCCTCCGCAAGGAGGCCAAGGTCGAGGCCAAGGAGGAGGCCATCCGGGCCCGCGAAGCGTTCGAGAAGGAGACCACCGCCACCCGCGAGGAGCTCCGCGAACGCGAACGTAAGGTCGACAAGCGCGAGGACGCCCTCGAAGCCAAGATGGAGACCCTGGCCAGCAAAGAGAAGACCATCGAGGCCGTGGAGAAGCGGACCCGCGAGATGCAGAAAGGCGTCGACGAACGGGAGCAGGAGCTGGAGCGGCTCATCAGCGACCAGAAGCAGCAACTCCACAAGATCGCCGGCCTGAACCAGGCCGATGCCCGGGCCATGCTCCTGGAGCGGATCGAGGCCGAGGTCCAGCACGAGGCCGCCGCCCTCGTCCAACGGGTCACCGAGCAGGCCCAGGAGACCGCCGATGCGAAGTCCCGCGAGATCCTCGCCGGGGCCATCCAGCGGCTCGCCTCCGACTACACCGCCGAGGTCACCGTCGCCACCGTCGACATCCCCAGCGACGACATGAAGGGCCGCATCATCGGCCGCGAGGGTCGCAACATCCGGGCCTTCGAGCGGGCCACCGGCGTCGACGTGATCGTCGACGACACGCCGGGCGTCATCGTCCTGTCGTCGTTCGACCCGGTCCGGCGCGAGATCGCCCGCCGGGCCATGGCCAAGCTCATCGCCGACGGCCGGATCCAGCCGCCGCGGATCGAGCAGATCTCCTCGGAGGTCGAGAAGGAGGTCGAGCGCGACATCGTCGAGACCGGCAAGCAGATCGCCGTCGACACGGGCGTCCGCGGCCTCCACCCCAAGGAGGTCCACCTGCTGGGGCGGCTGAAGTACCGCACCAGCTACGGCCAGAGCGTCCTGGAGCACTCGATCGAGGTGGCCCACCTCTCGGCGATGCTGGCCGAGGAGCTGGGCCTCGACGCCCAGCTCGCCAAACGGGCCGGCCTGCTGCACGACATCGGCAAGGCCGTCGACCACGAGATGCAGGGCGGCCACCCGGAGATCGGGGCCGACCTGGCCCGGCGGTACAACGAGCCGCCCGAGGTCGTCGGGGCCATCGCCGGCCACCACGAGCCGAACCTGCCCGAGGCGCTCTACACGATGGTCGTGTCGGCGGCCGACGCCGTCAGCGCATCGCGGCCCGGGGCACGCCGCGAGACGCTGGAGAAGTACGTTCAGCGGCTCGAGAAGCTCGAAGGCGTCGCGAAGCGCCGCGAGGGCGTCGAGACGGCCTACGCCATTCAGGCCGGACGCGAGGTCCGCGTCATGGTCAACTCCGACGTCGTCGACGATGCGATGGCCCTGAAGCTCGCTCGGGACATCGCCAAGGACATCGAGGCCGAGCTGTCGTATCCCGGCGAGGTGAAGGTGACGCTGATCCGGGAACGGCGGGTCACGGAGTTCGCTCGTTAGGGTGTCGCATCGAGCCCGCCGCGGAAGCGGCGGGACACGCACGCACGTGCTGTCGCAGTCGCCGTCCGAGGTGTTGCATGGAATTCCGCGCCCTGCTGGTCGGCGACCTGGTCGGGAAGCCCGGCCGCCGCACGCTCGCCGCCGTCCTGCCCGACCTCCTGCGGGACCGCGAGATCGACGTGGTCGTCGTCAACGCCGAGAACGCCGCCGGCGGCTCCGGCATCGTCCCCTCGATCGTCGACGAGATCCACGCCGCGGGCGTCGACTGCATCACCCTGGGCGACCACTGCTTCCGCAAGAAAGAGGCGATCCCGCGCCTCAAGGAATCGGAGCGGCTCATCCGCCCGGCGAACCTCCCCCTTGAGGCCGTCGGCCGCGGCTGGACCGTCCTCGAGAGCCAGTCGGGCTTCCCCTTCGCCGTGGTCAGCCTGCTCGGCCGAACGTTCATGAAGCCCGTGGCCGACTGCCCGTTTCACGCCGTCGACCGGGCCCTTGCGGAGATCGGCTCGAAGGCCCGCTTGGTGTTCGTCGACGTCCACGCCGAGGCCACCAGCGATCACATCGCCATGGGGTGGTACCTCGACGGCCGGGTCACCGCCGTGTTCGGCACGCACACCCACGTCCAGACGGCCGACGAGCGGGTCCTGCCGAAGGGGACGGCCTACATCACGGACCTCGGGATGACCGGCCCGCACGACGGGGTCCTGGGCCGGCGCAAGGACAAGGTCCTCTCGTTCCTCCTGACGTCCATGCCCACGCATTTCGACGTGTCCAAGGGCGACCTGCGGATGTGCGGGGCCCTCGTCACCGCCGACACCGAAACCGGCCGGGCGACGGCAATCGAGCGGATCGTGGTCGCACCGCCCGAACCGAAGCCCGAGAAAGCCGAGGAGCAGGCGGAGGCGGCCGCCGGATCGGCCGATGACAAGGCCGGCGACGAGGCCGACGCGTCAAGCGGCTGAGCACCGACGCGCCGCCGTCGAGCCCGGCGAACCGATACCTCTCGTTACGGGAGAGTGGCTGCGAGCGAAGCTCTGCCCGCCCCGCCGGCCTGGCCATCCAGCCCTTCTCGTCCCCGGTACGCTGCCCGGTCGTAGGAAGCTGGTTGGCCGGCATATCCCGCAACGGCGGCTGGGAAACCAGGCCGGAAGTGCTGAGGGGGCCCTCGGCGGCGCTTGCGTGTTGACGTAGGGATTGCCTACCTCTAGAATCTGCCCCCAGTATAGGGGTAAGATGAAGCGCGTAGCGAAAGGCTGCCGATAGTGGTGAAAGCCGCACTCACTGTGAGTGTTCCGCGCGCTTTCGAAGGAGGCGTGATCGAGGACGCATTTCATGGCACTGATGCGGTGGCAGCTCGCTCGATTATGGAGAGCGGATTCCGCCAAGGGTCAGGCTTGGGGATGTATGGTCCAGGAGTGTATTTTTTCGAAGGTGACTACAACGCCGCGTTCATGTGGGCAAGGGACCATGCGAAGGCACCCAGCCCAGTTGTCCTGCGTTCACGGCTGGCACTTGGGCGCACCCTTTACCTGAATCTGCTGGGGCCGGAACTTCAACGATTCAAAGAACGCTTGCAGCAGCGCTTGGCTCGACCGGTCAAGGATTCACAGGCCTACGCGGTTCTGAGGGCCCAGCTGGCGAGATGCAACGTGGTGGATTCCATCAAGGCGGTGCGTGCGATTTCCCGAAGGGAGCGCCCGAAGAGACAGTCGAAGACGCCGGGAATGCGTGCCGAAGTGGTGGTTGTGCCGCTGGATCCTGCACGAGCTTCGCCCCTCGAAGCGCTTGAGCCTGGCGAGTTGTCCTCATCTACGCCACTCGCGCTATGGGAGAATCAGAGCAATGGAACTTGAAATTACATTTAGTGACGAAGAGTTGCTGCGCATAATGGAGGCCCCAGGCGAAGACGCCCGCACCATCTTTGCCGAGGGTTATTGCCTTCCCGAGGCCTACCCTGCGCCCGCGGGACAGGTTGCCTGCGAGTATCTTCTGCCGTGGTCTCAGCAGACCGTATACCGGTGGGAGTACGACTTGCGCCTTGAGGCCAACTGGGCAGCCGTGGCACATCCCTTCGCTGGAGCGCCGAGGGTACAACGTAGCGTGTGTCCTATCTGGGCGCGCGACGATTTGCAGGCAGGCGTTCGAGACTGCGGTGGAAAGCAAGCCGCATGAGGGGGTCGTATGACCGCTGGAGAGCCAGTTCAGGGCTATCGCTTGCATCCGGTCAGGCTTCAGTTCGTTTACCTGAAACGGTTGGCCTTTGACGCTAACTATCTGCCGAAGGAACTGCCGTCAGGTCTATTCCGATTGGCCGAATCAGGACAATGGCGGGTGAATGTCAGCGGAAACGTGCATGGCAACCGTGCTACCGTCGTGGCGTCTGTTGAGGCATCTTTCGAGCAGGGCCGAGAGGTACTGGGCACGGAGAGGCAGCAGCGAGAAGTCGCCTCAGAGAGCTTGGGTCAATACGAAGACCCGTACCAACTTGAGGTCGAGGTGGTTGCTGGTTTCCTGTTTGACCCGTCTGAGATCAGCGAGGATGAGGTTGACAAATGGTGCAAGCTTGGCTCATTCTTCGTACTCGCTCCATATGTCCGGGACGTTATCGCGCGCGTTACAAGGGAGTCGGGCTTCCCCGAGATCCTGCTTCCGCTGTTGGAAGTCCCCACCTTCCGCGCCCCTGCAACCCGTAACCTTCAGCAGCAGGGCGCGGCTCCGGGCCCTGGCCGCCCGCCCGAGTGAAGGCCTTCGTGTTTTGTCTGCAGCGTGGCTCAGGGGCACTCGTTGGTCCACCATCCGCCACCGCAGGACGCGCGGGTTCGACGTCCTTGCCACGTTTCCCACTCAAGTCGTCGGGGTACAAACTGCGTTGAGAGGAGGTCCCCGTGAGGCGCCGCCGGTTCCTCCAAGCCGCCCTCGTCGGCGGGGCCGCCCTCGCCGCCGGAAAGGAGGCCCTCGTGGTCGGCACCGAGACGCCCGACTCCGGGCCCGGCGCGACGGCCCGCCGCCTCGCCCGGAAGCTACCCCGCTGGCGGGGCTTCAACCTGCTGGAGAAGTTCCGGGCCGAGCGCGACCGCCCGTTCGTCGAGACCGACTTCGCGTGGATGGCCGAGTGGGGCTTCGACTTCGTCCGACTGCCGATGGACTACCGCTGCTGGACGGACGCGAAGGACCCGGAGAAGCTCGACGAGCGGGTCCTCGGCGAGGTCGACGCCTGCATCGCGATGGGCCGCAAGCGCGGCGTCCACGTCTCGCTGAACCTGCACCGGGCCCCCGGCTACACGGTCGCCCGGCCGCCCGAGACGCTCGACCTCTGGACCGACCAGGAGGCCCGGCGCCGGTTCGACTTCCAGTGGGCCGCCTTTGCCCGGCGGTATCGCGGCGTGCCGCCCGAGGCCCTCAGCTTCGACCTGGTGAACGAGCCGGCCCACGTTGACGCGGGCGTCTATGCGGAAGTCGCCCGCCGGGCCGTTGCCGCCATCCGGGCCGAGGACCCCGAGCGGCTCATCATCTCGGACGGCCTCCGGTGGGGACGCGACCCGATCCCGGAGCTCGCCGACCTCGGCATCGCCCAGTCGACCCGCGGCTACGACCCGATGCCGATCAGCCACTGGAAGGCCTCCTGGGTGGGCGGCGAGCGGTGGCCGAAGCCCACCTGGCCCCTGAAACAGGGCGGCAGGACGCTCGACAAGGCTTGGCTGCGGGAGGACCGCATCGGGCCGTGGAAGGCCCTCGAGCGGAAGCGCGTCGGCGTCCACGTCGGCGAGTGGGGGGCATTCAAGCACACGCCGCACGACGTGGTCCTGGCCTGGATGAGGGACTACCTGGAGCTGTGGAGGGAGGCGGGGTGGGGGTGGGCCCTGTGGAACTTCCGCGGGCCGTTCGGGGTGCTCGACTCGGGCCGCACCGACGTCGCCTACGAGGACTTCATGGGCCACCAGCTCGACCGCCGGATGCTCGGTCTCCTCCGCGCTCTCTGAAGCGTCTTGTTGACCGCAGAGCAAGCCGAGACCGTAGAGAACAGATAGTATCGGAAGCATACTATGTGACGGCAGCCACCTGGGGTCGTCATCCCGAGCGACGTCCCGGCTTGCCGGGAGGGGGTCGAGGAACCTCGCCGCGGTGTTTTCCCGACTCCAGTTGGCCGCTGCAACAGCAGCCACAGCGAGTCCCCCACTCGCCATCGCCTCACCCCGGCTTCGTCGGGACTCGCTCAGGGCCGCTCGAGATGATGCGTCCCTGCGTTTCGCCCCCTTTGGATCCTGAGCTTCTCAGTTTTTGCTCTTGATCGGTTTTCCTTTGCGTTCTTGGCGGTCTTTGCGGTTTCATTCTCTCTTGCGGTTCCATTTCCGTGCCCGGCCTGACGAAGCGACCTCTGGCTAAGGGGCGGCGATGATCAACCTTGCCGTCGTTGCGGCCTACCTCGCGGCCATGGTCGGGCTGGGGTTTTACCTCGCCCGTTACGTCCGCGGCGACGAGGACTTCTTTCTGGCCGGACGCCGACTCAACCAGTGGGTCATCGCCGGCACGGTCATGGCGACGAACGTGGCGGCGATCTACCTGGTGGGCCCGGCGGGCCTGGCGTACCAGGGGGCCGGCTTCTCGCCCCTGCTTATCGCCTGGACGGGCAACATGCTGGCGGCCGCGAGCGCCCTGGTCTTCGTCCCGCGATTCCGGCGGCTCCGCCTCACGACCATCACGGAGCTGCTGGAGCTGCGGTACGGACCGACCGTGCGGCTCCTGCCGACCGTCTGGTGGATCGTCTTCTACTCGCTGTTCGCCGGGAACGCCATCTACACGCTGGCCAACAGCCTGGGGCCGGTGGCAGCGGGCCTCGAGCCGGCGGCGGGCCTGGTCATCTCCCGCGACGCCATCATCGTGGTCGTGACCGGGGCGGTCGTCCTCTACTGCTTTTTTTCGGGCCTGGTGGCGGTGGTCTACTCCGACGTCATCCAGGCGTTCCTGATCTCCATCGGCGGCCTGATTCTCGTGCCGCTCGCCCTGAAGGCCGTCGGCGGCGTCGAGGGTTTCACCGAGAAGACCGACCCGGCGATGTTCGTGTTCTGGAAGGCGGACTGGATCAAGAGCATCCTCATGTGGACGATCCTGGGGCTGCCCTACTGGTGCACGAGCCAGTACATGCTCCAGCGGTCGCTGGCCGGAAGGTCGGTGCGGGACGCCTCGCGGGGCCTCGCCCTGGCGGCCCTCATCACCGGCCCTATCACGGTGGCCTACATCGTGCCGGGCATCTGCGCGTCGATCCTGTACACGGGGCCGGACGCCCTGGAGACCGGCGACCTCGTCCTGCCGACGCTCTTTCAGCGGCTCCTGCCGGTCGGCCTGGGGGGCCTTTTCATCGCGGGGCTGGTGGCGGCGTCGAACTCGACGGCCAGCTCGCTCCTCAACTCCCTCGCCACGCTCGGCGAGCACGACGTCTATCGCCGCCTCGTGCCGAAGCGGGGCCCGCGGCACTACACCTGGGCGGGGCGGATCGTCACCCTCGCCGGCGGCGGGCTGGCGCTGCTCTTTGCCCTGAACGTCGAGCGGCTCGGCGGCATCATCACGGCCAACTACAAGATCATGGCCCTGTTCGAGCCGCCCGTGTTCGTCATCGTGGCGGCCGCGCTCTTCTGGCGGCGGGCCGGCCGGTGGGGCGTGGCGGCGGTGGGCCTGGTTTGGCTCGTCTTCAACGCCATCACCCTCGACACGGAGTTCCTGGCGATGTTCGGGCGAGGCTTCGCGGGGTGGTACCACGGCCTGCGGGAGGCCGTCGGCGTCGGCGGGTGGGGCCTCGAGGAGGCCGACCGGGCCATCTGGGGCTTCCCCCTGTTCGCGGCGGCGATGGTTGCCGGGTCGCTCGTGGGGGACGTCGTCCGAGGCCGGACCCCGGCCGAGCGCGAGGCCGCCGAGAAGCTTTTCGCCCGGATGCGCGGGGCAGTCGGGGGCCGGACCACCCCGACGGCCGCTGCGGGGTTCGCCCTGGCGGGGGCGTGCCTCGTCGCGTTCATCGTGTGCGCCGTCGCCGAGGACGCCCTCCCGAAGCCGGCGAACCTGTTCGTCTTTATGGGGCTGATGATGGGGTTCGTCCTCGGGTGCTACCTGGCGATCCCGGCGATGGTGCCGGAGGAGGAAGTGCCGCCGGAACCGGCGGACATCGACCGGTCCTGGGTGAACCGGGTGCTGGGCAGCGGCTGGACGTGGCTGGCGATGCTGGCCGCCGCAGCCGTCCTGGTCGCCGCCCTCTACCTCGTGTAGCCCTCTGCGTTCTTCCATGAAGCCGGGTCGGTCAAGGAGTTTTTCCCGGTGACACGTTCAGTCTTCCATCCGAGCTGCGGCGGCGATCGCCGGCGAGGCGTTACGTCCGGTTCCGCAGGCCCAGCCACGAGACCTCCACCAGCAGACTTCGCGCCAACCGGTTCCCGTGGCCCGTGATCCGGCCGTGCCGGTCCATCTGGCCCGACTGGAACTGACGCGGCACCAGACCCAGGTAACTGGCCACCTGTTTGCCGGAGCGGAACCGCGACGGGTCGTCGATCAGGGCCACCAGTTGCTCGGCCAGACGGGCCCGGTACGCGATCAGGGCCCGCCACCCCCGCACCGACGCCTCCGGCACGTGCACCGTCGGCAACCGGTCCGATGCCGACAGGTCCAGCAGCTTCATCGCGTCGGTCCGGTCGGTCTTTCGCTTCACGTTCCGCCACCGCCAGGCGTCGCTCGCGACGTTGGCCACCTGGATCTCGGGGACCCCGCAGGCGGCCATCAGGTCCTTGATCCAACCGGCCGGGGGGCCGCACCCGTTCGGGGCCCCACCGCTTGGCCAGCGCCGCCAGCGACGAGGGACGCGTGGGGACCTTCTTGAAGGCCGCCTCTCCCGTCTCGGTGTCCACGTGATAGGCCACGGTCTTGCTTTTGCCCAGGTCCAGTGCCAGAATCTTCATTGCCGGGTCTCCTTTGGTTACCGCTCTGGGCGACCCCCTATGGGTCAGCCCGTCCGAGATTGGGCCCTCGAGCTCGAATCCTGGCGGAACCGGAGACCCGCCTTTCATCGTTTCTTTGCGGTCCCGAACACGCTTTGCGGTTCGATTCAAACGGTGGCGCGCCGAGCATGGCTGACGACGACCTGTTCGATTCGGCGTTCCTGGAGCGGCTGGAGTATCTGCGCGTCGTGGCCCGGCGGACCTTCAGCGGCACGTCGCCCGGCACGCGGACGGGCCGGCGGACCGGGCCGGGCCTGGAGTTCGCCGAGCACCGGGCCTACGTCCCCGGCGACGACTACCGCTACGTCGACTGGGCCGCGTTCGGCCGGCTCGAGCGGCTGCTGCTCAGGCTCTGCCAGATGGAGGAGGACCTGTCGGTCTACTTCCTCCTCGACGCCTCCGGGTCGATGGCGACGGGCGAGGTGCCGAAGTTCGACCACGCCCGCCGCCTCGCGGCCGCCCTGGCCTACGTGGGCCTCGCGAGCCTGGAGCGGGTCCAGCTCGTCGCCCTGGCCGAGGGCGTCCGGGCCCACCTGGAAGCCGGCCGCGGCAGGCAGCAGATCGTCCGGGTCCTGGACTTCCTCCGCAGCCTTTCGGCCGAAGGCCCCACGGACCTCCTGGCGGGCGTCCAGGGTTTTCTGCCCCACGCCCCGAAGGCGGGTCTGGCGGTGCTCCTGTCGGACCTGATGGACCCGCAAGGGTACGAGCGGCCCATGGTCACCCTCCGCGGCCGGGGGTTCGACCTGTGGTGTCTCCAGGTGACGGACCGGGCCGACCTCGCGCCGGAGGGCTTGGGCGACGTCGCCGTCGAGGACGCCGAGACCGGCGAGACAATCGGGGCCCAGGTCACGGGGGACCTCAAGGCCCGCCTGGCGGCCGAGGCCGACCGCTTCGCCGACGAGGTCCGCCTGTGGTGCCACGAGCACGCCATCGGATACGCCGAGGCCCCCACGGACGTGCCGGTCGACGCGTTCGTCCTGGAGGTGCTCCGCCGCGGCGGGCTCGTGCGATAGGGAGCGACGCCTTGGGCGACCAGCAACTCGCGCGGTGGCTGTTCGAGAGGGGCGGCCCGGCCGTCCGATACCGCGCTCTCGGGAAGCCCTGGAGCTCGAGTCGACGCTGAACCTGCGGGCGATCCGGCGGGTGGCGGGCCCGGTTCGACCTGAGGCACCCCCCAAGACACGCTAAGTCCTTTTTTGGCGGCAGGTTACGCTGCCTTTCGGCTCGCCTTCCCCGCTGGGTCCGGGCGAACTTTCCCAAAGGCCCGGCCAAGGCCGATTTTCTGCGTAACCCGAGTCCGGTAAAGAGGTTAAACAGTGGACAGGACGCTCGGCAACCGGCCGGCCGGATTTTCGGCTTGATTCGCCGCCTGAGGCGCTCTACACTAACCGTCGCGCAGGAGTCTGTACCTACCCTCCTGGGGCCGGACCTCGTCCAGGCGAGGATTCAGTCGCCCGGCCCCAGGTTTTTTATGCGCCCGACCTGGGCTTCTTTCAGAGCAGACCGAACCGTCGCCGAGGCGGCCCCTCGGGCGCGTCGGGCCACTCGCGCGGACGGCCTTGCATGGCCGGCCGCTTCTGATACACTTCATGGAGCACCCCGTCGCGAACCCACGTGCGAGTTACGCCATGTTCGAGAGCCTGACCCAACGACTCAGCAGCGCGTTCCGGGGCCTGGCCGGCCGCGGACGCATCACCGAGAAGAACGTCCAGGACGCCTGCCGCGAGGTCCGCACCGCCCTCCTCGAGGCCGACGTTAACTACCAGGTGGCCCGGGAGTTCGTCGAGCAGGTCAGCCAAAAGGCCCTCGGCCAGGAGGTGCTCAAGAGCCTCCGGCCCGACCAGGTGTTCGTCAAGGTGGTCCACGACGAGCTGGTCCGGCTGATGGGCCCGGTGGACCCGCGGATCCCGTGGGCCGATTCGCCCCCCACCGTCATCATGCTGGCCGGTCTCCAGGGCTCCGGCAAGACGACGACGGCCGGCAAGCTGGCCCGGCTCATTCGAGAGCGGGGCCACCGGCCGCTGCTCGTGGCGTGCGACTGCCATCGCCCGGCGGCGGTCGAACAGCTCATGGTCGTCGGGACCCAGGTCGAGACGCCCGTCTACAGCGAGGGCCTGGGCGACCCCGTCCTGATCGCCCGCAACGGCGTCCGGGCGACGCGGGACCAGAACGCGGACGTGGCGATCGTCGACACGGCCGGCCGACTCCACATCGACCAGGCCATGATGCGCGAGGCCAAGGACATCGCCCGGGCCGTCAAGCCCCACCAGATCTACCTCGTGTGCGACGCCATGACCGGCCAGGACGCCGTCACCAGCGCCCGCGAGTTCAACGAGACGCTCGAGCTCGACGCGGTGGTCCTGACGAAGCTCGACGGCGACGCCCGCGGCGGGGCGGCCCTCTCGGTCAAGGCCGTCACGGGCAAGCCCATCAAGTTCGTCGGCGTCGGCGAGCGGATGGACCGCCTGGAGGAGTTCCACCCCGACCGCATGGCGGGGCGGATCCTCGGCATGGGAGACGTCGTCACCCTGGTCGAGAAGGCCCAGGCCGCCGTCGACGATGAAGAGGCCCTCCGGATGCAGGAGAAGATCCGGAAGGCCGAGTTCGGCCTCGACGATTTTCTGAAGCAGATCCGGCAGATGCGGCGGATGGGACCGCTCAAGGACATCCTGGGCATGATCCCCGGCATGGGGTCGGCCCTGAAGGACCTGCCCGTCGACGACCGCGAGCTCGACCAGACCGAGGCGATCATCCATTCGATGACACCCCAGGAGCGGTCCCGGCCGGACCTGATCGACGCCCCCCGCCGGCGCCGGATCGCCAGGGGCTGCGGCATGGAACCCCAGGACGTGGCGAGCCTCGTCAAGAGCTTCGGCCAGGTCCGCGACCTGATGAAGCAGATGCAGGCCTCCGGGGCGATGGGCCGGGGCCGGGCCGCCATGGCCCAGCAGATGGCCCAGATCGACCTGTTCGGCCCTCAGCGGAAGAAACGCGTCCGCTCGAAACGCAAACGCAAGCCCCGCAAGGGCCGAAAGAAACGGTCGCGGTAGCAGGTGTCGGCCTGAGCCAGCGCAAGGCTTGCACCGCCTGGAGGGCTTCCGTACACTTGCACCGCGCCCAGCATCACGGTAGCATGGCCCTGGTGTACGCTGTCTGGCAAGATGCAAGGCAATCCCTGGACAGAGGCGAGGACTACCATGACTGCACAGCACGTTCTGTTGAACTCCAGCGCTGTGGTCATCGCCAATGACGTGAACATCAGCATCTTTAAGCCGTGGTGGCTGATAAAGTCAGGAATACTGAAGCCGGAGGAGGTTGAAGGAGAAGTTGTGGTTACTCCCGTCATGGTTCGGGTGCCCGCTCCGGCCTTTGAGCTTGTTGTCGTGCCCAATCGGGTCCAAATGACATTCGAAGCCGACGCTCCCGAGATCGAGGGCCACATAAGCCGTGTGCTGGGCGGCATCGTGGAGACCTTGCCCCACACGCCATACTCGGCTGTGGGGCTGAATTTCCATTATGTCGCGACACCCCCGCACGAAGTCGCCTTCGCGCGATGGGACCGGGATAACTTCGCTTCTCAGTTTGCGAACTCCGTCACCTCTGGCGAGGACAACGAGGCCCGATTCGGGTCGTATGTCTCGTACAACGTAGAAGGACTCAGAATGAAGTTAGATGTCAAGCCGGTGAAAGCCACAGGGCAGATGTGCAAGGCAGCCATCGCAAGCGCCATCGGCGAGGAGTTGATTGCTTTGAACTTTAATTTTCACAAGGATGTTGAACAGGGAGCTAATGTCGCGGCCGTGAAGAAAACCTTGGGGCTAAGAAGGGAGGCCGCAGGCAAGGCAAAGGAAATCGTCACAAAGCTAGAGAATGAGAACTGAGAGACATGAGCGACGAGAACACCACTACACTGCAACTCGACGAGCCCGTCGATGAGGCCTATATCAAACTCATAGATGCCGCTCAGGAGGCCGAGGACAGCTTTGCCATGGCACCCTCTCGGCCTGAGAACCATGGCGAAGTCAGCCAGTCGACGAATCTCCAGCCTGACTACGGGCTGCGAAGTGCCGGTGTCCCTCTGAAAGACTGGCTAGCCGACGTTGCAGTTCGCGTATCGCGATACAGCGTATTCATTTTCGGAGCCTTTGAAGCCGGGCTGGCAAGAGCTATTGTCCGCAACCTCGACACCGGCGAGTTGAATGTTCCAGCGATCATGAGACCATATCGGCAGTATGTCCAGCTGACAGTCAACATCTCGCCCGGTCTGCGAATGCCCCGAAGTGAAGTCTTGGCTTCTTCGTTTGTGGGCTCGTCTGGCGCCTACCTGACCTGGATTGCCCTGGCGGAGGACGCGCCTGATGACGCATAAGCCGTTCTACGGCCCGTGCGAGCCCTATTTGCAGCAAGGCGACATATTTGGGCTTCCGATTGTCGCCCCGGAAGCGGATCACAGGCAGCGCATATTCCGCGCAAGGGATGGCCGGCATGGCAGCGTAGTGTTCAAAGACAACTGCGAAGCCACCGTTTTTGCCCCAGACGACCTGGAAGGCCTCCTTGCCAAGGTCGACCGCACACCACTTCACACGGACCCCTTTGCCAGTACGGAGGATGGGTACGAAGAAATGGTGGTAGTGTTCGCGCGTCTCTTCCGCTACTTCGTACTTGTGAGCCAAACCTGCGATGTCTCGGGTGTGGATCATGACCCGAAGCCGTTCGCCTGTATACTACCCAGTACCACCTTGGCAGAGATGTGCCGACGAGAATGCCTGCCGTTCAAGGGTGAAGATCAGCCCACCACGATCCACGACTATGTTGCCAAGCATTTGGGGACCGACGAGAGCTGCTTGAGCGATGACCCTTACGAGTATCCTCCCGCCTTGCGCGCCATCGTCAAGGCAAGGGGCCGAGAGGGGTTGTCAAGGACACACAAAGAGAACCTTGGCAAGATTAGGAAGTTCCTTAATGAATACGACCGCCCCGGCTTTCTCTTCCCTTTACCGCCCGACTCCGGTTCCGGGGTACCCGAGAGTTGCGTTGACTTCTGCGCTGTCTACACGGTCCCCACGCAGAAGCTTGTTCGAGTCAAGGACTTGCGGGTCGCGACCATAGCCGATCCGTACCGGCACGATTTCGGCCAGAAGTTCGGTGCCTTTTACGCCAGAGTCGCGACCCCAGAGCCTATGCGGCCGGACGAAACAAGCTAGCGCGCCAAGCAACCAGCGGCGGCAAGAACTGATGGTCCGGAGCGGGTTTCGGTGCAGACCGGCTGGTGCTTGTACCCGTTCCTCTACCTGATTCGCGACCGCGAGAGCGGGGCGATCCTGTTTCTCGGCCGGCTCGTCGACCCCACGGCCGGCAGAGAACAGGGCTCGCGGAACGGGCTTCCGATGGGGCGACCGCCCCTTATCGCGGCGCTGTGCGGCCACCGACCTCTGCGCCGGTGCCCGCCGGGCGGTGGGGGCACGGGGCGCAGGAAAGGGCCTTCGATGCGGCGACTGGCACGGGTCGCCATTCTGGCGGGGGGTCTGCTGGCCCTGGCCGCCGGGACCGCCGCGGCGGGGCACTGGATCACGCCGGCCTTTCCTGAGGGCGAGGAGCCCGAGTTCCTCCCGGTCCCGCTCTACTGGTTCACCATCCGCCACGCCCCCCTCCTGTACCGCACGGTCGTCGAGGTGCCCGAGGAGGTCGACCGGGCGACCGTCCTGGCGGCCACCTCCGGCTACCTCTACGTCTACGTCGACGGGACGCTGGCCTACCGGTGGGCCCCCCAGGCCGGCGACAGCCGCCGCGGCCGGTCCGAGGTTCCCGCCGACCGCACGCGCGTCCACGAGGTCGACCTGACGCCGCTCCTTTCGCCCGGCACGCACGCCCTCGCGGTCAGCGCCCCGCGCGAGGGCTTCGCCCTGGACGGCGGCTTCTATGGCGGGGCCAAGCGCCAGGCCGGCCTCGGCACCGACGGGACCTGGACCGTCACGAAGGTCGGGCCCGCCGCGGTTCTGGCGGACCATCCGGCCATGCAGGTCGACTACGACGGCCCGGCGGCGCCCGTGAACGAGCTGGAACGGTGGACGGCCGACGAGGACACGCTGGCCCGCGTCCACGCCCGGGCGGTCCGAGGGCGGTGCGAAGCCCGGCTCGCCGACGCCCTGTGGCAGCTCGACCTGCTCCTGGAGAAGGGCATCTACGTGGTCGAGGACCGGGCGATGGGCTGGGGCGGCCCGCAGCGGATCGACTGGCGGCTACGAAGGCAGGCCCGGCGGGTCCTGTGCGACGCCCGCGAGACGCGAGAGGCCCTCCAGAAGCTCGCGTCGGACCGTCCCGTCGCTGACGCCGAGGCCCTCGCGGCGGCCCTGCCCGAGATGGCCGCGGTCGTCGAGGCCGTCGAGGCGGTCGCCGGAGGCGTCGACGACGTCACGAACGCGGCCTACGAAGCGGACCACCGTACGGCGTACGAGCTGATCTCGAAACTCGTGCCGGTCAAGGCGGCCGCCGTCGCCCGGGCGGACGACTGGGCGGTCCCGTACCGGCAGCGGCTCGACGACCTGCTGAACCGCCTGAACGAGGGCCGTTACGACCGCCTGGGCTGGATCGCCCATCCGGAGCTCGTCGACAGCCACCTCGACCGGTGGGGGGTCCGGATCAACCCGGTGCGGGGGCCTACCCGCATCGCGGGCCCGCGCCAGTGGCGGTTCAAGCCGGACCCCCGCGACGAAGGCGTCGAGGCCCGGTGGTGGAGCACCGACTACAACCTCGACAACCAATGGGCCGAGACGAGACCGCGGAGCTGGGTCGGTCTGGAGGGCGTGCCCGCCGGCCTGGAGGTCGGCTGGTACCGCAGCCGGTGGGCCGTCCCGGGCGAGTGGGGCGGATGCAACGTCGAATTCACGTTCGCCGTCTCCGGCGTCGAGCGGGTCTGGGTCAACGACGAGGAGGTCACGGCCCTGGGGAGCGGCCAGGAGGCCCGCCTGTACCGCGTGCCGGCCCGCCTGGTCGTCGCCGGGGCGGAGAACCTGGTGGCCCTTCGGATCGAAGCCGTCGAGATCGAGGAGGAGACGGAGGAGGCCAAGACGCCGCCGGAGGCCGAGAAGAAGGAGGAGAAAAAGGAGGAGGAGCCGCCGGAGGCGAAGCCGGGCCTCACGGGACGACCGACGGCGGCGTGTCCCGACCTGGACCGGCCGCAAGCCCTGGCCACACCGCCCGTCGACGTCCTTGCCACGCCGCTCTCGCCGTGCGTCGTCCTGCTGCCGCGGACCGACGCGGTCGAAGTCCGCCACGGCCTGGGAACGGGGCTGTGCCTGCCGAGCGACGGCCGGATGGTCCGGCGGGAGGCGTACGACGCCGCGAAGGACGGCCGGCTGGAGGCGGGATGGGTCCTGCTTGGCACGCCGGAGGAGACGGCGAAGCGGTCCGCCTCGCCGATCCTCCTGGTCTTCGAGAAGCCCCCGCTCGCCGTCGTCTGCCGGGAGGGAGTGGCCCGGATCGTCCTGACGCCCGAGCGTCAGCGGGCCATCGCCGTCCGCCCGTTCGGCAAGGCCGTCCCCGAGGGGGCCCGGCCGGAGGACCTGCTGGCGACGGTGCGGCTGTGGCACCGGGCGGCCCTGGCGGTGCCTGTCAACTACATGAGCGTGACGCGGGTGGAGCGGCGAGGCGAGCCCTACGCCGGGGCATCCGTCGACCGCGTGCCCGCCGGGCCGGTCCTCGGCCAGGGGATCGTCTACGACTACCTCGTCACGGACGACGCCTGGGGCACCGAGCCGCTGAAGCTCGCGCCGCTGCCGGCCCTGGCGAGCCTGGCGATCCAGGCGCAGTACCCCGGCCTGGAGATCGACCGGGCCGAGGACGTCGAGGTGCTCCAGGACGCGGGCCTCCTGGCTCCGTACCGGGCGATCCGAGACCGCGACCGCATCGCCTACCGGTACCCGATCGAAGCGTTCCCCCGTTTCGTGGGCTTCACGAGCTGGATGTTCGCCGAGGGCGACGCGGGCGTGCGGGGCAACAAGCTGGAGCTCGAGCTGATCGCCTCCCTCGGCGCGAACAGCTATCGCCCCCAGCACAACTGGTCGGACCATCCGCCACCGGCGGGCCACTTCCCCCCCGGCGACCGGCGGTCGCGCGTCGAGGTGCTCGCCGGCTTCTGCAACGCCGTCGGCGTGGGCTACGTCAACAACATCGACCAGACCCTGGGCGGCCCGCGCGAGGTCGTCCGCGACGACTACGATGCCTTCATGGACCGCGTCGGAACGCACTACGAGACGATCGCCCGGCAGCTCCGCGACCGGCCCTTCTGGGCCGTCGCCTACGACCTCATCAACGAGCCGTTCGACCACCGCCACCCGCGGTACAACCCGGCGATCCGGCGGCTGACGGAGCGGATCCGGCAGATCGACCGGCGGCACCTCCTGTACGTCGAGCCGCCCGAATCGTGGGGCGGCGCGAGGGACCTCCACCTCGTCGAGCCCACCGGCGACCCCCTCACGGTCTACAGCTTCCACAGTTACAGGTTCCGCCTGAAGGAGGCCGGAGACCGGTGGCCCACGGCCGAGGCCGACATCTCGGACGTCTACCGGGAATGGCTGCCGGCCATCGAGTACATGGTCCGGCACGGCGTGCCGATCCACTGCGGCGAGTTCGGCGGGTTCCAGGCCCCGTCGCACGCCAGTCCGGCCCAGCGGGCCCTCCTCGCCGACCTGTTCCGCGTCTTCGACCAGTTCGGCATGCACCACCACTACTACTCGGGGCGGGGCATCTGGGAGTGGCTGCCGGACGGGGGCCTGCGGCCGTCGAACGTGGTCCACGCCTACCGGGCCTACACGGCCCGGCCGGACTTCAACCGGTTCTGGGAGAAGTGGCCGGAACATCCCGAGCCGGCGCCGTAACGGGCGGCCGACGAACGGGGCGGGTGCTCCAGACCCGCCGCGCCCGGCTTTCACGGTCAAAGCCGACCGGCTGCTGCGCCCGGTGGGCGCCGTTCGCCTGACAGGGGGCGCCCGGCCCTCACGGCAGGTGGGCCTTGACCCCTTCGAGGGCCTCGGTCGGCTCGCCGTCTGAGTCGAACAGGCCGAAGCCGCCCTTGTAGGTCCAGACGGCCCACGCGACGGAGAGGCCCTCGAGAACGCCGATGAAGTCGCGGACCCAGTCGCGGCGAATCCTGCCCGGCGCGGCGCCCGTCACGCCGAACTCCCCGCAGTAGAGCGGCAGGCCGGTCCGCTCCCGGACCGCCAGCGGCGGCCCGAGGTCGGCCTCCATCGACGACGGGTCGCAAGGCTTGTTCCACTTGGCCAAGGCGTTGCGGTCCGACGGATCGAGACGCTCGAGGTCCGCCTCGGCGATCGGCACGCCGGGGTAGCGGATCGGCCCGTCGTAAGGGGCGCACTCGGGCACCCACTTGGCCCGGTAATGCGTGATCAGCATCGAATTGTAGTAGTGGAAGGTGAGGACCAGGTTCGGATCGTCCTGGGGCACCGCCAAGGCGTGGAAGGTGGCGGCCTGGTTCCACAGGTTCGACCCGAGGACGACGGTCCGCTCCGGCTCGGCCTGGCGAATGGCCCGGTAGGGATAGGCGTAGACGCGGTTCCAGTCCTCCGGATCGTCGGCGACGGCCTCGTTCAGGAGCTCGTAGGCGACCCGGTCGAGCGGCCGGCCGCGAAGGCCCGCCGAGAGGTCCCGCCACAGGTCGGCGAACCGCTCCGGGGCCGACGGGTCCGTAAAGAGCGGCCGGTCGGCGGCGTTGAAGTAGTGGTCGCGGATGATGTGAAGGTCGACGATCGCCCGCAGGCCCGCCTCGGCACACCAGTCGAGGGCCGCGCCGAGGAAGTCCCATCCCGCGGCGAGCCGCCCGCCCGACTCGTCCCAGAACTGGACCTCGTCGATCGGCAGGCGGACGTGGTCGAACCCGAGGTCGGCGATCCGCCGGACGTCGTCGCGGGCGAACCACGCCTCCCGCTCCTCCATGGGCCCTTTCCGCTGGCTCAGCCAGCCCCCGACGTTCACACCGCGACGGACCTGAAAGACCATGTCGTTACCTCCTCGCGTTCGACAGCGTGATTGAACCACAAAGGGCGCAAAGAGCGAAAAGAACGGCGGAGACGGACCAAGTACTCAAAAAAAGCGTAGTATAAACCGGTTCTTGTAACTGTCCTTTGCGTCCTCCGTGGCTTCAACCAGGGCTTACTCGCCGGGCTCCGGCACGTGGTCCAGGACGTCGGCGGTCACATCGTCGGGGTCGACGCCCTCGGCCTCGCCCTCGAAGTTGAGGATGAGCCGGTGCCGAAGGGCCGGCCGGGCCATCTGCCGGAGGTCCTCCACCGCCACGTTGTACCGCCCGTCGGTCAGGGCGAGGACCTTGCCGCCGAGGACCATCGCCTGGGCCGCCCGCGGGCTGGCCCCGTAGCGGACGTACTTTCGGACCTTCGGCGAGGCCGACGGATGCTCCGGGTGCGTCGCGAGGACGACGGCCCCCGCGTAGTCGCGGACGTGCGAGGCGACCGGCACCTGCCGGACGAGGCCGCGCATCTCGAGGATGGCCCCGGCGTCGGCGACGCGTTCCGGTGCGGGCGCCTCGGTCCCCGTCGTCCGGTCGAGGATCGTGGCGATCTCCTCCAGGGCCGGCATCCGCATCAGGAGCTTGAGGGCGAAGCGGTCGAGCTGGGCTTCCGGCAGGGGGTAGGTGCCCTCCATCTCCAGCGGGTTCTGCGTCGCGAGGACGAAGAACGGCCCCTCGAGGCGGTGGGTGGTGCCGGCGACGGTGACGGCCCGTTCCTGCATCGCCTCCAGGAGGGCCGATTGGGTCTTGGGCGTGGCCCGGTTGATCTCGTCGGCCAGAATGAGGTTGCCGAAGACCGGCCCGGGGCGAAACTCCCAGTCCCGCCGGCCGTCCTCCGTCTCGACGATCACGTTCGTGCCGGAGATGTCGGCCGGCATCAGGTCGGGCGTGAACTGGATGCGGCTGAAGGCGAGGTCGAGCGCGTCGGCCAGCGTCCGCACGAGGAGCGTCTTGCCGATGCCGGGCACGCCTTCGAGGATGGCGTGGCCGCCCGTCAGGAGGCACAGGAGGACGCCCTCCAGGACTTCCTCGTGGCCCACGATGACGCGGCGGACCTCGGCGGTGATCCGGCCGTAGACTTGGGCGAAGCGGTCGAGCCGGGCCTGGACGTCGTCGAAGTCGGGCAACGGGTGTCTCCCGATCGCCTTGCGGCCGAACCGGCCGGGCACAGGCGGGCCCCGTCGGCGCTCGCCTGGAAGTCCCTTTCGCGGCGGGCAGGACTGCCCGCCGCGCTTTCTTTTGGTCCGCCCGCCGCGCTTTCTTACATTTTGCCGCGCAGTGGCCAGTCTTGGCCGCGGCGCTTTCCTTCATTTTGCCGCGCGGTGGCCAGTCGTGGCCGCGGCGCTTTCCTTCATTTTGCCGCGCGGTGGCCAGTCGTGGCCACCGCGTTATGCTTGGGTCCGCCCGCCGCGCGTTCCTTCATTTTGCCGCGCGGTGGCCAGTCGTGGCCGCGGCGTTTTGCCTTGGTCCGCCCGCCCCGCTTTCCTACATTTTGCCGCGCGGTGGCCAGTCTTGGCCACCGCGCTATTCCTGGGCAACTCTGAAAGCTGTGGACCACGCGTAGTCTTGCGGCCGGTCCACGATGCCGGCTCGAACAGGGTTGAAGTGGACGTATGCAACAACCTGGTTCAGCTCGCGTTGGCTTCGGATGAGGTTGTCGTCGAACCGGCGCTCCCAGATCGGGCCCTGGGCTTGAGTGAGACGATGGACGCCTCTGGCCGTCCACCCCTTGAGGCGGCCGATCGCGCGGCCCAGTTCGCCCGCCCTCCGCACGATCAGGACGAGGTGGAAATGGTTGGCCATTACACAGTAGGCCAGCACGCCGTAGAAACCTCTGGCTTCGTAGGTCCTGATCGACTCGACGACCAGTGCCTTCGCTTGGTCGGAAGCCAGGTGGAATTCCGCTCCGTGCGTTCGCGTCGTGATGTGAGCGTACTGTCCGTCTTCGAAGAAATGCGTCACTCTGGGCATGCGATGCCTCGCCGGTCGGGCGGTGCTCGCCGATGCTGCCTCGCGGCGGGCAGGACTGCCCGCCGCGCTTTCTTTTAGTTCGCCCGCCGCGCTTTCCTACATTTTGCCGCGCGGTGGCCAGTCTTGGCCACCGCGTTTTGCCTTGGTCCGCCCGCCCCGCTTTCCTACATTTTGCCGCGCAGTGGCCAGTCTTGGCCACCGCGTTTTGCTTTGGTTCGCCCGCCGCGCTTTCCTACATTTTGCCGCGCGGTGGCCAGTCTTGGCCACCGCGTTTTGCTTTGGTTCGCCCGCGGCGCTTTCCTACATTTTGCCGCGCGGTGGCCAGTCGTGGCCACCGCGTTTTGCTTTGGTCTGCCCGCCCCGCTTTCCTACATTTTGCCGCGCGGTGGCCAGTCGTGGCCGCCGCGTGACTTGCGCGTTCCGTCACTTGCGCCTGGAAGTCCCTTTCGCGGCGGGCAGGACTGCCCGCCGCGCTTTCTTTTGGTTCGCCCGCCCCGCTTTCCTACATTTTGCCGCGCGGTGGCCAGTCTTGGCCACCGCGTTTTGCTTTGGTCCGCCCGCCCCGCTTTCCTACATTTTGCCGCGCGGTGGTCAGTCTTGGCC
>CAZGKW010000024.1:0-72763 GCA_964526295.1 uncultured Anaerolineales bacterium
CTAGCTGTGCTGTCTGACGGCCCGCCAAGCGGGTCCCGAGGCGGCGCTCACACCGTCTCCGGTTCCGGCAGGCGGCAGATTCGCTCGAAGGCCCGGCAGAGGGCGTCGAGGTTCTGCAGCGGGACGTCCGGGGCGATCTCGGCCTTCAGCGTCAGGCCTCCTTCGGCCGAGCCCAGCGTCTCGACCGCCTCGCCGACGTGGTCCTCACACTCCGACGGTGTCGCGAACGGGAAGAGCTGGCGGTCGAGGTCCAGGTCGATCGCCACGCGGCCCTTCGCCGCCTCCCGCAGGCCGTCCAGGCCGTTCGCCCGGACCTGCGGGTTCAGGACCCGCACGCCGGTCTCGACCAGGTCTGGGATGATCTCCAGGATATGCCCGTCGGTGTGGAGGTAGACCTCGGCGCCGGCGTCGCGGCAGGGCCCAAGGAGGCGAGCGTAGGACGGCTTGATCCACCGCCGCCACGCCGCCGGGCCCATCGGCAGCGACCTCTGGAGGCCCAGGTCGTCGCCGAAGCTCAGGTACTCGGCCCCCAGGCCGAGATACTTCCGGATGACGGCGGCGTTGTACGCTTCGACCATCGCGATGGGCCGCTCGAGGCGTGGCTCGGCGGTCGCGAGGTCCATCATGAAGTCCTCGAACCCGCGGAGATAATACAGGTACATGTACATAAACCCGTGTGGCAGGGGGTTGCCGCCGGCCAGGGCCCCGCGGGCCTTCGCGGCCGCCATCTCGGCCCGCACCTCGTCCCAGTCGCGCCGGGGGCCGAACCGGTCCTGGGTCATCGGGTCGGGCGGCTCGTACGAATCGAGGGCCGACCAGTCCGCAAGGGGGTGCGAGACGGGCGCCCCGGCCATGCCGCGATGGATGTTCTTCCACTCGCAGCCCCAGCAGTCCACGAGCCGCCCCTCCTCGTAGTGCCGATCGCCCCCGGCCCGGTCGAAGTCGACCGACCCCCGGCGATGGTCGGGGAAGACCCGCGGATGCGAAAGGACGACCGCCTCCAGGTCCTCGCGGTGCTCCATCCACGTCGCGGGCAGCAGGCCGACGCGGCAGCGGACCCACTCCGGCCGATCGAAATAGATCGTCTTGAGGAAGTTGAGCGTCCGGCGGTTGCGGCCTTCGTAGCCCAGCATGGCGTCTCCGACCTCGCTGCCGCCGGTGCGATGCTTCGTTCTCCGGCCTGTCGTCCGCGAGTCGCCGGCCCGTCCCGGTAAGGCCTCAGGGCGGGTGGATCGACCCGTCCGGCAGCCGGACGGTCGTCCAGGCGACCGGCGCATCGCTCACCGGGTGCCGCGCCGCCTCCCGCTCGTCGAAGTCGATGCCGAGGCCCGGCCCGTCGGCGGGCCGGACGAACCCGTCCCGGACCTGCGGCGCGCCCGGGAAGACCGCCTCCTCGGCGTCCGAGCGGGAGGCCCATTCCTGGACGCCGAAGTTCCGGACCGCCAGCCCGAGGTGCGCGTTCGCCGCCGCGCCCACGGGCGAGAGGTCGCCCGGCCCGTGCCAGGCCGTGCGGATGCCGAACGCCTCGCAGACGGCGGCCAGCTTCAGGGCCGGCGTGATTCCGCCGACAAACGAGACGTGGACACGGAGGAAGTCGAACAGCCGCTCGGCAGCCAGCGGCGCGACGGCCGCCGCGCTGGTGAACAGTTCGCCGATCGCCAGGGGCGTCGCGCATCGGTCGCGGACCCGACGCAGCCAGCCGGCGTCCTCCGGGGCCACGATGTCCTCCAGGAAGAACAGGCGGTACGGCTCCAGGGCCTTCGCCAGGATCAGGGCATCCGGCGGGTGGAGGCGGCTGTGGGCGTCGTGGAGCAGCTCGACCTCCTCGCCCAGCTCCGACCGCAGGAACTCGAAGAGCCTCGGCACCCGGAGGACCTTCTCCCGCGGGTCGAACCGGCGTCCGTGTGTCCAGAGGCCCGGCTCGCCCGCCCGGGGATCGCCCAGGCTGGAATACCCCCCGAGCTGGCAGCGGACGAACCGGTAGCCCCGCTCGATCAGCTCGCGGGCCCGGTCGGCGACCTCGGCGGGATCGCGGCCGTTGGCGTGACCGTAGACGGCGGCGGCCGGCCGGCACCGGCCGCCCCACAGGTCGCAGCACGGCATGCCGGCGAGCTTGCCCTTGATGTCCCACAGGGCCATGTCGATGCCGGACACCGCGTTCGAGAGGACCGGCCCGCCGCGCCAGTAGCCGCTGAACGTCGCCGCGTACCACAGGTCCTGGACCCGGCCCGGGTCCTCGCCCGTCACGAACGGTCCGAGGTGGTGCTCGATGGCGGCCACCACCGCCCGGTGGCGCCAGGAGAACGTGGCGCAGCCCAGGCCGTACAGGCCCGGCTCGTTCGTGAGGACCTTCACGACGATCAGCGGGCATCGGCCCGGCTGGGTCAGGAAGGTCCGGACGGCGGTGATCTCGAGCGAACCCATCGGCCCCGGCACTCTTTCGACCTTTGTGGCGAGCCGCGCGATGCGGCGCGGCACGACGCCGGCTCAGACGAAAATCGACGGCGGCGTCAACTGGGCCGTCAGACCCCCGTCGACGTACAGGACTTGGCCCGTGATATACGCGGCGGCATCCGAGGCCAGGAAGGCGACGGCCGCACCGATCTCCTGCGGCAGGGCCAGCCGGCCCAGCGGAATGTGGGGACCGGCCCGCTCCGCGAACGCGGCCTGCCGCTCGTCGGGCGGCACGATGCGGAGCGTGGCCCCCGGCGCCACGGCGTTGACCCGGATGCCGTGCGGCGCCAGGTCCAACGCCATGCTCCGCGTCAGGGCGTCCAGCGCCCCCTTGGACATGTCGTAGCCGGCGTGCCGCCGGTGGGCCCG
Organism: uncultured Anaerolineales bacterium; assembly: GCA_964526295.1. Taxonomy (GTDB): domain Bacteria; phylum Planctomycetota; class Phycisphaerae; order FEN-1346; family FEN-1346; genus CAZGKW01. Next base: position 2,824 of record CAZGKW010000024.1, read on the forward strand.
CAGGCCCCCGACCGACGAGATGTTCACCACGCACCCGGGCCGGCCGGTCTCGATCAGGTGCCGGCTCGTCTCGTGGCTCAGGTAGTAGGCCATCCGCGAGTTGGCCTCGAACGTGGCGGCGAACGCCGCCTGGTCCATCTCGTGGATGGGCTCGGAGCAGACGATGGCGGCGTTGTTGACGAGCAGGTAGAGGCCCCCGAAAGCCTGGATGGCCGCATCGAGCACTCGCCGCGCCCCCGGCCGCGTGGCGACGTCCGCGGTGACCCACCGGCAGTCGGCTCCGTCGGCGCGGAGCCTCTCGACCACGGCCAGGCCCTCCGGCTCGGACCGGGCGGCCAGGACCAGCCGCATCCCCTGTCGGGCGAGCAGCTCGGCGATGCCGACGCCGATGCCCCGGCTCGCGCCGGTCACGATGGCCGCCCGGCCCGCCAGGTCCGCGAAACGGGCCGAAATCTGTCTCGCCGCAGGTGGCATGAATGTCCTCGGGATCGCGACGCCGACCTGAAGGCCAAAACTCCAGGGCCCCTCGTAGCGTATCCTACCGGTCGCCGACCCGGAAGTCATCCATCTTCCGTTCGGAGGCGTGCGCGAGACACCCCGAGATTGGCCGGACGTACGCCAATCCATGGCAAAGCCGCATCCGGCCGGGCGATTCCGGCGAATAGAGGGATAACCAAGGGCGTCCAACAGACCGCAAACGAGGCATAGCCGGACGCACGAGCAAGGGGAGGAAAGGAGACGGCCATGATCGCCCTCCGACACATCCTCCGACGACACCGCTGGACCGACGCGCTGCCTCCGGCCGCCGAGGCGACCCGCCGGGCCGTCCCCATCCGGTGGGAGGGCCGCGGCAGCGAAGACGTCTACGTCGGCCACCGCCGCCGCCCGGCCGAATCGGTCGGCTGCTCGGTCCTGGTTCGCCTGTACCTGCCTTCCTTCGCCCGCTGATCGGTCCGCCGGAATTTCAGGGGCCGTCCTCGCCGGGCTGAACCAAGGACGCGTTAACGAGAGCGCCGCCGCGCCGCGGACCCCGTCCGCGCCCCGCCCATGCGATGCGTGAGCCGCGGCGCCGGCGGTCACCCGCCGCCGCGCCGTCCTACGGGGAGAGATCGCGGAACAGCTCCTCGTGCTTCGCGAGGTTCCGATCGCCGAAGTAGACGTGCTGCCACGCCCGCCGGGCCTCGGGGGCGACGAGGACGCTCCGGGCGGAGAACCCGTCGAACAGGACGCCGTCGAAGTCGGCCCGGCCGCGGAAGAGCGCCGTCACGCCCTGCGGCACCTTGCCGTGGGCCCAGAGCTGGAGCGGGTCGCTGGCGTTCGCCTACGGAGCGGGCAGGCGGAAGCGAGAGCTGATGCTCCAGTTTCCCCGGTCGTCGTGGGGCGGAACGGGGTCGCTGGCCATCCCGATAGCCGTCCCGGGGGACCCCTGAGCGGGAGGTCCCACCCCGGCGGGCATCCTTTTTTCGGGCCGGTTTCGCCGGGCGTCCCGCAGACAGGCGAATCTTGCGTAACGAGGCTGCTTCTGCCGGCAAGTCGTAAGTCCTTTTCTCACAGCATGTTGCGTTTTCTGCCGGGCGGCGCCCGCACTTCCCAGATTGCCTATTTTGCCTAAACTCTTTCCGCCGATATAGTTCTGTACGGCGGCACACGAGATCTCCGCGCATCCGGGGCCTGATCAAGGGGGCACTGCCTCGGCGGCCGGACAGGGAGGACCCCAACTGTGTTCCGCACGAAGCCAGGCTTCACGCTCGTCGAGATTCTGATCGTCGTCGTCATCCTCGGCATCATCGCCGGGATCATCGTCCCGTCGTTCTCGGACGTCACGACCGTCAGCCGCGAGTCCAACCTCAAAGAGAACCTGTCGAAGATCCGGGCCCAGATCCAGGTCTACCGGGCCCAGCACGGCGACTGGCCCGACGGGGCCAGCTTCACCGACCAGATGCTCAAGTACACGAACTTCCAGGGCCAGGTCGCCGACCAGCGGAGTGCCGAGTTCCACTACGGCCCGTACCTCGAGCAGATGCCCGTCAATCCCGTCAGCGGGGACAACGCGGTCCGCAGCAGCAACGACCCGGCCCAATACTACCCGCCGGGCGATGCCGACGGGGGCTGGTGGTACAACGAGACCACCGGCCGGTTCTACGCCGACCTGACCGGCATCCACACGGACACCCACGGGGGGGCGTACAACCGCTACTGATACGCCGGGCGTGAACGCGGTATTCCCAGGGGCGGCGCGAGGGGGCCGCCCCTTTTCGTTTCTGGCGATCGGACGCGGGGCGCCCGTCCTCCGTCGCCGGCCCCGGGGCCTCCCGGCGACACGAGAAGGCGGGGTTTTCTATTGACGTTCGCGGCCCTTCAGGGGTAGCGTACGGGGGCCGGCACGGGGTCCGCAGAGCGGCCGGGGCAGGGGGGCGTCATGGCGACGGTGGGTCGGATCGGGCTGACGGCGGCCGTCGTGATGGCGGCCGCGAGTGTGGCGGGCGGGGCCGCTGCGCCCCCTCCACCCCCGCGGCCCGAGCAGGTCTTCCAGCGGTCGTTCTTCTTCGAGGAGCAGGTCCGCGAGCGGCTCGAAGAGGACGTCCCCGCCGAGCAGGAGGCCCTCGTCCAGTGGGGCGGGGCCTACTTCCCCCAGTACACCTTCTTCAACGACTTCGAGCAGAAGGGCGCCCACGTCACCGTCCAGGACCTCCGCCTGTGGACGCAGATACAGATCGACGAGGCCCATCGCATCTACGCCCGCATGCTGCTGCGGTACACCGACTGGGCGGCGGGCGACGCCCGGGGGTTCCGCCAGCACGATCTCGAGGGCCCGAACCTGGAGGTGGGCTACTACGAGCTGGACGTCTCGGGGGCGGCCCGAAAGCTCGGTGCGTCGCCGTGGCCCGGGCGGGTGCTGGTTCGCGGCGGTCGGCAGTTCTATCAGCCCGGCCGGGCGATCGCCTTGGCCGAGTATCTCGACACGGGGGCCCTCGAGGTCATCACCAAGGACCTCCGGATCCACGCGTTCGGCGGCCGGTGGATCGAGAGCAAGGACAACATCGACCGGAGCATCCCCGGCTTCACGCGGAGCCGGCGGAACTTCTACGGCCTGGAGGCGGCCGCCCGGTCCATCCCCAACCACCAGCCCTACGTCTTTGTCGTGTGGCAGCGGGACTGGTCGGAGGAGAAGCCGGAGGACCCGCTCCAGGACTACGAGTACACGTCGCAGTACTACGGGGCCGGGTGCCGGGGCGAGCTGGCCCCCCGGACCCAGTACGCCTTCGAGGGCATCTTCGAGGCGGGCCGAAGCTCGGCCGATGGCGTGGCGGACGGGACCGAGCGGATCCATGCCTACGCCTTCAACGCCGAGGTCGAGCATTTCGCCGACCTGCCGATGGAGCCGCAGACGAGCCTCGAATACGGGCTCGCCAGCGGCGACTCGGACCGCATCCGGGCCACCACGGCCGCCCAGGGCAACCAACCCGGGACCCGCGACGAGGCGTTCCAGGCGTTCGGGTTCGTCAACAGCGGTCTGTCGCTGGGGGCCCGGTTCACCAACCTCCAGTTCGTCCGCCTCGGGGGACGGATCACGCCCTACGAGGACCGGACGGCCGCCGGCCGGCTCGACCTCGGGTTCAATGCATTCTACGTCTGGAAGCATCGCCGCGAGGGGCCGATCAGCGACACGCTGGCCGTCGACGACTCGCGGGAGATCGGCCACGAGGTCGACGTGTTCGCCGAGTGGCAGGTGCTCTCGGACGTGGCGGTGTCCCTGCACTACGGCCGCTTCTGGCCCGGCGGCTCCTACGAGGACGACAAGCCGCGCGACTTCTTCTTCGGGGCCCTGACGGTCAGTTTCTGAGGGGCTGACCCCGCCGGCCGCCCTTTTTCCGCCGACCCGCCGAAGGGTCCGCTCCGGCTCACGGAAGGCCCCGTTACAGGCCGATAGTTGACATGGGGGAAGCGTGGCGCATAAGATACCCGAGCGATTGTTAACGCTTGTTAACAGTCCTCACGGGGGAACGATCCGCTGAAGCGAGGCGCGGGGGCCATGCCGAACGCCCGACTACCGAGGACCCTATTGGCCGCCTGCCTGGTCGCGTCCGCCGCCACGGCCGTCCGGGCCCAGTTCGGGCCGGCACCCGTCTATCTGGAGCCGGCGCGCCGCCAGGTGGTCCGCCGCAACGTCCAGCTCGTGGGCAAGGCCGACCCGCGGCGCCGCAGCACGCTGGGGGCCGAGACGGCCGGCCGCGTCGTGCGAATGGCCGTCGAGGAAGGCGATTACGTGACGGCCGGCGGCGTGGTGTGCGAGCTGCGGAAGCGGCCCGTCGAGATCCAGCTCGAGCGGGCCAAGGCCCAGCTCGCCGCCGCCCAGGCCGAGCTGGCCAAGTTCGAGAAAGGCTATCGCACCGAGGAGGTCCGCCAGGCCGAGGCCCGCCTCAAGTCCGCCCAAGCCAGTCTCCGCCGATGGGAGTTGGAGTACGAGCGGACGAAGCGGCTCCTGTCGGAGGGGGCCAGCACGCCCGCCGAAATGGAGTCCGCCGAAGCCGCCTACGAGCAGGCCCGCGAGTCGGTCACCGAGGCCGAGGCCAGCCTGGAGCTGCTCCGGACCGGTTTCCGCACCGAAGACATCGATCGGGCCCGGTCGCAGGTCGCCGCCCAGAGCGCGGCCGTCGACGAGCTGGCCGACACCCTCGAGCGGATGACCATCCGCATGCCGTTCAACGGCTTCGTCGTCCGCAAGCACTGCGACGACGGCCAGTGGTTGAACCCCGGCAGCCCCGTGGTCGACGTGGTCGACCTCGACGTCGTCCGCGTCCGGGTCGACGTGCCGGAGCGGTACGCGACGGGCGTCCGCACGGGCTACAAGGCCCCGGTGGTCTTCGAGAACATCGGCAACGGGGAGTTCGAGGGGACCGTCTCGCAGGTGGTGCCGCTCTCGGCCGAGTCGACCCACACGCTGACGGTGCGGGTGGACGTGACGAACCGGATCGAGGACGGCCGGGCCCCGATCCCGGCGGGCCTGTATGCCCGCGTCTGGCTGCCGGTCGGCGAGGCCCACGAGGCCCTGCTCGTGCCGAAGGACGCGGTCATCCGCCAGGAGGGCCGGGACCGGGTCTACACGGTCTCCGACAAGCCGCCCCCCGGCGCGAAAGAAGAGAAAGAAGACGACGGGGAGGCCGATCAGACGGGGCCCGCCCCGCCCGCCAGGACCGCCGTCGGCGACAAGCCCGTCAAGTACGCCGTCGCCATTCCCATCAAGATCATCGGCGGGTACGGCGCGTTCATGGAGGTCGAGAGCGAGCAGCTCAAGCCCGGCACGCCGCTCGTCACGCGGGGGACCTACCTCCTCTCGCCGGGGACGGCTGTCGTGGAGCGGCCCAAGGAGCAGCCCGGCGGGCCGGCGGCACAGCAAGGGGGGGACGGCAGGGCGGCCGCCTCGTCCGAGGCCGCCACGCTCCGATAGCCCCCAGTCGCCGGGAGACCGCCCGTGAACCTCATCGCGTTCTGCGTCCGGCACGCCGTCCCGGTGATCGTCGGCGTCCTGCTGGCGGTCCTGTTCGGCGTGGTCTCGATCCTCGGCATCCCGCGCCAGCTCACCCCGACCGTCGAGTTGCCGGTCATCGGCGTCACGGTCCGCTATCCCGGCGCCGCTCCGCAGGAGATCGAGCGGGAGATCGTCAACAAGGTCGAGGAGCAGCTCAAGGCGGTCGAAGGCGTCCGGGAGATGACGTCCCAGAGCGCCGAGAACCAGGCTTCGATCAGTCTGGAGTTCGACTGGGGCACCGACCTCGACATCGCCTCGATCGACGTCATCAATAAGCTGAACCTCGTCGAGGACCTGCCCGACGACGCCGACGAGCCGGTCCTGTTCTTCGGCCAGCAGTGGGAGCAGCCCATCTCGTTCATCGCCTTCACGGGCGAGGACCGCACGCCGGAGCAGCTCCGCGAGTTCGCCGAGGACGTCCTGGAGGCGTCGTTCAAGCGGATTCCGGGCGTCAGCCGCGTGGCCGTCTTCGGCGGCCGGGAGCGCGTCGTCCAGGCCACCTACGACCCCTACGCCCTGGTCGCCTATCAACTGACGCCCACCCAGGTGGCGGGCATCCTGGCCGCCGAGAACGAGAACACCCGCGGCGGACGGATCGACGAAGCGAAGAACCGATGGGTCGTCCGCACCGTGGGCGAGTACCGCACCGCCGCCGACGTCGAGAACGTCATCCTCCGCCGGCCCGGCACGCCGGACGTCCGCCTCGGCGAGTTCCTCGAGGTCGACCAGTTCCGCTACAAGGACGCCGAGGCCCACGTCCGGATCGACGGCCGCCGCGGTGTCGTCTTCGCCGTCTACAAGAAGACCGGCCAGAACGTCGTCGGGATCATGAAGGGTGAGGGCGGTGTCTACGACACGGTCGGCGATCTCAACGACGAGCTGGCCCTCCAAAAGATGCGGCTCGAGGTCGCTTACGACGAATCGCAATACATCGACCGGAGCATCGACCAGCTCCAGGAGAACCTCGTTTACTGCGTGATCCTGGCCTCGGCCGTCCTGGTGTTCTTCCTCCGCAACTGGCGGGCCATCCTGACGATCGTCGTCACGATCCCCATCGCGTTCGTGGCGACGTTCATCTTCCTGTGGGCCCTCGGGCGGACGTTGAACGTCGTCAGCCTGGCCGGCCTGGCGTTCGCCATCGGCATGCTGGTCGACAACGCCATCGTCGTGCTGGAGAACGTCTACCGGCACCGGCAGATGGGCAAGAGCGCCGCCCAGGCCGCCCTCGACGGGGCCCGCGAAGTCTGGGGCGCCGTCCTGGCCGCCACCTTGACCACCGTCGCCGTCTTTGTCCCCATCCTTCTCATTCGAGAGGAGGCCGGACAGCTCTTCAGCGACATCGCCCTGGCCGTCGCCATCAGCGTCTCGCTGTCGCTGGCCGTCTCGGTGACCGTGATCCCCATGCTCACGGCCCGCATCCTGAAGACCGAGGCCGACCGCCGGAAACGCCGCGCCGGCGGCGACGAGGCACCGGACGCGGAGGCCGACGAGGAGATACGGGCCGTCCTGGAGGGGCCTGCCGAGGAGCTCCGCGATAGCGAGGGCCTGATGGAGGAGCCACGCCAGGAGCGGTACGGGGGCCGCGGGGAGGTCGTCCCGGAGGCGCCCGAGCGGTCCTGGTTCGCCTACCTCTTCCTGTTCGGCTGGCTGGGGGACGCCGTCAAGACCGTTCTGGTGGGCCTGACGGCATGGCTCCAGCGGGGCGTCATCCGGCGGCTGGCGGCGGCGATCCTCATCCTGGGCGTCTTCGGCGTCGCCCTCGTCGTCTTCTACCGGATCACCCCCCCGACCTACCTGCCGAAGGGCAACCGCAACTTCGTCCTGGGCTTCGTCAACACCGAAGCGGGGGCGAGCGTCGAGCACAACCTCCAGATCGCCAAAGACCTCGAAAGCCGGGTCCTGAAGCTGCCGGGCGTGGAGCGGTTCTTCATCGTCAGCCTCGCCGACCGCGTCTTCTTCGGGGCCCGGGCCGCCGACGCCGACGAGGCCCGCGGCCTGGCCGAACGGATCCAGGCGGCGGTCGGCAGCCGGCCGCCCCCGTTCATTCCGCAGCAGTATCGCCAGGCCTGGTTCGACCGGAACGAGCAGTATCTGCGCGAGCCCATCGCCGGCGTCACGATCTTCGCGGACCAGGTCGGTCTGTTCCAGCGCCGCGGGACGATCGGCGGCCAGACCATCCTCATCACCGTCCGCGGCGACAGCATCAAGAAGCTCTACGACATCGGCGATGCCATTCAGGAGGACCTCGGCACGCTGCCCGGCGTCTTTTTCGTCAATCCCTCCTACAAACTGGGCAACTGGGAGCTCCAGCCCACCGTCGACCGGCAGCGGGCCGCCGACGTCGGCCTGACGGCCCGTGAGGTCGGTTTCGCCGTCGGGTCGCTTATCACCGGTTTCAAGGTGGCCGACTTCCGGGAGGCGGACGGCAACGAGCTGGACCTGGTGCTCCGCGGCCACGACCGGTATCGCGAGCACATCGAGGTTCTCGAGACGGTCCCGCTGTGGACCTCCAGGGGCCGGCCCGTCACCGTGGGCCAGGTCGCCCCGGTCCAGCCCGCCGAAGGCATCAACGTCATCGAGCACACCGAGCAGCAGCGGAGCGTCAGCCTGGAGGTGGCCCTCGTCGAAGGCGCCGCCGTCGGCAACGTGACCCGCCAGGTCCGGGAGGAGGTGGTCGCCGGCCTGCGGGTCGACGGGACCATCCCGCCGGACTACTTCGTGGACCTTCGCGGCCAGGCTCGCGAGCTCGACCGGATGCTGGAGGAGCTTGGCGGGAGCCTCCTGCTGGCTCTGATCATCGTGTATCTATTGATGGCGGCCCTTTTCGAGAGCTTCGCCTATCCGCTGGTGATCATGCTGAGCGTGCCGCTGGCCATCGTGGGCGGGTTCCTCATGTTCTATGCCGTGCTGTTCTACAACGTGCTGGTCCTGGAGATCCCCCCGCCGCAGCTCGACGTCGTGACGATGCTGGGCTTTGTCATCATGATCGGCATCATCGTCAACAACGCCATCCTGGTGGTGGCCCAGGCCCTGAACTTCCACCGCGACGAGGGGCTCGAGATCAAGGAGGCGATCGTCGCCAGCGTCGAGAGCCGCATCCGCCCCATCTTCATGAGCACCCTGACGAGCATCCTCGGCATGCTGCCGCTGGTGCTGATCCCCGGTCCCGGGAGCGAGCTGTACCAGGGCCTCGGGGCCGTGGTCGTGGGCGGCCTGGCGGTCTCGACCGTCTTTACGTTGATTCTGACGCCGGTTTTGTTTAGCTTGGCCTTCGGCATCACGGAGCGTTTGCGGGCGTTGGCGATCCGGCTGGGCATCATCGTGGCGCCGGAGGAGCAGCCGGCCGAGCTGGTCGGCAAGTAGCGGTCCCCGCGCCGCGCCCGGGCAGCCCGCGGAGGTCGAATGGCCCCCAAGACCGCAAGCGACGAAGACCTCATGCATCGCTTGCAGCGCTCCCGCGACGAGGAGGCCTTCAACCAGCTCTTCGCCCGCTACCGCGGGCCGATCACGAGCTACGTCTATCGCCTGATCGGCCGGCGCGCCGATGCCGAGGGCCTCGCCCAGGAGGCCTTCCTCCGCGTCCTCCAGAAGGCCGACCGGTACCAGTATCCCCGCCGGTTCAGCACGTGGTTCTATACCATCGCCCGGAACCTGGCGACCGACTTCCTGAAGAAGAAGCGGGCCATCGTCCCGGACGATTTCCAGGGCCTGTCGGAGGCGGCCCTCGGACCGGCCGAGCCCGAAGCCGAGGACCGTGCCGCCCATCGCGAGGACCTGGAGCGCATGGCCGAGGCCCTCCACCGCCTCCCCCTGCCGTACCGCGAAGTGGTGGTCCTGCGGGCCCTTCAGGGCCTGTCGTATCGCGAGATCGCGTCGATCGTCGACTGCCCGGAGTCGACGGCCCGCAGCCGCATGGACTACGGCCTGGACTACCTGCGGAAATGCCTCCGCCGGCCGCATTTCGCAAAAAAATCCGAAGATTCGGACAAAGTCGGGGGTTAGTCGTATAAAAGGACGAGCCGTTCGGACGGCTCGCTGAAGGCGGGGAACGGAGCGACACGTCGGCTTCCCCGCGACCGGGTCCGAGCGATTCGGGGTCCGGCACTTAACGGTGAGGATCGCCGGGCAGAAAGCCTATCCCCATGGACTGTCCACGCACCCATGAATGGTACGAGCTGGAGCGCGGCCGGGCCCCGCGCGACGACGCCGAGCGGCTTCGCCGCCACGGCGCCGAGTGCGACGGCTGCCGGCAGGCCGGCGACGAGCTGCGGACCGTCGCGGCGGCCCTCGAGCTGCTGGCCCCCGCCACCCGGGCCGATCTGTCGGCCCAGGGGGAGGAGTCGCTCCGCCGCAGGGCCCGCGTCCACGGCCTTCTGGGCAAGCCCCTGAAGGCCCCCCGGGTCGTCCGGTTCCCCCGGCGGGTGCTGCCGCTGGCGGCCGCCGCGGTCGCCGCCGCCATCTTCATCGCCATCGCGTTCCAGTGGGTGGCGATCCTGGATGGTGATCGTCCCGATGGGGCGCTCGGACGGCTCATGGGCCGGATGGACGAGGTCGCCGCGGCCGAGGACCTGCTCGGCCTGTCGCCACTGGCCCGCGCCGCTGTCTCGGAGGAGCTGGCGACGGCCGAGCCGGCCGCCGACCGGCTGAACGATCTGCTCCTGGTGGCCTACATCACGGGCCGGCCTCGCGAGGACCGCCAGGTCGACGATGTACGGTTCCTCCTGGAGGGCGTGCACGAGCGGCGCGAGGCCGTCGCTTCGCGGCATGCCGGGTGGATGCCTCCCCTGGCGTGGGCTGTTCCCCTGGCCGTGGCCGCGCCGGCGACGGATGGGCCGCCCGCCCGGGCCGCCATCCTCCGCGGCGACTATCGGGCCGCCCTGGAGCGGCTGCCGACCGACGGGTCGGCCGCCGTCGAGCGGGCCTGGTGCCTGGAGATGCTGGGCCGGTCGGACGAGGCCGCCGTAGCCCTGGCCGGGTCCCTCGACGCCGACGCGATGGCCCGGGGCGTCTCGGCCCACCTGGCGCTGGAGGCGGACAAGGTCGTCGAGGCCCTCGCCGAATTTGAGACGATGGCCCGGCAGGACGACCGCTACTGGTTCGCCGCGGGCTACGTCTGCCGATACGAGCGGGCCGACATGCGCGGGGCGGGCGCCCGGTTCAGCCGGGTCGGCGACCGGCGGATCGCGGCCTACGTGGCCGAGGAGTTCGCCACGGAGCTGGCCCTCGCGCAGAGCGACCTGCGGCGGGTCGTCCTGGAGGACTTCGAGGGCTACGACCTCGGCGAACCGAAGGACTGGGTCCTCGTCGAGACCCGCGGCGAGCAGTTCCGCGTCGTGCCGGTGCCCGACGGCAAGGCCCTCCAGCTCGATCAGATGGGCCGGTCCGGGGCCGAGGTCCTGACCGGCAGTCCGTTCGGGGCCGATTACACGCTCAGCTTCGATTTCGTCATCGTGGACCACGAAGGCGGGTACGCGCTGGCCGCGGCGGCCTATCGGCGGGAGGACCACACCGGCTACGCCCTGGAGCTCTCGCCGAACCGGTTGCGGCTCGTCAAGCAGTTCGCCTCCAGCACTCGGGTCGGCACGGGCACGTATGCCCGGCCGGAGCGGCTGCTGGTTGCGCCGCTCGAGGCCGCCGCCAGCCTCCGCGAGCCGTTCGAAAAGGGCACGTGGCACACCATGAAGCTCCGCGTCCAGCGGACGGAGCGGGGGGTGGGCCTGGCCGGCAAGGTCTGGCCGCGGGCCAAGGTCGAGCCGCCTGGTTGGCAGGTCGTCTGGACCGATGCCGGGCAGGCCGGTGACCCCCTGGCCGGCGGGCTGGCGGGCCTCCAGGCCAGCCGGGCACGCGTCGTCGTCGACAACCTCACCATCGCCCGCAACGTGACCAGCGACACGCCTGTGCCGACCCAGCGGTGAGGCCGACGAACTCCTACCCTCGCGTCGCTTCGGCGCGCCGCGATTTCTTCCGCCGGGCAGCAGGCGCGGCGGCCGTCGGCGCGCTCGGCGGCCCCGTCTCCAGACTGTCCGCCGCACCTTCCGCCGGTCCGGATGGAGCCCGGCGAATCAGACGCGACGGCCATCTCGCTCGGCGTCATGCCGACGCTTCTTGAGTTCGCGGGCGCTTCGGTGCCGGAGGGGCATACGCTCGACGGGACCAGCCTGGCGCGGCTGCTCACCGAAGGCCGGCCGCTGCCGGATCGGACGCTCTTCTGGGGGTACCAGGGCGCCCAAGCCATGCGGGACGGGGCGTGGAAACTGATCACGGGCGGCGACAGAGTGGGCGAGGGACTCTACAACCTGGCGGAAGACGTTGCCGAGAAGCACGACCTCGCGAAGGGCGAGCCGGACCGCACCCGGCGGATGCGCGAGGCCATCGAGGCCTGGCGCCGGGACGTCGCCGCCGGTGCGACCGTTCAGCCGACCGCGTGACCGCAGGCCACGCGGCCGTCAGCGCCCGAAGAAGGTCGTGGCCGAACCCGGCGGGGCGGCGTAGTCGAGGCGCCCGCCCGTCGCCGCGAACGTGCCCAGCGGGACGTAGTGCTCGACCGGTGCCGTCCGCCACGCCTCGAACGCTTCGCTCTCCGTCCCCGTCACGGTGATCGCCACGTCCTTCGCCTCGCCGCCCGTGTTGATGACGACGAGGGCGTCGGGGTGGTCTGTTGCGGCCCGCCCGAACGCAATGAGGCCGACGTCGGCGTCATTCGAGGCGGCCTCGCACACGCTCATGCCGGGCTGCCCCGCTCGCGAGACCTGCTTGTAGAAGTGGTAGCCGGGCGTGACCTCGTACCCGCCGCGGCCGCCGACGCGGAACGCCGTCCCGGGGTTCGGATCGCCGCCGATCCACTTGCCCACCCACTGGATGCACGCCCACGGGATGCAGGCGTTGACCGTCGTCACGCAGATCTGGCGGCGGATGTCATCGACGAAGTCGGCGTCCATGCGGCCCCAGCTCATCGACGTGGTCCATGCGTGGAGCTCGGGCCGCCGCGCCCGCACGAGGTCGACGCCCCGACTGTCGTGGCCCCCGAAGCCGTGACTGGTGATCAGGCCCAGGGGGGCGAGCGCTTCGGGGCCCGAGGCGATGGCCTCGGCGTAGCCCCAGTCGGCGAAGCGGGCCCACAGGGTCGTCTCGCCCGGCGCGACGCCGACGTCCGTCAGGCCCTGTCGGTCGAGCTCGGCCCGGACGAGCTTGATGAATTCGACGACCTGCTCGGGCGGCCAGTAGAGGTTGTAGTCGTGCTCTCGGCCGCCGGGCCCGCGGCCGTCCTCCGGCCACCGGCCGCGGTCCTCGCCCTCGTTGTGGAGCGAGACGTACCGGACCGGGATGCCCTCTTCGTGGCGGAGGCACCGGGCCCAGTCGACGAGGTAGCGGGCCAGGTCGGCCTTGCGGGCCGGGTCGAAGTCGCGGCCGCGGACGGTCCTTTGCTTCGTGGCCCAGGCCGGCGGGCCATAGAGGGTGACGATCGTGTCGAGATCACCGCCCCGGGCGCGGGTCCGCTCGAGGCCCTCGCGGGCGAAGGTGCGCATCCACCTGGTCGTCGTCTCGTGGTCGAACGGGCCGCCCGGCTCGGCCTGGTGCCAGGGGTCGAGGAACATCTTGAGGACGCCCGGCCTGAGGCCCTCGTCGCCGAAGATGAGGTCGAGGACCTCCTGCCGCCGGGCCTCCGGGAGCGTGCTGAGGCCGCCGTATTCCTGGGGATCGGCGGCGTAGTCGCGGGTCTGGGCGGCCTCGACGTAGTTGACGCCGAAGCCGTCCCACGGCCTGACAGGCTTCGAGAAGTCGACGTGCGATTCGGGCATCGTGCGCCCCACTACGAACCGGCCCGCGGGGGCGTGAGGGCCCTCGCACGCGGTACTGTAACGAGCCCGCCGCGGAAGCGGCGGGTCACCCCTGGACGGGCCTCACTCTCCGTCCGCCAGTCCGAACAGCCGTGCGATGTTGCCTCCCATCACCAGCGCCCGTTGTTCATCGGTGATCGCGCCCTCCAGGAGTGCTTCGTAGCGGGCCTTCTCGGCGTGCATCAGGGCGAAGGGCGTGTCGCTGCCGAAGCACACGCGGTCGGCCCCGAGCCGCTCGATGGCCGCCAGGACCGGCCGATCGCGGACCGTGCTTCCGATCAGGGTCAGGTTCGGACACGCCTCGGCGAACTCGATGGCCGCACTTGTCAGGTCGGCGTGCCCCACGCCGCCCATGTGGACCACCAGGATCGGCAGGTCGGGGTACTTTCGCGCGACCTTCGCCGCGCGGAACGGGTGCGTCCGGTCGGGGGCGTCGGCCCCGACGTGGAAGGCGAGGACGCGGCCCGTGGCAGCGATGGCCTCGACGACCGGCAGCGACAGGTCCGGGTCGTCGATGTAGAACGAGTTCTGGGCCCCGTTCAGCTTGACGCCGAAGAAGCCGTACTCTTCGACGCACCGGCGAACGGTCTCGATGGCTTCGGGAACGCCGAGGTTCGGGTCGGCCCATCCGAATCCCAGGATGCGGTCGGGGTGCTCCGTGGCGGCCCGGTGGACGTAGGCGTTGGCCTGGTCGGTCTCGCGGCGGTAGGGCGGCTGGAGCCACGTCACGGCCTTTTCGACCCCGGCCCGGTCCATCCGGCGAAGCAACTCGTCGATCCCGATGCCGACGCCGCCCTCCGGCGTCGGCGAGATGTGACAGTCCGCGTCGATGAGCATGGCAGGGTCCTTTGAACGGCAAAGGCGCGGTCGGGCACGGCCGGCGCGCTGCCACTCGCGGCGCTACGTCTCGGGAGCCACGCCGTCCCTAACCGGCCTTGGCGAGCATCGAGGCGACCTTCGCCTTCAGGGCGTCGAGGTCGACGGGCTTCTCGAGGAACGCATCGACCGGAAGCCACACGTCGTCGATGTCGCCCGAGCCGAAGCCGAGGGGGAACTTCTGGTTGATCGCCGTCAGCATCAGCACGGGCACCGACCGGGCGGCGTCGATGTCTTCCCGCAGCTTCCGGGCGAACTTGAAGCCCGCCTGGTCGTCCTCCGGGAACATGACGTCCAGGACCATGAGGTCGGGCGCCCGCTCGCGGACGGCGGCCTCGGCCGACGGAATGTCGAGCTTCACCTCGACCTCGTGCCCGACGCTTCGGACCACCGTGGCGGCGGCGCCGGCGAAGTCCGCATCGTCGTCCACAATCATCACGTAAGCCATCCCTGGTCTCCTTCCTGGTGCCGGGATTCAGGCGGCTCCGAGCCGGGCGGGGCGCCCGGCAGATCGAGCCGCACCTGCGTCCCGGCGCCCGGTTCGCTGGTGACACGGACGCGGATGCCATGGGCGGCGGCCACGTGCCGCACGATCGCCAGGCCGAGGCCCGACGATTCCCGATTATGCCGCACGGCTTCGTCGGCACGATAGTATTCTTCGAAAATGTGGGGGAGCTTTTCCGGGGGGATGCCGATGCCCTCGTCCTCGACGGTGGCGGTCGCCCCGCCGCTCGACGTCGCGCGACACGTGATGCCTACGCGGCCGCCTTCGTGCGAGTAGGCGACGGCGTTGGCCAGGAGGTTCTGGAACATCATTTTCAGGTCGTCCTCGACGCCGCGGACCCGCGCGGCCTCCAGGTCGGTCTCGATTCGGGTCCGCCGAGCCCCGATCTGGGGCTCCAGGTGGGCGATGGAGGAGCGGATCAGGTCGGCCAGGTCGACCTCGGCGGGGGCGGGCCGCTCCCGGCCCTCGCTCCGGAGATTGGCGAGTTGGAGCATGTCCTGGATCTCGGCGGCCAGCCGGTTCGCCCGGGCGTCGATCCGCTCGACGACTTGCGTCGCCTCGGGCGGCAGGTCGCCGCAGTAGCCCTTCAGCAGGAGCTGCGTGTTGGCGCGAATGGCTGCGAAGGGGGCCTTCAGTTCGTGCGTCGTCCGCAGCAGGTGCCGGGTGCGTTCCCGCTGGGCGTGGACGAGGCGGCGGTTGGTTTCGTCCAACTCCTGGTCGCGGCGGCGGACCATCTGGGCCAGGTACGATGCCAGGTACCACACCACGAGGAAGATGGCGACCGCGCTGGCGACCCCCAGGGCAACGCTCCACGGGGTCCGGGCCATGTGGGTCCGAATGGCCGGGTCGGCATGGATGCTCGCCGGCGGCAGGACGCCCGTCTCCTCCAGCGCCACGCAGGTCGCGTAGAGCAGCGACGCAGCGGCCGTGACGAGCAGGCTCGCGCCGCGGGCCAGGAAGAGGCACGCCAGGACGATGTGGAAAAGGTAGGCGAACGGGACGTAGGTCTCGAGGCTGCCGACGAAGTGCACGACGACCGTCAGGACCACGAGGTCGACGGCGACCTGGAGCCAGAGATTTGCCCGGACGTGGCCGGGTTTCGGGGCGCGGCGGAGGCGACGGGCGTGGGCCAGGAACGCCAGGTTCTCCACGACCAGCACCGCCGCGACGACTAGCGGCCAGGCACCCGGCGGCGCCAAGTCCAGCCGGGCCATGAGCCCCTCCCACAGGCCGAGCAGGCCGAACGCCGTCAGCACGGCGATGACGACCCAGCGGAACCGGCAGAACCAGCGGACGTTGCGGACGAGGAGGCCCTCGGGCAGGTGCCGGGTTGCCGACGGCGCCGGGGCCGCAGGGCCGGCCGCATCGGCGTCGGTCGGCGGCAGTTCGTAGGTGGCCATGAGCGTCGGCTCCTGCCGCGGCAGGCCGTGCAGCGGCCGGCTTGTCGGGTGCGGCGGCTTTCGCCGGGAGGGGCGGCTAATCGAACTTGTCGTAGAAGATGTCGTCGTCCTTGAGTCCCTTCTCCTCCAGGACGCGAGTGACGGCCTCGATCATCGGCTCGGGCCCGCACAGGAACGCCTGCCGCTTCTCGCCCGGGTCCAGGTACTTGTCGACCGACAGGTGGATGAACCCCGTCTCGCCCGGCCAGTCAGCATCCTCGGGGCCGGGTTCGCTGAGGGCGTAGACGACGTGGAGGTTCGGGTGCTCGGCGGCCAGCTCCTGCCACTTCTGGAGGTAAAACTCGTCGGCCGTCGTGCGGCAGCCGAAGAAAATCCAGCACGACCGCTCCGGCTGGTGCTTGTAGATCGTCTCAACGATGTTTTTGACGGGGGCCATGCCGCAGCCGCCGGCGACGCAGACGATCTCGGTCTCGGAGTCCTCCTCCAGGCGGAACTCGCCGAACGGGCCGGTGAAGATCACCGGGTTGCCCACCTGGAGGTTGTGGAGGTACGTGGAGCCGATGCCGCCCGGCACGAGCCGCACGACCAGCTCGACGACGTTCGGCTCGTGGACGGGGGAGCTGATCGAGTAGGCCCGCCAGACGGGGCCCTCGGGCGAGGGGGCCTGGATCTGGACGTACTGGCCGGGCCGGTGGTTGATTTCGGGCGGCTCGACGAGCCGCAGACGGATCTCCTTCGTGTCGGGCGTCAGGTGCCGCGTCGACTCGACCTCGGCCGAGAAGAGCTGGACGTTGAGGATGTCCTCCGGGATGCGAAGGTCCATCGCCTCGCGGACTTTGACCTGGCAGGCCAGGCGCACCCCCGAGCGGATGTCGCGGCGCGACAGAAACGGCAGCTCGGTCGGCAGGATCTGTCCGCCGCCCGCGAGGACCGTGACCTTGCAGAAGCCGCAGGTGCCCTTGCCGCCGCAGGCCGAGGGGATGTAGATTTCGCCGGCGTTCAGGGTCTCCAGAAGCGTCTGGCCGCCTTCGACCTCCAGGACCCGCTCGCCCGCGTTGATCGAGACCTGGCAGATGCCGTAGTCGAGGAGATACCGCTCGGCGACGACCAGGCCGATCGCGAGGACGCCGAGGAGGCTGCCGAAGACCAGGATGGACCAGAGGAAGACCATCGTCGTTCAATCCAAGGAAGCCATGCCCATGAAACCCATGAACGCCAGGGCCATGACGCCCGTGACGATCATGACGATCGAGACGCCCCGGAACGCCTTCGGCAGGTTGGCGTAGCCCATCTTCTGCCTCAGGCCCGTCATCAGGGCGATGGCCAGGGCGAACGCCAGCCCCGACCCCAGGCCGTACCACGCCGCCTGCCACAGACTGTATTTAAAGATGTTTATCGCGAACAGGCTCGCCCCCAGGATGGCGCAGTTGACGGTGATCAGCGGCAGGAAGATGCCCAGCGAGTAGTACAGCCGCGGGCTGAACCGCTCGACGACCATCTCGACGAGCTGCACGAACGCCGCGATTACCGCGATGAAGATGATGAACTGAAGGTGCTCCAGCCCGAGCGGCACGAGCACCTGGTGATGAATCACGTGGTTGAGGATCGTCGTCGAGGTCATGACGAACGTGACGGCCGCCCCCAGGCCCAGGCTCGTCTCGTACTGGCGGGAGCACGCCAGGAACGAGCACATCCCCAGGAAGTACACCAGGAGGATGTTGTTCGTGAAGACCGCGGCGAAGAAGATGACGAGGGCGCTCGGGCCGCCGGCCGTGTCGCTCATCCGGGCTCCTCCTCCGTCTCCTGCTGGAGCCCCAGGGCGTAGAACAGGGCCACCAGGAACCCCAGGGCGATGAACGCCCCGGGGGCGAGCTTCATCACCAGGTTCGGCTCGTACCCGGGGACCTCGAACAGGACCCACTCCTGGCCGAACATAACCCGCCCGCTGCCGCCCACCTCGCGCACCAGGCCGATGATCGCCAGGACCGCCGCGTAGCCCAGCCCGTTGGCCACCCCGTCGATGAGGCTGAGGCGGGGCCGCTCGTGCAGGGCGAACGCCTCGGCCCGGCCCATGACGATGCAGTTCGTGATGATCAGGCCCACATACGCCCCGAGCCGCTTCGACATGTCCCAATAGTATGCCTTCAAAAACTGGTCCACCAGGATGACGAACGTGGCGATGACGGCCACCTCGGCGATCATGCGGATCCGCCGGGGGATGAACCCCCGCATCGCCGAGACGATCACGTTCGACATGGCGATGACGAAGATGACGGCGGCCCCCATGACGAGGGCGTTCTCGAGGCGCGTCGTCACGGCCAGGGCCGAGCAGATGCCCAGGACCTGGATGGCGATGGGGTTGTTGCGCCAGACGCCGGCCGTGAACGTCAGGATGCCCTTCCGTTCGCCGCCCATGGCCGCCGGCACATTTGGCGCGCTGCCGGTCACCGGTCGCCCTCCGCCGTCAGGGCCTCCGCCAGCGTCCGCTCCAGCATGGCTTCGACCCGCTGGCTGGTCATCGTTGCCCCGGTGATGCCTTTGACTCTGAGGTCCACCGTCTCGCCGCGCGGCACGGGCATGTCCTTGAACTGCTCCCGGAAGGCGGGCGTCTCGATCTCGCCGCCGAGGCCCGGCGTCTCGTCGTGCTTGTAGAACGTCACGCTTCGGATGGTCTCGAAGTCCGGTTCCAGCGCGACGAACCCTTCGATCGGTCCCCACAGGCCTTTGCCGGTGAAGGGGATGGCGACCGCCTCATCGGTCCGGTACGCCGTCCGTCCGGCCACCTGGACCTCGCGGACCTGCTCGTCGAACCGGGCGAGGACCTCTCCGCTGGTGGCCGGCCGCTCGGAGCCGCCCTCGCGGACCGTCGTCGGCAGGCCGAGGACGTCGAGGATGTTGCGGGCCCTCTCGGCCCGCTCGTTCATCTTGCGCCGCTCGGCGGTGATCTCGCGGGCCGCCGTAAGCAGGGCGGCACACCCCACGCCTATGGCGACCGCGAACAGCACCGTGTAAGCCGGTCCGCGTTTCACGTCTGGAGCCTCCGCACGCGCATCCGAATGACCAACTCGTCCAGGGCCGGGGCGGCGATGTTGCCCAGCAGGATGGCGAACGTCACGCCCTCGACGTACCCCGTCAGGTTGCGGATCAGCAGCACCAGGACGCCGATCAGGACGCCGTACATCACCTTGGCCGGGTTCGTGATCGGGCCGCTCACCGGGTCGGTCGCCATGAAGAACGTCCCGAACAGCAGCCCGCCGGCCCAGACGTGCCACCACACCGGACCGAACTGATCGGGCGCCGCCCCGCGCAGCACGGCCCCCAACAGGAGGAACGCCGCGAGTGCCGCGACGACCGTCCGCCAGTTTACCACGCCCACGACGATCAGGAACAGGCCGCCCAGCAGAATGCAGACGGCGCTCGTCTCCCCGATGCACCCCTGGATGTTGCCCCACACGAGGTTCGCCACGGGCTCGGCCTGTTCGTAGAACGGCTCGGCCGATTCGAGGGCGGCCTTGGCCTGTGCCAGGGGCGTCGCCGTGGTGATCGCGTCGACGCCTGCCGCAGCGCCGTAGGCGGTCCCGGTAGCGGCCTCGGCCGCCTGCTCCGGGGCGGTGGCATACTCCAACAGCCTCCCCGGCCACGCCACCTTCGGGTCGATCCATCGGCCCATCGACTTGGGGTACCCGATGGTCAGGATGGCCCGGCCGACAAGGGCCGCGTTGAACAGGTTCCGCCCCGTCCCGCCGAAGATCTCCTTTCCGATGATCACGCCGGCGGCGATCCCCACCGCCACCATCCACAGCGGAATCCCCGGCGGCAAGGCCAGCGGGAAGATCAGGCCCGTCACCAGGAACCCCTCGTTGATCTCCTCCCGCCGGATGCAGGCGAACAGGACCTCGACCGTCCCGCCGACGACGTAGGAGACGAGAATCACCACCAGGGCCCGGAGGCCGAAGAGGTACACCCCCGCCAGCAGGGGCGGCGCCAGACCGACGATGACCATCGACATATACCGCTTGACGTCGAGCGGGTCGCGGATCCACGGGGCCGTGGCCGGGGCCTTCTTCGGCCACAGGTGGAAGTTCTCGATCGCCTCGAAGAGCGGCTCGAAGAAGCCCAAGGGCCCCCGCTGGAATCGCGGCCGGAGACGGTCGAAGACGCGTTCCAGGGCCTTCATGAGGCGGCCCCTTCTTCCGCTCCGGCGGCCGACGCCTCCGCCGCCGCGGCCGCCTCGGCCGCATGGGCCCGCTCCTCGGCCAGCTCCCGCCGGGCCTCCAGCAGCTGCTCCCGCAGCTCGATCTTTGACGGGCACACGTACGAGCAGAGCCCGCACCCGACGCACAGGTCCACGCCCAGCCGCTCCGCGTCGTCCAGCGAGCCTTGGTAGAGATATTTATGGATCATGTGCGGCATGATCCGGGCCGGGCAGACCTCCTCGCACTGGCCGCAGGCGATGCAGGCCCGCCCCTCGCCGCGGAGGGCCGACGGGATCCGCTCCGGAAACTCGCCGCGCAGCGACGACAGGAACGTCCGGCTGTACGACTGCCGCGACCACCCCGGCCGCATCCACCCCATGAGCTGCCGCTCCCGCATCGGCTGGAGCGCCGTCAGGCCCGCGCATTCGAGCGGCACGCCCCTGACACCGTCGTCGAGCACGTCGCCGGTCATCGCGCCGCCGAGGACAATCCGCGCCCCATCCTCGAACTCCGCCGACCGGATCGCTTCGATGGAATAGCCCGCCGGCAGCCGAAGGTGCCGCGGGTCACGCGCCGCCGGGCCGCCGACGGTCACCAGGGCGTCGAGCGTCGGCCGCGAATCGGTCAGGGCCCGGTCGACCGCCAGCACCCCCTCGGTCCGAACGGCCCACACGGGCCCCCTGTCCGCGTCCAGGCCCAGCCCTCGGGCCAACAGCGCGAAGTTGTCCATCGGGTACAGGAGCGGGATCGTCGCGACCTGGAGGAACGCGTGGCCCCGCAGGTGCTCGCGGACCTCGCGGGCGAACGCCGACTGGACCTCGGGCATGACGAAGTAGATCGGCTGGTACTCCAGCAGGCCCTGGATCCGCTCCAGCCCCCGGCTGAACGCGTCCAGCTCCGACCGGAGCTGGGCTTCCCCGCGCGATCCGTACGGCTCCAGACGCACCGTCGAGACGATCACGGCGGACGGCGATGCGGACGGGTCGGCGACGTCGCCCGTGTGGGCATCCTCGACGAACCGCCAGGCGCCCAACTCGACGAGCTTCCGCCGCGGGTCCGACTCGCCGGTCTGCTCGTCGCCCGGTTCGCCCGGCGCGAGGCCCTCCAGGACGATATGTCCCTCGACCGCCTCCAGGCGGACCGTCCCGCCGCGCGGCGCAAGCAGCGGCCCCCCGAATCGCTTCGGGTCACGCGCCAGGACATCACCCGCCCGCACCGTCTGTCCGTCCTCGACGGCCGGCTCAGTGAACTCGAATCGTCCACCCGCGAGCGGCAGAAAGAGGGCGTCCGGCTCGGGGGGCGTCTCGGTCCGCGACGTCGGCCGCCCCGCCAACGGGACGCTGTAGCCGCCTCTCCGCTTCAGGTGCATCCGCACTCCTTGCCCGCTTCGCCCCTGTCAAAGCCATCCAGGCCGGGACAGTTCCGCCGATTTTGGCGACGCTTTCGTCGGAAATCAAGAAGCTGTTTACCATCTCCTACCGGGCGGCTGGGAATTACGGCGGCCCGGAGCGGTGCAAGAAGGCCTCAGTCCAGGAAGTATCGCATGGAGGTCTTCTTGAACTCGCGGGTGGAGAAAAGGACCGCGTGGTCGCGGGCACCGACCTCCTCGGCGAGCCGGGCCGCAAGACCTCTCACGGCACTCTCCGAGCCGCCGTGGAGCATCGCGTAGAGGTTGTACGGAAAGGCGGGCTCGTCGGCCTTCTCGTCGGCGGGGAGGCGGGGGCGGCGGTAGCAGTGGGTCACTTCCGGCCGCTCGGCCAGATGGCGGCCCGCCTCGTCGACCTGCTCGTTCGGCACGTTGAAGGCGGCCATGCCGTTCGCCCGGTAGCCGAGCGACCGGTGCTGAACGACCGCGCCGAATCGGCGGATGACGCCCAAGGCGAGCCACTCGCGGATCTGCTCCAGTATCCATTCGACGGGGCGGTCGAGCTGCGAGGCTGCGGATTCGAAGGGCTCCGCGACCGGCGCGAGGCCGTCCTGCACGAGACGGACGAACTGCTTCTGCCGGTCGTCGAGACCGACCGGCCCCTTGCTCGTTGTACGCGGCGGGTCTCCGGCCCCGCCGCGCTCCGTCTGGCCGGGCCTGCTGCCCGGCAGGACGTCACTCGTTGCTCCCGCCACGGGCTCGTTCGCGGTGCGGGCCGGCGGGCGCACCGCAAAAGTTGCGCGAATCTTGTAGACCGCCCGGGCGGGGAGGGCGTGAAACGCACAGCCCGTGTCCGTCTCGAGGTCCGCGAGCGTCCGCTCGATCTCCTCCGCCGACCTCGCCGTCAGGGTGAACCACAGGTTGAGCCGGTGCCGCCTCTCGTAGTTGTGCGTTACGCCCGGCAGGGCACTGACCCGCTCGGCGACTTCCTCAATCCGCTCCGGCGGCACCGCGGCCGCGACCAGCGTCGAGGTGTAGCCCAGCCGCTTCGAATCGAAGATCGGGCCTAGCCGGCGGATCGGCCCGTCATCGACCATACGCCGGACGCGGGTCAGCACCTCTTCGGCATCCGCCCCGAGTTCGTCGGCCAGTGCCTCGAACGGGCGGGCCGCGACCGGCAGGTCCGATTGGACCGCCGACAGGATTCGCCGATCGAGATCGTCCATGCGGCTGGCTCAGTCCTCGCTTAGCTGCTTACGGCCGCGGCGCGGCTGGTACACGCAGAACGGTTCCTCGGCCAGGTAGTCGCCCGTGGCGGCGAACGCCCGGGCCCGGCAGCCGCCGCACACGAAGCGGTATTCACAGACGCCGCAGCGGCCGCCGTAGCCGTCCGGCTCGCGGACCGCCCTGAGCACCTCCGACGTCTCCCAGATGCGGCGAAAGTCGTAGTCCTCGCGCCTCAGGTCGCCGCACTCGACGTCCAGGAACCCGCAGATCTGGACCTTGCCGGTGTGCGAGATGAAGGCGAACGACTTGCCGCCGAGGCACCCGCCGGGCACGTCGTCGCCGGAGGGCTTCCGGACGCGCTTCTCCCGGAGGATCCGCTGGTAGTGCGGAGCGCACGTCACCCGAATCCTGATGTCCTCCCGCGACTCCTGTCCGGCAAGCCACTCGAGGGCCGTCTCGTACTGGGCGGGCGACAGCTCCCGGTCGGCCAGAAGCGCCCCCCGGCCGGTGGGGACCAGCAGGAACGCGTTGAAACAGGTCGCCCCGAGCCGGACCGCCAGGTCGAGGACCTCCTCCAGCTCCCCCAGGTTCATCTCCGTGACCGTCGTGTTGATCTGGAACGGCACGCCGGCCCGCCGCAGCGCCTCGATGCCCCGCAGGGACCCCTCGAACGCCCCCTCGACGCCGCGGAACGCGTCGTGCGAGGAGGGAGTCGCGCCGTCGAGGCTGATCGAGATCTGGCGAAAACCCACCGCCTTCATCCGCCGGGCAGCCTCGTCGTCGATCAGCATGCCGCACGGGGCCATCGCCACCGGCAGGCCGTGGTCGCGGGCCCGCTCGGCCAGATCGAAGACGTCCGGCCGGAGCATCGGCTCCCCACCGGTCAGGATGACCAGCGGCCGGGCGAACGAGGCGATGCCATCCAGCACGCGGACGGCCTCGTCCGTCGAGAGCTCATCGCGGTAGGGCTCGCGCCGGGCGGACGCTCGGCAGTGCTTGCACGCCAACGGGCAGGACCGGGTGATCTCCCACGCGACGATCCGAGGGACGTGTCGCGTCGAGGTCTCAAGCGACGGGCGAGGGGCCACGCGTCACTCCTTCCGCGAGGCGGCGGGCCGCGCGGCACCGCCGGCGGGCAGGCCGATCTGGGCGTCGGTCAGGTAGCACGCCGGGTCGGGGGCCCACAGATCGCCCGTTGCCGCCTCGGCCCGAACGCGGAAGTTCCCGTTGCACGCATCGAGGAACCGGCACGCCGCGCACCGCCCCTTCAGGTGCGGCCGACGGTCTCGGAGCTTGGCCAGCAGCTCGACCGACGGGTCGGTCCAGATGTGGCTGAACGGCCGCTCGCGGACGCTGCCCAACGAAGCGTGACGCCAGAACTGGTCGGGGTGGACCCGGCCGTCCCAACTGACGCAGCCGATGCGGACGCCGGACGCGTTGCCGCCGTTCATCCGCAACAGTCGCAGCACGTCGTCGGCCCGCTGCCGGCCTTCGCGAAGCATACGAAGATAGAGGTATGGCCCGTCGCAGTGGTTGTCGACCGTCAGGACCTCGGTGGGCCGGCCCTCGGCGTGGAGGGCCGCCGTGCGGTCGATGATCAGGTCGACCGCCCGCCGCGTCGCCTCGTGATCGAGGTCCTCCTCCATCAAAGCGCTGCCGCGCCCCGCGTAGACCAGGTGGTAGAAGCAGACCCGGGGGATGTCCTCGTCGCGTACGAGGCCGAAAAGGCGGGGCACCTCCTGGACATTCCGCCGCGTGATGGTAAATCGGAGGCCGACCTTGAGTCCCGCCGCCCGGCAGATGCGGACGCCCCGGATGGCCCGGTCGAACGCCCCGTCGAAGCCGCGGAAGCGGTCGTTCACCTCGCCGACGCCGTCGAGCGAGACCCCGACGTAGCTGAGGCCCAGCCCCGCGAGCCGTGCGGCCCTCGTCTCGTCGATCAGCGTGCCGTTCGTCGAGATGACGGCCCGCATGCCCAGTCCGACGGCCCGCTCGACCAGCGCCGGCAGGTCCGGGCGCATGAGCGGCTCGCCGCCCGAGAAGAGGACCACCGGCACGCCGAAGGCCGCGAGGTCCTCCAGCATGGCCCGGCCCTCGTCGGTCGTCATCTCGTCGGCGTCGGCCGGGCCGGCGGACTCCGAGTAGCAGTGGACGCATCGCAGGTTGCACGCCCGGGTGCAGTTCCATACGACGACCGGCTTGCGGTCCTCGGCAAACTGGAGGAGGTGGCTCGGCAGACGGTCGCTCTTCGCCCCGTACCGGAGGACGTCGGACGGCTCGACCGTGCCACAGTAGAGCTTGGATATCCCGATCATGCGACTTTGCACCTGCCAGAGGCCGGTCAGGACTGACGACTAGGCACCGGCCCTTCCGGCTGAGGCTTCCTGCTCGACGATCGCGGCGACCAGTGCCGGTATCGTGTGCGGGTTGGCTTCCGCGGTCGGCTCCAGGCCAGCCTCCCGGAGCGTCCTGCTCGTCACCGGACCGATGCTCGCGATCCGGACGTCCGTGGCCCGCACCGCCTCGGCCGCCACCGAATCGAGGAAGTTCCGGACCGTGGAGCTACTGGTGAAGGTCAGCCAGTCGACCTTGCCGGCCGCGAGCCGCTCCGCCACGCCCGCGGCACCGGCATCGTCGGCCACCGTCCGGTACGCCGCTATGTCGTCGACGACGGCCCCGCGGGCCTCCAGCGCTTCGGTCAGGTCTTTCGGAGCGATGTCCGCCCGCGGGCAGAGCACCCGCACGCCCCGTAAGTTTACGGCATCCGCCAAGGCCGAGACAATCCCCGCCGAAGTATAGGCGTCGGGCTGGAGGTCCGCCCGGATGCCGAAGTCTCCGAGCCGCGCGGCCGTGGCGGGGCCGATGGCCGCGATCCGACGGCCCGCCAGGACCCGGGTGTCGAGCCCCATCCCGCTCATCATCTCGAAGAACGCCGCCACCCCGTTGACGCTGGTGAAGACGATCCAGTCGTAGGCCCGGCAGGAGGCGATGGCCACGCGGAGCCGCTCGGGGTCCTCCGGCGGTTCGATGCGGATGGCGGGGGCCTCGATGGCCTCGGCCCCGAGGGCCTCCAGGGCCGCCGCCAGGCGGGATGCCTGCGAGCGGGCCCGCGTGACGACGATCCGCCGGCCGAAAAGCGGCCGGCGCTCGAACCACGCGAGACGCTCGCGCAGGCGGACCACGTCGCCGACGATGACGACGGCCGGCGGCCCCAGGTTCGCCTCCCGCACAGCCTCCGGCAGCGTCGCGACGGTGCCTGTGATCGTCCGCTGCTCAGGCGTCGTTCCCCAGCGGACCGCGGCCGCGGGCGTCTCCGGGTCGAGGCCGTGCTCGACGAGGCGGCGGCCGATCGACGCCAGCTTCCCCACGCCCATGTAGAAGACGAGCGTGCCGGGGAACCGGGCCAGGGCGTCCCAGTCGAGGGCCGACTCGGTCCGCTCGTCCGCCTCGTGGCCGGTGATAAGGGCGACTGCACTCGCTGCGCCGCGGTGCGTCACGGGAACGCCGGCGAAGGCCGGCGCGGCGACGCCCGCCGTCACGCCCGGCACGACCTCGAACGGGACGCCGGCTTCCTCGAGCGCGAGGGCCTCCTCGCCGCCGCGGCCGAAGACGAACGGGTCGCCCCCTTTGAGGCGGACGACGGTCCGGCCGGCCCGGGCGTGCTCGACGAGGAGGGCGTTGATCTCGTTCTGGGGCATGGAGTGCCGACCGGCCCGCTTGCCGACGTAGATGCGTTCGGCCTTCGGCGGGGCGTGGGCGAGGAGCTGTTCCGAGACGAGGGCGTCATACACGACGACGTCGGCCCGTTCCAGGGCCTCTCGGCCTCGAAGCGTCAGCAAGCCCGGATCGCCCGGTCCGCCGCCGACGAGATAGACTCGGCCGTCCGTCACGGTTCCACCTCCGCGGCTTCCTGGTCGGGTTCGTCCGCGGCCTCGGGCTCGCCGGCCTGCTTCGCGTCGACGGCATCGAGGTCGAACATGCGTCGGAGCGTATCGACCACGGCCAGGCGGTCGCTGAGCGTGGCGTCCTCGGCCGACTTGCGCAGGAGGGCCAGCGGGCCGTGCATGACGCGGGCCAGCAGGTGCTTGGCGAAGGCGTCGAGCTGGTCCGGGTCGATGCCGCCGAACTCGCGGGCGTGCTGGTCGATCTCGTCGGCGCGGAGCCGCCCCAGGCGCCGCCTGAGGAGCCGGATGGTCGGGACGACCTCGCGAGACTCGAGCCACCGCTCGAAGCAAGCGACCTCGAACTCGACGATGGCCTCGGCCCGGGGGACCTCCTCCCGGCGCCGCTCCAGGTTCCGCTCGACGATCCGGCCGAGATCGTCAAGATTGTATAAGAACACGTTCTCCAGGCGTCCGAGCCGTTCGTCGACGTCGCGCGGGACGGCGATGTCGAGCATGACCACCGGCCGGTCGC
This sequence comes from uncultured Anaerolineales bacterium, assembly GCA_964526295.1. Taxonomy (GTDB): domain Bacteria; phylum Planctomycetota; class Phycisphaerae; order FEN-1346; family FEN-1346; genus CAZGKW01. The sequence continues at coordinate 30,178 of CAZGKW010000024.1, forward strand.
GGGCCGACAGGACGGGCCCTGCGTCGGCCTCGGCGACGACCGGGCCGGGCGCGCCCGTCGAGCCGATCACGAGGTCGGCCTCGTCGAGTCGGGCCGTGACCGCCGCCAGCTCAATCGCCTCGGTTTCTATGAAAAGTCCATCGGCCGCTTCGGCGTCCGCGCGAGCATCCGCATCGGTCCGCAGCAGGGCAGGGCACGTGACGGATTCGTCGTCGGTTGCGTGCCGGGCGTCCGTCCGGTCGGTGGCTCGCGAAGCGATCTCGGCCGCGAGGCGGCGGGCCCGATCGAGCGTGCGGTTGGCGACGATGAGCCGAGCCGCGCCGGCCCGAACGAGGGCTTGGGCCACCTGCTCGGCCGTCTCGCCCGCGCCGAGGAGGAGGACGGTCTTTCGCTCCAGGCCGGCGAAGATGTGTTCGGCCAGCTCGACGGCGGCCCCGGCGACGCCGGCTGATCCGTGGCCGAGGGCCGTCTCGGTCCGGACGCGCTTGCCGGCACGGAACGCCGCGTGCAACAGCTTGTTCAGGAGCGTCCGCGTGGTCCGTGCCCGGACGGCCAGCCTGTAGGCCGCCTTGACCTGGCCGAGGACCTCGTGTTCCCCGACGAGCTGCGAGTCGAGCGATGCGGCCACGCGGAACAGGTGCCGGACGGCTGCCGGGCCGTCGTGCCGGTAGAAGACCGAGCGGTCGGCGATCGTCTCGGTCCCCTTGACGGCGGCCACGCTCGCCAGGAAGTAGTCCAACGCTTCCTCGCCTTCGGGGCCGACGAAGTAGAGCTCCGTCCGGTTGCACGTGTCCAGGAGCAGGGCCTCTTCCAGCACCGGCTCGCGGTGGACCCGATCGAGGAACCGGGCCGTCAGCTTGCCGGGCAGGGCGAATCGTTCGCGCACCGCCACCGGGGCCGTTCGATGGTTCACCCCGATGACCGATAGCTGCGACACGTTCGATGCACCTCGGGAACGGCACGCGGCGGGCAAGCCCGCCGGCTGACTCCGGCCTTGGTCACCGGTCACGACAGCAGGCCGCTGGCCGTCAACAGGGCGACGACGGCGACGAACCCCGCCACGACCACCCACGCCACGCGCGAGCGGGACCACTTCCCGATCCACCGGCCCAGCACCGCCGCCGCGTACAGCACCCACGCCGCCGAGCCCGTGATGATCTTGGCGACGATCTTCGGGTCCGAGAGGCTCGCCCCGCCGTCCCCGCGGCCGAACAGGAAAGGCGAGACGGCGATCGACGCCGTGATCGCCACGAACCCGACCAGGAGCACATGCCACGTCATCCGCCCCAGCGACTCGAGCGGCGGCAGCCGGTCGAAGAGCACGCCGAACCGTCCGCCGTGAAGCTCTCGCTGGGCCAGCAGGTACAGCACGCCGTATACCGCCGCGAAGCCCAAGGCCGTGTACGCCACCAGCGCCGGGATGACGTGGAGCCGCCCCCAGACGGAGTGGCCGCCCTCCGGCGGCGGCCCGGCGGCCTCGAAAGTCCCCGCAAGGAGGATGCTCGAGGCGTACTGGAACAGGAACACCAGGACCAGGACGAACAGGCCGGTCCGCCGGTCCCGGCCCGTCAGCTCGACCAGGGCGTAGACGGCGGCGGTGGCGAACGCCAGCACGGTGAGGACCTCCTCGGTCCGGGCAAGCGGCGGACGGCGGTGGTGCACCGACCACAGGACCAGCACGGCCGCGTGAACGACCAGGCACGCCCACAGCCAGGGGCTGCGGCCCCGCGTGCGCTTCCGCAGGAAGAACGTCGCCCCGTAATCGACCAGCAGGGCGAGATACACCAGCGGCAGCAGCGCGTTCGCGACGGTCAGCAGGGACGCCATGTCGTCTCTCCCCGTGTGGCCGCAGGACAGATGCCGGGCCGGACGTTCGGAGCATTGTATCAGGTTCGTCGTCTCGGGGCGACCCGCCTGCGAGCCCGACGCGCGGCGTTTTGCGTTGGCTTTGGACGCCTCGCCGCCGCCCTGCTATGATGAGGCGGGTCCTCGAGCGGGGCGGGGAGGCGGGATGCAGTCGGCCCGCAAGATAGCGATGTACGCGACGCTGGCCGCGATCGGGGAGCTGGCGTTCCTCTCGATCTGCGGGGCGTTCCTTGGCGCGTCGGCGGCGAAGGCGTTCTTCAACACGCCCCCGATGGCCGGGTTCTGGTTCTTCCTGCTTGCCCTGCTGGTCGGCTGCTTCATCGTGGACTGGCGGTTGGTCCGTTCGCCGGGCCTGGCGGCGATGCATCTGGGGGCGGCCGCCATACTCATCGGGTCGATGTGGAGCTCGGACGCCGGGCACCTCGCCGCCGACTGGCTCCTCGACCGCCAGAAACCCCCTTACGGCCACCTGCGGATCGCTGAAGGGGGGGAAGCGGCCGTCCTGCGGGACGCGGGAACGGGTCGGGCCGTCGGGACGCTGCCCTTTGCGGTCAGGCTGCGGGACTTCCGTATCGAGTACTACCCAGGTGGCGAATGGGGCCTGTGGTTCCAGCATCCGGTGCCGGCAGGCGTCGCGGCCCAGGAAGGGCTGACCGAGATCGACTGGCAGGTCGGCGAAGCCGTGAGGGTCGAGGGTACGGGCTTGCGTATCCGCGTCCTGGAGTTCCACGAGCACGCCCGGCCGATCCTCGGCGACGGGGGCGAGGTTGTCGGGGCCGAACCGGACCCCGAGAGCGACACGGCCGCCATGGAGATCGAGGCGACCCTTCGCGACCGGACCCATCGGGGCTGGATTGTCGTGCCGGGGGGGCGCGAGATGGGCGGCATGGGCCTCGATCCGCTGGTTCCCGAGGAGGTCGCGGCCCATTCGGGCCTGGCTTTCTGGCTCTCCCGGCCCCGCAGGATGCCCAAGGACTACTTCTCGGACGTCGAGGTCCTCGAGGACGGCGAGGTGGTCCGCGAGGCGACGATCGAGGTCAACCATCCTCTCCACTGGGGCGGGTACCACCTGTACCAGAGCAGCTACGAGATGGGTCGGCACCAAGTGGCCACGGTCCTGGCCGTGCGGTCGGATTCAGGCCTCTACGTCGTCTACACGGGCTTCGTGCTGCTGGTGCTGGGAACCGCTGTGCGGTTCTGGATCGAACATCCGGTGAAGCGGCTGCTGCGGTGGTCGCGTCTCCGACAGCCGACGGCGGCGGAGGGCGGATGAACGGGTCTCCCGAGCAATGGGTGCCGGGACTGATCTGGGCGGCGCTGGGCCTCTATGGCGCCGCGGGGGTGACGCTCCTGGCCGCCGCGCTGATCGAGGTGGCCGGATCGGGTGAACGGGGCGGCATGGCGCGCGGGCTCGGCTGGGTCCTGTTCGGCCTCGGTTTCGCTGCGGCCCTGACGGCGTGGCTCGGACGCTGGGTCTGGGTCGCCCATCCCCCGTTCCAGAACCTGTACGAAGCGTTCCTGACGATGGGCATGCTGATGCTGCCGGTTGCCCTGGTGAACCGCTTCGTCCTTCGCGTAGGGGGTCACTGGCTCGATGCCCTCGGCGGCGTCATCATCCTTGTGCCGGTGGCGTTCGAGAGGTTCAGCCCGGCGCCGCAGCACTTGCCGCCGGCGCTCCAGTCGTTTCTGTTCGTCCCGCACGTGGCGACGTACCTGGTGGCGTACGTCATTCTGCTGAAGGCGGGCTGTCTGGCGGTGGGTCGTCTGGTTTCGCCCCGATGGCCGGACGCCGGGCGGACGCTCGCCTATGGGCCGGCGACGTACCGGCTGGTGGCGTTCGGGTTCCCGTTCCTGACGCTGGGTCTCGTGCTCGGCGCCTGGTGGGCCCGGCTGGCCTGGGACGATTTCTGGGGGTGGGACCCGAAAGAGCTGTGGTCGCTGGTCTCGTGGGTGGCATTCGTCGCGTATCTGCACGGGCGGGCCGCGTGGGGCCGGCGGTACCCGCGGCTCTCGAGCGCCCTGGTCATCGCCGGGGGCGTCTTAATCCTGATCACCCTCCTCTGGGCGAACCTGTCGGAGCTTTTCAAGGGGCTCCATACGTACGCCTGACTCGCCGGTTTCTCGCGAAAGAACGCGTTTTTTCCTTGCCACGCGGGGCCGCGCCTGGTTGAAGTCGGGTTCCTGCCCACGGGCGCCGACGGGGGCCCCGGCTGCATGCCGCACGCCGGGCGAAGCGAGCGAAAGGTGGAGCGATGGCGGACGAGATGCGGATCGGACTGATCGGCTGCGGCGGCATGATGCGGGCCCACGTCAGGGACCTGCGGGAGATCCCCGAGGTGCGGATGGCCGCCCTCGTGGACAACGACCCGGCCCGGATCGCCGCCTACAAGGCGGAATGGCCCGACCTCGGCGCCGCCGCCGAGTACGATGACTACCAGAAGGCCCTCGACGCCGACGACCTGACCGGCGTTGTCATCTCCACGCCCCACACGCTCCATCACGAGCAGATCATGGCGGCGCTCGACCGCGGCATCCACGTCCTGACAGAGAAGCCCATGGTCTGCCGGATCGACCACGCCGTCGAGATCGTCAAGAAGGTCCGCGAGAGCGGACTGGTGCTCGTCATCGGCTACCAGCGGCACTACGGCGGGGCGTTCCGCTACATGCGGCGGGCCATCGCCGACGGTGTCATCGGCGAGGTCCAGGCGGTCCTGGCGTTCCAGTGTCAGGGGTGGAAGGTCGGCACGGCGGGCATGTGGCGGCAGGTGCCGGACCTCTCCGGCGGCGGCCAGCTCAACGACTCGGGCAGCCACCTGGTCGACGTTCTCCTGTGGGTGACCGGCCTCCAGGCCGACACCGTCTCGGCCCAGATCGACAACTGCGGCACGCCGGTCGACATCAACTCCGCCCTCACAGTCCGCTTCACGAACGGGGCCGTCGGCACGTTCACCATCGTGGGCGACTACCCGGCAAGCGGCATGTGGGAGGACATCAGCATCCTCGGCGACAAGGGCGGGTTCCACCTGCGCCACGGCGGAACGCTGACCCAGGTGCTCGGCCGCAGCGACGCCACGCTGACGGTCGATCCGAGCCGCCTGAGCGGCGGGTCGATCTCGGCGAACTTTATCCGCTCGATCCAGGGAACCGAGGAACCGGCCGCCCCGGTCGAGTGCGGCCTCCGCGTCATCGAGCTGACCGAGGCCGCCTGGAAGAGCGGCGCGGCCGGCGGGGCGCCGGTGACCGTGCCGCGGACGGATCTGTAGGCGCCTTGAGCCCGCTGCGGGAGTGGCGGGGCACGCGCACCTGGGCAGTGACTTTCGCCGGCCGCACCGGCTTCACGCTCTGTAATCCTGCCCGGCCGCGCTCCGCTCGCACGAAGCCGACCAGGCCTCCAACTCGGCCCGCATCTCGGCCACCAGCTTCGGCTTCTCCGCTGCCAGGTCCGTCCTCTCGCCGGGATCGGCCGCCAGGTCGAACAGCATCCACGTCTTGCCCCCGTCGGTGCTGACGAGCTTGTGCCGGTTGCCGGAGAGGGCGAGCTGGTCTCTGGACTGGAACGCGATCCGCCGCGGCCGCTCCGCCATCTTCCCCTCAAGGAGCGGCATGAGGCTCAGGCCGTCGAGCGGCTCCGGCTGCCCCTTCGCCTTCAGGCCGAGGGCGTCGAGCACCGTGGGGTAGTAGTCCGACGTGACGCACGGCACGTCCGTCCGCCGACCGGGCCGGACGCGGTCGGGCCATTCCAGGAGCCCCGGCACACGCACGCCGCCCTCGAACAGGCTCCGCTTACGTCCTCGGAGCGGACCGGCCGAGCCCGGCCCCGACTTGTGCTCCGGCCCGTTGTCGCTCGCGAACCAGACCACCGTGCTTCCGGCGACGCCGAGGCGGCGGAGCTCCCCGCGGAGGCGGCCGATCTGCTCGTCCATCGCCGTCAGGCAGCCGAAGTAGTGGCGGGCTTTCTCGTTCGGCACGTGGGCGTAGAGGGCGAGGTGCTCGGGGCCCGCCAGGACCGGCTCGTGCGGCGTGTGGAACCAGACGACCGCCAAGAAGGGCCGCTTGGCCGCGGCGGCGTCGCGGATGAACGGGATGGCCCGGTCCATGATGACGCGGGAGTCATCGCCCTCAAGGTTCCGCATCGCTTTTTTCCCCTCGCCCGTCCAGTAGGCCGTCCCGTAGGCCCCTCCGCCGCGGGGCTTCTGCATGGGGTCGAGCGTGGGTACCTTGGCTTCGGTGGAGAAGCAGACGTCGAAGCCGTGCTCCCAGGGCGGGGCGTAGTGGTCGACGCCGCGCGGACCGCCACGGTTCGAGTCCTTCTCCGTCTTCGTCAGCGTCCCAAGGTGCCACTTGCCGAAGTGGCCCGTCACGTAGCCGCGCGTCTTCAGGGCTTCGGCCAGCGTGACCTCCTCGGCGGGCAGGTGCCCGGCGTTGGCGAACCAGATGCCGTAGCGGGACGGATGGCGGCCCGTCATGCACGAGCCCCGCGTCGGCGAGCAGACCGGGGCCGCCGCGTAGAACCGGTCGAATCGCAAGCCCGCCGCTGCCATGGCGTCGAGGTGCGGCGTCTTCAGGTGCGGATGACCGTAGTAGCCGGTGTCAGCGTATCCCTGGTCGTCACTCATCAGGAGGATGAGGTTGGGCCGGTTGCCGGCGCCGATCTCCTCGGCGCCGGGTTGGGCCGACAGGAGGGGCCGCGGGCCGGCGTCGGCCAGAGTCGACGCGGTCATCACGGCCGCTCCGCCGGCCAGGCCCTTGAGAAACGTCCGCCGCGTGTTCGGGTAGCTCAAGCCTCGCTCCTTCCGGGTTCGCCTCGGTCGACCAGCGGCACGAAGCGGCAGGGGCAGAACTGCGTCCGGCTCGTCCGTCCGCCCCGGCGCTCCACCCGCTCCAGGACCTGCGTGCCGAAACCGCCCACGGGTGCGACGAGCACGCCCGGGTCGCCGAGCTGCTCCAACCACGCCCCGGGCATCTCCTCGGCCGCGGCCGCACACAGGATTCGGTCGAACGGTGACTCCTCGGGCCAGCCCTGTCGTCCATCACCGACTCGGTAATGCACGTTGTCGAAGGCCAGGACATCGAGCCGGCGGCGGGCCGCAGTCTGGAGACCCTCGTGGACCTCGATCGTGTAGAGCTCGGCCGCCAGCTCCGCCAGGATGGCCGCCTGGTACCCCGAGCCGGTGCCGATCTCCAGGACTCGCTCGGCGCCGGTCAGGTCGAGGCCCTGCGTCATCAGGGCGACCATGTAGGGCTGACTGATGGTTTGTCCCTCGCCGATGGGCAGGGGATGGTCTTCGTAGGCGTCGCCTTTCCGGCCGGACGGGACGAAGAAGGCCCGGTCGATCTTCCGGAACGCCGCCAGGACACGCGGGTCGCGGATATCTCGGGCGGCGAGCTGCCGCTCGACCATCTGATCGAGTTCGTCCTGGGCACCGGCCATGGCACTGGGTCTCTCGGCGAATCGGAACGGCCGTCATCTCAAGGCTCAAAGCTGTTCGACGGTCACGACCCGGTTGCCGCCCTCGAGCTGGGCCCGGTACAGGGCCCGCGTCGCCCGTTCCATCAGGACGGGCACCGGGTCGGCCTCACGGTAGTCGGCGACGCCGATGCTGAGCGTCAGCCGCGGCTCGGCGTGCGGGAACGGGAACGCTTCGACCTCCCGGCGAAGTCGGTCGGCCGCTACGGCGGCGCCCGCAAGGTCCGTCTCCGGCAGGCACAGGCCGAGCTGGCGATGGAGGAACCTCCCGATCGTGTCGATGGGCCGCAGGTGCTCGGCCACGGTGTGGACGATCTGGGCCAGGGCCATGGTCGCATCGCGGTGGCCCCACCGCTGTTCGTAGCGGTCGAGGCGGTCGATCTCGAAGATCGCCAGACCCAGGCCCCGCTCGAACCGATCGGCACGCTGCATCTCCTCGCGGAGCCGGACGCAGAAAAAGTCGAACGAGTAGACCCCGGTCTCCGGGTCGGTGAGCTGGTGCTGCCGCTGCTGCTCGCGGAGCATCGACCGGCTGTAGACCGCGCTGACGAGGTGCCCCAGGAGGCAGCACACGGTGACGGCCTCCGGCTCGAAGGCGTTCGGCCGGTCGGCATCACAGATGAGGCACCCCAGGCCGACCGGGCCCGACCGGACCGGGGCCGCCAGGACCGATCCGGCATCCTGTTCGAGACGCAGGTCGGCGGCGGTGCGAAAGTCGGCGGCCGTGTCGGGCACGAGGACGGCCTCGCGGCCGCGAACGACGCGTCCGAGCGTCTCGTTGGCGTTCAGGTCGGGGCGGAAGCCGTGGGCGAAGTGGTCGCTGAGGCCGCGATGGACGACGACCCGGAGACGGAAGTTCCCGTCCGCCAGCAGGAGCAGAGCGACCGCCCGGCAGCCGAGCACTTCCCTCGCCGCCCGGGCCGCGTTGGAGCAGCCTTCCTCCATCGACGTGGAGGCGGCCGCGCGATCGCAGGCCCGGCACAGGATCGTGAGGGTGCGGTGGAGTTCCATGCCCGGCCCTCCTGTCACGCCCGGTATAATCGAGGGAGACAGGCGGCGTCAACGCTAAGTTGGCCCACCCGCCGCCGCGCCTTGACCGCCGACGGACGAGCCCCAATAATCTGGCCCTTCAGACAAAGGAGCGCGCCTATGGGACCGATCGTCACCTTGCTGACCGACTTCGGCGTGGAGAGCACGTATCCGGCCCAGATGAAGGGCGTCATTCTCGGCCGGTGCCCCCAGGCCGTGCCGGTCGACCTCTCGCACGGCGTGCCGCGCCACGACATCCGCACCGCCGCTTTCATGCTGGCGGCGTCGGTGGAGGCGTTCCCCGAGGGGACGGTCCACGTAGGGGTGGTCGACCCTCAGGTGGGAACGCCTCGCCGGGTACTGGCGGCGTCGCATCGGGGATCGCTGTTCGTGGCGCCGGACAACGGCCTGCTGACGGTGGTCCTTCGCAACGACTCGGCCGGCGACGAGGCGAGCGTCGTCAGCGTGGAAAATGAGACCTTCTTCCGGACCGAGGTTTCGAGCACGTTCCACGGCCGGGATATCTTCGCGCCGGTCGCCGGGGCGTTGGCCTGTGGCACGCCATTGGGGGAACTCGGGCCGCCCGCCGGCGAGTACGGCCGGATCGATATGCCGACGGCCAGGCGAGACGGGCCGACGCTCCGCGGAGAGGTCCTTTACGTCGATCCCTTCGGGAACCTCGTGACGAACGTCCCCGCGGCGGAGCTGGAGGGCGTCGACCGGGCGTCCCTGAAGGTCCGCCTCGCCGGGGCGGTCATCGACGGCCTGTGCCGGGCCTACTCCGACGTCCCGGCCGGGATGCTCCTGGCGTACATCGGCAGTGCGGGGCTGCTGGAGGTGGCCGTGAACCGCCAGAGCGCCGCGACGCGGCTCGGGGCCGAGATCGGCACACCCGTCGTCGTCCAGCAGCCGAACGGATAGCCCGGCCGCGGGGCCGCGGCGTGGTCAGGCACGGGGTAGAGACGGCATGAGCGACGCGGCAGACCGCACCGAGCGGCTCCGAGAACGCGACAAGGCCCACCTGTGGCACCCATTCACCCAGATGGCCGACTGGGTCGGCGGCGAGCCCGTCGTCATCGATGCCGGCGAGGCCGAGTTCCTCATCGACACCGAGGGCCGGCGGTACGTCGACGGCGTCTCGAGCCTGTGGTGCAACCTGCACGGCCACCGGCGGGCGGAGATCGACGCGGCCGTGCGGGACCAGCTCCGCCGCATCGCCCATTCGACGCTCCTCGGTCTGGCGTCCCCGCCGTCGATCGAGCTGGCGCACCGGTTGGCGGAGCTCGGGCCGCCGGGACTGACCCGCGTCTTCTACTCCGACTCCGGGGCAACGGCCGTCGAGATTGCGCTCAAGATGGCGTTCCAGTACTGGCGGCAGCGCCCGGCCCCCCGGCCGGAGAAATCGACGTTCGTCCGCCTCCAGCACGCCTATCACGGCGACACGCTCGGCGCCGTAAGCGTCGGCGGGATCCACCTCTTCCACGAGGTGTACGGTCCGCTCCTGTTCGAGACCATCGAGGCCCCCGCGCCGTACTGCTATCGCTGCCCGCTCGACCTGGAGCCCGCGGCCTGCGGCATGGCCTGCGCCGAGCGGATGGAAGCGGTCCTCGGATCCCGGTCCGACGAGGTGGCCGCCGTCATCCTGGAGCCCCTCGTCCAGGGGGCCTCCGGCATGATCGTCCATCCGCCGGGGTACCTGAGACGCGTGGCCGATGCCTGCCGAGCGCATGATGTGCTGCTGATCGCCGACGAGGTCGCGACGGGCTTCGGCCGGACGGGCCGGATGTTCGCCTGCGAGCACGAAGACGTGCGGCCCGACCTGATGGCCGTCGCCAAGGGCATCACGGGCGGGTACCTGCCGCTGGCGGCGACGCTGGCGACCGAGCGGATCTACGAGGCGTTCCTGGGCGACGAGGGACGGAAGTTCTTCCACGGCCACACCTACACGGGCAACGCGCTCGGGTGTGCGGCGGCGCTGGCCAGCCTGGACGTCTTCGAGGCCGACGGCGTCCTGGAGCGGATCGGCGTATTGGCCGAGGGGTTGGGGGAGCTGCTCGCGCCGGTGGCCGATCTGGCGCACGTCGGCGAGGTCCGCCGCCGCGGCCTGATGGTCGGGATCGAGCTGGTGGCCGACAGGCGGACGCGGGAGCGGTTCCCGCCGAGCGAGCGCCGAGGCGTCCGGGTCTGCGAGGCGGCCCGGCGTCGCGGCGTCTGGGTCCGGCCTCTCGGCGACGTGGTCGTCCTGATGCCGCCCTACTGCATCTCAGACGCGAGCCTGGAGCGGATCGCCTGGGCCGTGGCGGCAGGCATCGAGGAAGCGACCGGCCCATGAGCCGCGGATTCATCATCACCGGGACCGACACGGAGGTCGGCAAGACGGTCATCACGGCGGGCCTGGCGGCCGTCCTCCGGGAGCGGGGCCGCGACGTCGGTGTCATGAAGCCGATCGCCACGGGCTGTGTGCGGCGTCGGGAGGGGCTCGTCTCGGAGGACGCCGAGTTCCTGGCGCAGGCGGCGGACGCGGTCGAGCCGCTCGAGGAGATCGCCCCAATCTGCCTGGCCGAGCCGCTCGCACCGACGGTGGCGGCGGCACGGGCGGGCGCCCGAGTCGACCTCGACCCGATGTGGCGGGCGTGGCGGCGGCTCCGGGCGGCACACGACGTGATGCTCGTCGAAGGCATCGGCGGTATCCTCTGTCCCGTGACGCCCGATAAGCTCCTGGCGGACATCCTGCCGGATTTCAAGCTGCCTGTGCTCATCGTTGCCCGACCGGGCCTGGGGACGATCAACCACACCATGCTGACGGTCGAGGCGGCCCGTGCCCGAGGCCTGGCGATCGCCGGAATCGTCATCAACCGGTACGACGCGGATGCGCTGGGGCTGGCTGAGATGACGAACCCGGACGAGATCCAGCGCCTGACGGGCGAGGCGGTCCTGGGCCTCGTACCGGCCGACGAGACGACTGACCCGACCCGCGGGATCGTGGGGGATGCGGTCCTGGCGTCGATCCGGCAGATGCGGCCCGAGCGACTGCTGCGTTGAGCGGCTTCGTCCGCCTGGACCCCGCTTCGCGTCGGGGCAGGGGCGACGGCCCCCCCTCCGGGGCGCGCTCAGGTTTGATGCACGCCCGGCGAAGCGGCAGCGGGCCGCGGGGCGGCGCCCGCCGGGCCCGCAAAAGGATTCGGATTTCGTCTTGACATGGTGACGCGCGGGCATATTGTAAGGGAGGTGGGCGTGGGCGATTAGCTCAGTTGGCGAGAGCGCCTGGTCGACAACCAGGAGGTCACAGGTTCAAGTCCTGTATCGCCCACCATCCGCAGGCGGCCGACCGTGCGGGGGACTGGCCCGGTCGGCAAGGGTGGCCCTGACCGGGGAAGAAAGGGCCGTCCGAGACGTTCGGCGTAACACGCCCTCCGACACGCAGAAGCAGTCAGACACGGCTTGGTGCTGACGCCTTACGCGAGGCGGCGGCCTCGGCACGGAGGAGTTGCGCTGTCCTGCGACTCCTCGCACGGCCTGGGCCGTAGCCCGTTTGCCGTGCGCCGGTCGGTCGCGTATGGCCGGCAGCACAGACGGAGAAAGAAGTCCTGGCGGCCTTGCTATGGCTGCGGGAAAGGGGCAAGAATACGTAAGGGGGGAAAAGAAAGGGACCTTACATGGCTAAGAAGTCAGCAAGACGTCGGGCGGACTTGCAGGAATGGGCACGCGGGTTCTCGCTGCTTTCGGACCCCACACGGCTCGGCATCCTGCAGGAACTGTCGGCCGGCTCCAAGAACGTCACCGCCTTGTGCAAGGCGCTGGGGCTGAAGCAGCCGACCATCAGTCACCATCTCGGCCTGTTGCGGATGGGACGGCTGGTCACCGGCACGCGCGCCGGCAAGTCCGTCATCTACGAGTCGGAAAAGGCCAACATGAAGGACCTGGCCGCGGCCCTCGACAAGCTGACACCCAGCAAGTAAGACGGGTCGGAAGCGAACAGCCCGGGCGTGTGGGGGCGTACGCCGACGCGGGAGCGGTCTCGCGGGGACCTGAGGCGCCTCGGTGTAGCCGTTCGAGTGGCGCGGGCGCCCGGGCAGATTGTGCCCCAAGCGAATCACGCGGGGAGCGGGCCTGACCCGCTCCCCCACTTTTTGGCGCCGGGCGACGGATTTCTCGGTGCGGGCTTGATTCCTGAGGGCGGGCCGGGTAACACGTTGCCCGTGCAGGAAACGAATGGCCTTCGGCGGCGGGAAGCCGCCGACCGGACAAGGAGGACCTTGCATGAAGGCGATCGTCGATCCGGAGCTTTGCGTGGCCTGCGAGGCCTGCGTGGACATCTGCCCGGACGTGTTCGAGATGGGCGACGAAACGGCCGTCGTGAAGGTCGACCCGGTGCCGGCCGAGCACGCCGACGCCGTCCGTGAGGCCGCCGAGGCCTGCCCGACCGAGGCGATCAGCGTCGAGGAATAGGCCCACGCCTGTGCGGCGCGGCCGGCTGGCGAGGCGGGCCGCGGGCAGGGCGGCCGACCCCGTGCGGCGGGGGGCCGCCTGCGCCGACGAAGCGCCGGACCTCCGGCCGGGGGAGGGTGGGGGATGTTCCGTCTCGCGGAACGCGGCACGACGGTCGGCACGGAGGTCCGCGGCGGCGTCACGACCTACCTGACGCTCTCCTACATTCTGTTCGTCCAGCCGGCGATCCTTCGCATCGCCGGGATGCCCCCCGACGACGTCTTCTTCGCCACGTGTGTCTGCTCGGCGGCGGCCTGTTTCCTCATGGGACTGCTGGCGAACTACCCGTTCGCCCTGGCCCCGGCCATGGGGCACAACGTCTTCTTCGTCATCACGGTCTGCCTGGGGATGGGGTTCGCCTGGCAGGAGGCCTTGGCGGCGAACCTGGTCGCCGGGTCGGCGTTCCTCCTGTTGAGCTTTTTCGGGGTCCGCGAAGCCGTCATGCACGCCGTGCCCGACGGCCTCAAGTACGCCATCGCCGTGGGCATCGGCCTGCTGATCTCCTTCGTCGGCCTCCAGTACGGCGGGGTGGTCCAGAACCACGACGTCGTCCTCGTCGGCCTGGGCGACTTCCGCAGCCCCGTGGTCCTCGTGACGCTGTTCGGCATCGCCCTGACGGCGGTCCTGCTGGCGGTGCGTCTGAAGGCGGCCATTCTGCTGGGCATTCTCGCGACGACGGCGGCCGCGGTGGGCGTCACGTGGCTCGCCCGGCCGGCGTACGTCCAGCCGGAAGGGCTGGAGGTGATCCCGGCGTCGCGCGTCGGCGACCGCGTCGCGGGCAAGCTGGTCGAGCCGGTCGACGCGTACGACGTGCGGATGCACCTGGCGGAGGTGCCGGAGCGGTTCGAAACGCCGGGCCTGCCTCGGGGCACGTTCTGGCAGTTCAGCCTCACCGGCCTGTTCCGGGAACATCGGCTGGTCGACGTCGTGATGGTGATCTTCGTCTTCTTCTTTCTCGACCTGTTCGACACGATCGGGACGCTCCTCGGCGTCTCGGAACGGGCGGGCCTCCTGGACGCCGAGGGGCGGCTCCCCCGGGCCCGGTGGGCCCTCTTCTCGGACGCGTTCGGCACGGTCGCCGGCGCCGTCACGGGTACGAGCACCATCACGACGTACGTCGAGAGCGCTTCGGGCGTGGCGGCCGGGGCGAGGACGGGCCTCGCGGCCATCACGACGGGCGTCCTGCTGCTCGCTTCACTGGCCCTGAAGCCGCTGGTGCAGCTCGTGGGCCGGGGCGTCCAGTTCGTCCACGCCGGGACGGGCGAGCCGCTCGTCCAAGTCGCCGCCGGCACCGTCAGCGAGGTCCACTTCTATCCGGTCATCGCTCCCGTGCTGGTGGTGATCGGCGTCCTGATGATCGCGAGCGTCCGCAAGGTCCGGTGGGACGATTACACCGAGGCGATCCCGGCGTTCCTGACGATCGTCGTCATGCAGTTCAGCCTGTCGATCACGGACGGCATCGCCTGGGGTTTCATCAGCTACGCCCTGCTGAAGCTCGTGACGGGCCGGGCCAGGCAGATGCATTGGCTGGTGGGGGCGTTCGCCCTGTTGTTCGTGGGGTTCTATGTGGCCCGGACCTTGCTGATGGGACAGTAAGGGAGTTCGGGCGCATCCTGTCAGCATTCGGCGCGGCGGGTCTCCATGTCCGCCGCGTCGAGGGCCGCCTTGGCGAGCCCATAGGAGGTTCGCATGATCGTCGGCGTGCCGCGCGAAGTCAAAGACGACGAATACCGGGTGGCCCTGCTGCCGGTGGGGGCGGAGCTGCTAGCCGGCGACGGGCACACGGTGCTCCTGGAACGCGGGGCGGGCCTGGGCAGCGGCTACGACGACGCGTCCTACGAGGCCGCCGGGGCCGAACTCGTCGACGGGCCCGAAGTGGTCTACGGGCGGGCCGAGATGGTCCTGAAGGTCAAGGAGCCGCAGCCGGCGGAGATCGGCCGGCTCCGCCGCGGCCAGCTCGTCTTCTGCTTCTTTCACTTTGCGGCATCGCGGGAGCTGACAGAGGGGTGCCTGGCGGCGGGCATCGAGGCGGTGGCCTATGAGACGCTGGCCGACCGGAACGGTCGGCTGCCGTGCCTGACGCCGATGAGCGAGGTCGCGGGCAAGATGAGCGTCCAGGAGGGGGCGAAGTTCCTGGAGAAGCCCATGATGGGCCGCGGCATCTTGCTGGGCGGCGTGGCGGGCGTCGAGCCGGCGAACGTCCTGGTCCTCGGCGGCGGAGTAGTCGGGTCGAACGCCGCCCGCACCGCCGCCGGGCTGGGCGCCAACGTCGTCCTGATGGACATCGACCTCGACCGACTCCGCTACCTCGACGAGGTGATGTCGGCGAACGTCACGACCGTCTATTCCGACCCGCACGCCGTGGGGCAGTACGCCGTCCGGGCCGACCTGGTGATCGGGGCCGTGCTGATTCCCGGCGGGCGGGCGCCCGTCCTCATCGGTCGCGATCTGGTCCGGCGAATGAAAAGCGGGGCCGTCTTCGTCGACGTCTGTATCGACCAGGGCGGCTGCGCCGAGACGAGCCGCCCGACGACCCATCACGAGCCGACCTACGTCGTCGACGGCGTGGTCCACTATTGCGTGACGAATATCCCCGGTGCCGTGGGTCGCACGTCGAGCCACGCCTTGACGAACGCGACGCTTCCTTACGCCCGCGAGCTGGCCCGCCTGGGCCTGGACGGTTTCGCCGAGGGCGACGCCGGTCACGCCGCCGCCGTCAATCTCCGCGACGGCCGCATCATGAACCCGGCCGTGGCCGGGGCGTTTCCCGACCTGCCTTGCCAGTAGGGGCGAGGCATACCGCGCGCCGCTGTTTCAGCGCGCGGTCGGCGTGGGGCGTCACAGCCCCATGACGTCGGCCATGGTGTAGAGGGCCGGCTCGCGGCCGACGAGCCAGCGGGCGGCCCGGAGGGCCCCGCGGGCGAACGTCTCGCGGGAGTGGGCCACGTGCTTCAGCTCGATCCGCTCGCCGAGCGCCGTGAAATAGACCGTGTGCTCGCCGACGATGTCGCCGCCACGCACCGCATGCAGGCCGATCTCGCCTTTCGTGTGCGGCGCGTGGCCGGGGCCGCGGCCGTACCGGGCCGAGTCGGCGAGGTCGCGGCCGGTCGCGCGGGCGATCTCTTCGGCGATCTTCAGGGCCGTCCCGGACGGGGCGTCTTTCTTGAACCGGTGGTGGGCTTCGAGGACCTCGATGTCGTAGTCCGGGCCGAGGGTCTTGGCCAGGTCCGCCGCCGTGCGAAACAGAAGATTCACGCCGACGCTCATGTTCGGCGAGACGAGCACCGGGGCCCTGGCGGCGGCCGCGTCGATCCGCTCCCGTTGAGCGTTTGTGAAACCGGTCGTGCCGACGACGATCGGGGCGGCTCGCTCGGCGCAGGCCTCGATCCGCTCGAGTGACCCCTCGGGCAGGGAGAAGTCGACCACGCAATCAACCGTCTCGGGCAGGGCGTCTGAGAGGGCCACGCCGAGCCGCCCGGCCCCGGCCATCTCGCCGGCATCGGTGCCCAGCAGATCGTGACCGGCGGCCTCGACGGCGCCGGCCAGCTCCAGGTCGTCGGCCTCGGCAACGAGGCGAACCAGCGTCCGGCCCATGCGGCCGCCGGCGCCGGAGATGGCGATGCGAATCATGGGGGCCTCCTGATGCGGACGGATGTCGGCCGGCGTGAGTGAGGACCGGCCGCGCGTCACCCGGAGCTTCCGCTCCGGGCCCAACAGAACTCGTTTACGCGCGAATCGCCTCCACGATTCTCTCGAGATCGTCCGGCACGACGACGGGGCGGTTGCCGTAGGTCGCCCCGCAGACGCCCTTGTCGCCGTACTTCTCGTGCAGGGCCCCGTCGTCGAGCGTATGATAGGCGACGGTGACGTTCGGGTCCTTCAGGGCGTGGCCCGTCAGGATGCAGACGACCCGCTCGTCGGCGCCGATGGTCTGGGCCTGGCGGAGCTTCCTGAGGCCCGCGAGGGTGGCCGCCGAAGCGGGCTCGCAGCCGAACCCGCCTCGCCCGATCTGGGCCTTGGCGTCGAGGATCTCCTGGTCCGTGACCGTCTCGACGAGGCCGTCGGTCCACGCCAGGGCCCGGAGGCACTTCTTCAGGTTGACCGGCCGGTTGATCTCGATGGCCGAGGCCAGGGTGTTCGCTCGCCGGCCCTCGTCGTCCATCTGCTGGTAGAAGCGGCAGATCCGCTCCTCGTCGACGATGCCCTCGTCCCAGGCGATCCTTTCCTCGTTCACGATGCGGTGAAGCGTGTCGGCGCCCGCGGCGTTGATGACGGCCATCCGCGGGATGCGGTCGATCAGGCCGACGTCCTTCAGCTCGCGAAAGGCCTTGCCGAAAGCCGACGAGTTGCCCAGGTTTCCGCCGGGCACGATGATCCAGTCGGGGACCTGCCACAGGAGGCCCTCGATGACCCGGTACATGATGGTCTTCTGGCCCTCGAGGCGGAACGGGTTCAGGCTGTTCATCAGGTAGATGCCGAGGTCGCGTGCGACCTCCTTGACGCGTTTCATGCAGGCGTCGAAGTCGCCCTCGACCTGGACGACGCGGACGCCGTAATCGAGGGCCTGGGCCAGCTTGCCATAGGCGATCTTGCCCGAGCCGATGAGGACGACGGCCGGAATCCGCCCGTCCACCGCCGAGTAGAGGGCCACCGAGGCGCTGGTGTTGCCGGTCGAAGCGCAGATGGCGCAGCCCGCGCCGACGAGATGGGCGTGGGTGAACGCCGCCGTCATCCCGTTGTCCTTGAAGCTGCCCGAGGGGTTCATGCCCTCGTATTGAAGGAAAAGGCGCCCTGGGTCTATGCCGGCGTAGGCGGCGACGCGGTCGGCCGTCTGAAAGACGGTCTTGCCCTCGCCGATGGTGATGATGTGCTTCGGCGCGGCGAAGGGCAGCAGCTCGTGGTACTGCCACACGCCGGAGAAGGTCAGCGGGTCGCCCGAGACGCTCCACTTGGCCTCGAAGCCGGCCAGCGAATCGGGCAGGACCGCCCGCGACCAGTCGTAACGGATGTCGAGCAGGTCGCCGCACTCGGCGCACTGAAAGAGCGCTTCGCCGACGTCGAAGGTGGCTTCGCAGTCGGCATTGATGCACTGCTGGTACGCGATGTCGGTGCGGATATCGATCGCTGGGCCCCCTCGCGCTCGCTGCGGCAGCCGCTCGCGGCGCCCTGTGCAGCGGCCGAGTCGGCGGTATGGTATCGGCCTGGCGCGAGGCCTTCAATCACAAAAGAGGGGTCGCTCGCGTGGGGAGTTCCCGCCACCGACGTGACTCCGGCCGGGCCGTCACGGCACCCAGAAGGACCAGGCCTTCTTGCCCCGGCGAAGCGGCGGCAGGGATTCGGTGAGCTTCTTGACCAGTGCGTTCCGCTCGGCCGTGGTGAAGTCGTAGAAGAAGACGGCCCCGAGGTTGCCGAGCGTCGCCGAGGAGCGGCCCGCCAGGGGGGTGCCCGTCTCCTGGGCGGCGACGAATTCGTCCCGGTCGGCCGGCGTGTCCCAGAGGGTGATCCAGACGCCCTTCAGCCCGGCCGGCAGGTCGCCCTTCGACCCGGCGGCGGAGGCCGGCCCCAGCAGGTAGAACCGGTCGCCTCCCCAGCCCGCGGCCGCGTCGTTGGTCCAGTAGGTCGGCAGGCCCATGACCATGGGGTTGGGTTTTTCGGTCTTGGGGCGGGCCAGGACCGCGCAGAGCATCTCCCCGACGGTGTCGGCGTGAAGGACCATCCGGCCGCCGGGGCCCGCGAAGAGCGGCTTGACGGCCGCATCGTCGACGACGACCGGCTCGTCGCGGCCCTTCTCGTCCCAGTACTTGGCCGGGTGAAGGACCTGCTCGGTGGAGACGGGCGGGGCCTTGGCCGCGGCCAGGAGCTCCGGCGCGACGCTCCTTCCGCCGCCGAGCGCCGCCGCCATGAAGTTGCCGCGCAGCAGGAAATTCATGCCGCAGGTGTAGACGCCGATCATCGTCCACAGGTATGGCGGCGTCTCGCGAAGGAGCTTCTCGGTGCGGGCGGCCTCCTCCTGGGAGTAGGCCATCAGTTCCCGCAGGTCGAAGCGCCCGGCCGCTTGCTCCTTCTGCATGTACCGCGTCATCAGGTTCGTTGCCGAGCCCTCGATGACCGACCACAGGGCCAGCTCGCCGTCTTCCGTGCGATTCGGCATGGCGATGTACTTCGTGACGTCGAAGTGCTGATCGTCCAGGGCGTGGGTCAGCTCGTGGGCCACGATGATCCGCAGGACGCCCGCCCCGTAGGTCCGCCCCTTGTCGCGGATCACGTAGAACGTCTTCGACTCCGGGTCGTAGAAGCCCAGGGCCTGCGGCAGGAGGGCCTCGATGAACGTCGCCTTGACGTCGCAGTCGGCCGGCACCAGGCCGACCATCCTGAGGAACGCCTGGATCCGGCCGAACTGGCCGTCCGGGTACTGCATCTCGAAACGGCGCTCGACGTGGTCCCGGAGGCCCTTCTCGTCGATGAACGCCTTCTTGATGGGCTGCTTGAACTCCCAGCCGCGAAGCGCCGCGACGGCCTCGGCGGTCTCGTCGACGATCCGGGCGAACTCCGCCTGGGTCTTGAAGGCGGGCTCCGGCCCGGCCGCAGTAGCGGTCACGGCCGTAAGGAGCGTCAGGGCCAGGGCAAGAACAGTCCGCTTCATGGCAGGCACCCTCCATCGTGTCGCCGGCCCGGCCGGCCGGCGCGTCGCTCAAGCCTATGCGGGGCCTCGCCGCCGGTCAACCGCGTCGGTCCGCCCCGCCTGTCTTCCCTTCGGCATTCCGGGCGGCCGTCCGCCAGCGTGTGACGGGCGAGGTCCTGACGGCGGCGGCGCCGCTCACCCGGCCGCGTAGACCGCCTCGATCAGGCCCTTGATGTACCCGTAGGCGAAGGCGAAGCCCTGGAGGTTCTCCGGGTCGTCCGCGGCCTTCGGCACGTGGTCGGGCATGAGCATGCCGGTGTAGCCGACCTCCTTGTAGGCGAGGACGGCCCGGGCCATGTCCACGTCGCCGTCGTCGGGGAAGGTCTCGACGAACCGGTCCCGCCCGCCGCGGAGGTTGCGGAAGTGGACGTTGAAGATCTTGCCTCGGCCGCCGAACCATCGGATGATGTCGAAGATTTCCTCGGCGGGCTCCTCGACCATCTCGCTGAAACAGCCCTGGCAGAACGTCAGGCCGTGATACGGGCTCTCGCAAGTCGTGACGAACCGTTTCTGCCCCTCGACCGTGCCGAGCACCTGGGCGATCCGCCACCGGTTCTCGGCCGGCATCGGCGGGTCGGGCGGGTGGCATGCCAAGCGGACCTTCGCCTCGGTCGCCACCGGCACGACGCGTTCCAGGAAGTAGGTGATCCGCCGCCACATCTCGTCGGGGCCGATGGGCGCCAGGTCGGGCGGCCGGCGCCGGTCCTCGGCCTCCGCCAGGTCCCACTCGCTGTAGAGCGTGCCGCCGCGGCCGGAGACGTGCCCGGTCCGCGGCTTCCACTGGCGGACGTGGAGGTTGTACTGGAGGGCGGGGATGCCGGCCTCGCCGGCCCGCCGAACGGCTCGCTGGACCTTCTCGACGGCCCGGTCCCGGGCATCGCCGGCGACGAGGACCGTCCGCGGAACGCCCAGGTACATCAGGTCGAGGCCCATGCCGTGGTCGGCGACGGTCTTCTGCACCTGGCGGAGTGTCTCGACCGTCCAGACGCCGTCCGGGCCCGCCTTGGCGGGTGACGCGCAGATGTGGCGGACGCCGCAGCGGAGGAGGAACGGGAGCTTCTCGGGGCTGGAGCCCCACCGCTGGCATCCGACCTTCATGCGGCCCTTCGGCGGGGCCGGGGTGCCCTGGCGCTTGCGACGTGCCTCGGCCGCAGGTTCGGTGCCGGCGGCGAAGGCCCGTTCAGCCGCGGCGGCGCCGGCGGCTGCGCCGGCCACCGTCAGGAACGTCCGGCGGTCCATACGAAACGCCTCCCAGTTGCGATGGGTGCCGGCTTGGCATCCAGCCTTCGCTTCGTTGCGACAAGACCCCCCGTCCCCTCGCGCGTAACCGCGGTCTCCCGACCGGGGCTCGAAACCCAGAAGAGCGTCACGCCCGGCGGCCGCAACACTTCTTGTACTTCTTTCCGCTGCCGCAGGGGCAGGGGTCGTTGCGGCCGACCTTGGGCTGCTCGCGGACGATGGTCTTGACGACGGACTCGCCCTCGTCGGCCATCTGGGCCCGCTGAGTGGCGTTCAGGGCCGCCTGTCTCTGGGCCTCGTAGGCGCTGTCGGCGACGGCGTGCCGGCTCTCCTGGCCGGCCCAGATGCGGGCCAGGGCGTCTTGGCGGAGCCACCGGGCCCGGAAGAACAGGTCCGTGAACTTCTCGCGGGCCGAGTCGAGCATCCGCTCGAAGCTCTCCAGGCCCTCTCGCTTGAACTCGACCAGCGGGTCCTTCTGGGCGTACCCGCGGAGACCCACGCTGCTCTTCAGGTGGTCCATCGTGAGCAGGTGGTCCTTCCAGGACGTGTCGTGGGCCTGGAGGAGGAGGTAGCGTTCCAGCTCGGTCATGCGGCTCCGGCGGTCGGCCCGGGCTCGCGCCCCGACGAATGCGACGACGGGATCGCGGAGAGCGGGTGCCGCTTGGCCCCCGGCCCCTTCGGGCGACTCCTGTCCGCCGGGCGCATCCGGCTCGGAGGCAGGGCCGGGCTCGGCGGGGACATCGGCGGCAGCCTCGATGGGCTCCTCGGGACGGACCTCCAGGCCCAGCGTCTGGCGGCACCAGGCTGCCAGCGGCTGCCAGGCCTCCGGCCGGCCGTCGGCCTGGGTCGCCGGGCGGTGCTCTTCGACGCCCGCCTCGATGGTCGCTTCGAGCCGTCCCGAATCGTCGAACTCCCGCGCCATGGCGAGCAGTTTCTCGCGGACGATCTCGTCCCGGCGGCTGCGGATGTCGTGAGGCCGGACCTCGGTCAGGTAGAACCGGGACGCCCACTCGGCCAGGCCCTCGAAGTCCTGCTCGCCGTGGCCGACCTGCGGCGTCAGGTACTCCTCGATGGCGAACTCGATGGGGTAGGCCCGTTCCTTCTCGGCGTAGAGGTCGCGGAGCCTGGCGTTCAGCAGGTCCCGTGCGGCGCCGGCGTCGGCGGCGGCGAAGTCGCTCGCCCCGAGGCCGAGGTCGAACTTCCGGTTGGCCCAGTCGGCCAGGGCCTCCTGGCGGAAGTCCGCCTCCAGGAACCGCGCCACGGGGGCGAAGTCGACGGCGTCGATGGCTGCGGCGGCCGCCTCGAAGAGCCGGTCGCGGAGTTCGTCGGTTGGCGCCCGCTTCAGGTCCGACTCGGTCACCTCGACGCCGAGCCGCGTCCGGGCCCACTGGGCCAGCGAGCGGTAGTCCGGCTTCGGAACGGGCTCGCCCTCCTCGAAGTCGTCCGGGTCGGGGACGAACTCGCCGACGGACTCCTCGATGGCCTCGCGGGCCCAGTCGCGGGCCTGGCCGCGGAGGCAGTCGCGGAGGTCGTCGGCGTCACGTCCGCGGAGCTCGGCCGGGTCGACCTGGCCCCCGAGGTTGCGGGCGGCCCACTCCGCTACGGTCTCCAGGCTGTAGGACTCGTCGAGGTACCGGTCGACGGCGGCGTCGACGCTCTCGGCCAGCAGGTCCCAGACGAAGTCCCGGAGGTCGTCGGAGGTGAGGATGTTCTGGCGTCGGCCGTAGAAGATCTTCCGCTGCTGGTCCATCACCTCGTCGTACTTGAGAAGGTTCTTTCGGATATCGAAGTTTCGTTCCTCGACCTTTTTCTGGGCGTTCTCGATGCCCTTGGTGAGCCACGTGTGCTCCAGGGCCATGCCCTCTTCCATGCCGAGCTTCTGGAGGGCCCCGGAGACCCAGTCGCGGGCGAAGATCCGCATCAGGTCGTCTTCGAGGCTGAGAAAGAAGCGGCTGGAGCCCGGGTCGCCCTGGCGGCCGGACCGGCCGCGGAGCTGGTTGTCGATGCGGCGGGCCTCGTGCCGCTCGGTGCCGATCACGTGGAGGCCGCAGGGCGGATTGTCGACGCACTCGGTCCGGCCGCGTTTCGGAAAGTCCGGGTCGATCTTCGGCTTGAAGCAGTGGGCGCAGTTCGTCTTGGGGTCGTACTCGGGGCATCCGACGCAGCACTTGTGGCCGAAATCGGAGGGGATGCTCTGCTTGTCGAGGTCCCACGGACCGAAGCAGTTGGGCCAGACGACGCCGGGGCCGAGCTTGATGTCGGTGCCGCGGCCGGCCATGTTGGTGGCGATGGTGACGTTGCCCTTCTCCTTGCCGTCGCGTCCGACGTGGCGCTGGCCGGCAAGGGCGACGATCTGGGCCTCCTTCTCGTGGTACTTGGCGTTGAGGACCTCGTGCTGGATGCCGTAGCGGCGGTCGAGCATGCCGCTCAGCCGCTCGGACATCTCGATGCTGGTTGTGCCGACGAGGATGGGTCGGCCGCGGTCGTGGTACTCCCTGATCTCGTCGACGATGGCGTCGAGCTTCTCCTTGACGGTGCGGAAGACGACGTCGGCGTGCCCCACGCGCGACAGGGGCCGGTTGGTCGGGATGGTGACGACTTCGAGCTTGTAGATCTTGTCGAACTCGGTGGCCTCGGTCATGGCCGTGGCCGTCATGCCAGCGAGCTTGTCGTACATGCGGAAGTAGTTTTGCAGCGTGATGGTGGCGAGGGTCTGGGTCTCCTCCTTGATGCGGATCTGTTCCTTGGCCTCGACGGCCTGGTGGAGCCCGTCGGACCACTGGCGGCCGGGCATGAGGCGGCCGGTGAACTCGTCGACGATGATGACGTCCTCGCCCTTGACGACGTAATTCTTGTCGCGCTTGTACAGGTGGTGGGCCCGGAGGGCCTGGTCGATCAGGTGGGGCCACTCCATGTTGCCGGCGACGTAGAAGCTGCCGACGCCGGCCAGCTCCTCGGCCCGGCGGACGCCGTCTTCGGAGAGGGGGCACTGGTGCTCCTTCTCCTTGATCTCGAAGTCGCGGCCGGGCTTGAGCTGCCGGGCGATCGCGTCGGCCTTCGCATACATGTCGGTCGATTCGAACGCCGGGCCGGAGATGATCAGCGGCGTCCGGGCCTCGTCGATCAGCACCGAGTCGGCCTCGTCGACGATGGCGAACGTCAGGGGGCCCTGGACCTGCTCCTCGGCCGTCGTCTTCATGTTGTCGCGGAGGTAGTCGAAGCCGAACTCGTTGTTCGTCCCATAGACGATGTCGCAGGCGTACTGGGCCTGGCGGTCGCCGGCGTCCATGTGGGCCTGGATGGCCCCGACCGAGATGCCGAGGCGGCGGAAGATCGGCAGGTTCCACTCGCGGCCCACCCGCACGAGGTAGTCGTTCGTCGAGACGACGTGGACGCTGCGGCCGGAGAGGGCGTTCAGGTAGGCCGGCAGCGACGCCGACAGGGTCTTGCCCTCGCCGGTGGCCAGCTCGGCCAGCTTCCCCTCGTGCAGGACCATCCCGGCGATGAGCTGGACGTCGTAGGGCCGCATCCCGTAGAGGCCGTACGTCTCGATGGGCTTGCCGGAGTCGCGGTCGACGAGGCTGGCGCGGCCCCGCATGGCCTGGCGGATGCGGTCCTGGATCTCGGGATGGAAGTCCTCAGGGGCCTCCTCGTGGCCGAGCCAGACGCACCGCTTGGCGGCCTCGCGGACAGCGGCGAACGCCTCCGGCAGGAGGTCGTCGAGCGTCTCGCCCTCGCGGTATCGGCCGCGGAATTCGTCGGCCTTGGCCGCCAGCGACTCGTCGGAGAGGCCCTCGAAGTCCGCCTCCAGGGCGTTGATACGGTCGACGTTCTCCTGGTAGCCGCGGAGGAGCCGCTCGTTTCGCGACCCGAAGATCGCGCGGGCGGCCTTGCCGAACAGGTCTGTGACGACGTCGAGTGCCATGGTCTCTTATTGTCAATCGGCGGCGGGGGCGTCGCCGGTCGCGGTTTCCTCCGTTTCCTCGCTGTCGAACAGAGCGTCGTCGGCCAGCTCCTGGGCCTTTTCGGGGGTCAGCCGCCCGCTGGCCAGGAACCCCCCGACGCGGACCTCGCCGGCCTCGGGCTCGACGCGGATCCGCCGCGCGGCATACCAGAACTGGCCCCGCTCCCGGCCGTCGCCGGGCACGTCGACCTCCTCCTGCACGCCGCCGTCGAGCGTCCCCCGGTCGTTCAGACTCCGGAAGCCGCACGCGAAATATCGGCCCGGTTCGGTGGCCTCCGTGAGCCGTGTTTCGAGCCTGGCCCCGATCTCCTCCGGCAGCGGCCCGTCGAGCACGTAGGCCCTGCGGAACGTGTGCGAGGGCGGGGGACCGCGATAGAGCGTGTACTCCCGCCCCGTCTTGTGCCGGGTCTTCCGCCCGGGCACCTCCGCCAGGGCCTTCGAGACGGACGTATTCACCTCTTCTTGCATTTTACGGAGCACGTCAAGTATCCGCAGGCGGGCGAGGCGGTCGCGATTGGCTTCGTACTCCTTCTGGAATTCGTCCATCTCCACGGAGACGTGGGCCACGTGGATCGTCGTCGCCGTGTAGAGGATGAACAGGACGGCCAGGAGGGCGAGAAGTGCGTTCCGGAACGTGCGGCTCATGGGAGCTCCCTCCGGGGCCTTGTGGCCCCCTCTCCCTTGGCGGGAGAGGGACGGGGTGAGGGTGAAAGGGCCTCTCAATTCCCCCCTCTCCCCATTCGGCTGCACTGCGCTTCGCTCAGGGCAGGCCTGACCCTCTCCCGCCAGGGGAGAGGGAATGAGAACGGCGTCTGCAAACGAGCCGCGACCGGTCCGCCCGCGCCGCCTCGGGCCTGCGGGCCCCGGAATCCGCAACGAGGCCCGTCTCACTTCGCCCGCGTGACGTACTCCCCCGTTCGCGTGTCGACGCGGATCGTCTCGCCGGGCTCGACGAACGGCGGGACCATCACCGTGATGCCCGTCTCGAGGGTGGCCGGCTTGTTCTGGTTCGTCGCGGTGGCCCCCTTGATGACCGGCGGGGTGTCCTTGACCTCCAGGTCGACCGTGTTCGGCAGGTCGACCGTGACGGCCCGTCCCTCGTGGAAGCACACCTGGCATTCCATGCCGGACTTCAGGTACCCCTGGCCCTCGCCGACGAGGTCCTGGTCGATGGGCACCTGCTCGAACGTCTCGGGGTCCAGAAAGTAGTGCTGGCCCTCGGCGGTGTAGGAGTACTGCATGGGCCGTCGGTCGAGGAAGGCCGTCTCGACGGTGTCGGCGGAGCGGAACCGCTTGTCGAGGACCTGGCCGGTGGAGAGCTTCTTGAGCTTGGTCTGGATGAAGGCGCCGCCCTTTCCGGGCTTGGTGTGGGTCTGCGACAGGACGATATGGACCTCGCCGTCGATGAGGATGGCGCCGCCGTTTCGGAGCTCGGTTGCCCGAATGGCCATTCGCGTCTCCTTGTGCCGCTTGTTTGAGCGATTCTGAGACCGGGAGTATACCGCGTTCGCCGTCTGCCTGTCAATCCGCGCGGGGCCCGGCAGAGCTCTCTCCCGCTGCGTCTGGGTCCTGCACGACGGTGCCGTCGGCATCTTGAGTTGGAGGGCGGCGGCGGCGTTTGCGGTACTGCCCGGGCGAGAGTCCCGTCTCCCGTTTAAACACGTGGGACAGGGCCACGTCGTTCTTGAACCCGGACGCCCGGGCCACATCATGCAGCGTCAGGTCGGAGGTCAGGAGGAGCCCTCTGGCCCGCTCGACGTGGGCCCGGCGGACGGCTTCGCCGAGGGTGTGGCCCATGAGCTTGCGGAACCGGTATTCCAGCGTCCGCCGAGAGACGTACGTGACCGCCGCGGCGTCCGCCACGCTGATGTCGGTGTCGGCGTGTTCGTAGATGAATCGCATGGCGGCCCGGACGTTCTCGTCGTCGACGGCGAGGGTGTCGGAGCTTCGGCGGGCCACGACGCCGATCGGCTCGATGCGTGTCGGTCCCTCCGGCGGCGCCTCCCCGGCCATGAGCCGGTCCAGCAGCGCCGCCGCCTCGTACCCGCGGCGCACCGTGTTGGCGTCGATGCTTGAGAGCGGCGGCTCGGCGACCTCGCAAAGGACGGCGTCGTTGTCGACGCCCACCACGGCCACGTCCTCGGGTACGCGGACACCGGCCCGGCCGCAGGCCTCCAGCAGTTCAACCCCCAGGCCGTCGTGGGCGCAGAGGGCGCCGACGGGGGAGGCCAGGCCCTCGACCCACCGGGCCAGGTCCGCCTGCCGCAGGGCCCAGTTCCACAGGGCGGACCGCTCGATTCCCGGCTCATAGAGGTCGCACGGGTGCCCGGCCGCGGCCACGGTCTCGCTGAAGCCCCGGCCGCGCTCCCGGGTGAAGGCCTCGCCCGTCACCGAACAATACGCAAAGCGGCGGAAGCCACGGTCCAGGAGGTGCTCGGCGGCCACCCGCCCCATCGCCACGTCGTCGCCGATGACCTGGGGGATGCCGGGCGTCGGAATGCGGTTGCCCAGGTTGACCGCCGGAACGGGCTGCCTGCGGACGCGCTCGGCCCGGTCCCTCGTGGCGATGTAGCCCAGGAGGCCGTCCCACTCGGTGCCGGAGTCCTCCAGGACGTCCAGGGCGTGGCTGCCCAGGGCCGCCACCCGCCAGGAGGCCCCGGCGTGGCGGTAGGCCGAGATGCCCCGCAAGGCTTGGCGCATGAAGCCGCTTGCGGCGTCGAGCAGCAAGGCGACGCGGTAGACCGCAGGCATGGAACGCCCTCCTCAAGGCCCGTTACGAGTATACCGGGCCGGAATTGCGCGTAAACTAAAGAAGTTTGCGTTCAGTGTCATTGGCGCACCCGCAAAACCGGGTTATACTGTAGTTGGGTTGAAGCGGTATGGCCACAGGTCCAGCATCCCTATCCGAAAGGATGACACAATGGGCAAGCGGACGCTACGGACGCTGGCCGGTGTCGGAATCGTACTTCTGGCCGCAGGCGCGGCCCGCGCCGCCCTGATCGCGAAAGAGGATTTCGCCGGCTACGATACCGATGCGCTTCTGTCCGGACAGGACACGAACTCCACCACCGGTTTCGACGGGACCGAGACGTGGGCCACGGATGGCGACTCGGGCGGCGTGGACGGCTTCACGGTCGAGAGCGGCAGTCTGGACGGCCCGGGCGTGCCGGAGGCCGGTGAGAAGGTGAAACTGTGGCGCGCCACAAGCTTTGACGACGACGCCGGCGCCACGGCTGTTCTGGTGCCGAATTCGCCGCTGACGTCCACCACGTATACCGAACTGTACTTTTCCGCCTTGATCGACGGGGACAACCTGGTAGACGCCAACTCCCTGATCGTGGCGTGGGATCACGAGACCAACAACGATCGCCTCTTCGGTTTCGAGGTCCGCGGCTCAGGCGACATCTACTCCTTGGGGGGCGATGAGAATGCCGACACGGGGCTGGACCTGGCGTCCGGCGTTAACCTGATCGTCGTCAGGGTCACCGAAAAGACAGCCGGCAACAATACGGACGAGTACGACCTGTGGCTGAACCAGACCACGGAAGGCACGCCTGACTACAGTGCCCCGGACGGCTTCAACACGGGTCTCGTCGTCAACAACGGCGATTTCGGCTTCGACGGCTTCTACCTGAAGGAGGCCTACAACGGCGCCCAGTCGGCCCTCGTGGACGAGCTGCTCCTGGGCGAGACGTTTGGCGACGTCGCCCCCGAGCCGGCCACGCTGGCGCTTCTCGGCCTGGGCGGCGTGGGACTGCTTTTCCGCCGCCGCAGGTAAGGTCCTGTCGCAAGTAAGCCTCAGCCCACTGGCGGCCGCACGGCGGTCGCCCTTCTTTTTTCGCCCCTGTCGGGAGAATCCCGGCGCGGGCGTTGATTCCTCGTCGGCCACCGCTATGCTGAAGGTGAACTGCGGCGGCACCGGTCCAGGCGGGGGCGAGGATGGCCAGACAGGAAACCCATTACGAGCACGACTACTTCGAGGGCCGCGGCTCGTTCTTTTACCGGATGACGGGCGGGTACAAGGACTACGGGGCCTATTTTTCGCGACTCGTGCGGTGGTTCCGTCCGTATCTGGGAGAGGGGCCCGTGCTCGATGCCGGCTGCGCCTACGGCTACCTGCTGGCTCGCCTGAACGGGGGACTGGAGCGGCACGGGTGCGACCTGTCGTCGTGGGCCCTCGGGAAGGCCCGACGGGTTGTGCCGGACGCCCGCCTCGCCCGGGCCGATCTCGGCACCGGCCTGCCCTATGCCGGCGCGTCGTTCACGGCGGTCCTCGCGACGGACACGCTGGAGCACGTCGGGGGGGAAGGGCAGGAGCGGGCGCTGGCCGAGGTGCATCGCGTGCTGGTCCCGGGCGGGCACCTGTGCCTGACGACGCCGAACCGGGCCTGGGTCCGCCGCCTGCTCTATAAGTCGGCCGACCGGACGGAAGGGCACGTCGGCCTCGCCCACGTGGACGAGTGGGTCGAGCGGCTCGCCCGACGACACGGTTTTGAGGTCCGCGACAGCTGGGCGTACCTTCACGGCTTCGTGCCGGGCCGTTCCCGCCGGATGCGGTGGCTGCCGGAATGCGCGGTCCTGGCCCGCAAGGCGGCGCGGGAGGAGGCATGAGCATGACGCGACGGCTGACGGCGATAGCGGCGGCGCTCGTGATGTTTGCGCCGGCGGGGCGCGGGGCGGCGGCGGAGAAGCCGGCCGGCGCCAATCCCGACACGCTCCGTCATGTGGTCATGGAGAAGGCGTCGTCGGGGCAGTTGACCGATCCGCTCATCGAGGCGTTCCTGGCCTACGCCGAGGCCGAGGCACGGGGCGAGATCGACGCGAAGCACGTGCCGCCGGCGTTCTGGGACCGGCTGGCGTCGGACGAGTCGCTCTTCGTGCCTCTCCTCGTCGCGCTGCATCCGAAGTACGACCCGGCGGTGGTCGTGAACCTCCAGACGCTGGCCGAGCGGCACGGAGAGGCGTTCGACCGGCATCCCCAGTTCGCCCTGGCGATGGCGGTCGTCTACGCCCGGGCGGGGGACCGCGGCGTGATCGATCCGGGCCTGCGGCACCGGTATTCCTCACCCGACCGCCCCCAGCCGACCATCGAGCAATCGTTCGGCTGGTACCTCAAGTACGAGCGAATGATGAAGGTGTCGCTGACGAGGACGCCGTGGCCGGTCCTGGCCTACGTCGCCGACAATGACATCCCCCTGGCTGAGCGGGAATGGGCCCTGAAGCGGTACGGCAACCGGGCCACCTGGGCCGGCGTCTATTACGACGTGCCTTACGACATGGACCGCGTCGAGGGGCCAGGCAAGATCGGCGACCGGCCCTACACCCTCGCCAACATCCAGGAATACGGCGGCGTGTGCATGGACCGGGCCTACTACGCCAGCCGTGTTCTGAAGTCGATCGGCATCCCGAGCATGTACGACTGCGGCGAGGGCAAGCGGGGGGCCCACGCCTGGGTCTCGTGGATCGCCCGCGGACGCAAGGAAGTCGAGCTGAAGTTCGCCGGCCGGTTCGACTTCGACAAGTACTACCGCGGCGTCGTGAGCAATCCGGTGACCCGCAAGCGGATGCTCGACCGGGAGGTCCAGCTCTTGGCGGCGGCGATGGGCCGATCCTACGAGGGCTGGCTCGACGCCTGCGCCGCGTGCCACGTCTACGACCTGTTCGAGGGCGAGGCCCGCGCCCACGTCACGGACCTCCTGGACGGAGCCGTCAAGCGCAACCCGTACCACGCGGGGATGTGGCGGCGGATGGCGGTCGGCGTCGTCGACGGCGTCATCCCCGAGAAGAAGGGCGAGCAGATGGTCGAGCGGATGCTCCGGCATTTCGCCGACTATCCCGACCTGACGTTCGAGGTGCTCGTGCGGGTGCTGACGCCCCGGCTGGCGGTCGCCGAGAAGCCGGCGCCGCAGGACGTCTCGCGGAACGTGGCGGTCCTGGAGAAGGCGTTCCAGATCTACGAGGCGAGCCGCCGGCCCGACCTGGCCGTCAAGCTCCGCTCCTTCCAGGGGGCGTATCTGGAGGCCGTCGGCCGGAAGGCGGAGGCCCTCAGGCTCTACGTCCTGGCGTCGGAGCGGTACTGCTCGGAGCACTACGGGTTCCTGGACCTCTTCGACCGGGCCATGGAGCTGATGGAGGACGACCGGATGCGCCTCAAGTACCTGGGCGTGCTGGCCGACCGCGTCCCGGAGTATGCGGGCGACTTCAACCGCCGGTTCAAGCAGAAGAACCCGGCGTTCGTCGAGGTGGTCGAGGCGTACGTCGAGGCCCTGGGGGCCGCCGGCAGGACCGCCGAGGCGAGGCGGTGGGAGAACCGCCTCGCGAGCTGAGTCTCGCGCCCGCCGGTTCCGCCGCCGCTTGACACGGACCTCCCGCCCCGCCTTAGAATGGAGGCTTCGTGCGGCGCCTGAAGCGGAGGGGCGCCCGCTGCCGATAGCCTCACCGGCACCGTCGCATTCCGCTCGGAGAGGAGCTCGCCGTGACGCCCGACGAAGCCACCATGAGCCGCACCGACCAGGACATCATCCGCAACTACCAGCGGTTCGGCACCGTCGAGGCCATCAAGCTGGGGTTCCTCAACCACCTGAAGTACACGCTGGCCACCGACGAGTTCGTTGCCACCGATCGCGACAAGTACGTTGCCCTGGCCATGACGATCCGCGACCGGCTCATCGAACGCTGGATCGCCACCGCCCAGACCTACCACGCCCGCAACCTCAAGCGGGTCTACTACCTGTCGATGGAGTACCTGATCGGCCGGGCCATGGGCAACAACGTCCTGTGCCTGGGGCTGGAGGACGTGGTGACCCAGGCCATGGAGGACCTGGGCATCGACTGGCAGGAGCTGCGGGAGGTGGAGCGCGACGCCGCCCTCGGCACGGGGGGCCTGGGGCGCCTCGCTGCCTGCTACCTCGACTCGATGGCCACCCTGGAACTGCCGGGCTACGGCTACGGCATCCGGTACGACTTCGGCATCTTTCGCCAGGAGGTCCGCGAGGGCCGGCAGGTCGAGGAGCCCGACAACTGGCTCCGCCACGGCGACCCGTGGCAGATCGAGCGGCCGGAGTCCCAGTTCCCCGTCCACTTCGGAGGCACGGTCCGCGAGGAGCGGGACTCGGGCGGCCGCCTCGTCGTCCGCTGGATGCCCGCCGAGACCGTCATCGGCGTCCCCTACGACTTCCCCATCGCCGGCTTTCGCAACAACACGGTCAACAACCTCCGGCTCTGGACCGCCAAGGCCACCGAGGAGTTCGACCTGGACGTCTTCAACGAGGGCGACTTCCTCCGGGCCTACCAGAACAAGATCCTCAGCGAGAACATAACGAAGGTGCTCTATCCGAACGACCTGGTGTCCGAGGGGCGGGAGCTGAGGTTCCAGCAGGAGTATTTCTTCGTCTCCTGCTCGCTCCAGGACATCCTCCGCCGGTTCAAGATCCACAACCCCGACCCGGCCGACCTGCCGGAGAAGGTGGCCATCCAATTGAACGACACCCACCCGTCGCTGGCGGTCGCCGAGCTGATGCGCATCCTCCTCGACGACGAGGGCATGGACTGGGACCCGGCCTGGGACGTCACGGTCCGGACCTTCGGCTACACGAACCACACCCTCATGCCGGAGGCCCTGGAGAAATGGCCCGTGGGCCTGTTCGAGCAGTTCCTCCCGCGGCACCTGACGATCGTCTACGAGATCAACCGCCGGTTCCTCCGGCAGGTCATGAACAAGTTTCCCGACGACCACGACCGCCTCTCGCGGATGTCGCTGATCGAGGAGGGCCCCGTCAAGCAGGTCCGCATGGCCCACCTCTCGGTCGTCGGCAGCCACTCCGTCAACGGCGTCTCGGAGGTCCACTCGGAGCTCGTGCGCCGGCGCCTGTTCCACGATTTCCACGAGCTCTGGCCCGACCGGTTCACCGGCATCACCAACGGCATCACGCAGCGGCGGTGGCTGTTGAAGGCGAACCCGGCCCTGGCGGGGCTGATCACCGATCATATCGGCGACGGATGGGTGACGAACCTCCATCGCCTGCGGGACCTCCTGCCCCTGGCCGAGGACGACGGGTTCAAGGAGGCCCTCCACCGGGTCAAGCGCGAGAACAAGGTCCGCCTGGCCGAGTTCATCCACCGGGCCGTCCGCGTCGAGGTCGACCCGGATGCCCTGTTCGACGCCCAGGCCAAGCGGCTCCACGAGTACAAGCGGCAGCTCCTGAAAGTCATGCACATCTATCATCGGTACCACCGGCTGAAGGAGGACCCCGGCTTGGACCTGGTGCCGCGCGTCTTCCTCTTTGCCGCCAAGGCCGCCCCCGGCTACCAGATGGCCAAGCTCATCATCAAGCTCATCAACGACTTCGCCGACATCGTCAACTCCGACCCGGACGTGAACGCGAAGATCAAGATCGTCTTCCTGCCCGATTACCGCGTGTCGCTGGCCGAGCGGATCATCCCCGGCACGGACCTGTCGGAGCAGATCAGCGTGGCCGGCACCGAGGCCAGCGGAACCGGCAACATGAAGTTTGCCCTCAACGGGGCCCTCACCATCGGCACCCTCGACGGGGCCAACATCGAAATCCGCGACCGCGTCGGGCCCGACAACTTCTTCCTCTTCGGCCACACCGTCGAGGAGATCGAAGCCCTCCGCAAGCCCGACACCTACGACCCGTGGCACTACTACCACACGCGGCCCGAGATGCGCCGCATCCTGGACGCCTTCGGCAGCGACTTCTTCAACCTGGAGGAGCCCGACCTCTATCGGCCCATCTGGCGCCGCCTGCTGGAGGAGGGCGATCCGTACTTTCACCTGGCCGACTTTTCCTCCTACCTCCAGCGGCAGCAGGAGGTCGACGAGGCCTACCGCGACCGGGACCGCTGGGCCCGCCTGGTCATCGCCAACGTGGCCAACATGGGGTCCTTCAGCTCCGACCGGGCCGTCGCCGAATACGCCCGCGACATCTGGGGCGTCGAGCCGTGCGAGGTCGACCTGGGCGAGACCGGCCGGAACCGGACCTGGTTCCCCGAGGACCGCCGCGAGAGCCGCGTCCACTGCGCCCTCGACACCAAGCCGTCCTAGGCCTGCGTGCGGCGCCGTTTTCGCTCGCGCCAAGATGGGGCCTCTTCCCTGAGTGGGTTCGCATCAGTTTGCCCGGTCGGTCTCCGCGCCGACCGCGCAGGCGACACGTAGACGCAGCGGGTACCGAGACCCGCCGCGGCGAATGTTGACGACGCCGGGTGCCACGGGCGGCTTGCCCGCCCGTGCCGCGCCGAGCGCGGTACCCGTCCCACGCCCAGCCGCGAGCTGCGCAGGCCCGCACTTTCGAGACCAATCCGCCGCCGGCTTCCGCAAAGCCGGGCACACCGGATCCCGGGGCGGGGCAGGGACCTCCTCGTGTCCAAAGCGCGGGAAAAGAGGCGATTCGGCTTGACAAGTTCGGCTGGGCAAACTATGGTTAAAGCGCCGAACTAAGGTGAGGGTCGCCAACTCACGGCCTTGCATGGGCCGTAAAGGCGGTCCGAAACCCTCGAGAGACGCCAGGGACGCCCTGCATATGCCCGATTCGCCGCCCACCTTGCCGCCGCCGTCCGGCGGACCGGAGATCTCGGCTCGGCCGGGCCTCGGCCTCACGGACAGCGGCCAGGACTATTTGGAGGCGGTCTATCTGCTCGTCCAGCGGCACGGCGTAGCCCGCATGAAGGATGTCGCGAGCCTCGTGGGCGTGGGCCGTTCCTCCGCCACGGCAGGCGTCCAGGCCCTGGCCGAGCGCGGCCTCGTGAACTACGATCCCTACCAGTACGTGACCCTTACCGAGCGGGGCGAGCGGGCGGGCCGGGCCCTCCTGAGGCGCCACCGAGTCCTCAAAACGTTCCTCATGAAGGTGCTCGGCGTGCCGGAGGCCGAGGCCGAGGCCGTCGGCTGCAAAATGGAGCACGCCATCAAGGGCCGGGTGCTGGAGCGGTTCGTCCGGTTCGTCCAGTTCATCGACCAGCATTCGACCCGCGACGGATCCTGGCGGGAGGCCTTCGAGGCGTTCTGCCGGGCCCATGAGGGGGACGACGAGCCGCCGTATGGGGGGGAGTCAGGGGGCGAAGGAGGGCGGCCGTGACGCCAGGGCCTCCGGATGCGACGGGCCGAACCGTCCCGCTGTCGACGCTGGCGGCGGGGTCGCGGGCCCGGCTCGTCTCGGTCGACGCCGGGGCGGGCCTCAGGGCCAGGCTCCTCTCGATGGGCCTCCGGACCGGCGCGACCGTCTCGGTCGTCCACAACCACGGACCCGGCCCGTTCGTCGTGGCCGTCCACGGGACGCGGATCGTCCTGGGCCGCGGCATGGCCCACAAGGTGTTCGTCGAGCCGGCGAACGGCGAGCCCTTCGGCCGCGCCCCGGATGGGCCGCCAGCCGGTTCGCACCGCCTTTAGGGGCAGCGCCCGCTTCGACGGGCCGCGCATCTGGCAGGATGACCCATGCCCGAAGCCGGCACCCATCTCGAACGGCGGCCCACTTCCCCCCGACCGGAGCCCAAGCGCCTCTCGGTCGCCCTTGCCGGCAACCCCAACTCCGGCAAGACCACCCTGTTCAACAACCTCACCGGCACCCGTCAGAAGGTGGGCAATTACCCCGGTGTCACCGTCGAGATCAAGGAGGGCGTCTGCCGTCACGACGGCTTCCGGCTCGACGTCGTCGACCTGCCCGGGACGTACAGCCTGACGGCCTACTCGACCGACGAGCTGGTCGCCCGCGACTACGTCATCGACTCCCACCCCGACGTCGTGGTCGACGTCGCCGACGCCTCGAACCTGGAGCGGAACCTCTACCTGGCGGTCCAGCTCATCGAGCTGGGCGTGCCGATGGTCATCGCCCTCAACATGAGCGACGTCGCCGACGCCCAGGGCTTTTCGGTCGATCTCGAGCGCCTCTCGCAGCTCCTCGGCGACGTGCCGCTCGTGCGGACCGTCGGCCACCGCAACCGCGGCACCGACGAGCTGCTCGACGCCGTCGTCGCCGTCGGAACGGGCCGGCATCCCGTCCGGCAGGTGCCGGTCCCCTACGGTCGGGAGCTGGACGAGGAGATCGCGAAACTGGCCGCCCTCCTCGATCCGTGCCGCCAGTTGCTCGCCCCGCGGACGCCTCAGTGGGTGGCCCTGAAGCTCCTGGAAGG
This sequence comes from uncultured Anaerolineales bacterium, assembly GCA_964526295.1. Classification (GTDB taxonomy): domain Bacteria; phylum Planctomycetota; class Phycisphaerae; order FEN-1346; family FEN-1346; genus CAZGKW01. The sequence goes on from CAZGKW010000024.1 coordinate 66,058, forward strand.
CGACCCGCGGGTCCGGGAGCGGATCGAGGCGGACTGCCCGGACGCCTCGGCCGTCCTCGAAGCCGCCGACTCAGCCACCCGCCACCTGGTGAGCGTCTTCGGCGACAGCCCCGAGGTGGTCGTCGCCGACCGCCGATACGGTTTCATCAGCGGGGCGTGCCAGGAGGCCGTCCGGGCGACGATCGAGTCGCGGCACGTCCTCTCGGACCGGATCGACGCCGTCCTGACGCACCCCGTGCTGGGCCTGCCGATCTTCCTGGGCCTGATGTACCTCGTGTTCTTCCTCACGTTCCGGGTGGGGCAGTATCCGATGGACGGCCTGGAATGGCTGTTCGCGAACCTCGGTGCGTGGGTGGCGGGCCTCTGGCCGGCGGGGGCCGACAGCGTCCTGAAGTCGCTCCTCGTCGACGGCATCATCGGCGGAGTGGGCGGCGTGGTGGTCTTCCTGCCGCAGATCCTCATCCTCTTTCTCGCCATCGCGGCCCTGGAGGACACCGGCTACATGGCCCGCGCGGCCTTCATCGTCGACCGGTGGATGCACAAGATCGGCCTGCATGGCAAGAGCTTCATTCCCATGCTCATCGGCTTCGGGTGCACCGTGCCGGCCCTGATGGCGACGCGGGTCCTGGAGAACCGTCGGGACCGGTTGACGACCATGCTGGTGCTGCCGCTGATGAGCTGCGGGGCGCGGTTCCCGATCTACGTCCTGCTCACGGGGGCCCTCTTCGCGCGGCGGTGGCGGGCGCCCGTGATGATGGCCTACTACCTGGTGGGCATCGCGGTAGCGGTGCTCCTGGCGAAGCTGCTGCGGTCGACCCTCTTTCGGGGCGAGACGACGCCGTTCGTCATGGAGCTGCCCCCCTACCGCCTGCCGACGGCCAAGGGCATGCTGATCCATACGTGGGACCGCGGGCGGATGTATCTCAGGAAGGCAGGGACGCTGATCCTGGCGGCGTCGATCGTCCTGTGGGCCCTGACGAGCTTCCCCAAGCCGGCCGAGCCGCCCGCCGCCGCGGCGGCCCCGGCTGAGGGGGCTGCCGCGGAAGCGGGTATGACGGAAGCGGGCGCGCCTGGGGCGGGCGCCTCGGAGGCGCCTGCGGAAGCCGGCGACACCGCCGCCGCCGAGGAGGCCCGCCGGGCCGCCGAGCTCGAATACTCCGTCGCCGGGCGGATCGGCAAGGCCCTCGAGCCCGTGACCCGGCCCCTGGGGTTCGACTGGCGGATCAACACGGCCCTGCTTGGGGCGTTCGCCGCCAAGGAGGTCTTCGTGGCCCAGATGGGCATCGTCCACGCCCTCGGCGAAGAGGCCGACCCGGGGGCCCTGAAGCGGCAGCTCCGGGCCCGGTACACGCCGCTCCAGGCCGCCGCCGTCATGCTCTTCTGCCTCCTGGGTTTCCCGTGCATGGCGACCGTGGCCGTGATGTACAGCGAGACGCGGTCGTGGCGGTGGACGCTGCTCCAGTGGGGCGGCCTGACGGCCGTGGCGTACCTGCTGACGCTGATCCTCTACCAGGCGGGCACGGCCTTGCACCCCGGCGGAGGCTGACCGAAACAGGATCTGCGCGGTGGTTCTCCGCGACCACCGCGCCGGGACGCGACGCGCAGGCATCGCTGGTTCCGGGCCGCGAACGGGAGTTCGCGGTTACGAGCCGCCGCGCAGCTTGCTGCGTAATTATCACGATTAACCCATGGGCACCATCGAACTCATCCTTGTCGTCGCCATCGTCGCCTTGGCGGCGGTCTTTGTCGCCTGGCGCATGTGGCGCGTGGCCACGAAGCGCGAGCGGGCCTGCCCGAACTGCCCCGGTTCGTGCGCCGCCGCCGAGCGGATGGACGACTCGGTGGAGGAGCAAACAGCGGGGGCCGAGGCCCACAAGGCGGTTGGCGCTGACGAGTAAGCCGCAGCGTCGGGTCCGCCTTTTCCGCGGTCCGGCGCCTGCCCCCGCTTTGTGTCAAAGGGATGGCCGGCCTCATCAGGGAGCACGAGACGGCGACTCATTGCCCCGCTCCGGGCACGGGAGAGAGAACCCCGCCCGGGCAAAACGGCTCGGCGGCTCGCGTCATTCTTCGGGATTGAACGTCAGGCAGAGAATCTGTTCTTCGCGAGATCCGGCCGTGATCCCCTCGGCGGCGCACTGTAATCGGTCATTGTACATGCAGTCGGCCATCCTGCAGGCGCCGACGTGACCGAGTTGGGTCGGATCACCAGCCTTTTGCTCCGGCTTTCCCCAAAAGGTATCACACTGCGCGCCCTGCTCGTCGCCCACGGTGATTGCCATGGCGTGGCACTGTCCTGCAACGCCAGTTCGCTGCTTCATCCCGCCTGGCGGCCTTCCCAGGCCGCCAGGAACTTGCTTCAGGCCCGATCGCGGCGGCCTGGGAAGGCCGCCGCGCGGCCAGTGGCGTTGTAGCACACTGGCGGTGCTTGTTATACGCACAATGCGTCGCACCGCACGTCTGAACATGTGGCATTTCCATCGTCCTGCCCTCCTTTCGTGGGGTTGACGGGACTCCCTCCCGGCCGGGATATCATGTTCCCTCGATACGTCCGGCACAAGCGGGGAAGGCGCGCAAGAGGGTGGGGCGAAGCCCCAATATGGCCCCGGCGTTTCTCCGGTGGCCGGAAAAAGACACGAGGCCGAAGTGGGACACGAAATTTCTTCTTCGCAGCCTAAGCCTTTTCGTAGCAAAACCTTACGCACGAAAAAAGACACGTCGTGTCTTTTCTGAGGGCCCGTCGGAGGTCGGTCGGCTCCAGGCGGCCGCCGGGGGAGGGCAGCTCAGAGTTCGGCCGGTTCCAGGCGGCCGGACGAGAGGCGGACGGCTCGCTTCGCGACGCGGCGCAGAAACGCCCGGTCGTGGCTGACGACCAGCATCGCCTGCCCGAGGCCGCCCAGGATCGCCGTCAGCCGACCCTCGTAGTGCTCGTCCAGGCCGTCGGTGGGCTCGTCGAGCAGCAGCACCTCGGGCCGCATCGCCAGGACGCTCGCCAGGGCTACGAGCCGCTTCTCCCCGTACGAGAGGTGGTGGGTGATGCGGTCCTCGTACCCCGCCAAGTCGAGCGTCTCGAGCGTCTCGGCCGTGGCGGCGAGGGCCTCCTCGCGCGTCCTGCCGAGGTTCAGCGGCCCGAACGCGACGTCCTCGGCCACGGTCGGCGAGAAGAGTTGGTCCTCCGGGTCCTGAAACAGGAGGCCCGCCCGGCCGCGGACGTCCCGGAAATCCTTTTCGGTGCGTCGGACCTCGCCGAAGGCCTCGATTTCCCCCCCGGTAGGCCTCAGAAGCCCCACCGCGAGGTGCAGAAGGGTCGTCTTGCCGCTCCCGTTGGGGCCGACCAGGGCCACGCGGTCCTCCGGCCCGAGCGCCAGGTCCACGCCGTCGAGGACCGGCCGCGCCGCCTGCCCCGGCCGGCCGGGGTACGAGAACGAGACGCCGCGGAACGCCAGGAGGGGGTCTAGGGCGCCCATGTTGCCCCCCACGCGAGGTACGAAAGGCCCCCTAAGGCGGCCACTACCCCCACGGCAAACCACGCGTCCCGTGCGGCGAGGTGGAAGTGGTCGAGCACGTAGAACCGGCCCCGCCACGCCCGGCACCGCATCGCCGCCAGGATCCGCTCCGACCGCTCCACGCTCCGCACCAGCAGCATCCCCACGAGGTACCCCGTTGTCCGGTACGTGTGGCGGTCCATTCGGGGCCGGAAACCCCTCACCTTGAGGGCCCGCACCAGCCGCAGATACTCGTGGTGTAGTACCTCGACGTAGCGGACGGTGAAGAGGAGGAGGTGCGTGAGCTTGTCGGGGACCTTCAGATGGTGGAGGGCGTGCCCCAGGTCGGGCAGCTCCAGGGTGCTCAGCAGGGCCGTCCCGGCCAGGAGGATGGCGTTGGCCTTGAGGGCGATGAGGGCCGCCTGCGCGAGGCCCGCCCGCGACGCCGTCAGCGGCCCGATCCGAAACGCCGCCTCGCCCGGCACCGAGAGCGGCAGGATCGCCACCAACAGCAGCACGAACGCGTTCAGGGCGAGGAGCCGCTTGAGCGTCGCCCCTGCCGGCAGGTGCGCCGCCACTGCCACGCCCACCGCAAAGAGCAGCCCGAGCCCCGCGGCCGACGCGTTGCCCAGTACTGCCACGAAGACCGAGAACACCAGCGCTGTGACCACCCGGAGCCGCGGGTCGAGCCGGTGGATGACGGAATCGGCTTCGCGGAAGGCTTCACAGACCATGGCGGCCCCTCAGGACGGCTCGCCCGGGCGGCGCCGACGGGCCTTGAAGTAGAGGGCCAGGCCGGCCAGGCCGACGATGTAGCCGACGCCGCCGAGGACCTCGTGGAGGCGGACGCGGTCCTCGTAGTTGCGTATTCCGCGGCGGAGCGGCTCGACGTGCCGCGCGACGGCCGCGTCGACCAGGCGGGCCAGTTCAGGGTCACCGGGGGGTCCATTGGGCCCCTCCGACCCCTCAACAGGGGTATCGGATGAGGGGGACCTGGGGGGCTGTTTCGCAGCGTCGGCGCCGGGCAAGAGCGGCAGGTCCGCCGGCAGCGCCGACGCTACGACGGTCGCCTCCGCCCGGTGACCGTCCGGCGTCTCGGCCACGAACGTGTGATCGCACAGGTGCTGCGCCGTGAACGTGAAGTCGCCGGCCTCGTCCGTCTCGACGCGGCCGAGCGTCTCCCCGCCGGGTCCGAGGACTTCGACCGCCAGCCCTTTGGCCGCCCCCCCGCCGGGGGAGAAGTAGGCCTGTCCCGCGATGGTCGCCCCCTCGGCCGCGTGGGCCCAGAGCTTCAGGCGATGACCCCGCGCCGCCCGCGGGGCCGCCAGCGCCGCCACGAGCAGCGCCAGCGCCGCGAAGCCTGTGCCGCAGGGCCTACGCACGGGTGCCCTCCCGCGCGGTCGGCCCCGCCGCCGCGGGCAGGTCCAGCAGGCCCGGACGCACCTGGAGCAGGAACGCCGCCACCGACCCTGTCGCCAGGGCCTCGACGGCCATCACCGGCAGGTGGGCCGCCACCACCACCCCGGCGACCGGCAGGAACCCCCGTCCAGCGGCCGCCATGACCCCGGCATAGAGCACCGCCGCCAGGGCGACGGCCCCGAGGCCCGCCGCCGCTCCCAGCGCGAACGTCCGCGCCGGTCGAACCGACCGCCTGATCGGCCGTGCCAGCACGTACCAGCACGCCACCGCCGGCAGGGCCATCACCATCGTGTTGATGCCCAATGTCGTGAGGCCCCCCACCCCGAACAGGACCTTCTGAAGGAACAGGCCCACCGCCACCGCGGGAAACGCCCGCCACCCGAGCACCAGGCCCATCAGGCCCACCAGCAGCAGGTGGGCATTGACGCCGAACACGGGGACCGGCACCAGCGACGCGACGAAGAACGCCGCCGTCAGGATACCCGTCCGGGGGATGTCGTCCTCGCCGAGCCGCCGAAGGCCCACCGCGACGCCGGCCGCGCCGGCGGCGGTCCCGGCCACCAGCACCGGCCAGGCCTCGATCACACCGTCCTGAATGTGCATCGGGCACCTCTCCCGGAGGCTATTGAGGACGGTAAAGGTAATGTCACAGGTGCGGTGGGAGCCCGACTTGCCAAACTGGCAGTTTCGGGCCCAACTTGGGCACTTTTACGCACCCGCAATGTCTCGCCATGTGCGACATTGGTAATACCGTCCTCAATATCTGGCCGCGCCTTGCCCTCTCACCCCCCGCCTTCGCCAAGGCTTCGGCGGGCGGGCGACCCCTCTGCCGCCAGGGGAGAGGGAGGTGATGCAGCGGCCGTGGGCCGCGTGTTACTTCATGTCCACGGCGTGGACCCAGATGAGGGCCCCCAGCTCGACGTCCACCTCGTCGCCCTCGGGGCTTTTCATCTTTTCGTCGCCGCCTGTGAGGGCCGCGAAACCCCACCACCCGGCCCGGGGCAGGGCGTAGCTGAAGACGCCCCCCTCGTCGGCCTTGACGACCTGCGTCACGAACGCATCGCCGGGCGGCTTTACCTTCCCGCCCGCGTTCCAGTATTCGACCTCGACCTCGGCGAAGGGCACCGGCCGGCCGCCCTGGCGGACGATGCCCCGGAAGACGTTCCCCGTCCACAGGCCGTAGGGCCGGACGAGCGGCTCGATCTCGACCGGGAAGCCCACGAGGCGGTCCCACCCGCCGCCGGCGCCCATCGCATCGACGACTGTCTTCGTATAGTGGACGATCATCTTGCCTTCGGCGGGCTCCCAGTAGGGGGCGGGCTCGATGTAGAAGACGTGGTCGCCGGGCCGGCGGACGGTGTAGGAGGCCGTGTAGGCGGTCTTGCCCTGGACCTTGCGGGTCCGGAGCGAGCCCATCAGGTCGTGCTTCTCGCCGCCGACCAGGACGCCGAACCGCCTGGGCCGGCCCATCTCCATCGCCGGGCCCTGCTCCATGGGATGGGTAAAGAGAATCTCCAGGTCGACCGTCTTCGGCCCGTCGGCGGTGACGCACTCCGTCGAGGGCAGGAGCACCTGGAAATGGGCGAGGGCCGCCCCCGCCGCCAGGGCGAGGCACGCCGCCGGGACGAGGACCGCCGGGCCGAACCGTTTCATCACGAACGCCTCCTCTTCCGTTGACAGGACCGCCGCTTCCTGTGTAATACGTTTTTTCGTATCGTGTCACTAAGACTTTAGTCGGCGTCCCGCCGCGTGTCAAGGACAAACGCGAGGGCTGGCGGTCGGTCCGGGCTGCGCTCGAAGGAGGA
>CAZGKW010000025.1:0-64023 GCA_964526295.1 uncultured Anaerolineales bacterium
GTCGTGACGAGCGGGGTGGTGGAGAGCGAGGCGCTGGACGGGTCGCTCACGCCGCTCTCCGACGGCGGGCAGGCCATCCTCGGTCGGCCCGGGTACATCGCGATGAGCGTGGGGGCGGCGCTGGCCTTCATCACGACGGCGAACGCGGGCATCATGGCGGCCTCGCGGTACCTGCTGGCCCTGTCGCGTGACCGCCTGCTGCCGCGGCCGCTGGCGCGGGTCAACGCGCGGTTCCATACGCCGCACGTGGCCATCCTGATTACCGGGTGCGTGATCGTTGTCAGCCTGCTCTTGAAACTCGACGTGCTCGTCGGGGCCGCCTCCACCGTCCTCATCCTGGGATACATGCTGTCGTGCCTGTCGGTCATCGTGCTGCGGGAGAGCGGGCTCCAGAACTATCGGCCGGCGTTCCGGGCGCCGGTGTACCCGTGGCTTCAGATCGGGGGCATCGCGGGGTTCGGGTTCATCCTGTTCGAGATGGGCAACAAGGCGTACCTGATTGCGGCGGGGCTGATCCTGGTGGGGTTCCTGACGTTTTGGTTCTACGGCCGCAAGCGTGTGCGGGGCGAGTCGGCCCTGCTGCACCTGGTGCAGCGGCTGACGGACCACCAACTCGTGACCGGGTCGCTGGAGGACGAACTCAAGGAGATCGTGCACGAGCGAGACGAGGTCGTGCTGGACCGGTTCGACCGGGCGGTCGAGCGATGTCCGGTTTTGGACCTCGACGAGGCGATGGACCTGGATGCGTTTTTTCGGCTGGCGGCCGAGCACCTGGCCCCCCGGCTGGACCTGGAACCGTCGGAGATGGCCGAGCGGCTCCGTCGCCGCGAGGAGGAGAGCAGCACCCTGCTCAGTTCATCCCTTGCTGTGCCCCACGTCGTGGTCCCCGGCGAGGAACGGTTCGACCTCCTGATGGCCCGGGCGCGCCGGGGCGTCCGGTGGTCGGACGAGGCGCCGGAGGTCAAGACCGTCTTCCTCCTGGCCGGCACCCGCGACGAGCGGAACTTCCACCTGCGGGCCCTGGCGGCCATCGCCCAGATCGTCCAGGAAAAGGACTTCGAGCGGCGCTGGCTGGCCGCCAAAAACGAGCAGGGCCTCCGCGACGTCGTCCTCCTCTCCAGCCGCAAACGCCACGAGGAAACCGAAGACGCCGGCTTGGCCGGCGCGTGAGGCCGCGCCTCCGGGCATAAGGCCACGTCATGGGCACCTTCGAGATCATCGACCACACGGCGGACGTCGGCTTCGAGCTGGAGGCCGAGTCGCTGGAGGACCTCCTGGAGACGGCGGCCGACGCGGCGTTCTCGGTGGTCCTGGTGGACCGGCCCGAACAGGTCGAGGTCGAGCAGGAGGTCCGGATCGCCTCGGGCGGGCCGGACCAGGCCGACGAGCTGCTCGTCGCCTGGCTCCAGGAGCTGCTGTACCTGTTCGAGACGGAATCGCTCGTCCCGGTCCGCTTCACGTTCCACGAGCGGGGCCCGGACGCCCTCCGGGCCCGCGTGGGGTACGGCCGGTTCGACCCCGAGAGGCACCGGACGGGCACCGAGATCAAGGCCGTGACGTACCACGACCTGGAGGTGACGAGGGACGACCGGGGCCGGTGGACGGGCCGGGTGATCGTCGACGTCTGAGCCGCGCCGCCGGCCGGCACCCGAGGAGGGCCGCTTGAGGATCGTTGACGAACGGTTCCTGGCGAACGTCTGGCGATACGTCTGGCAGTGCGCGTTGGCGACGCTGGCCCTTCTGGTGGTCCTGCTGATCCTGAACGTGGCGACCGACGCGGTGGTCATCGCGTCGCTGGGGGCCAGTTCGTTCATCGCCTTCGTGCTGCCGCATTCGCGGATGTCAAGTCCCCGGCGCCTGATCGGGGGGTACCTGATCGGCACGGGGGCGGGGGCGGTGTGCTTCTGGCTGTCGGGTGTGCCGGAGTTCGGCGAGGTGGCTTGGGTGGCCCACCCGGAGCACGTGATCTTCGGGGCGGCGGCGGTGGGGCTGGCGATCTTTCTGATGGCGATCACGAACACCGAGCACCCGCCCGCGGCGGGGCTCGCCCTGGCCCTGGTCCTGAGCGAGTGGGGCCGCATGACCGTCATCGTGACGCTGGCCGCCATCGTCGCCCTGTCGGTCCTGAAGTGGCTGCTCAAGCGCTGGATGATCGATCTGATGTGAGGAGGAGGCCCTCCGATGGCCGGGAAGAAAGGTTACGAAGGACCGCTGGAGCGGGTCGACGAGTGCCGCTGGCGGATCCCCAAGTCCTACAAGGAGGGCATGCGGGTCGACGGGCTGATCTTCGCCGACGAACGGCTCATCGACGAGATCCGCTCCGACCAGGCCCCCGAGCAGGTGGCCAACGTGGCCTGCCTGCCGGGCATCCAGGGGGCCAGCCTCGCCATGCCCGATATCCACTGGGGATACGGCTTCCCCATCGGCGGGGTGGCCGCCACCGACCCGGCCGAGGGCGGCGTCGTCTCGCCCGGCGGCGTCGGCTACGACATCAACTGCGGCGTCCGCCTCGTCCGGTCCGACCTGACGCGCGACCGGGTCGAGCCCAAGCTCAAGGAGCTGGTCGGCCAGGTCTTCCGGGACATCCCCTGCGGCGTGGGCGTCGGCGGACCGATCAAGTTCTCCCGCCAGGACCTGCGGCGGATCATGACCGAGGGCTCCAGCTATATCGTCGAGAAGGGCCACGGCTGGCCGGAGGACCCGGACCACACCGAGGCCGGCGGCGCCCTCCAGGGGGCCGACCCCGACGCCGTCTCCGACCGGGCCATGCAGCGGGGCAACAACCAGGTCGGCACACTCGGGGCGGGCAACCACTTCCTCGAAATCCAGGCCGTCGACGAGATCTACGACCAACCGGCCGCCGATGCCTTCGGCCTCGCCCCGGGGACCGTCACGTTCATGATCCACTGCGGCAGCCGGGGCTTCGGCCACCAGGTCTGCGACGACTTCCTGAAGACAATGCGCCAGGCCGCGCAGAAGTACGGCATCGACTTGCCGGACAAGCAGCTCTGCTGCGCCCCGGTCCACAGCGACGAGGGCGGCCGGTACATGGGGGCCATGCGGGCCGCCGCCAACTACGCCTGGGCCAACCGCCAGCTCCTCACGGACTTCCTCCGCGGCGCGGTCGGCAAGGTGTTCGACGCCTCCGGCCGCGACCTCGGCATGGGCCTCATCTACGACGTGTGCCACAACATCGCCAAGCTCGAGGACCACACCGTCGGCGGCCAATCGAAGCGGCTCTGCGTCCACCGCAAGGGGGCCACGCGGGCCTTCCCGCCGGGCCACCCGGAGGTGCCCGAGGCCTACCGCGACGTGGGTCAGCCGGTCCTCATTCCCGGCGACATGGGCCGCTACTCGTTCCTCCTGGTCGGCCGCGAGTCGGCCATGAAGGAATCGTTTGGCTCGGTCTGTCACGGGGCGGGCCGCCGCATGTCGCGAAGCCAGGCCAGGAAGAACGTCCGCGGCGAGCAGATCAAGGCCGACCTGGCCGAGCGCGGCATCGTGGCCCGATCGAAGAGCTGGAAGGGACTGGCCGAGGAGCACTCCGATGCCTACAAGGACGTGGCCGACGTCGTCGGCGTCGTGGAGCGGGCGGGCCTGGCGAGCAAGGTCTGCCGCCTCCGGCCCCTGGGCGTGATCAAGGGCTGAATCCTGCCGGGCTCAGCCGGTCGGCCCGGTCGACCACGCCTGGACGCCTTGCTCGGGGCCCTGGGGCAGGTTCAGGCTGCCGCACGAGAGGGGGACCTCGAGCAGACACCGCGTGCACAGTACCGTCTTCTCCTCGTGCACGTCCTCCAACTCCACCCACAGCTCGTAGCCGCAAGCCGGGCATCCGAGCGAGACCAGCACATTGAACGGGGGACGCTTGGGATCCATGTTCTGACTCCTGTCAAGTGGGGCACTCTCATGATGGTCGACGCGGCCGTCACCGGCAATCGGGGCGCGCACCATGTCGGCGTAGGCCCCAGCGCCAACCCCGGCTGGGGCATTCCCGCAACCCCCTCGGGGCAGGCGGACCGAGCCGGACGGATGCCGCGCCGAGCGGCCGACGGGCCGCCCCGAACGCCGGCCACGCATCGTGACGAGGGCCGTGCGGCGCGCATCACGACGAGCCGTAGGAGCTCACCGGCTGCGATGTGAACCCGCTCGCCCAGGGCGCTCCGAGGAGCGTCTCGGGCCGGAGCTGGACCACCGTCCGGCACCGGGCGCACCAGACCACCTGCTCCTCGTGCACCTGGTCGAGCGTGACGGTCAACTCGCACTCACAGTGGGGACAGGCGACGGGGACCAGGACGTTGACGTGGCGCTGCATGGTGGTCCCTCCAGGCTGCTCGACGTGACCCTCCCCTCTCATCTTCTGCTTGACCACCTATTCTACCGCGCCGCGGGTGTCCTTTCACGCCGAAACTGCCGGCCCTGAGGGGGCCGTCGCCCCGCCGCGCCCCGGCCCAAGGAATGCTTGAAAAGCCGGGGACGCGTCCCTAGGATAGACGGAATTCAAAGCGGTCGAGGGGCCGGTGCGTTCCGGCCCGGACCGGGGCGTGCCCAGGAGCTTGCGGATGAGGCTACGCGACCTGCTCGACGAGGCCGTCGTCAAGGTCCCCTTGGAGAGCCGGGACAAGGAAGAGTGCTTCGAGGAGCTGGTGGACCTGCTGGTCCGGGCCGAGCGGATCCCGGACCGGGCGGCGGCCCTTCAGGCCGTCCGGCAGCGGGAGCAGCAGGGCACCACCGGCATCGGCCAGGGCATCGCCATCCCCCACGGCAAGGATGCGTCGATCCCCAAGCTGACCGGGGCCCTGGGCATCTCGCCGGAGGACATCGAGTTCGACGCCATCGACGACGAGCCGGTCCACGTCGTCTTCCTCCTCCTGGCCCGAGTCGACGATCCGGGGCCGCACGTGCGGGCCCTGGCCGAGATCGCCCGCCTCGTCCAGACCCCCGGCTTCTACCGCAAGCTCTCGGAGGCCGAGTCGGCCGAGGAGGTGCTCGACCTGCTCGAAACCGAGGAGTGAGGGGCGGCGGTGCCGCCGCCCCCGAGCAGGGGAGCAGGAGAACAGGAGAGCAGGAGAAGAGGCGGACAGCCGGGCGCAGCGGGGCCTTCGTTTGGGCCGAAGGGCCCGCCCAACTGCGGTCTGCTCTTCACCTGTTCTCCTGGTCCGGTCATGGCGGCGATGCCGCCGCCCCGGGAACCGACCCGTGCGGGACGTGATCGAGAAGATGCTCGAGGCCGAGGCCGAGGCCAAGCGGATCGTGGCCGAGACCGAAGCCGAGGCCGACCGGGTCCGGGCCGACGCCCGGCGCCAGGCCGTCGAGCGGCTCCAGGCCCAGCGCCTCGAGACCCGCCGCCAGGCCGACGCCATCGTCGAGGAGGCCCGCCGCGACGCCGACGCGGCCCAGAAGCAGCGGCTCGACGAGGCGGCCGAACGCCTCCGCGACGAGTTCGACGTCGACGAGGACCTCAGGCGCCAGGCCGTCGAGGCGGTGGTCCGCTCCGTCCGCGGCACGGCGTGAGTCTTCGATGGCCGAGTTGCTCACCGCAGAGATCGCACAGAACAGCAACAGCCTTCCGCAAATGACGCAGACGACCGCAGATAAAAACGAAAGAACCAAACAAAAGAAGACAAGGTCTTTAGTCCTACAACGCCACGTGCCGCGCGGCGGCCTTCCCAGGCCGCCGAGATCGGGCCTGAAGCGGGTTTCTGGCGGCCTGGGAAGGCCGCCGGGCGGGATGAAGTGGCGAACTGGCGTTGTAGAATTAGGCCTTTTTGCTTTTTTGGGTCGTTATCTGCGTTCATCTTCGCAATCTGCGGACGAGCTGTTGCCGTTTTTTCACTGCGGCCTTGGCGGTGAGTAAGGAACGTGGAACGGCGACGATGACCTTCCGAACCACAACCGACCTCGATTTCCTGAGCGCCACCATCCACGGGCGGCGGGGCCGTCTGGCCGAGGCGGACCGCCTCGACGAGCTCTGCCGCCTCCGCAGCCTGCCGGCCCTGGCGCGGGCCCTGTTTCCCGAGGGGCGGTTCCTGACGGCGGTCCACCTCCAGCGGGTCCTGGTGCTCGACCAGGTGGAGGAGCTCTCGTCGATTGCCTCGAAGGTCGGCGGCTCGGCGGGCCGGTTCCTCGACTGGCTCCGCGTCCGGTTCCAGATGGAGAACCTGAAGGTGCTCGCCCGGGGGTTCGCGTCGGGCCTGGGCCTGAGGGAGATCGGTCCGCACCTCATCCCGCTGCCCGACGACCTCGCCCTCCGGACGGACGTCCTCGGGACGGCCGGGACGATCGAGGCGTTCGCGGCGGTCTGTCCGAACGAGCCGCTCCGGGGGGGCCTGGAGCGGGCCATCGACCTCTACAACGAGACGCCCCGGCCGTTCTTCGTCGAGGCCGGCCTCGACAGCGGGTACTTCGAGGAGCTCTTGGCGCGTGCCCGGGCGCTCGGGCGGGCCCACCGCGACGACGTCCTGGCCATCGCCCGCCAGGAGGCGGATACGTTCCACCTGATGCTCCTGGCCCGCGGGCGGTTCCACTATAACGTCGCCCGGGAGGCGCTCCAGCGGTTCCACGTCGACGGCACGAACATCGACCGGGCGACCTTCCGCGCCATGGCCGGCGCGGAGAATCTGGCCGACGCGGCCCGAATGGCCGTCGGCATCGTCCTCGACGAGCCGCCCGCGACGTCGGGGGGCGGCGTCGATGCGGCCCACCTGGAGGCCCTCGCCTGGAACCGGTACTGGCGGCTGGCGAACCGGACGTTCCGCCGCAGCCACATGGGCCTCGGGGCCGTCGTCGCCTATGCCGCCATCCGGCGGATCGAGCTGGCGAACCTGATCCGTCTGACCGAGGGCATCCGGGCGGGCCTGGCGCCCCAGGCGATCCGCCGACGGATGGTCCCGCGGTCCGACGTTACGGAAGCCGGCGGCCGAGCGGAGACCTGACGTGTTCAGTGCCGTCTCCATGAAGCGGCTGAGCGTCGTCGTCCTGGAACGGGACGAGCGGGCGGTGCTTCGCGGCCTGGGTCGGCTCGGGGCGGTCCACCTGGTCCGGGCCGGGGCGGGGCCCGAGACCGCCCCGCAGGAGCCGCCCGACCGCAGCGGCGACATCGCCCGGTGCGACCAGCTCCTCGGGCGGATCGACCGGGTCGCCCGAAGGTTGGACCTGGAGGAGCTGCCCGACCCGCCCGAGGAGCTGCCCGAGCTCTCGATGGACGAGGTCGACCGGCGCCTCGCGCCCATCGAGAGCGAGACCGACGAGGTGCTCCAGCGCCGCGAGGAGACCCTCCGGCGGTGGGGGCAGGTGACGGACCTCCTGGAACAGGTGTCGGCCTACGAGGGGTTGGAGCTCTCGTTCGACCAGATCGGCCGGTTCTCGTTCCTCCACTTCGCCATCGGGAGCCTCCCCGAGGAGAACCTCTCGCAATTCGAGGTGCAGGTCGGGCCGAACGTCGTGCTGCTCCCCTTGGGGGAGCGGGGCGGACGGCGGCGGCTGGTCGCCGTCACCAGCCGCAAGGGCCGGTTCGCCCTGGAGACGGAGCTGGAGAAGACGGGCTTTACGCGGGAGTCGGTGGCCCAGCCGGACGCCGGCACGATGCAGGACGTCCTGGAGGAGGCCCGCCGCGAGAAGGAGCAGCTCGCCGGCGAGTTGGCCCGGCCGCGCGAGGCGATCCGGAACCTCGCCCGCGAGGCCGCCCCGGAGCTGGCGACCCTCCGGGCCGTCACCGAGGTCGAGCGGAAGCTCCTGGAGGCCGAGCAGAACTTCCCCCGGACCGACGCGACGGTCCTGATCACCGGGTGGATCCCGGCCGAGGACGTGCCGGCCGTCCGGCACCGGCTCCAGGACCTGGTGGGCGGGCGGTGCGTTGTCGAGACCGAGGACACCGAGGACGTCCCGGAGGAAGAGGTGCCGGTCCTGCTCCGTCATCCGAGGCTCCTCAGGCCGTTCGAGATGCTTGTCGTCGGCTACGGTCTGCCGGGGTACCGGGAACTGGAGCCGACGCTGTTCGTGGCGATCACGTTCCTGGTGATGTTCGGGATGATGTTCGGCGACGTGGGTCACGGGGGCGTGCTGCTGGCCGCGGGGCTGGGAGCGCTGCTGGTGGGGCGCCGGGAGAAGGTCCGCGACGTCGGCATCCTGCTGATGATGGCGGGGGCGTCGAGCGTCGTCTTCGGCTTCGTCTACGGCGAGGCGTTCGGGGCACACCTTTACGGCCAGGCCGGCGAGCACGCCAAGCCGCACGTCCTGACGCCCGAGGGGGTGCACGAACTCATCCAGGGCGCCGTCCTCATCGGTATCGTGGTCCTGAGCATCGGCCTGGTGCTGAACATCGTCAACCGTTTCCGCCGCGGCGACGTGATCGGCGGGTTCCTGGACAAGTTCGGCGTGTTCGGGGCGGTCTTCTACTGGGGGGTGCTGGCCCTGGGCATCAAGTGGTTCGTCAGCGAGGAGAAGACGCTGCACTGGCTCGAGGTGGTCCTGTTGATCATCCTGCCGCTCGTGGCCCTGGCCCTGAAGGAACCCATCCAGTACGCCCTGGCCACTCGGGCCGGGCGCCGGCCCCACGCCGAGAACGTCTTGATGGCGTTCGTCGAGTCGGCCATCGAGATGTTCGAGGCGATCCTCTCGTACATGGCCAATACGATCTCGTTTGTGCGTCTGGCGGCCTACGCGATGAGCCACGCCGCCATCCTGATGGCGACGTTCATGATGGCCCGGGAGATGGAGCGGCTGGTCGGAGGCGGGGGGCTGGGAAGCGCCCTCGGCGTGGTGGTGCTGGTGTTCGGCAACGCCCTGACGATCCTCCTGGAGGGGATCATCGCGAGCGTTCAGGCCCTGCGACTGGAGTACTACGAGTTCTTCGGCAAGTTCTTCTCGGGCACCGGCCGGGCCTTCAAGCCCTTCAGCCTGGGGGTCCGTGAGACGGTGTCCATGGGGAAAGACGAGTAAGGAGACGCCAGATGAGCCTTCGCCGTTGGATACAGGGCGGTCTCGCCGGGGCCGTCGTCGCCATGGCGGTCCTCGCCTGCGCGGCACTCGCTCGCGGGGCCGGCGAGGAGGAGGGTGTCGAGCCGCTCCTGAACGCGCCGACCGCGCCCCGGACGCTTGAGGACGTCTACCACACGGTCGCCATCGCCGGCAGCGTGGCGTTCGTGACGGCCGTCTCGATCCTGGGGGCGGCCTACGCCGTCGGCAAGGTCGGGTCGGCGGCCCTGGGGGCGGCGGCGGAGAAGCCCGAGCTGCTCACTCGGTCGATCCTGTTCGTCGCGCTGGCCGAGGGCCTGGCGGTCCTGGGTTTCGCCGTGGCGATGATGCTGCTGACCCTGTGAGCCGGCGAGGGACGTTCAGATGAGGTTCTACTGCGTCGCCGACGAGGATACGGTCCGCGGCTTCCGCCTGGCGGGCGTCCAGGGCGAGGTCGTCGCGGGCGCCGCCCAGGCCGAGGCCGCCGTCCGCCGCGCCGCCGACCGGCCGGACCTCGGCGTCCTGATCGTCACCCAGTCGGTGGCGGCCGACGCCCGGGACCTCGTCGACGAGATCCGGATGACCCGCACGCAGCCGCTGGTGGTCGAGGTGCCGGGGCCCGAAGGTCCGCTCCCGGGCCGAAAGACGCTCCGCGACTTCGTCCAGGAGGCGGTCGGCATCAGCCTCGGACGCGAGGAAAGGCCGGTCCCATGACCGCCGCCGACTCCAGCCCGATGGACGTCCTGCGGCAGGAGATCCTGGCCGACGCCGAGAAGCAGGCCGAGCGGACCCGCCGCCGGGCCAGGCGAGACGCCAAGGCCGCCCTCGACAAGGCCGAGCAGGAGGCCGCCGAGGACCGCGACGCCCGCCTCGCGGAGGCCCGTCGCCGGGCCCAGACGATGCGCGACCTCGTCCTGGCTCGCGTGCCGGTCGAGGTCCGCCGCATGCAGGCCCACCGCCAGGAGGACGTGCTTCGTGACGTCCGCGACGAGGCCGAACGCCGCCTGGCCGAGCGCGACGGGTTCGACTATGCCGCCGCCGTCGCGGACCTTGCGGCCGAGGCCATCCGGCGGATGGACGGCAGCCGGTTCGTTCTGGGCCTGTCGGCGGCCGACCGGGAGGCCCTCGGCGGTTCACTGGCGAACGAGGTCCGCCGCCGCCTTGGCCGGGACGACCTGGACCTCTCGATCGACGCCGAGTCGGCCGACGCCGAAACGGGCGTCGTCGTCCGGGACGTCGACGGCCGCCAGGTGTGGGACAACCGTTTCGCGGCCCGCCTGGAGCGGATGTGGCCGGAGCTTCGCCGCCGCATCGCCTGCCGCCTGTTCCAGCGGGGGACGACGCCCGAGGCCGAGGAGCCGTAGGCGATGACCGCCGTCAGCACCGCCAACCCGACTGTCGCCCGCGTCAGCGGCCCGATCGTCACGGCCGTCGGCCTGCGAGGCGCCTTGATGTACGAAGTCGTCCTGGTGGGCGAGCTGGGCCTCATTGGCGAGGTCGTCCGCGTCCAGGGCGACCTGGGCACGATCCAGGTCTACGAGAACACCACCGGCCTGGGGCCCGGCGACCCGGTCGAGCGGACGGGGGCCCCCTTGTCGGTCAGCCTCGGGCCGGGCCTCGTCGGGACCACGTTCGACGGCATCCAGCGGCCGCTCGAAGCGATCGCCCGGCACTCCGGCGCCTTCATCGACCGAGGGGCCAAGCCCGACCCGCTCGACCCGTCGAAGAGGTGGCCGTTCGACCCCGACCTCAAGGAGGGCGACGAGGTGACAGGGGGCGAGTACCTCGGTGACGTGACCGAGACGCCCCTCGTGCACCATCACGTTCTCGTCCCGCCCGGCGTCTCGGGCCGGGTCCGGTGGATCGCCGGGGCGGGCGACTACACGGTCGCCGACACGATCTGCGTCCTGGAGACGCCCCAGGGGGAGCGGGAGCTGACGATGGTCCAGCGATGGCCGGTCCGCGTGCCGCGACCCATCCGCAGCCGCCGCCGGCCGAGCGAGCCCCTCGTCACCGGCCAGCGGATCATCGACATGTTCTTCCCGATAGCCAAGGGCGGGACGGCGGCGATCCCCGGCGGGTTCGGGACCGGCAAGACCATGACCCAGCACCAGCTCGCCAAGTGGTCCGACGCCCAGGTCATCGTCTACGTCGGTTGCGGGGAGCGCGGCAACGAGATGACCGACGTCCTGCGGGAGTTCCCCGAGCTGGTAGACCCCTGGGCGGGCCGGCCGCTGATGGAGCGGACCATCCTCGTGGCCAACACGAGCAACATGCCGGTCGCCGCCCGCGAGGTCTCCATCTACACCGGGATCACGCTGGCCGAGTACTACCGGGACCAGGGGCTGGACGTGGCGGTGTTCGCCGACTCGACGAGCCGGTGGGCCGAGGCCCTGCGGGAGCTGGCCGCCCGCCTGGAGGAGATGCCCGCCGAGGAAGGGTTCCCGGCGACGCTGGCGACGCGCCTGGCGCAGTTCTACGAGCGAGGCGGCGCGGTCGAGACCCTCGCCGGGAAGCCCGGCTCGGTCTCCATCGTCGGGGCCGTCAGCCCCCCGGGCAGCGACTTCTCCGAGCCCGTGACCCAGCACACCCGGCGGTTCACCCGGTGCTTCTGGGCCCTCGACACGGAGCTGGCGAACGCCCGGCACTACCCGTCGATCCACTGGCTCCGAAGCTACTCCGAGTACGTCGAGGACGTGGCCCCGTGGTGGGAGCGGCGGGCCCCGGACTGGTCGGACCTGCGGGGCGAGGCCATGGCCGTCCTCCAGCGCGAGGAGCGGCTCCAGCAGATCGTCAAGCTGGTCGGCCCGGACGTCCTGCCCGACACCCAGCGGCTGGTGCTCCTGGTGGCCGAGGTCCTGCGCGACGGGTACCTGGCCCAGAACGCATTCGAGCCCAAGGACGTCTACGCCGCGCCCGAGCGCCAGGTGGAGCTGCTGCGGATCATCCTGACGCTTTACCGGCGGGGCCGGCGGCTGATCGAGGCGGGGGCCCCCCTGGCGCGAATCAGCCAACTGCCGGCCCTGCCGCGCCTCCGGCGGATCAAGAACACCGTCGGCAACGACGAGATGGACGAGCTGCGGGCGTTCGGGGCGGAGCTGAGCGAGCAGCTAGACGCCTTGGCGGGCGAGTATCCCGGCGCGGCGGGACCCCGGGTCGCCGCCGGGGCCGAGGAGTCGAGGTGACGACGTGACCGTCTTCGACCTGGACATCACGGACCACGGGCTCCGGTACCGGGGCGTCTCGCGGATCGACGGGCCGCTCGTCTTCGTCGAGCGGGTCCGCAACGTCGGCTTCGACGAGGTGGTCCACATCACCGACCCGGCGGGCCAGGACCGCGTCGGCCGCGTCCTGGACGTCTCCGAGGACCGGGCCGTCATCCAGGTGCTCGAAGGGACCGACGGCCTGTCGAACCGGGACACCCAGGTCCGGTTTCTGGGCGAGGGTTTTCGTCTGCCGGTCTCGGGGGACATGCTCGGGCGGGTCTTCGACGGCCTGGGCCGGCCTATGGACGACGGTCCTGCGCCGCTCTCGGCCGACCGGCGGGACATCAACGGCCGGCCGATCAACCCGTGGTCGCGGCAGTATCCGCGGGAGTTCGTCCAGACGGGCCTCTCGGCGATGGACGGGATGAACGCCCTCGTCAGGGGCCAGAAGCTGCCGATCTTCTCGGGCAACGGCCTGCCGCACGACCGGATCGCGGCCCAGATCGTCCGCCAGGCCCGCCTCCTGGAGGAAGAGGTGACGTTCTCGATCGTCTTTGCGGCGATGGGCGTCAAGAACGACGTGGCGAGCTACTTCCTGCGGAACTTCGAGGATTCGGGGGCCCTGGCGCGGGTGGCGCTGTTCCTGTCGCTGGCCGACGCCCCGAGCGTCGAGCGGCTCATGACGCCGCGGTGTGCCCTGACGCTGGCCGAGCACCTCGCCTTCGACCTCGGGCAGCACGTCCTCGTCCTGATGACCGACATGACGAACTACTGCGAGGCCCTGCGGGAAGTGGGCACGGCCCGAGGCGAGATCCCCGGACGAAAGGGCTATCCCGGCTACCTCTACTCGGACCTTGCGGGCCTGTACGAACGCGCCGGCCGTATCCGGGGCTCCGACGGGTCGATCACCCAGATGGCCATCCTCACGATGCCGTCCGACGACATCAGCCACCCTGTGCCCGACCTGACGGGCTACATCACCGAGGGCCAGATCGTGCTGGAGCGCGACCTGCACCAGCGGGGGGTGTACCCCCCGATTGCGGGCCTCCCGAGCCTGTCGCGTCTGATGAAGGACGGGGTAGGGGAGGGGTTCACCCGGGCGGACCACGCGCCGCTGGCGAGCCAGCTCTTCGCCTGCTACGCCCACGTCAAGCAGGTCCGCGGCCTGGCCGACGTCATCGGCGAGGAGGAGCTGGGCCTGCTGGACCGGACGTACCTGGAGTTCGGCGAGGCGTTCGAGCGGCGGTTCATCAACCAGGGTGAATACGAAAACCGCGACATCGAGACGACGCTGGAGCTGGGGTGGGACATCCTCTCGATCGTGCCCCGCGACGAGCTGCATCGCCTGAGCGACGAGATGCTCGACGCCCATTACCGGGACGAGACGAAGGCCGAGACGGCTGAAGGCGAACCGGGCGAGGAAGCGCCCGCCGAGGAAGTCGAGGCGCCCGAACCCGACGAAATCGCCTAGCGCCTTCTCGAGCGGCGAGCGGAAGCTCGCCATGGCGCGCGACCGCGCAGTCGCGTAAGCTGGGTCGATAGGCTTTTTGAACAGGCATGACCATGGCCAAGCTCAACGTCGCGCCGACCAAGTCGAACTGCATGGCCCTGGAGCGGCAGCTCGAGTTCGCCCAGGAAGGCCATGACCTGCTGGAGCAGAAGCGGCAGATCCTGGTCTTCGAGCTGATGGGCCGCATCGGCCGGGCCCGCGACGTCGAGCGGCGGCTGGAGGACGCCATGGCACGGGCCCACGCGGCACTCCGCGAAACGCTCCTGGAGATGGGCGGCGACGCCGTCGAGCGGGCCGCCGTGGGCGTCCGGGCCGACCACGCCGTCGAGGTCGACGAGGAGCCGCTCATGGGCATCAGGCTCCCCACGGTGGAGGCCCAGGTGGCGGCGTTGGGCGTCCAGTTCGGCGTCACGGGCACGAGCGCCCACGCCGACCGGTCCATGCAGCGGTTTGCCGAGGCCCTGGTGCTGGTGGCGGACCTGGCGGAACTCGAGAACGCCGTCCTCCGCCTGGCGCGCGAGTTGAAGCGGACCATGCGCCGCGTGAACGCCCTGTCGAAGGTCTTCATCCCGGACTACTCCGAAACGCTCGACTATATCACGTCGAACCTGGAGGAACGCGAGCGGGAATCGCTGATCATCATGAAGATGATCAAGGGCCGCCTCGGCGGGGCGGTCGAAGGGAGCGACGGCCATGGCCAGACCTAGCCCGGTCACGCACGTCCTCGTCCTGGTGGACGGCACGGAGTCGTCGTTCAAGGCGGCCGACTGCGCCATCGAGATGGCCCTGGCCCTCGGGGCCAGAATGACCGCCCTGGCCGTCGTCGACACCGAGACGCTGCGGCAGCTCCTTTCCGTGAAGATCCTGGTCGATGTCGAGATGGGCGAGTTCGAGGCCGAGCTCCAGGAAAGCGCCCGGCGCCAGCTCGCCGACGTCCGCGAACGGGCCCTCGACAGGAAGCTCGTCATCGACGAGGTGCTGATGACGGGCAACGTCGAGACGGTCGTCCCGCGGGAGGTCGAGGAGCGGCGAGTGGACCTGATTGCCCTGGGGGCGTTCCAGGTCTCGAAGGTGACCCGCGACCTGGTGGCCCGCCAGAGGCAGCAGATCATCGACCGGGCGACTTGCCCGGTGCTGGTGGTCAAGTGACGGCGAAGGGCTTGCGGGGAGAGGGCACCCGTTCGATGGCCGGCTTCGACTACTGGGACGGCGGCGCAACCACGGCACTTACGTCATAGAACTCGTCTACGCACTGGCGCAGCTCTTGCGGCGTCCGCTCGTTTCCCCCCAGCACCACGTAGACTCCCCATCGCGCGCATTCCTCTATGACTGGTCGGAAGTCGAGGTCGTTGGACACGACCAAGGCAACGTGCACGTTCCCGCGATACGCGTGGCTCAACATGTCCACTGCGAGAAGGACGTCCACCTCCTTCTGCCTCGGCGATCGTTCCGTCCTTCGGCGAAGCGTTCCGGGCCGGACATGCCAGCCCGCAGTGGCTTCGATTGCATCGAGGATGCGTTTCTGTCTCTCGTATCCCTTATGGTGGCGGTCCACGGGAGCGTCGTAGTAGTAGGCACGGTACAATCGTGCATGCTTTGCGGCGTATGGTCCGAGCGTTCCCATCCGCTGGGCCAACTGAGTAACGACACAAACGTACTTCCTGACGTATTCATCCTCGCGGTCCGCCAAGTCCGTGTGCCATCTGTCAAAGCTGCCCTTGCGCAGATTCTCGCCATCAATGAAGGCGTATTTCCGCGTGCTGGAATCGAACGGGGCCCGCCTGATTGTCACGGTTACGCCTCCGCCTGTGCGTGAAGAATCTTTGCGGCTTTGCTGCCCTCCGGAACCTCTTAGGCTCAGGCTTCCAGCAGGTCAATCACCGTCTTGGCCTTCTCTTGCGCCACCTGTCCGGCGCGGTAGAGGATGAGGTCCGCATCGCCTGTGAAGAGGCGGTTCGGGCGGATGTTGCTCGGCTTGCGGAGCGAGCCAGAATGAAAGTCGGCTTCGTCGAGGGGGACGGCGTAGCCGTCTGCGACTGACCGGCTCGTAATCTGGCAGAGGATGAAGTCGCCGCGGCCCGCCGAGGCCAAGACGAGCGCCGGTCGCCGCTTGGCGCGAGTCAGGTCTGAGAAGGGGAAGGGCACGACCACCACGTCGCCCTTCACAAATCTTGCCATGCCTCGTCTTCCTCGGGCCGGAGCCAATCGCGTGCCAGCGACGGTTCGCTCAGGAGGGTGGTCTCGCTTGCCCCCCCCCGCGTGCGCTTCTTCAGGAACTGGATAAAGTCGCGGACCTCCTCGAGCAGGGGATCGGGCAGGCTCTGAAGCTCCTTCAGAATAGTGTCTTTGGTCGTCATCTGCTCTACCTCCCGGCTCTGATTAGTATATCGAGACGCCGGTGTCCTGCAAGGCTGCACCTGGGACGCCGCCGCTCACTCGTGCCGCAGCGCCCGGATGGGGTCCATCTGGGCGGCCCGATAGGCCGGGTACAGGCCGCTGACGACGCCGACGAAGATGCTCGTCCCGAGGGCCAGGGCGATGGCCCCCGGGGTGACGATGGTCCGCGAGAGCTGCGCAAGGGCCGCCTCGCCGCCCACCCCGAGCGTCGTCGCCGCCTTCGTCAGGAGGCGCGGGATGACCCACGCCAGGCCCACGCCGACCGGGACGCCGACGAACCCGCCCACGCCCGACAGGACCATCGTCTCGACGAGGAACTGCTTGATGACGTCGCCGCGCTTGGCCCCCATGGCCCGGCGGATGCCGATCTCCCGGGTCCGTTCCGTCACGCTCGCCAGCATGATGTTCATGATGCCGATGCCGCCTACGAGCAGGCTGATCGCCGCGATCGAGACCCCCAGCACGACGAAGAGCCACTTGGTCCGTTCCAGGGCCTCCAGCCGGTCGAGCGGCACGTGGACCTGCCAGTCCTTTTTGTCCGGGTCGTGGAACCGCGAGAGGAGGCTTCGGATGACCCGGTCGGCAGGGCGGACGTGCTCGGCCTCCGAGAGCTTGACGGTGATCTCGTGCAGCTCGCAGATTTCGAACGACCGCGTCCCGGCCGACCGGTCCAGGAGGACCTCGCCGAAACGTCGGCTGGCGGCCGTCAGTGGGATATAGATGGCCCGGTCGTAGTCCTCGCCGGCGCCGTTTTCGCCCCCCGCCCCGCCGCCCCGGGCCGCCAGCACGCCGACCACCCGGTACGTCGAGTCTCCGAGGCGGACCATGGCCCCGACGGGGTCCTGTCGTGGATAGAGGGTCCCGGCCACGGCCGACCCGAGGACGCAGACGTTGGCCGTCTTTCGCATGTCCAGGGCCGTCAGCCACCGCCCCCCGTCCTGAACGGTCAGGCCGTACGTCTCGAGATACCAAGGGACCGTCCCGAGGACGGTCGTGCGGGTGCTTCGCGTCCCGTACCGGGCCACGACAGGGATTCGCCGCACGGGGACGACGATCTCGGCCTCCGGCAGGCTGGACTGGATCCGCTCGGCGTCGGCGTAGGTCAGGCCGTAGACCAGGGCCGCCCCCTGGTTGCCGGAGGACGACGCCGCCTGGTCCGCCGAGGGTTTCACGGCCCGGACGATGATATTGGTGGCCCCCATCTTGAGGACCTCTTCCTGCATTTTCGCGCTGATGCCCTCGACCACCGACAACGTGGCGATGACGGCGCAGACGCCGAACAGGATCCCGAGCATCGTCAGGAGGCTCCGCCCGGGATGGCGGAACAGGCTCGCGATGCCGAGCCGCACGATCTCGGCCGTCTTGAAGGGCCACATCTCAGGCCACCTCCACCGGGCTTCCCAGGCTGTCTTTGAGGATGCGCCCGTCGGCCATTTGAACGAGCCGCTCGGCCCGCTGCCCCACCGAGGGGTCGTGGGTGACGACCACGAGGGCCCGGTCGCGTGCGGCCAGTTCGTCGAAGATCGTCAGGATCTCCTCGCCGGTCTTCGAGTCGAGGTTCCCCGTGGGCTCGTCGGCCAGGATGACGAGCGGGTCGTTGGCCAGGGACCGGGCGATGGCGACGCGCTGCTGCTCGCCGCCGGAGAGCTCCGGGGGCTTGTGGTCGGCCCGCCGCCCCAGGCCGACCCGCTCGGCCAGGGCCGTCGCCCGCCGACGCCGCGCGGCGCGCGACGCCCCCTGGTAGAAGAGCGGCACCTCGATGTTCTCCAGGGCCGTGAGCTGCGGAATCAGGTTGAACGACTGGAACACGAAGCCGATCCGCTGGCCGCGGATGTCGCTCAACTGGGCGTCCGTCAGGCCCGAGACGTCCTCGCCGCCGATCAGGTACCGCCCGCTCGAGGGCCGGTCCAGGCACCCCAGCAGGTTCAGCAGAGTGCTCTTGCCGGACCCGGAGGGCCCCATGATGGCGAGGTACTCGCCGCCGCGGATCTCGAGGTCCACGCCGCAGAGGGCCTCGACGCGGACGTCGGCCCCCATCTGGTAGACCTTGCGGACGTCGATGAACTGGGCGAGGGGCGTCACTCGGCCTCACCTCCGCGGCGACCTCCGCCCCGGCCGGACGGTCCCCCGCCGCCGCCACCGGCCCCGGGCGTGCGGGCGCCTTCGGCCTGTCGGCGGAATTCCTCGAGCATGCGCTGGCGCTGCTCGGGGGTGGCGTTCTCGAACCGCTTGCGGAGGGCCTCCGCCTGCTCGGCGGTCATGCCGGGCGGCAGACGGCGGGGCCGTTCGGCGTCCGCATCGGCGGCGGGACGATCGGACGGAGGCGACGCCTCGCGCCCGCCCCGGCCGGGCCGGTCCTCGCCGGTCGGGCGAACCACGTCCGCCAGGCGGGGCTGGGCCCCCTCGGGCACGTCCAGCTCCGGGGCGCCGGCCGGCTTGTACAGGTACACCTGTTCGCCCGCCGCGAGCCCTTTGAGGATCTCGACCGCCCGGTCGTTCGACAGGCCCGTCTCCACGCGGCGCGTCTCCGGACCGCCGGGCCCCTGGACGTAGACCACGGGGAACCCCTTCTCGACGTGGACCGCCGCGACGGGCACCTGGAGCACGTCGAGCCGGTCGTCGACGAGAATCTCGACCTGGGCGCTCATGCCGGGTTTCAGGTCGTCGGCGGCCGAGTCGAGCGTCACCGCTGTCGGATACTCCTTCAGGCCCGGGTTCAGCCACCATTGCTGGCGGTCGGGCATGACGGCGATTTTGCTGACCTTGCCCGTCAGGCGGAGGTCGGGCCGGGCGTCGATCCGGACGAACGCCGGGTCCCCGAGCGAGACCTGCTTGACGACGGCCTCGTGGAGCTTCGACTCGACGTTCATCTCCGACAGGTCCGGCAGCTGGATCAGCGTCTGCTGGTGGCGGACGGCCCCGCCGACCTCGATGATTTCCTCCTGGGACCAGCGCCGGCTCTCGCGCGAGTAGACCACCATTCCCGGCCGCGGGGCCCGGATGACGGTCTTCTCGAGCTGGGTCTGGACCTTTTCGAAGCGGCCCTTCTCCAGGTCATAGGCGGCTTTTTTGGCGTCAAGGTCGGCCTTGGCGGCGGCCAGCTCGCTCTCGGCCCGGGCCAGGACCCGGTCGTACTCCCGCTTGGCCTCGAGCCAGTCGGTGAAGAACCGCTCCGCCTCTTTCGGGAAGTCGTAGTTGAGGAAGATGCCCAGGGCCGTCCGGGCCTGCTCCAACTCGACCTGGCGGCGTTTGGCGGCCAGTTCGTCGGCCTCCAGCTCGCTGCGGGTCACGAAGCCCTTGGCTTCGAGGTCACGGGTCCACTTCAGCTTGCTCTCGGCGCGCGAGAGTTCTTCCTCGGCCAGGTCGATGTCGGTTTCGAGCTTGCGCCGGTCCTGGAGTCCCTGGCCGCCCAGGCCGGTGTCGGAGGGCAGCGTCGCGAAATCGACCTGCCCGCCGACGGCGATGATCCGGTCGGCCAGGTCCGAGCCCAGGTACTTCTTCATGTCGAGCAGGGCGAACTTGACCGTCAGGTTCGCCGCCGACAGGAGGCTCGCGTTCGTGCTCTTCTGGATCTCGTAGTTTTGCCGGGCTCGTTCGTGGGCGGCCGTGGCGGTGTCGTAGGCCATGCGGCGGGTGGTGAGGCTCTCCTCCAGGTCGGCCGAGTCGAGCTCCATGAGCTTATCGCCCGCCTCGACGTACGAGCCCTCCTCGATGACCCACAGGATGGTGCTCTGGCCCTCGACCTCGCACTTGACGTCGACGGACCGTTTGGCCTCGACCTCGCCGCCCTCGGTGATGGTGACGGTGAGTCGGTCGCGGACGGCGCGGGCGGTGTCGCTTGCGCCGGGCTCGGCTTCGGCGTCTCCTCCGGACAGGGCCGACAGGCCCCGGGCGGCGGCCCAGGCCGCCAGTCCGACGGCCGCGAGGGCCGCCACGACGGCCACGACCCAGACCCACCGCCGGCGGGGTCGGTCCGCTTGGGCGCCGCTCGCCCGCTCATTCTCCGGTAAGACTCCAGTCATGGATCTGTCCCTCCGCATCCACCACGAGCGTGCCGACGTCGCGGCGGAACTCCAGCTCGGTAATCGTGTGGTCCACCAGGGCCCGGGTCAAGGCGTTGCGGGCCGAGACGAGGGCCCGCTGGGCTTCGAGGACGTCTCGCTGGTTGGCCCGGCCGGCCTGGAGCAGAAGCTGGGTCGACTCGACCCGCCTCTCGGCCAGCTCGACGCTTCGCCGCTGGATGTCGTAGCTCTGCCGGGCCTCCTCCAGGCCGCGGTGGGCCTGCCGGACCTGCAAGGTCACCTGGTCCTCCAGGAGGGTGGCGGCCCGGACGGCCCGCTCGCGGCTGATCTGGGTCCGGCGGAGGGCGTTGCGCTCCTCCAGCCGGTCGATCGGCAGGTCGATCTCCAGGCCGATCGCGTAGATTCCCTTGTTGAACTCGATGCGGGCCGACTGCCGCCGGGCGGGGTCGGAGTCGTACCCGATGCTGGCGACGAGGTCGACGTCGCCCTCCAGGCCGTCCTCGGCGACGACGATCTTCCGTTCGGCGTCCTCGACGCCGTCGCGGACCGTCTGGAGGTCGAGCCGCGTCACGAGGGCCTGCGAGACGGCCACCTCGGGCGTCTCGGCGTGCCGCGCCAGGCCCGCCTCGGCCAGGCGGTCCAGCTCCGCCGGGTCCAGCACGACCGGGCCCTCAACCGGGATGCCGAGCAGGATCTTGAACCGGTCGAGCTGGGCTTCGTATTGCTCCCGCGTCGAGATCCACCGGTTGTAGGCGGCCAACTCGTCTTGGCGGGCCTGGTCGACCTGGAACTCGGGGAGCCGCTCGGCCTGGGCCAGCCACTCGGCCCGCTCGCGCCCTTCTCGCAGGCTCAGGTAGTTCCGCCACTCGTTCAGGACGACCTGACGCTGCTCCAGCACGCCCAGGTACTCCGCCGCGACCTGGACGGCGAACGTCTTCTCGAACCGGGCGAACGTGCGGACCTGGTAGAGCGCGTTCCGCTCCGTCTGGATGAGGTTCTCCTGGACGACCCGGCGGCCCGCGCCCCGCCAGAGCGGCTGGCGGAGGCTGAACGCCAGGACCGATTCCACCGTGTCGCCCAGCTCCTGGTTGATGAACTTCAGGGCCGTCAGGCCCAGGCTCGCGACGATCGTCGCCCCGTCGGCGAGCTGCTGGGAGAACCCCACGTCGGCCGACCCATCGAACCGCCGCTCGCGGGCCCGCTGGTCGTTCGTCAGGTCCACCGTCCCCGTGGCGAACGGCTGCGGCTGAAACAGGTACCGCTCGAACGTCAGCGCCAGGGCCGACAGGTACACCTCCTCCTTCTGGTCCTGGTAATCGCGGTTGGCGGCGACGGCCAGGCGAAGCGCCTCGGCCATCGTCAGGCGGACCGTGCCCGGCGGCGCCGGGGGCAGGGGACCGGCAAGACCCTCCGGGGCGTCCTTCGCCAGACTCGCTTCGTCCTCGACCACCGCGGGAACGGGTGCGTAATCGAGGGCTTCGTCTCCCTGGGCCTCGGGCCCGCCATCGGCCGCCTCGCCCGGCACCGCCCCCGGCAGGGCGTCGGCCGGCGCTGGCGGCGCCGGTTCCATCGCCTCCGGCGGCGGGCCCAGTTCCGGAGGTGCCCCGCCTTCGACAGCCTCGGTCGCCTCGGCCGCCTCCTGGAAGAAAGCCTGGACCGTCCGGTCGGGCTCGATGGTGAACGGCCGGGGCTCGCCGAACTGCTGCTCCTGCTTGGCGGCGACTATCGAGTAGACCTGCCGGTCGGCGGCGTCGGTGTACCAGGCGGCCGAGCATCCGGCGGCCGGCGCCGCCGCCAGGACGACGAGCAGCGGCAGGGCC
Organism: uncultured Anaerolineales bacterium; assembly: GCA_964526295.1. Taxonomy (GTDB): domain Bacteria; phylum Planctomycetota; class Phycisphaerae; order FEN-1346; family FEN-1346; genus CAZGKW01. The sequence goes on from CAZGKW010000025.1 coordinate 21,908, forward strand.
CGCGTCGCGCCCCCTGATCTGTCCTGTGTGGGTGGCATCACTTGGCGGCCCCCTGTCGGTCCCTGCGTCGCTTCCGCGGTCGCGGCACGGCCTCCATCGCACGGACCGTGAACGCCACGATCTGGCGGGCCAGCTCCTCGACGCCGTCGGCCGACATCGACGGGCACGGGGCGGTCTCCGCCATCCACCTCCGGCCCACCAGATGGAAGCGGCACTGGCCGATGACGCTGCCCATCGCCAGATCGAGGACCTTCGGGTCGATCGGCCCCCCCGCCAGGTCGGCCAGGATGCGGCGCAGCGCCTCGTGGTCGCGGCGGATGGCCTTTCGCACCAGGTCGCGCATGGCCGGGCTGGGCTCGGACAGCGTGCGGGCCAGCAGCCGCCGGTGCCACGTCGGCCGGTCCGGGTCGAGGCGCCTCAGCAGGTACGACCGGACGAACGAGCGGAGCCGGTCGGCGGGCGTCCGGCCGTCGCCGGCCGACTCGGGCGGGTACTTCTCCATCGCGAAGTCCAGGACCCGCTGGAGCACCTCGCGGTGGAGGTGCTGCTTGCCGCCGAAGTGGTAGTTGACGGCGGCGACGTTGGCGCCGGCCCGGTCGCAGATCTCGCGGACGGTGGCCTCGCGGTAGGCCTTCTCGGCGAAGGTCCGTCCGGCGGCCTCGAGGAGCCGGTCGCGCGTCGAGCCGTTGTTCGCTTTGCCCACGGGGCGTTCTCCGGGCGTCCAAACATAAGTTTAAAACGGGCGTTTGATCGAGTCAAACGCAATCCCCCCGCCCTTAAGAGGAACGATTGGGCGCCGACGTGATTGCATCGGGGCGTCTTGTTAGACGTATCCCGAGACGTCGAGAACGTCACCCGCGCCGGCGAGGATCGCTTCGAGGGGGTCGCCCGTCTCGGGCACGGGCGCAATGAGGCAAACCTCGGCGCTCAAGCCCGCCGCCAGGGCGCCGAGATCGTCGGCGAACCCCAGGGCCCGGGCCCCCCGCAGCGTCGCCATCTGAAGCAGCGTCCGCGGGTCCGCATCGGGCTCCCGCCCGGCCAGGAACCGCAGCTCGTCGAGGACCGACAGGCTCGGGCTCGACGCCAGGCTGTCCGTCCCGAGGCAGACGTTCACCCCCGCCGCCAGCAGCCGCCGCCAGGGGTGCGGCCCGTGCCCGAAGAACGCGTGGCTGCGGGGGCAGTAGACGACGCTCGACCCGGACCGCATCAGGACCTTGATCTCCTCGTCCGTCAGGTAATTGCCGTGGGCCACCAGGACCGGGCCCGAGAAGAACCCGGCCTCGGCCAGCGTCGGGATGGGCCGCTTGCCCGAGGGCTTCAGGTTCGGCGGCAGGAACCGCAGCCGCCCGAGCCACTTGTGCAGGTCTCCCCGGCCCCGCTCCGTGAACGCGATCTCGTCGAGCGTCTCATGGAGGTGGGCCCCGACGGGCCAGCCGCGGCGGTCCGCCTCACGCCGGGCGGCCAGGAAGACCTCCACGCCGACCGTGTACGGGGCGTGCGGGGCGAGGCCGGCGGCGACGTGCGGCTGCCGCGCCAGCTTCTCCAGGACCGGCAGCCGGTCGTGAAGCGACGCCATTCCGGCGTCGCCGAAGCGGAGGACCTCGCCGAAGACCCGCCACCGGCCCGGCATCCCGGCGAGCACCTCGTCGTGGGCCGGCTCGGTCGTCACGTCGGCCAGGGCGACCGTCCCGGCGGCCAGGCCCTGGCGGGCGCCCGATTCGACGGCCCGACGGATGGCTGCGGCCGTCCGGGTCAGACGCCGGGCCGCCAGGCGCGCGATCCAGCCGGCGAAGTTCCGCGTCGGCCGGAACTTGCCTCCCATGTCCGACAGGCTGAGGTGAGTGTGGCCGTTTATGAGGCCCGGAAGGATCGCGGCGTCCGAGAACGTCTCGACGCGGTCATCCGGCCCGACGTGCGGCGCGATCGCCGACCACGGTCCGACGCGGGCGATGCGTCCGCGGCTCGCGACGATCGCCCCGTCGCGGATCGCCGGCCCGCGCGAGGGCACGAGCCAGCGTGCCCGGAGGACCGTCGTGCCGGCGGGCGTCATGTCGTGTACTCGGCGTTGATCTTGACGTAATCGTAGGAGAGGTCGCAGCCGAGGTAGCGGGCCCGGCCCTCGCCCGCGCCCAGGTCGAGGCGGACGGCGACCTCGTCGGCGGCCATGGCGTCTTTGAGTGCCCCGGCGTCGGCGGCGACGGGCGTCCCGCCGTCGAAGACGAGGACGCCGCCGATCGTGAGCCGCATCGTTTCGGGTCCGCTCGAGAGGCCCGCCGCGCCGGCGGCCGAGACGATGCGTCCCCAGTTGGGGTCGCCGCCGAAGAACGCGCACTTGACGAGGGGGCTTCCCGCGACGGCCCGTGCGGCCCGGCGGGCCTCCTCATCGGTCGCGGCGCCCACGACGTGGACTTGGATGACCTTCGTGCCGCCCTCGGCGTCGGCGGCGATCTGGCGGGCGAGGTCGTCGCAGACGGCCTCCAGGGCGGCCGCGAACCGCTCCGCTTCGGCCGTGCCGGCCACGACCTCCTCGGGCACGCCCTGCATGGCGAACCCGCTGGCCAGGACGGCCATCGTGTCACTGGTCGACATGTGTCCGTCAATAGTGAGGCAGTTGTACGTCCGGTCGACGGCCCGGCGGAGGGCGTCGCGCAGAAAGCCCGTCTCGACGGCGGCGTCGGTCGAGAGGAACGAAAGCGTCGTCGCCATGTTCGGCTCGATCATCCCGACGCCCTTCGTCGCCCCGGCGAGCGTGACCGAGCGGCCGGCCAGGTCGAAGCGGACCCCCGCCTGCTTGGCGACCGTGTCGGTGGTTAGGATGGCCTCGGCGAAGGCGGCGTCGGCGTCGTGCCCGGCCGCCAGGGCGGCGCACGCCTGCGTGATTCCGCCGCGGACCTTGTCCATCGGCAGGGTCCGGCCGATAACGCCCGTCTGGGCGATGAGGAAGGCCTCCGGCGGGCAGCCGACCGCCTCGCCCGCGAGGCGGGTCATCTCCCGGGCGTCGGCCAGGCCGGCCTCGCCCGTGCAGGCGTTGGAGTTGCCGCTCGAGACGACCACGCCCCGCATCGTCGGGCGGGCGGCGAGGTGCTCCCGGCTGACCTCGACCGGCGCGCCGCGGACGGCGTTCGTGGTGAAGACGGCGGCGGCGTCGGCGTCGATCTTGCAGACGAGCACCGCCAGGTCGGGTTTGCCGCTCTCCTTGATGCCGCAGGCCGCCGCCCCGGCCCGGAAGCCCTTGGCGGCGGTGACGCCGAGCGTCCGATCGATGATGAACTCGTCGGGCCCGCTCATTGGAGTCCCGCCGTTTCGTCGTGGCCGAACATCAGGTTCATGTTCTGGAGGGCCTGGCCGGCGGCGCCCTTCGTCAGGTTGTCGACGACGGCGCTGATGACCGCCCACGAGCCGGCCACGGTGGGATACACGTGGACGTAATTCGTCGAGGCGATATGTTTCGTGGCGGGCGGCTGGTCCCGCACCACCACGAAGGGCTCGCCGTCGTACGCCGCGTGGTACAGCTCGGCCACCTGGCCGGCCTCCAGCGGCGAGAGGAGCCGGGCGTAGATCGTCGACTCGATGCCCCGGTCCATCGGCGCGAGGTGCGGCACGAAGAGCACGTCCATCTCGGTGGCGGCGATCCGGGAGAGCTGCTCGGCGATCTCCGGTTGGTGCCGATGGAGGCCGATCGCGTACGCGACGAGCGACTCGTTGCACTCCGGGTAGTGCGTCAGGAGCTTCGGCGTGCGGCCCGCCCCCGAGACGCCGCTCTTGGAATCGACCACGATGTGGTCGGGCGAGACCAGCCCCTCCCGCACCAGCGGCGCGAGGCCCAGGATCGCGCTGGTCGGATAGCACCCCGGATTGGCGATCAGCCGGGCGGCGCGAATCTCGTCGCGATAGAGCTCCGGCAGGCCGTAGACGGCGTGCTCCAGGTTGGCCTCGTCGGCCGGCGTGCCGTAGACCTTCTCATACAGGCCCGGCGTCCGCAGGCGGTAGTCGGCCGAAAAGTCGATGACGCGGGCCCCGGCCTCCAGCAGGGGCGGCACGTACTGGAGGCTGACCGTGTGGGGCAGGGCGAGGAAGACGGCCTCGCACTCGCCGGCCATCGGTTTCGGGTCGGCGGGCCGGACCTCCAGGTCGAGCCGCCCGGCGAACTGGGGAAACAGGGCCTCGATGGGCCCGCACTTCTCGGGCAGGTCCGCCAGGGCCGCCAGCTCGACGCCCGGGTGAGAGATCAGGAGCCGCATCAGGTCCCCGGCGGCATAGCCGCTGGCCCCGATGATACCGACACGCGTCGTGGACATAGGACCACCTCGCCTTCGTGTGGGACGCCCGGATTGTAGGCGGGCCGGCGGCGGCCGTCGCGTGAAAAAAGACGACGAGCGGCCCGCTGCCGAGCCGCTCGCCGGAAAGGTCGTTCGCTGCGTGCGGAGGGCGGTTACCGCTTGGAGAACTGGAAGCTGCGCCTGGCGCCGGCCTTGCCATACTTTTTCCGCTCGCGCATCCGGGGGTCCCGGGTGAGGAACTTGCCGTCGCGAAGGGCCTGCTCCATCGCGGGGTCGGCCTTTCGGAGGGCCCGGGCGATGCCGAGCTTGACGGCGTCGGCCTGGCCGGTCTGCCCGCCGCCTTTGGCGCCGACGAGGATGTCGTAGGTCTGGAGCTGTCCGGTGGCCACCAGCGGGCTGCGGACGCTGCGGCGGTCCTTCTCCTCGTGGAAGTAGTCGTCGACCTCGCGGCCGTTGATGAGGAGCTTCCCGTCGCCGAGCATGAGCCGGACGCGGGCGATCGAAGTCTTGCGTCGTCCCGTGCCCCACATGGGGTTGGCCTTCGTGATCTCGGGGGCCAGTTCGGTCACGTCTGTCACCTCCTGCGGGCCGCGGCCGCTGCGGGGGGGGGCGGGCCGGTTCGTCTTCGATTACGCCTCCAGCGGCTTGGGCTGCTGGGCCTGGTGGGGGTGCTCGCCCCCCGCGTAGACCTTGAGCTTCTTGAACATCTGCCGGCCGAGCCGCCCCTTGGGCAGCATCCGGCGGACGGCCAGCTCGACGGGCCGCGTCGGGTGCTTCTGGAGCATCTCCTCGAACGAGAGGACCTTCCGGCCGCCCGGATGGTACGTGTACCAGTCGTACTCCTTGGCGGCCCGCTTGTTGCCGCTGACGCGGACCCTCTCGGCGTTGACGACGATGACGAAGTCGCCGGTGTCCTGGTTGGGGGTGTAGGAGGGGCGGTGCTTGCCCATGAGGATCGGAGCGATCCGGGCCGCCAGGCGCCCCAGCACCTGGTCGTCGGCATCGACGACCCACCAGGTCCGGTCGACCTCGTCGGCCCTGACGAACTGGGTCTTGGCGTTCATCGGTCGGCGTATCTCTTCGGCAAAGGCCCGCCCGGCCCTGAAGGCCGGCTTGACGACAGGCGGCCAAGCCGCGCCCAGGCGCAGGCATTCCTCAGGCCGCGAACCGGGAACTATAGACGGTTGCGTCCGGCGTGTCAAGGTCGAATACGGGGGTTTTCGGCGGGCCGTGGGGAGTGTTCAGGTGCCGAACCGGACCTCCGGGGCCCCCATGGGCTGGACCTCGACGCCCACGAACGTCTCGTCCTCGCTCGGGTCCACCTCGAACCGCAGCCGGACCAGCCACCGGTTCATCCGGCGGGTCAGGATGACCTGGCTCTCGGCGTTGCGGGTGTCGTTCCACTCGAACTGCTCCAGGAACGTCAGCCGCCACTTCGGATTGATCCGGTAGTCGGCCGAGAGGGTGCTTCGCGACGTGTCCCCGTCCGGGATGTAGCGATGGTCGAGCGAATAGCTGAAACGGGGCGACTGGTGGACCGTCAGGCCGGCGGCGAAGAAGTCGAGCACCCCCTCCTCGGTGTTCCAGTTCGTATCGGTCCAGACGTTGGTCGAGTCGGTGACCCGCATGTTGGTGAGCAGGCCGAGGTGGTTGAAGGCGCGCTTGCCGTCGCGCCTGAGGGGGAACGGGCTGTCCCGGTTGTGGTGGAAGAAGGCCTCCAGGTCGAGGACGAGCCAGTCGACGGTCCGCCGCCGGTCGGGCGGCCCCCGCTTCGTCTGAAACCGCTGGCGCCACCCCATCTCGACCACGCCGACGTCCGTGACGCCCTGCCAGATGGCCGTCCCGGCCTCGGTGACGTCGTACGGGATGAGGTCCTCCATGGGGACGCTGGTGTTGGCCGTGTAGGCCCGCGTGTCGAAGGTGTGGATGTGCCGGATGCCGTGCAGGTCCCAGAAGTTGCTCCGCACGTCGGGGAAGGGCCGCCAGAGCTGGAGGGCGGCCCGGGCCCCCGCCCGCCAGTAGAGGCGTGTCCGGCTCCCCTCGCGGGCCAGGTCCTCCTCGAAGTAGGAGTAGCGGACCTCGCCGAACGGCACGACGCCGACCGGGCCCACCTTCAGCGGCAGGTCCACTTCGTGGATCGTGTCGGCGATCAGCTCGCCGTTCGAGCCCCGGACGCCCGTCCGGTCGTCCGGGCGGAACCGGGCGTAGGCCACCTCGCTGTCCTGGAAGTACGTCAGCCGGTCGTCGGCCAGGCTGTGGCCGATGACGTTGTAGCCGACCTGGGGCAGGAACTCCGTCCGGGTGTTGAAGTCGTTGAGGCGCCACGAATTGAGGAGCGTCAGCGTCTGGTCGGTCGGGAGGCCCGCCTCGTCCTGGGACTGCTTCTTCAGATACAGGAGCGTCTCCTGGGCCTTCCCCTGCTCGTCCTCCTCCTCGTAGAACTCGTTCAGAAAGTTCGGGTCGCTGAGGTAGGAGAGCTCGAACGTCAGCTCCCAGTCCTCGGGCAGGTAATGGCGATGCTGCCACCGGACCCGCCCCCGATGCCGGCTCGGCGGCTCGACGTCGACGTCGCCGATGCTGTCCTTGCCGGTGTCGTTGAGGTAGTAGGAAAGGAACTCGCCGTAGAAGTCCTTGCGGGCGTAGTCGGATTCGACGCCCAGGCCGGGCCCCCGGTCGCTCCAGAAGTCGGCGTTCAGGTGGAAGTCGAACCCCGGGGGCTCGCGCTCCAGGCCCAGCAGGCGCATCAGGTGCCACTGCGAGGTGATGCCCGTCCCGCGGTTCGACCCGTGCTCGATGCGGACGGTCCGAAGGGCGGTCTCGCCTTCGGCGAAGTCGCCGCCCATCTCGGGCCACCACGTCAGGGGCACCCGCCGGATGCGGAACTGAAGGTCCTTGCCGGCGAAGCGGACCCGCCGTTCGGGCAGGGCGGGCTCCTCCTCGAACGGCTCGCCTTCGGCCGGCTCGGCGCTCAGGTCCACCAGCAGCAGCTCGCTCGCCGCGATGTCGTAGTTCGGAACGCCGAACTCGTCGGTCGTGATCCGGGCGTCCTTGCCGACGAACACCTCCTCGGCGAGCTGACGCAGCTCCTTCGCGTAGTAGTAGACCGGCACGTTCCGCGCGTAAGAGAACGTCTTGATCTTGGCGTCGACCGCCAAGGCGATGTCGCGGCGGAAATCGTAGTAGAGCCGGCGACAGAAAAACTGCCGGTGGCCGACGACCAGGTGGACGCTGCCCTCGAAGTAGGCCTCGGCGGCGACCCCTTCGGTGGCCGAGACGGCCGCCCCGGCGGCCTCGCGGACGGCGTCCTCGGGCGTCCAGACGACGACCGAGTCGGCCGCCATCTCCATCTCGCCCCGTATCACGATCAGGCCCCCCGTCCACGTGCTCACGCGGACGTCGTCCTCGACCTTGCTGGTGAAGTTGACCTCGGTCACGGCGTCGCGGGGCACGATCGTGATAGGCTGCGGCACGCGGGCCTCGCGGAGGCCCGGCACGGGGGGCCGCACGGGGGGCCGCTCGGGCGGCGTGACGGCCAGCGGCTCCTCCATCTGGCCCCGCTCGATGAACTCCCGCCGACGCATCTTGGCCCGCAGGTAGAGCGGCGTCGACTCGGCCTTCCCTTGGGGCGGCAGCTCCGACTCCAGCCGAAGCGCCGGCACCCCCTGGATGACCAGGAACACCGAATCGTACGTCCGGGTGCTGCCGTCGGGGCGGCGATGCTCGGCGTCGCTCTCGGCATAGACGCCCAGGGGGGCCCGGCCGGTGGCGGTCGCCGCGCCCTCGTCGAACCAGATGACGCCGTCCCGGGCGATGACCCGCTCCTCGCCGTGCTCGACGGCGAACCCGTCGATGACCACCACTACCCGCAGGCCCGGCTCGGCGTACCAGTCGTACATGGCCCGGCCGGAGACGACGGCGGGGGGCCCGGCGGGGGCGGCTACAGGCCCGGCCTCGGGCGCGGCGGGCAGCTCGGGCGTCTCGGGCAGGGCGAAGATGCCCGCGTCGGGGTCCGCGAGGACCGGGGCGGGGGGCTCGGAAGGCTCGGCCGCAGCGAAGTCAGCGGCGCCCACCGTCCGCGGGGCATCGGCTACGGCGGGCGACGGTCCGGCGAGGGCCGCCAGCAGGGCGGCCACGGCGACGGTTGCCCTGGACTTGGTCACGGCCGTTCCGTGGTTCGCCGAGGTTCCGATGGGCAGGGGGACGACTCCGGGCCGGAGTATAGGCCGGGTTTTGCGAAGGTGTCAACCGAAATGCCTACGTCCGCAGGAGGCGGGAAAAACGGGACAGTCACCTTTTTCTCGCCGCGACGACGCGCAGGCTAACCGGTCGCCCGCAAAAAAGGTGACTGTCCCATTTTCTACTCAGTCGCCCGGCACGCCGGGGAACAGCTCGCCGGCCGTCGAGCCGCGGGTCGAACGCGTCGGCTCCGGGGCCGGGCCCGGCGGCCCGTCGTCCCGGGTGGCGGCGTAGATGATCACGCCGACGATCACGCCGACGGCCACGACACCCGCCGCGATGCCGATCACCAGCGGCCCCTTCTTCGACGACCCGCCGTTGCCCGACCCGCCCATCAGGATGCGTCCGGAGCCCGGTCCGGCGGCGGCATTCACGCGCTGGCGGACTTTCTTCAGGGGGTCGCCATTGTCGGCGGGAGCGGACGAGACGGCCTGGGCCAGGGCCGCCAGACCCGCTGCGGCGCCCGGATTCGGGCCCGGCTGAGAGGGCACGTCGGAGGGTGACTGTCTCCGGGGGGTCGGCGGGGGGGCCCCGGCCATGGCTTCCAGGGCGTTGGCGGCGCCGTCCGGGGGGGCCGCCTCGCGGGCCATCTCCTCCAGGGGCGGGCTTTCCGGCTCGAACCCGGGCCCCTTCGGCGGGGGCGGCTCGACGATCTCGGCGGTCGGGAGGTCCTCTCCCAGGGCGGGGGCCGGCACCAGACCGCCGCCGCCGTTGACGGCCGACGCCAGGGCTTCGCGGGGGTCGGCGGGGTCGGCGGGCTCCGGCACGCGGAGCTTGGCGCCACACTGGGAACACTTGGCCAGGCGTCCGGCGTCCTTGGCACGGACTTTCAGGCGTTTTCCGCAGGGACAGTAGAAACGAATCACGTCGGGTCTCCGGTCGGGCAGGGGCCCTTGTGGGCCTTCCGGGGTATTATACGGTTCCGGCGAGCGGGTGCGCAGGGGCGTGGTGCGGGTTCGGTCGGGTCGGTCCGGCGGGCCCTAGTTCAGCCTCATCCGCAGGAAGTTCCTCAGGAGGGTCGGTCCGGGAAGCGTCAGAAAGCTTTCCGGGTGAAACTGGACGCCTTCCAGCGGGTACTGGCGATGGCGGATGCCCATAACCTCGCCTTCGTCCGTCCAGGCCGAGACCTCGAACGCTTCCGGGACGTCGTGGCGGCGGACGATGAGGCTGTGGTAACGCGTCGCCTCGAACGGGCTTTCGATGCCTTCAAAGATCGTCCTCCCATCGTGATGGATCAGGCTCGTCTTGCCGTGCATCAGTCGGTCGGCCCGCACCACGTCGGCGCCGAACGCGAAGGCGATGCACTGGTGACCCAGGCAGACCCCCAGCACCGGGACGCGGCCCGCGAAGTGGCGGATCACCTCGTTCGAGATGCCCCCTTCGCGCGGCGTGCACGGACCGGGCGAGACGATCACGTGCTCCGGCCCCAGGGCGTCGAGGTCCTCGACGGTCGTCTTGTCGTTGCGGAACACCCGCAGGTCCGCCCCCGGGTCGATCTCGCCGATCCGCTGGACCAGGTTGTACGTGAACGAATCGTAATTGTCGATCAGGACGATCATCGGCGTGTGTTCGCTCAGACCCGGTCCTGCATGACCTGGATATAGTGGCGGATGCTGCGGTCGTAGGTCCGTTCGGCCTCGGGGGGGAACAGGCACCCGGGCAGCTCGCCCCGGGCGCTGTGGCTGGCGATGCACTCGCAGCACACGCCGCGCTTCCCGCATGCCGTGTACGTGCATCCGCACCGGTCCAGGTTGACGGCCTGGTTGGGACAGTCGGCCATCGGCGGGACCCCTTTAGTCCGGGAGGCGGCTCGTCAACGGTATCATACGCCACAGATGGGGCCCTGTCAAACGGTGCCCGAGGAGATCTTGCCGGCTCCGCGCTGGGCCCTCGCGGGTGGCCCCAGGCACTGGAAAAGAGCCCGACAAGACGGGGTCCAGCCTCGACCGGCAGGGGGCCCTCGGCCGCTTCCATCACCAGGTACCGCCTCGCCTGCCACTGCTCGCCGAGACCGACCTCTCCATGCCCGAGGTCGCCCGAGGGTCGGGTTTTCGCTATCCCCAGCGGTTTGAGGAGCATCGTCTTCAAACGGGAAACCGGCCTGACGCCGAGCGAGTACCGCGAGCGGCACCGGTCGCGGTAGACGCCGCTCGACGGCCTCCCGGCTTCCCCCCCGCGCGGGGATTCTTTGACACGTGGCGTGGGGGCCGTATAGAATCGCCCCCGGCGGCAAGCGCGGGATGCGGCGAGGGTACGTCCCATGAGGCGAATCGGTTGGCTGGTGCTGGCGGCGGCGGTCGCCTGCGGGTGCGAGGCCCAGGACCTCCGCCGCGACCTCGCTCGCACCTTCGGGACGACCCGCAAGGAGGCCCTCCGCCACTACGGCCTGGGGCACCTGGCCTTCGAGGACGGCGACCTCGACGTCGCCCTCCGCCAGTTCGAGCAGTCCATCCAGCTCGACGCCGGCCTGGCCGTCGCCTACGCCGGCGTCGGCGACGTCTTTCGCAAGCAGGGCCAGCACGAGAAGGCCGTCGCCCCCTACGAGCAGGCCGTCGAGCTCATGCCCTACGAGTTCACCTACCACTATCGCCTGGGGCGGACGTACCAGTCGCTGAAGCGGCACGCCGAGGCCGCCGAAACCTACGAGAACGCCGCCGACCTCGACCCGGACAACGCCCCTGTGCGGGTCAACCTGGGGGCGGTCTACTTCCAGCTCGCCATGGACTCGGGCGACGACTTCCTCCGCCGGGACCGCCTGGACAAGGCCCTGAAGCACGGGCACCGGGCCACCGAGCTGGACCCCACCCACGGGGCGGCCTGGTCGAACCTGGGGGCCGTCCACGACGCCCGGGGCGAGCTGGAGCGGGCCATCCAGGCCTACCGCGAGAGCATCCAGCTCGACCCGAACCAGGCGCCCGTCCGGGTCAACCTGGGCATGGCCTACCTGAAGCAGGGCCGGACCGAGGATGCCCTCCGCGAGTTCCAGCGGGCCGCCAAGCTGGACCCGAACGTCCCCGTCACCCACAAGTGCCTCGGCTTCGTCTACGCCAAGCAGAAGCAGTACCGGGCGGCGATCGAAGAGTTCCAGGCCTGCACCGACCTCGACCCGTCGGACTACGCGGCCCGCAACAGCCTGGCGGCCCTCTACATGATCCTCTACATCCGGTCGCCGCAGCAGGACCGGCTCCGCCAGGACGCCCTGGCGGAGTGGCGGCGGAGCCTGGAGACGAACCCGGACCAGCCGGAGCTGCGGGCCCTCATCCGGAAGTGGTCGACGCCGCTGCCGGTGCCGCCCGGCATGGCGATGCCCGAATCGCCCGAGGCGCCTGCCGAAGAGGCGCCGCCCGCGCCGCCGCCACAGACCGAGGCGCCTGAGCCGCAGCCTGAGGAGGAACCGGCCTCGGAACCCCCGGAGGCGGAGCCGCCGCCGGAGGAACCGCCGGCCGGCCCGGCCGCGACAGAGCCGCCCGCCTCGCCGGAGGGGCCTCCCTCCGAAGAGGGCGCCGCGGCCAAGGAGTCGCCGCCCGAGAAAGAGGGCGAACCTGCCGAGACCGGGACAGAGACCGGAGACGGAACTTGGGGCGGGTCGGGCGGCCTCGGACCGTTCTGGCCCTGACGCGGTTTCGTCCCCACCCTCTCCCCTCGCGGGAGAGGGGCGGGGTGAGGGGGGCGAGCGGAGCTCGAGCGGCTCACGCCCTGGTGGGCCGGAAACGCGCCGGGCACCGAGACCCGCCGCCGCGCCGAATGTTCGCGGGACTGACCTGGACCCGTTTGCCGTTCCGCCGACCGTCGGGGCCGGTCCGCATGCCGGCCCGGCCCACGCGCCGCTGTCCGATAGCCTGAGCCCGAGACCCGACCATGCCCCCATCCGCCGCCATCCGGACCCGCATCGCCCCCAGCCCGACCGGCGAGCCGCACATCGGGAACATGTACATCGCCCTCGCGGACTGGGCCCTCGCCCGCCAGGGGGGCGGCCAGTTCGTCCTTCGCATCGAAGACACCGACCGGACGCGGTTCGTCGAGGGGGCCGAGGCCATGTTCATCCAGGCCCTGGAGTGGCTCGGCCTGGGGCCCGACGAGGGGCCCGACCGCGGCGGCCCCGTCGGCCCGTACCGCCAGAGCGAGCGGCTCGAGGTCTATCGCGAGCACGTCGATCGCCTCCTCGCGAGCGGCCGGGCGTACCGCTGCTTCTGTACGCCCGAGCGATTGAAGGAAGTCCGGGACGAGCGGCGGAAGGCCGGCCAGGCCACCGGCTACGACCGCCGGTGCCGGCCGCTCGACCCCGACGAGGCCCGCCGCCGGGCCGAGGGCGGCGAGCCGCACACCGTCCGCCTGGCCGTCCCCCTGGAGGGCGAGACGCGGTTCACGGACGGCCTCCGCGGGCCCATCGTCATCGAGAACGCGACCATCGACGACCAGGTGGTCCTGAAGAGCGACGGCTTCCCGACGTATCACCTGGCGAGCGTCGTCGACGACCACCTCATGGACATCACCCACGTCGTCCGGGCCGAGGAGTGGATCATCTCGACCCCCAAGCACGTCCTCCTCTACGAGGCCCTGGGGTGGGACCCGCCGGCGTTCTATCACATGCCGCTCATCCGCAACCCCGACCGGTCGAAGCTGTCGAAGCGGAAGAACCCGACGAACGTCCTGTGGTACCGGCGGGAGGGTTACCTGGCCGAGGCGGTGGTCAACTTCCTGGGGATGCTGGGCCACTCCATGCCGGACGGCCGGGAGGTCTTCAGCCGGGAGGAGTTCCTGGAGGCGTTCTCGCTGGATCGCGTGACGACGACGGCCCCGGTCTTCGACATGGATAAGTTCGAATGGCTGAACGGCCAGTGGGTCCGCCGCCTGTCGGCCGAGGACCTGGCCGGGCGGCTCTGCGAGGGCGGGTTCATGCCCGCGGGCCTTGAGAAGTTCTCCGACGAGGAGCGGCTCGAGATCGTCCGCCTCATGCAGGAGCGGCTGAGGAAGCTCGCGGAGTTCGCCGACGGGGTGGCGTTTTTCGTCGAGCGGCTGCCCTACGAGCCGGAGCTGCTCGTCCCGACGAAGGGAAAGAAGAAGAAACCGTCGCGGACGCCCGAAGAGGTGCGGGCGGCTTTGGAGCGGCTCCGGGAGCTTCTGGCGGGGTTAACGGCGTGGTCGGCCGAGGCGATGGAGGGGCCGGTCCGGGCCCTCTCGGAGGAGATGGACTGGAAGGTCCGGGAACTCTTCATGACGCTGCGCGTCGCCGTGACGTGCCGGGCGGTCTCGACGCCGCTCTTTGAGACGATGGAGGTCCTCGGCCGCGACGAATGCCTCCGGCGCCTGGAGGAGGCGATCGAACGGGCGAAGGAGCTTGGCTAGGCGCTGTCCCTTGACTGCCTCTCCCTCGACAGGAGAGGGGTGGGGGTGAGGGTGGAGGTGGCCGAGGACCAGCCGTGAGGGTCAAGCGCCGAGCTGACGTGAACGTCCGACGCCCAACGCCCAACGCCCAACGGCGCCGGCGCCCTCGTCGGCGCCCGTACTCGCAAAGGAGCACCGACGTGACCGCACGCAGAACGCTGCTTCTCGGACTGGGCTTGGTCATCGCACTGGCCGGCGCGGCGGCCCAGGCGGGCAACTGGCCCCACTGGCGGGGCCCCAACTTCGACGGGTCCGCCGACGAGACCGGCCTGCCCACGCAATTCTCACGAGACCAGAACGTGACCTGGAAGGCCGACTTGGCGGGCGTCGGCGGCGCGACCCCCATCGTCTGGGGCGACTATGTCTTCGTCAGCTCCATGGACCCGAAGTCGAAGCGGACCCACGCCCAGTGCTTCGGCCGGGACGACGGAAAGCTCCGCTGGTCGCACGAGATCGGCGAGGGCTTCACCAACCGCCAGGGCAACACCGCCGCCTCCCCCTCGCCCGTCACCGACGGGGAGCACGCCTGGTTCCTCTACGGCACGGGCGACCTCGTGGCCTTCACGGTCGACGGGCGCGAGGTCTGGCGTCGCAACATCCAGAAGGACCACGGCCGGTTCGAGATCCTGTGGGACTACGGGGCCTCGGCCCTTCTGTACGAGGGGAAGCTCTACCTCTCGGTTATCCACGGCAGCCACCGCAGCGGCCCCGAGCCCGGCGGCGGCAAGTCCTACCTCCTCTGCATCGACCCGGCGACGGGGCGCGACCTGTGGAAGCGGCCCCGCCCGAGCGACGCCGGCCAGGAGGCCAAGCAGGCCTACACCACGCCCGTCCCCTACCGGGGCCCCCGCGGGATGCTGCTCCTGGTGGTCGGCGGCGACTACATCACCGCCCACGAGCCCGGCACGGGACGCGAGACCTGGCGGTCGCCCGACTACAACCCACGCGACACGAAGTGGTACCGGACGGTGGCCTCGCCGGTCGTCGGGGGCGGCGTAATCCTGATGTGCGCCCCGCGGGGCGGGGACCTCTTCGCGACGGCCCTGGGCGCCCCCGGCTGGGCCTGGACGAAGGACGGCGCCCCGGACGTCCCCACGCCGCTCGCCTGGGACGGCAAGTTCTACGTCCTCCACGGCGGGCGGAAGCGGATCACGTGCATCGAGCCGCGGACCGGCAACGTCCTCGGCGAGACGCGCCTCGACGCGAAGGCGGTCTTCCAGGCTTCGCCCACCGGGGCGGACGGCAAGATCTACCTGATCAACCACGACGGCGAGGTGTTCGTCGTCGAGGCCGCCCCGTCGCTGAAGCTGCTCCATCAGACGAGCTTGGGAGGCAACGGCTGCCGCGCGACCGTCGCCGCCAGCGACGGCCAGCTCTTCATCCGCACCGACGACGAGCTCTATTGCTTCGGGGAGCGGAAAGACTGAGGGGCAGCCTCGCTCTCAGGCATCGCGCGTGACGGCCCGGCGGAAGAAGCGGACGGCCTCGGCCTTCGAGACACGCCCGGCCGCAACGCCGACCGTCAGGCCTTCGAGTTCGGCGTCGCTCGCGTCCAGACGCCGACCGTTCAGCCGCAGGAACATCTCGGCCGCCACGACGGCCGTCCGCTTGTTGCCGTCGACGAACGGATGGTTGCGGCAGAGGTGAAAGAGATAGGAGGCGGCCTTGGCGGCGTAGCCGGGGTGGAGGTAGCGTCCGCTCCAGCGGGCGGCCGGCATGGCGGCGGCCGATTCCAGCAGGGCCCGGTCGCGAAGGCCCGCCTCGCCGCCGAAGTCGGCGACCATGCGGGCGTGGATCGCCAGGACGTGCCCGGCGTCGAGGAAGACGGGCCCGCGGCTCATTCGGCCAGCTTCCGCAGCAGCTCCCGCCGGTCCTTCGCGACACGGTCCAGGCAGGCCTCGAACCGCTCGGGGTCGACCGGCCGGGGGTCCGTCGGCGTGACGACGAGGGACTGGCCCTCGACCGTCAGGCGAACCTCGCCGTTCTCCTCAAGGCCCAGCAGCTCCAGCAGGGGCCGGTCGAGGATGAGGGCGTTGCTGTTGCCGACCTTCCGCAATCGCTTGATCATGGCGGCCTCCCTGACGTCATAACGATGTTATACCGCTTTCGTCGGCCCCGTCAAGCGGCGGCCCGCGGTGCGGGGTGGACGTGCTCGCCCCGGACAACCAGAGACGCCGTCTCGGGCACTCAGAGACTGCCGTTTGCGTCCCGCTCCGCCAGACGCTAGACTACACCCCTCCAGGTTGCACGTTCCACAGGGCAGAGGCGGACGCCATGGGCGAGAAGGACGCAAACGGGCCGGGCGACCGCTCGGACTTCATTCGCGAGATCGTGGCCGAGGACGTCGCGAGCGGCAAGTGGGGCGGGCGGGTCGTCACCCGCTTCCCGCCCGAGCCGAACGCCTACCTTCACATGGGCCACGCCAAGGCCGTCTGGACCAACTACGGCATCGCCCGCGACTTCGGCGGCGAGTTCCACCTCCGGTTCGACGATACGAACCCTTTGAAGGAGGAGCAGGAATATATCGATGCCATTATCGAAGACGTCGCCTGGCTCGGGGCCGACTGGGGCGAGCACCTCTACTACGCCTCCGACTACTTCGGGCAGATGCACGACTGGGCCGTCGACCTCATTGAGAAGGGCAGGGCCTACGTCTGCGACCTCTCGGCCGACGAGGTCCGCGCCTACCGCGGGGGCCTCACCGGGCCCGGCCGCAACAGTCCCTGGCGCGAGCGGCCGGTGGAGGAGAACCTGGACCTCTTCGCCCGGATGCGGGCCGGCGAGTTCCCCGACGGCAGCCGGACCCTGCGGGCCAAGATCGACATGGCCTCGCCGAACCTCAATCTTCGCGACCCGGTCATGTACCGCATCCTGCACGCGCCGCACCCGCACGTCGGCGACGCCTGGTGCATCTACCCCACCTACGACTGGGCCCACGGCCTGGAGGACGCCATCGAGGGCGTCACCCACTCGCTCTGCTCCATCGAGTTCGAGAACCACCGGCCGCTGTACGACTGGTTCATCGACGCGATCAACGAGGGCCGCGAGGGGCCCGTCCATCACCCCCGGCAGATCGAGTTCGCCCGATATAATTTGACCTGCACGGTGATGAGCAAGCGGCTCCTCAGGGAGCTGGTCGAGGGGGGGTACGTCGAGGGGTGGGACGACCCGCGGCTGCCGACGCTTCGGGGCCTCAGGCGGCGGGGCTACGTGCCCGAGGCCATCCGCGACTTCTCTCTCGCGACCGGCGTCAGCAAGTACCCCGCCGTCTTCGAGATCGAGCTGGTGGAGCATTTCCTCCGGCAGCACCTGAATAGGACCAGCCCGCGGGTGATGGGCGTCCTCGCCCCGCTTCGCGTCGTCATCACGAACTGGCCCGAGGGCCGGACGGAGATGCTCGAAGCGATCAACAACCCGGAGGACGAATCCGCCGGCACACGCGAGGTCCCGTTCTCGCGGGTCCTCTACATCGAGCGGGGCGACTTTATGGAGGAGCCGCCGAAGAAGTTCTATCGACTCGCCCCCGGCCGCGAGGTCCGACTCCGCTACGCCTACTTCGTCACCTGCGACGAGGTCGTGAAGGACTCGAGCGGCGAGGTCCTCGAGCTTCGGTGTTCCTACGACCCGGCGACGCGCGGGGGAGACTCGCCCGACGGCCGCAAGCCGAAGGCGACGCTCCACTGGGTCTCGGCCGGGCACGCGGTCGCGACGGAGGTCCGCCTCTACGACCGCCTGTTCACGAAGGAGGACCCGCTGGACGTGCCGGAGGGCGAGGACTGGAAGGCCAGCGTCAACCCGGAGTCGCTCGTCGTCGTGGCGGAGGCGAAGCTGGAGCCGAGCGTCACGGGTTCGCCGCCCGGCACGCGATACCAGCTCGAGCGGATCGGCTACTTCTGCGTCGACCCCGACTCAAGCGCCAAGCGGCCCGTCTTCAACCGGACGGTGACCTTGAAGGACACCTGGGCCAGGATCAAGCAGCGCCAGGCGAAGAAGTGACGTGGTTGCCGACCAGCCCGGAGCGGGACCTCCGGGTTACGCGCTGCCGGGCAGGCGTGACCACGTGTGCCCATGTCGCGATGTCTAGTGCGCGGCCCCGGATGTCGGATGGCTGACGTAGAGGTCCATCCGGCCGCGGGGGTGGCCCTGCGCTGCGGTTTCGCGGCCGGGCCGCCGCTTGCGCTCGGGCAGCGTCTGGCCGGCGGCCGATTGGCCGGGTATGCCTTCGAACCGCCAGTGCCCGCCGCCTTCACCCGCCAGGGCAGAGGCCGCCGCGAGCCAAAGCCAACCGGCCAGCGAAACCGTCAACGTCCGGTGTATCATGACACGGTCCTTTGCCTGGGAGCGCGGCGCGGGGCATCGAAGCTAAGGACGGCGGCCGGACCGGTCAGGCCCGAAGCGAGGCGGCCCCGTCCGAGAACCGCCGGGCCATCGGCCCGCTCGGCCTGTTCTATGAGAGGGAACTCAGCGAGGAAACCTTCAGCCATGCCGAGACAAATCAACCGCCGCCGATTCCTGAAACAGTCCGCCTTCGCCGGCGCGACGATCCTCGTCGGGCCCGGCCTGGCCCGCACCTATGCCGCCAACGGCCGTCTCGACATGGCCAGCATCGGCGCCGGCGGCCAGGCAGGCGGCGGCATCGGGGCCTGCCTCGGCGAGAACTGCATCGCCGTCGCCGAGGTCGATATGCGGGACCGCGGCCGCAAGGGCATCGAACGGGTCCGCAAAGAGGCCCCCGACGCCAAGCTTTACACCGACTATCGGCGCCTCTTCGACGCCCACCGGAAGCTCGACGCCGTCTGGGTCGCCACGCCCGACCACAACCACTTCGCCGCCACCATGCGGGCCTTCGACGCCGGGGCGGGCGTCTACTGCGAGAAGCCCCTGACCTGGTCGGTCCGGGAGGCCCGGACGCTGGCCGAGACGGCCGCCCGCAAAAAACTCGCCACCCAGATGGGCAACCAGGGCCACGCCGGCGAGTCGATCCGGCGGCTCTGCGACTACGTCTGGGCCGGGGCCCTCGGAGACGTGACCCGCGTCGACTGCGTCTCGAACCGCCGGTTCAGCGCGGGGAGCCGCCCGGCCGACGGCGAGCCCCCCGAGGGCCTCGACTGGCAGGCCTGGATCGGCCCGGCCCCCTATCGCCAGTACCACGACGGCCTGCACCCGTTCTCCTGGCGGGGATGGCTGGACTTCGGCACCGGGTCCCTGGGCGACATGGGCTGCCACACGATGGACGGGGCGGTCTGGGCCTTGAAGCTGACCGAAGCGCCCAGCGTCGAGGTCGAGCCGATCCGGGGCGAGCCGACCGAGCAGGGCTTCCCTCCGCAGGCGATCGTGGAGTACCGGTTCCCCGCCCGGGGCGGGATGCCCCCCGTCACCCTCCGGTGGTACCACGGGGGCCTGATGCCGCCCCGACCGGAGGCCCTCGAGGCGGGCCGCAACCAGCTCACCCAGGGCACCTACTACTACGGGTCGAAGCACGTGGCGATGACGGGGAGCCATTGTGGCCAGTTCCGGATCATCCCGGAGGCGAAGCACAACGAGACGCCGGTCCCGCCACAGGTGGCGCCCCGCGTCAGCGGCGGCCACAAGGGCGACTTCCTCCGGGCGGTCCGCCGCCCCGGGGACGACCTGCCCAGCTCCCACTTCGGCTACGGGGCCCGGCTGACGGAGATCGTGCTGCTGGGGAACGTGGCCTCCCTGGCGGGCCAGACCGTGCGGTACGATTTTGCCACCGGCCGGGCCGCCGGCGCCGAGGCAAACGCCCTCCTGGAGCGCCGGCCCCGCGACGGCTGGCAGCGCGGCTACGCCTGAGAGGTCTCGTGACGGGGCCGGCCGCAGGTCCTCGGAAACACGCCGGGGGCGCCGGCTTCAGGATCCTTCGGGCCAGCCTGCCGCCTTGGCCCTGGCCAGGCGCCGCGAGCCGCCCGACCCCAGGTTCAGACGCCCGCCGGCCCGGAGGTCGGGCAGCTTGACGAAGGCCGGCACGCCGCGGCAGATGCAGTGCAGCAGGCCGTCGTGCGGGAGAAGGCCGTCGGCAGGCACCGCCACGATGCGCCACGCCGGCAGCAGCCGCCCATAGAGTGCCATCACCTCCCGCTCCATCGCCGGGTCCACGTCGCTGAACGACGGCACCACGAGCGTGCCGTTGGCGAACAGGACGTTCGTGTAGCTCCGCCACAGGCCGTCGGTGCCGGTCGGCATGGGGATGCGATAGACCCGCATCGGGCCCCGCGAGGTCGGGACCCCGGCCAGGCGGCGGGCCGCCTCGTCGAGGCGGACGGCGTTGACCGGGTCGGCCACCGGGTCGCACCGGGCGACGACCGCGACGTCCGGCGCCGTGAACGCGACGAACATGTCCACGTCGCCTGTCGGCTCGCCCTTCAGGGGCCCCAGGACGATCCAGGTCTCGAATCCGAGGTGCTGTTTCAGGAGGCGTTCGACGGTCCACGCTTCGGCCGGCGACGCCCGGGCCGGCTCGTCCGGATCGTGCCGGCCCCGGAGCGAGAACGTCGCCAGCTCGGTCGTCACCCCGAGCCCGTCGCCGTTGCTCAGGAGGTTGCCTCCGCTCAGCTTCATGCGGAGCTTGCTCACGGGTATCCGAAGGGCCCGTGCGAACCGGCGGGGCACGGCGTCGTCGAGGCGGCGGGGGTCGACGTCGTCCCACAGGGAGTAGTCGAGGTCGACGATGGCGGCCGTGGCGTCGGGCCGGCGGACGAAGATCGGTCCGTAGTCCCGCGCCCACATCGTGTCGAGGGGCAGCACTTCGAGGGCGACCGCCGACTCGGGGACTTCGGCCTGCCGCAGGAGTTGGCGGGCGTGCCCCCGCTCCTGGTCGTCGGCCAGCAGGCAGATCACCGGGACGTCCCGGTGCACGGCCGAGACGAGGTCGCGGAACAGACGGGGGTGCGACTGGACCAGCTCGTGACCGCCGAGAACCAGGGCGGCCAGGGGCTCGAAATCGGCCGGCATCGGCTCGGGCCGCGGCGGGGCGGTCCGGCGGGTCGCCCGTGAAGCGGCCGAAGCGGGCCCGGCCGCGGTCGCCGCAGCGACGACGGCGGCGAAGACCCCCGCCAGCAGGGCCGGCCAGAAGCGCCGCCGAACCGCCTGGGGCGGTCCGTTCGGTCTCTCGGGCCGACCGCTCCCCATCCTCTTGTCGGACCATCCCGGCATCATCGTGGGCCCTTTGTGCCTGAAGGGGGACCGCCGCCCCGACGCCGTCTGAAAGAAGGCCCAGCGCGCCAGGCGCTTGCGGGGGTCGTCGGACGGGGGCGCGGCTCCTCAGCCGGGGCAGGTCCCAAGGCCCTCAGATCGGCCTTTTCGTTCCCCGAGCGAGATCGGACCGTTCCCCGTATCTCAGGTCCGGCAGCTTCACGAAGGCCGGCACGCCGCGGTAGATGCAGTGCAGAAGGCCCTTCTGCTTCAGGAGGCAGTCGGCATTCAGCGCGACGATGCGCCACCCCGGCAGCAGCCGCGCGTACAGGTCCATGACCTCCTTCTCGATCGCCGGGTCCACGTCGCTGAAAGACGGCACCACGAGCGTGCCGTTGGCGAACAGGACGTTCGTGTAGCTCCGCCACAGGCCGTCGGTGACGGGAGGCATGGGGATGCGGTGGACCCGGAGCGGGCCTCGCGAGGTCCGGACCGACGCCAGCCGCCGGGCCGCCTCGTCGAGGCGAACGGCGTTGACCGGGTCGGCCGCCGGGTCGCACCGGGCGACGACCACAACGTCCGGCGCCACGAACGCGACGAACATGTCGACGTCGCCGGTCGGCTCGCCCTTCAGAGACGTCAGGAACAGCACCTGGCTGAACCCGAGGTGCCGATGCAGCATCCAGGCCACGCCGCCCGCCTCGGCCGTCGAGACCGTGGTGGGCTGGGTCTTGTGGTACTGGGGCCGAAGCGACACCCCTGCCACCTCGGACGTCACACACAGGCCGTCGCCGTTGCTCAGCAGGTTCCCGCCGCTCAGCTTCATCGGCAGCGCGAGGACCGGCAGCCCGAGGGCCTTGCCGAAGACGCGGGGCACGTCGTTGTCGTCGTGACGCGGGTCCGTCTCGTCCCACTGCGAATACTCCAGGTCGACGATGCCGACCGTCCGGTCCGGCCGGCGGACGAAGATCGGACCGTAGTCCCGAACCCACATCGAATCGAGGGGCAGCACCTCCAGCGAGACCGCGGATTCCGGGACGCCGTGCCCCCGCAGCAGCTCGCGAGCCAAGTCCCGCTCCTCGGCGTCAGCCAGCAGGCAGATCACCGGGACGTCGCGATAGACGGCCGAGACGATGCCGCCGAACAGCTCCGGGTAATACCGGACAAGCTCGTTGGCGCCGAGCATCAGGGCCGAGAGGGGCTCGAAGTCGCCCGGCATCGGGAGGGGGCGTGCCATCCCGTCGCCGCCGCCTCGCGCGGCCGGTTCGGGGCCCACCACGTCGCCCGTGAGGCTGAGTTGTCCCGGCGGGCCGGTGTACGCAGCGCCGGCGGCATCGCCGGGGCGCCGGGCGACGGGCCCCGCACCGGGCCGAGGGGACGGGTCGGGCTCGGCCGCGTCGCCCATGAGGTTGAGAAGGCCCTCGGCGCGGGCCTGGCCCGCCGGGACCGAACCGGTCGTGCCGGCCGTCAGCGCGGCAACGAGAAGCATCAGCCGGACGCCGCGGCGCCATCGCCGCCCCTGTCCCGGACGGCCCGGGCCGCGGGACCGGTTGCCGCCGATGCCCATCAGGACCCCTCTGGACATTCTCGTCAGCCCTTCACGTCGCGAGCGACCCCCGGCCGCGCGAAACATGACCGGGCCCGAACCGGCAGGCCCGGCCGACTGCTTCAGGTTTGTGCCCGCCGGGCCGTGCCCGCCCGGCCCCCCGGCGTCAGCTTCGGCGCGACGGAAGCAGCGTGCACCCCCGATGGCCGCCGCTGAAGTAAAACGTTTTCGCGGTGTCCGTATTGCATACGGCCGGTGAAGCCGAAGCCGCACCGGAAAACCGGCGACCGCCCTGGATTCGCCTCGGCCCGTCGTCAGAACTCGGATTCGACCTCCGGCTCCTCCGGGCGGGTGTCGAGATCGAACTCGATCTCGACCTCGGGTCCCATTTCCGTCTCGACGTCGGGCCCCGGCTCCGCAGGCGCTTCGGGCTCGACCTCCGGTTCCGCGGGGGACCCGAACTCCAGCGCCGGGACGGGCGCCAGCTCCGGCCCCCAAAGGGTGTCAAACTCCGGTTCGGGCAGCAGGCCGGGCGCCGGGCCGGCGCCCGGACCGGTCCCCACCGGGGGCACGTCGCCCACGTCCACCATGGGGTCGGGCAGAAGGGGCGTGTCCGCGGCGGGTCCCGCTTCCAGCTGAGGGTCCCGCAGCGTCATGGCCGGCTTGCGCTCCGGGGCGGAGGGCCTGGCGGCCGGCTTGGGTTCCTCGGCGCACCCGACGGCGAGCAGGGCCAGGCCGACGGCCATCGCTGACGCCAGGCCGACCGGCGACTTCGCACTCATCGCGTCTCTCCACGGGGCCGGTAACGATTGCCCGTCGCCCCCCGGCCCGAGTGGCGGCGGGCGGATCCTCGGAAGGCAGTGGGCCGGGCGGGCCGCCGGCGGCGCTCAGCCGGCCGGCCGATCAGCCGTTCTTCGGCCAGGACCGACCGGTCCGTGGGGGCGGCCCTGTCTCCTCCGGCCGGGCCCGCCGACCCAGCTTGGCCGGCTTGTTCAGTCGTCTGCCTTTCCGCGGTTTTCGATTCGACGCCATATCCGAGCCTTCCAGGTTGCATTTCGTCCGGGCGGACCGTTCCCGTTGGGGCCGCCCGACAGCCAGGAATTGCAAGGGCCGTGCCACGCTCCGGGGGGTCGGATAGAGGGCCCCGCGGGGCCCTCGGCCGGGGAAACGCGGTTTCAGCGGCGGGGGAAGGCCCGTCCGAAGGCGCTTTCGGAACCGCGGCGCCGCCCATTTCGGAAGCGGCCTTCCGATCCGGGGGGTCCGCCGGGCCCGAGGTCCCGCCCCGATGGGCCGGTGGCCGCCGCCACTGCGCTCGACGGCCGGCGGCCCCGCCGGCGCGGGCTTGGCACGGCGGTTGCTCCCTCTCCGGTCGCCGACGGGTGGCGCGGAATCGAGGGCCGCACAGTGGGACGCAAAGATGACATGCCGCGACAGGGTCGACGCCAAGGCGACCGGACCGACCGCATACGGCGCCGGCTCGTCCGGCCCACGCCCCGGCCCGCCCCCGCAGGCCCGCCCGATCCGCGGGTCGAGCCCCTGGAGAAACGCTAGGGTCCCGCGATCCGTGTCCCCGGCCCCGCCCCTCGGGCGTCAGGCCCCGGACTTCCCCCGGTCCGGCGGCCGCTTGAAGTCCTCCTTGGCCAGACCGTACCGCTTCATCTTGTCGTAGAGGGACCGCGGCTCCAGGCCCGCTCGCCGGGCGGCCTCGCCGACCCTCCCGGCGGTCGCCTTCAGTTGGGCCGCCAGGTACGCGTGTTCCAGGTCGGCCACCATTGCCCGGCGCAGATCGCCGAGGGGCCGCTCGAGCCATTCGGCGGGCACGTCCTCGGCCCGCTTCGGGATGCCCACCGACGGCTGGGCCCCGAGGGAGTGGCCCCGGATGCCCGGGGGAAGGTCGGCCGGGACGATCTCCTGCCCCTTGCAAAGCAGCATCGCCCGCTCGACGACGTTGATCAGCTCGCGGACGTTGCCGGGCCAGTTGTAGCGGCACAGGGCCTCGATGGCTTCGTCCGTTATGCCGTGGACGTCGCGGCCGACCCGGGGGCGGTGGTACTGGACGTAGCTTCGGGCCAGGGCGGGGATGTCCTCGCACCGGTCCCGCAAGGGGGGCACGGTCAGGACGACGACGCTGAGGCGGTAGTAGAGGTCGCGTCGGAAGCGTTCGGCCTCGACCTCGGCCTCCAGGTCGCGGTTGGAGGCGGCCATGACGCGGACGTCGACGCCGAACGGCGCCTCGGCCCCGACGCGCTGGACCTGGTGGTCCTGGAGGACCCGCAGGAGCTTGACCTGGAGATGGAGCGGCATGTCGCCGACTTCGTCGAGGAAGATGGTCCCCCCGTGGGCGAGCTCGAACGCCCCCCGCCGGGGCCGTGTCGCCCCCGTGAAGGCCCCCTCCTCATGGCCGAACAGCTCGCTCTCCAGGAGCGCCTCGGGGAGGGCCCCGCAGTTGACGGCGACGAAGGGTCCGCCGCCTCGGGGGCCCTCGGCATGGATGGCCCGGGCCAGGCGTTCCTTGCCCACGCCGGTTTCCCCGAGGATCAGCAGCGACGTCTGGCTCCCCACCACGCGGTGCACGACCTGCATGAACTCGCGCATGGTGGGGCTGTCGGAGACGAAGTCGGCCAGCCCCGGGGCGGCCAGCGGCCGGCGGCGAAGGGCCTCTTCCGCCAGGGCCGAGCGCCGCGCCAGGATCGACCCGAGGGCCGCCCCCAGGTCCGCGTCCGGCAGATGGGAGAACAGGACGGCTTCGCAGCCGGCGGCGATCAGCTCGGCGTGCTCGGCGGGCGACTCGCTCGACGTCACGGCCACGACGGCCGGCGACCCGGCCGCCCCGCCGGCCACCTCCGGGGACCCGCCGAGCGCCTCGTCGACGCCGGGCCCATCGATCAGCAGGACGTCGGTGGGCCGGGCGGCGGCCCGCCGCCACAGGTCCTTCGTGCCCTTGATGACACTGACGGCGGCGTCGGTGTCGCGAAGGAGCCGTCGCAAGCGCTTGCGGGTATCCTCATCCGCGATGGCGAGGGTGACTTGCAGAAGCATCGGCGCTGCCCGTCCAGGGAATGCCTTTCGGTTCGGCGACCCCGTTCCGATTCACGGGCCGGGACGGTCAGGTTGCGTCCGCCCGTCGCCGGGCGCCGGCCCGACCCGAATCGGTCAGCGTATTTAACGCCGCCGCCGGCCCGTTTGCAAGCGCCCATCGGGGGTTTGGCATACGCCTTGTAGGTTTCGCATTGACCCGGCGTGCGGGCCGAGGCGCTCGGCCACGCGCCGCCGGCCACGCGACCCGTGTCGCACAAGGAGCGGACGACCATGGCAAAGAAACAGAAGAAACCGGCGAAGGAAAGCATGGCCAAGGAAAAAAGCAAGGACAAGGCCAAGGTTTCCGGGAAGAAGGGCAAGTGCTGCAAGTAGCCGGACGCCGACGCCGCGGCGGGCGACCGCCCTGTCCCCCCCACGGGGCGGCGACTCGAGCGGCGTACCGACGCGGTGGCGGGCGTGGCGGCGGCCGGTCTCGACCGGCGGCCACGCCCGGCCCTTTTCCGGGGCCGGAACGCTCCGCCGACACCCTCCGTCACGGCCCGCAGTCCAGGAGCCGCCCGATCAGCCGGTCCACCCGCACCGTCGCCAGCGCCGTCCGCGAGTCTGCGATGCCGTACGGGACCACCAGGCGGCCCCGGTGGACCATCGAGCCGCATGAGTAGACGACGTTCGGCACGTACCCGCCGGGGTCCTCGGCCGCGGGGACGAGAAGCGGACTGCGCAGCCGCCCCAGGACCCGCTCCGGCCGGGCCCGGTCAAGCAGCAGGGCCCCGATGGAGTACTGCCGCACGGGGCCCACGCCGTGGGTCAGGACGAGCCACCCGGCCTCGGTCTCCAGGGGCGAGCCGCAGTTGCCGATCTGGACGAGCTCCCACGGTTCCCGCGGGCCCGCCAGATGCTGCGAGGCGTTCCAGACGTACAGGTCGCGGCTGTGGAGCAGGAACAGGTTTTCCCCGTCGTGCCGCGAGAGCATCAGGTAGTGTCCGTCGACCTTCCGCGGGAAGAGGGCCATCCCCTTGTTGCGGGCATAGCGGCCCGCCAGCGTCCGGATGTGGAAGGCGTGGAAGTCGGTCGTCTCGATCAGCATCGGCTGGATTCGCCGGCCGTCGTAGGCCGTGTACGTCCCGTAGTAGGTCACGCGGGCGTCGTCGTCCTCGAAGCGGACCAGGCGCACGTCCTCCATGCCGCTCGATTCGTACTCCGTCGCCGGGAAGACGACGATCTCGCTGGGCCGGCAGTCCTCGGGGAAGTGGACCTCGTAGTTGGCCTGGGCGACCCATCGGGCGTAGGCGGCGAGCCGCTTGGTGCCGCTCTCGGCGCGGGCCTTCCGCCGGAGCCCGGCCAGGACGTGCCTGAGGTCGGACGGGGCGAACGGGTCGACCAGCTCGGCGATGAGCCGCTCCGTCAGGCCCCCGTCGAAACCCCCGTCGCGGAGCTTCCGGGCGAACCAGCTCTTCTCGAGACGCCGCTCCGGGTGCGGCGCGGCCGACCAGGCGTAGCGGGGCGGGGGATCGAACGCGATCCGGCCCCGCCCGTCGATCACGCCCCGCCGGAACACGATCGACGAGACGTGCCCTTCGCCGGTCGCACGAAGGCTCATCAGGAACCGGACGGCGCCGGCCGGCAGATCGCCCTGGTCGGGGTGCGGCACGATAGACGGGTTGAACAGCGCGGCGGCCTCGATCGAGTATTCCATCGTGAAGTGGGCCCCGATGAGCAGCCGGCGGGCCTCGCTGAATCCGTCCAGCCCCCGGACGTGCCGCAGGGCCCGCTCGCCGTTTTCGCGGAAACTGGCGTGAATGTCTCGGTGGCGGGAGGAGAACCGCCGCTCGATCTCCCGGAGGGCCGCCGGGACGCGGGACTCCGGGATGGCGAGGACCCGCTCGACGACGGACCGGATCCGCCCTGGCCGGCCCAGGGGCAGGTAGCGCGGGATGACCCGCCGGTCGTCGGACAGGATCTTCTCGGCGTGGCGAACGACGCCCAGTGATTGAGACGTTCCCATGGCGTCCCCCCCGCGGGGACAGTCGACAGCCGGTTCCTTCAGCGCAGCATCCATTCTATCGGTATCGGCAGCCGGGCCAAGGGGATTGGCCGCAGGGGCCAGAGAGGGCAGGGACCGAATCGCGCGTCCCGGCCCGGCGACCTATGGAACGGCTGCGGTCAGGGCGGAGGCGACGGCCGACTCGGCCGCGACGCGTTCCTGGGCGGTCTCGATGATCCGCCGCAGGAGATCGGTGTAGCGGAGCCCCGCGAAACCCGCCATGTAGTTCAGCTTGCCGTCCCAGCACCAGCCCGGGTTCGGATTGACCTCCAGGAGCTTGATCTCGCCGGTGGAGTCCGTCCGCCAGTCGAACCGGGCATAGTCGCGGCACCCGCACCGCTCGAACAGGAGGTTCGAGTGGTCGACGAGCTGCTGGCGGCGGTCCTCGTCGAGGTCGGCCTCCTTGTGCCGGATCTCGGTCCAGTAGGGCGAATCGGGCAGCCACTTCGACTCGTAACCGAGGATCCGCGGCAGGCCCGCCTCGAGGCCCGAATAGTCCACCTCCAGCACCGGCAGCACCGTCACGTCCATCCCCGGGTTGCCCAGGATGCCGACGCTGTACTCGGGGCCGCTGAGGAACTCCTGGATGAGGATGGGCCGGCCCGGCAGGTCGGTCCGGAGCCGGTCGAGGTACCGGATCAGCTCTTCCGACGACCGGACCACCGCCTCGTGGGTGATGCCGACGCTCGAATCGCCGAAGTTCGGCTTCACCAGGGCGGGGAAGATCGACGGCAGCGTGGCCGCCTGGTCGGCCGGGTTGAAGTAGGTCTCCAGGGGCACCGGCACGTCCAGCGAGGCCGCCAGGGCCCGGATGTGCGACTTGTTGTAGCACAGGGCCAGGCATGCCGGCCCCGCCCCGGAGTAGGGGACGCCGAGCATCTCCAGCAGGGCCGGCACGTGCAGTTCGCGGAACGCATCGTTCTCGAAGCCCTCATCGCACAGGTTCAGGACGAACGCGGGCCGCTGACCGCGGAGGCGGGTG
This sequence comes from uncultured Anaerolineales bacterium, assembly GCA_964526295.1. GTDB lineage: Bacteria > Planctomycetota > Phycisphaerae > FEN-1346 > FEN-1346 > CAZGKW01. The sequence goes on from CAZGKW010000025.1 coordinate 50,572, forward strand.
ATCAGCGTCGCGTGGTTGTCAACGAAGTCGAATCGATACTCGGTCATCTCGGCCAGGGCGCCCCGCAGCCGATCGGCCGTGTCGAAGTCCTCCGGGTTGTACTGGCCGTCGCGCTTGACCGTGTCGGGCAGCGAGGGGTCGCCCATCAGGACGGTTACCTCGGGCAGGCGCGGCGCCGCGGCCACGACCGCCGCCACACGCTGCGGCGCCCACGCCGTCACGAAAGACCGCCGGGCCATCATTCCGAGGTCCTGGTCGCGGTGCGACTCGGCCGTCAGCTCGCCGTCGAAGCGGACCAGGGCGAACCCGGCGGCCTCGAGCAGGTCCTGGATCTGCCGCCGAGAGTAGAGCCGCTCGGCGTAGAACTGGTCGGCGATGACGCCCTTTTCGGCGTGGACGACGACTTCGCGGGAGACCAGCCGCCGGCCGTCCGAGGCCAGCGAGCGTTCGCGGCAGACGAAGTGGTTCTGGTCGATCCACTCCCAGGACCGCGGCTCGAAGTGGTCGAGCATCCACTCGCCGTCGACCAGGTCCAGGGCCAGCGTGCCGCCCGAGACCAGCGCCCGCTTGACCGCCTCGAGCACCTTCAGGTCGTCCTCCTCCCGCTCGAAGTAGCCGAACGAGTTGCCCATGACGGCGACGCAGTGGAACGTCCCCTCGGGAACGCGGAGCCGGCGGGCGTCGCCCTCCTGGAACGTGACCGCCAGGCCTTCCTGGCGGGCCCGTTTCCGGGCCAGGCGAACCAGGTACCGCGACCGGTCGAGCCCCGTGACGTAGCGGAACCCCCGCCGGGCCAGCTCCAGGCAGTGCCGGCCCTGACCGCAGCAGAGGTCCAGCAGCCGGTCGTTCGGCTCCAGGCCGGCCGCCTGGATGAGCAGATCGACCTCCCGGGCGGTGTTGGCGGCCGAGTCGATCACGTCGCCGTCCGTCTTCAGGTAGAGCGACGTGAACAGGTCCCGCCACCACTCGGACGGCAGGTGACGTTCCAGCTCGGAGACCGGGCCGAGCGTCCGGGCGGTGGCGGTTCGGCGTGCGTTCTTCTTCGCCATGTCGGTGGTCCTCCGGCAAGGAGTGTACGGGGCGGTGCGGAAACGCAGACGGCCGGGCGGTCCCCCGAATGCGGAGACCCCCGGCGGTCGAAACGGCGTTTGTGGGTCGATGTGCAAAGCGGATGCCAAGGGGGCAACAGGGGTCTGCTTGGGGGGTATCAGGGGGGCCTCAGGCGGTAGGCGGCACGTTGTCGCGGGCGCCGGGTCGGGCCGCCCGGTGGCTCGAACCGGCGGCGACCCGATTTCGGAAGTCAACCGCCGATTCTCGTGCTTCGGTCCCCGGACAGACGGATGCCGGCGGGGGACCGGCCGCGGCTCAGGCGAAAAGCAGAGACGTCGGGAGCCTGCTTCGGCGACGGGCCCGTCCGGACCAGACAGACCGGGCGGCAACGGTCAGGTCGCCGCCCGATCGAAGATGGCATGGCGTCCCCATGAGGACTCGAACCTCAAACCTTTGGCTCCGGAGGCCAACGCTCTATCCAATTGAGCTATGGGGACTGCGATTCCGGGGATTCTACGCGCCTTTTCGCCCGTGTCAAGGTTCCCCTGAAGCAGTGAACCGCCGGCGCCCGCCGGGCGTACCCGCGATCGTACGGCTGCGTCCCGGCGTGCAGGGACTGCGCCGCGGCACGTACGAACGCGGCGCCGGGCGCGGGGCAAGGTGGCCCACCGGGCCATCGCTCAGCGGCCCAGGGCGGCGCTCACGGCCTCGGTCAGCTCCCGAAGGTGGAACGGTTTGCGGACGAAGCCCACCATGCCGTCCTCGATCGCCGCCCGCGCGATGCCCTCGACCTCGAAGCCCGTCGAGAAAATGGCCCGCACCTCGGGGTTGATACGGCGAAGCTCGCGGAAGCACTCCCGGCCGTCCATCCGGGGCATCCGCATGTCGATGATGGCCAGGTCCACCTCGCCGGCGTGCTGATGGTACCAGGCGACGGCCTCCGTGCCGTTCGAGGCGATGACGACCTCGTATCCGGCGTCGCGAAGCATGCGGTCGACGACCCGCCGGACGATCTCCTCGTCGTCGACGACGAGGACCCGGGCCAGGGGGGCTGACGGGACCTTCGCGGCGCCCGCGGAGGGGCGCCGCCCGCGCGGCCGGGCCGTGGCGGTCGGCCGCCGCCGGGCCAGGTCGTGCAGGGCTGGCCAGGCCGGGGCCGACTCGTCGGCCGGGGGAAGGTAGATGCGGAACTCGCTGCCGCGGCCGGGCTCGCTGTCGACCTCGACCCATCCCGCGTGGTTCCGAACGATGCCGTAGACCGTCGCGAGGCCCATTCCCGTGCCGCGGCCTTGCTCCTTGGTGGTGAAGAACGGCTCGAAGATGCGTCCGATGACGTCCGGCCCGATGCCGCAGCCCGTGTCCGAGACGGCGAGGCGGACGTACCTGCCGGGCCGGGCGTCCGGGTGGCGCCGGGCTTCGTCGCCGTCGACATCGACCAGCCGGACGTCGAAGGCCATCTCGCCGCCCTCGGGCATGGCGTCGCGGGCGTTCAGGGCCAGGTTCAGGAGGACCTGCTCGAGCTGCTCGGGGTCGCCCATGACGCGGGGGCGGTCGGCGTGGACGTGGGTCGGCTTGGCGATGCCGTCCTGGTCGGTGTGAACGAGGCTGATGACTTCCTCGACCAGCTCGGCGAGGTCGACAGGGACGTTCTGGAGCTTGCCTCGGCGGGCGAACCCCAGGAGCTGTTTGGTGCGATGGGCGGCCCGCTGGGCGGCGCCCTCGATGGCCTCGGCGGCGGCCGCGACGGGGCTGCCCGGCTCGGCGTGGCGGGCCAAGAGGTCGACCTGGCACAGGATGCCGGTCATCAGATTGTTGAAGTCGTGGGCGATGCCGCCGGCGAGCTGGCCGACCGCCTCCATCTTCTGGGCCTCCCGGAGCTGCTCCTCGAGCTGCCGCCGTTCGGTGATGTCGACGTAGAAGACCTGGACCGCGGGCCGACCCCGGTACTCCGACATCGAGGCGGCGGCGGCGACGTGAAGGGTCGAGCCGTCCTTGCGGAGCATCCGGTACTCGCTCCGGGACGGCGCCGGCCGATCCGCCAGGCGGTCGCGGTGATAGCCGTGGATGCGGTCCCGGTCGGCTGGATGCGTCAGGTCCATCACCTCGCTTGCCGACAGGGCCAGCAGTTCATCGATGCTCCGCCCGAGCATCTCGGCAAAGGCCCGGTTGGCGAAGACGATGCGGTAATCCTGGTACAGGACGATGCCCTGAATCGAGCGTTCGACCAGGGCCCGGTAGGCTTGCTCGGCCTGGCGGCGTTCCGTGATGTCGCGGCCGACGCCCTGGTACTCGACGACGCGGCCGTCCTCGTCGAAGATGGCCCGGTTGGTCCACTGGGTCCATCGGATCTCGTCGCCGCGTCGGATGCGATGCTCGATCGAGAACGTCGGCTTCTCCGGTGTCAGCGACTGAAGCGCCGCCACCAGCCGCTGGTAGTCTTCCGGGAAAAGCAGCCGCTTGAACGTTTTGCCGGTGAACTCCTCCCGCGTCAGGCCGAAGTAGCGACAGTTCGCCTCGTTGACGAACGTGACGGTGCCGTCGGGGCGGAACCGGGTGACCAGCTCGGTCTGGCTCTCGACGACGGCCCGATACCGGGCCTCGCTTTCGCGGAGGGCGTCCTCGGCCTCCTTGCTGTCGGTCACGTCCCGGGCCAAGCCGACGACGTACTGCACCGTGCCGCCCGAGTCCGTGACGGGCACGAGGCTGGTGTTGAACCAGCGGGGCCCGTCGACCGTGTGGGTGATGTTTTCGGCGCGGAAGAGCGGCCGTCCCGTCTCGAAGACGCGCATTACGCCGCGGAGCTGGCGGTCGGCGATCTCCGGGGGGAACAGGTCCCGCATGTGCTTGCCGGCCAGCTCGTCCGGCGCGAGGCCCTGGGCCCGGGCGGCGGCAGGATTGGCGCCGAGGAAGACGCCGTCCGGGCCGACCAGGAAGATCGCGTCCGCCGCCGTCTCGAAGATGGTCCGGTACCGGGTCTCGGCCTCTTCGAGCCGCTGCTGGACGTCCGTGACGTCTGTCAGGTCCTGGATCAGGACGAACGCCTCGGGGCCCGCCCCCTGCCGGAAGGCCTTCACCCGGGCCCGCGCGAAGACGAGCTCGCCGCTCGGATGAGGATAATGAAGGTGGACCTCGCGGTCCACGTGCCCTTCGGCGGCGGTCCGCTCGACCAGCCGACAGATCGTCTCGTGGTCCTCGGGGGCGGCCAGGTCCCAGATGGTCATCTTGCGGAGCTGGTCGGCGGGTCGCTCGAATACCTGGGCGGCCCCGGGGCTGGCTTCCAGGATCCGGCCGGACTCCAGATTGATGATCAGGACGGCGTCGCTGGTGGCTTCCCACAGGACACGATAGTCGCGATGCGGCCCTTCCGGGCCGGACGGCAAGCGTGCGGTGTCATCGGCTGCGTCGGACATGGTCCTCTCCGCGGGCGCGCGGACGGCGCGTCCCGCTCCGGCCCCCCATATGGGTACGGACAAGCGACGTGGAAAGCGAGTGTATCCGACGAGAAATGCGCATGCAAGGCCGGCCCGGGAAGAAGACGCCGGGCGGTTCGTACGCCGGGCGATCCGCTTCTCAGGAATCGGCCGGCACGTCCTGAAGCAGTTCCAGCGCGACGCCCAGTTGCTCGACCGTGTCGACGTACGTATAGCGGCCGCCGGTGTACCCGCCCGTCTGGACGACGCCGATGCCCTGCCGGGCGAGCCGCTCGACGACCGCCTCGGTGTCCTTGACGCGGAAGGCGAGGTGGTGGACGGCCGAGCCGCTCGCCAGGCCGTCGCGCCAGGTGCTGGGCTCGCCGACCGGCTCGATCAGCTCGATCGAGACCGGCCCGAGGCGGAAGAAGGCCAGCCTGGCCCGGGCGTCGGTCGGCCGGCCGCGGTACCGGGTGCCCTCGCCCGCCGCCGGGTCCGTCAGGTGCCACTCGGGCACGGGCAAGCCGAGGGCGTCGGCCCAGGCCTTGGCGGCCGCCTCGACGTCCTCGACCACCAGGGCGACCTGGCAGAACGTTGCCTCGCTCAGCTTGCCGTCGGCCACGGGCGTCTCCTCCGTTTGCCGGGCGTTCGCTCGACAGCAACAGCGCGGCGGGCAGCCTTGCTCACCGCTCTGGGTCATCGTCACGGCGTGCTTCGCGAAGCGTTCGCCCGGTCCGTGGCGTCACGCCAGGCCCAGGAGGATCTCGGTCAGCCGCTGGTCGATCCGCTCGTAGAGCAGTTTCCGCTTGGCCAGCGTGTCCGGGTTGAACTTGCCCTTTTTGAGCTTCTCGGCCCCCTTGGCCGAGTAGGCGCTCAGGACGTCGGACCAGCCCGCGTCGGGGGCCCCTTCGAGCTCCTCCAGCATCGAGCACAGCGCCGTGTCGGCGTTGACCTCCTCGACCTTCATCTCCAGGGCCTTGTAGGCCCGCATGCACCGGTCGACGAAGTCCCACGGGTCGGCCTCGGTCCGGAACGGGTGGGCGTCGAACGACTTCGTGCCGGAGTAGGCGTAGTCCGTGAGGAGCTTGACGACCAGGAGGGCCTCCTTGGGGTTGTCGGCCCCGAAGCTCATGTCCTGGTCATAGCGGAGCGGCTTCTGGGCGTTCAGGTGGACGTCGACCAGCTTGCCGGCCTCCAGGGCCTGGGCGAACTCGTGCAGCGGGTTCAGGCCCGCCATCTTGATGTGGGCGTACTCGGGGTTGACGCCCACCATCTCCGGGTGATCGAGCGTCTCGATGAACGCCAGGGCGTGGCCCGCCGTGGCCAGGTAGGTGTCGGACCGGGGCTCGTTGGGCTTCGGCTCGATCGAGAAGACCATCTTGTAGCCCTGCTCCAGGCAGTAGTGGCACAGGAAGTTGATGCACTCGCGGAACCGCTTGATGGCCTCGACGGGGTCCTTGCCGAGGTCGACGTCGGCCCCTTCGCGGCCGCCCCAGAAGATGTAGACCTCGGCCCCGAGCTCGGCGGCCACGTCGAGGTTCGCCATGACCTTCTGGACGGCGTAGGCCCGGACCTTCGGGTCGTGGCTGGTGAACGCCCCGTCCTTGAACACCGGGTGGTAGAAGAGGTTCGTGGTGGCGGCGGTGCACTTGATGCCGGTGTCCTTCATGGCCTTCTGGGCGTCGCGGACGTGCTTGCGCTTGGTCGGGGGGCTGGCGTCGATGGGCCAGAGGTCGTTGTCGTGGTACTCGAAGCCGTAGACGTCGCGTTTGCCCAGCTTGCGGATGGCCTCGGCGCCGCTGATGGCGGGCCGGACGTCGTCGCCGAAGGGGTCGGCCCCGCGGTTCATGACGCACCAGATGCCGAACGCGAACTTGTCGGACCGCTTCACCTTGATCTTCTTCGCCATCGAATCTCCTCCATCCGTGATGGGTCGCGCCTGCCTGGGCAGGCGGCTAACCGTTAGCCGCCGGTCCGCCCGGAGGGCGGGGAAGCTTGCCGCGGGCGTCCTTGACGAGATGGTAGCCGGTGCCGGTCGGCGCGGCAACGGTTTTCGGAGGGATTCCGCGGGGCCCTGCCGGGCTGACCACGGACGGCGGCCGGCGAACGGGACGCCTGGGGCCGCACCGCACAGAATGCTCTGGTATCGGCCGGGCTCGGCTCGTAGAAGCGTGTGGCGGCAGCCGTCTGGCCGCTCGGCCGGTGGCTTCTCGCTGACGACGGCGCCCGGACGCCGAAAGGGGGACGACATGGCCCGCTGGATCGCCGTTGCCGCACTGGTGATGGGCATCGAGTCGGTCGCGTGGGCCGACGGGGTCATGGTGGCGCCCCCCTCCGGGCCGGTGGTCCGCGGAGGCCGGGCCGGGCAGATGGTCTCCTCGCCGCGTCAGGAGGCCCTCCTCGCCTTCGACGGCGAGACGGTCCGCATCGCCCTGCGGACCCACTTCCGGGCCGGGCCGAAGGACGTGGCCTGGATCGTCCCCGTCCCGAAGGCCCCGACCGACGTCCGGGCCCTCAAGGAGGGCCTCTTCGAGCTGCTGGAGGAACACACGGCCCCCCGGTTCCGCTGGACCGAGCATTACGGCGGCGCGAAGTCCGACGGCTCGTTCGGCGGCACCCTCGGGGGCGACGAAGGCGACGGCGAGCTGACCGTCGAACGGGCCGTCCGCGTCGAGGCGAGCGGCACGGCCGGCCTGTTCAACTGGACCGTCCTCGGCGCGACCGACGCCGCCAAGCTCGTCGAGTGGCTCACCGAGAACGACTACGCCGTCCCCGACGGCTCCGAGCCGGTCTTCAAGCAGTACGTCGAGGACGGGTGGCACTGGCTGGCGATCAAGCTTCGCCCGGAGGACGCCCGGCGGCCGGTCCTCGCCCCTCACCCCATCGGCTACACCTACAGCGACCGGCGGCTGGTCTATCCCCTCGTCATCTCGCAGCTCTCGGCCGACACCGAGAACGAGATCGTCCTTTACGTCCTCTCGCGGCGGCGGTGCCACGCGAAGAACTGGGCCAACGCCCGGGTTACGAGCGACACGCTCCGCCGCGACCCGCGGTCGCCGAGCGGCACGAACTACGAGGCCCTGCTGGCGGGCCTCACCGAGAAGCACGGCGGCCGGCTCTTCATGACCGAGTACTCGCTGAACCTGAAGTACGACCGCGACGCCCGCCGGCTGTTCGACCAGGTGGCGTTCCACCGGGTCGTCGACGAGGACGCCCCGACGCGGTGCCTGACGCGCCTGCGGGCCGTCATGAAGCCCGAGGCGATGACCCGCGACGTCGTCCTCGGGACGCTCCACACCTCCCGGCCGGTGGCGAACGTCTTCACCCTCGACTGAGCCCGCCCGTCCTCGGGCCGGGCCGCGGCGAGCCCCGCCGAAATGCTCCGCGTCTTGTTTGGCGCCCTGGCGCCCCCTTACGATGGATAGAAGACGACCGTGCTACGGAGGGACCCACCGATGAGTCAGAAGGAAGCGTTGAAGCACCGGGTGGCGGCGAAGCGGCTCGAACTCGAATCGCAACTGGCCGAGGCCCGGGCCGACGCCGCCGGCAAGCAGGACGAGGTCGCCCGGAAGGCCCAGGCCAAGCTCGACGAGCTGAACGAGTACCTCAAGGCCGGCTGGGAGGACCTGAGCGAGGAAGCCGCCCGCAAGCTCAACGAGTGGCTGAAGTAGGCCGCTTCCCTTGCTCCGACGCCGAGCGTTCGCTTTCCAGCCGCCCGCGGCGCGACGGTTCCGTCCGGCCGCGCGGCGAGCGGGCCGCCCGGGCTTCCCTTCGAGGCGGACGGCACCTGTGCCCCTCGGGCGGGTTCAATTCCTTGCCGCGCCGCCAGGGGCGCGGCTCGCCACCGGTCCCCCGGAGACAGGAGCCGGCATGTTGAGACGCGTTCTCGCTGTGGCAGTCCTTGTGGCCGTGGTCGGGCCGGGCCTGCGGGCGGCCCCCGCCCGGGCCGACTGGCCCATGTTTATCGGCGACGGCGACCGCACGCCCCCCAAGCAGGGGACCGAACTGGTCGACCACCTCGACGACGCCCCCGTCCTGTGGCAGCTCGACCACCACATGGGCGTCGGCAAGGGGCTCTACCCCGGCACGCTGAGGTACGCCCGCGACCACGGCATCGAGGCGTTCTACGGCGGGACCGCCAGCCCCATCGTCGCCGGCGGCACGGTCTACGTCACCTACTTCAAGCCCGACGGCCGCGTACCCGCCAAGCGCAAGGGCTGGCGGACGATGGACAGGCCCGAGAACCTCGCCCTGTTGCCCGACTGGTTCTTCAGCGTCACGGCCGACGACTGTCTCCTGGCCGTCGACTCCCGCACGGGGGAGGTCCGATGGCACGCGGTCGAGGAGGGCAAGGGCCACAACCGCCTGGGCCACAAGCGGAACCACTGGGGCGTCTCGCCCGCCTGGGCCGACGGACGCGTCTTCAGCATGGGCACCGCCGGCCGCCTGTACGCCTACGACGGCGCGACCGGCCGGAAGCTGTGGGAAGTCGTCGCCCGCCCCTCGCTTCTGGCCCAGCGCCACGAGTACATCGAGAAGCGCGAGCTCGGCTGGACCCGCAACGGGAAGTCCTCGCTCGTCGTCGCGGGCGGCTGCGTCGTCGTCCCGCACGGGGGGCTGACGGCGTTCGACGCGAAGACCGGCGAGCGCAAGTGGCAGATCGACGAGCCGGTCCTCTCGAAGCATGCCACGCCCGCCTTCTGGGTCCACGGCGGCAAGACCTACCTGGTCGCGAACGGCGGCCACGGCACGGTCCGGCTCATCGACCCGGCGACCGGCCGGGTCCTCTGGACCCACGAGGGCCTCGGCAACCAGCTCGGCACGGTCAACGTGACGGGCGACCTCGCCATCCTGAACGCCGGCAGCAAGCGGTCCGCCGACGAGAAGGCCAACGGCCTGTTCGGGGCGTTCCGGCTGAGCCTGAAAGGCATGGAGCACCTCTGGACGCTGCCCGACCTGGAGAAGTATCGTCATTCCTGGACGATGGACCGGGGGGCCGAGCGTCGGGCCGCCATCCAGGACGGGCACGTCTACTTGATCGTCGGCCTCAAGAAGGAGGACCGCCTGGTCGTCGCCGACGCCGAGACGGGCCGGATCGTCGCCGAGGAGAGCGCCCGCGGAATGCAGGCCCCCTACCCGGTGGAGGACCGACTGGTCCTCTACGACGACCGGGCCCACACCGACCCGATCACCGCCTCGTGGTGGTCGCTGGCCGAGCCCGGCCGGCCGCAGAAGCTGCACGGCTCGGTCGGTTTCCCGCCCCGGACGATCACCGGCTACGAGGTGCCCATCGAGTGGCCCTGCGTCGACGGGATCCTCTACGGCCGGACGCTCGGCGGCCTGGCGGCGTTCGACCTTCGCAAGCCGCCCGAGACGCCGGCCAACCGGACGCTCCACATGTTCGTGCCCGGCGACATCCTCGGCGAGCGGACCACGCGGCACGTGACGCTCGTCCAGCGGGACGGGCGGCTGACCCACGGGGGGTTCCGCGGCGCGCCGCGGCTGCACGCCGTGGACACGTCCCGCGCCGAATGGGACGGGCGGAAGCTCGGCGGCACGCTCGGCATCGACGTGGAAGGCTTTCGCCGGTTCGGCCGGTACGACGTCGACGCGACGCTCGGTGAGAAGGCTCGCCTGGCCGGGACGATCACCAGCCGCCTGCCGGCGTTCACCCGGCCGATCGAGGTGGCCGGCCGGGTGACGGCCATGGCCCACCAGCCGGCGTGGATGCCGCCCGCCGCCGACGTGCTGTGGCTGCACGAGGCGGTCTTCCAGGAGGGGGGCCGCGACACGCCGGGCCGGCTGCTGCTGTTCGTCACGCACTCGAACGGTCGGCTGATGCACGTCGCTGGCTACGCCGACCGGACCACCCGCACGCCGCCGGTCATCGACTGGCGCGAGCTGACGATCGAGAACGGACGCCTGAAGGGCGTCGTCAAGGCCCGTTACCGGGCGGACGAATGGACCCAGCCGCTCGCCGAGACGGGCACCAGCGCCGCCGGCCGGTACGAGGTCGATGCGGCCCTCGGCCGACCCGCCGGCGCCGAGGTGGGCGCCTACCAGGGGGTCTACGGGGCGGACTGGTTCCAGAGGGCCCGGCTCCTGGCACTCGATTGAACCGCGGCGCGCGGGCCACCCGCCTCTCGCGTCGGCCGCCGGCTCACTCGGCCGGGCTGAGCGATATCCAGAACGTAGCGGTCTTCTTGCGGCCGTCGCTTGCGGCGGTCGTCGTCGCTGTGCCGGCCCCCATCGTGCCGACGAGCACCCCGTCGGGCTCGATGACGTAGACGCCTGGGGTGGCGCCGCCCTTCTCGACGAAGGCCGTCAGCGACCCGCCGACCCGCTCGCCGGAGAAGTCGAGGGCGACCTTTCGGACCTCTCCCGTCAGATTCGAGTGGTTGTTCCACACGCGGCCGTTGGCGAGCCGCCCGTCCTCGTACTCGAGCGTGAAGAAGCCGCGGCCGAACGGGCTGTTCTCCACTTTGAGGGTGACGCGGGCGACCTGCGCCAGGTCGGGCTTCGGATCGAGCCGGCCGACCGCCTCGCCCTGGACGGGCGCGTCGCGGAAGCGGCCGGTGTGCGTGCCGACGACTTCGCCGGCGGTGATCGCCGCATCGATCTCGAACGAGCAGGGGATGGGCTTCCGGTCGCGGGGCACCCACCCGTCGGGCCGGATCGTGACGCCGAGCCGCCCGGTGAGGCGGTCGGCCGCGACCTCGAGCCCCGAGACGTCCACCTCGTGGATGGCGTTGTTGAAGTTCGGCGTCGTGCCGAAGCCGTGCAGGACCTTCCCCCCGCGGGTCGCGAGGAAGACGTTCATGAAGTTGTGCGGCGGGACGGCCTCGCAGAGCGTCAGCTTCATGAGGCAGTCTCCCGCGTCGGCCGCCCCGGAAGAGACCTGGCCGAGGTACCGGCCGCGCCCGACCTCCTTCCCGTCCTCGACGACGGCCATCGACCCGGCCACCCGGTCGCCGATGGCGACGCCGTCGAACGTCCAGCGATATGCGACCGGCCGGTCGGCCTGGCCCTGGGGATAGATCGTGCCGGTCAGGCTTCCGGTCAGGCGATGGCCCTCCAGCCGCACGTCCTGCGCTCCGGCGTAGGCGGCCATGGCGACGTCGGTGATGCTGCCCGAGGGGACCAAACGGGCGGCGAAGCAGCGGCCGTCCTTGACGGCCAGCTCCATCCCGAGCCGGGCGCCCGGCGTGCGGCGGCGCTTCGGCTTCCCGGCCTCCCAGTAGACCGCGCTTTCGCAGGCGAGCGTGAGGCGCCGCGGCACGTCGGCGGGATGGGTTTGAATGCGCCGACCGCCCAGCTCGCCTTTCCGCGGCCAGCCGCCGAACTTGCCGGCGTACGTGCCGGCCGCGGTGCCGCTTCGGACCGTCGCGTCGATCTCGATATCGGCCTCGAGCGGCTCGCCGCCCTTCGGCACGTAGCCGTCGAACGGTATGCTGATGCGGACGGTGCCCGCGATGGACTCGCCCGCGAGCTTCAGGTCCGAGGCGTCGACGTCGTGCGGCATGCGGTTGTATTGGCGGGCGGCGCTGAGGGCGTGGACCGCCCGTCCGCCGGGGCCGAAGACGGCGTAGAGCTCGATGTCCTTCCCCTCGCCGAGGGCCCCGGCCAGGCGAAGCTCGTAGGCCGCCTGCACATCGGCGGCCCCGAGAGCCGGCGCTGCCGACAGGGCGACGAGGCACCCGGCGGCCCACACGGCGGCCGACCATCGTGCGGGATTACTCATTCGGTCGCTCCTTCTATCGAGAGTCCTCGGCCCACGCCCGTTTCAACCCGCCGAAAGGCGGAAAAGGACGGTCGAGTCCACTCCGCGGCGTGTTCAAGCTGTCGGCACGCCCTCTGCGCGCCGCTCGAAGGCCTGGAGTCGACCCCGCGCCTCCGAAGGCACAGGAACCGCCCATGACCATCGCCCAGAGCTGCGTCGCCTACCTCGACGGCGGACGGTGCGTCGTCCGCGGTGCGATCGACGGCGAGTGCGTCGCCGAAGCGGCCGACCACGCCGAGGCGCTCCAGGCCGGCCTCGACCGGCTGGATGCCCAGGGCGGCGGCGAGCTGACCGTCGAAGCGGGCGTCTATACGATCGGCCGCCCCCTGAACGTTCCGAGCCGGGTGACCGTCCGCGGCCGCGGCCGGGCGAGCGTCCTGAAGCTGGGCGCCGGCGAGGCAGGCGCCGGGAGCGATGCCGCGGTGCTCCTCGCCGAGGGCCGCGACGGCCTTCTCATCGCCGACCTCGCCTGCCAGGGGCCGGGCGACGAGGAGTCGCTCGCCGGGGTCGTCCTCCGGGCCTGCGGCGACTCGGAGGTCCGCGGCGTCTTCTCGGCCGGCTTCGGCGCGTGCGGCATTCTCGTCGAGCGGGGCAGCTTCCTCGTCCGGCTCTCGGGGTGCACGACGGCCGGCAACGGCGGAGCGGGAATCCTGGTCCGCGACTGCGCCGGCCGTGGCCGCGGCGGCGATTTCGTGCCGAACCTTCTCCTCGGGTGCACGAGCTACGGCGAGCGGGGCCACGGGTTCCACCTCGACCACACCATCTGCGGCAACCTCGTCGGGTGCGTCGCCTACCAGCCCGCCGGCTATGGCATCTATGTCGCCAACACGGCCAACAGCACGTGCATCACCGGGTGCCGGGTGTTCGAGGCGGCCTCGGGCGGCGTCCGCGTCGAGAATAGCCACGAGATCAATATATCGAGCAACATCTTCTGCTGGAACCGCGGGCCGGGCATCGAGCTGGAGCACGTCATCTGGGGCACCGTCTCGGCCAACGACGTCATCGACTCCGGCGGCGTGGAGGGGCCCCCGAGCCACGGCATCGCCCTCCACACCGACACGAAGTCCGTCCAGGTGACCGGCAACGCCGTCTTCAACTGGGAAGGCCACCTGCCGATGCGGTGCGGCATCCATGAATCGGACGACTGTGCGTATAATACTGCCCTTTCGCAGGTTTCATGCGGCGCGGGTGGCGGTGGAGAACAGTTGGGCG
>CAZGKW010000026.1:0-59093 GCA_964526295.1 uncultured Anaerolineales bacterium
GTGACTGTCCCCTTTTTTTGTCCCCTTTTTCCCTTTTTCTGTCCCCTTTTTCAGCGGTCCGCTTGCTTCGAAAGCGGCGGCAGGGATCCGCCCTCGAGGACCACCGTCCGGTCCCGGCCGCGCTTGACGACGGCCTGCCCCCCGGCGCCGTCGGGCGGATCGGTCGCCAGGTAGACGTCCTCGCTCTCGTCGCCGAGCGAGACGCGGAGGCCGCGGCCCCCGTTCAGGGCCTCGAACCGCGGCATCTTCTCCCCCTTGCGGTAGGGGTAGAGCACGGCCAGGAAGTCCTCGCCGGGGCGGGCGGCGATGCGGGCCCACTGCTGGAGTTCGCCACGGGTCCAGCGGTCTTCGCCGATGCGGAAGTCTTTCGGGATGAGGCTCGACTCGTCCTGCTTCGGCCACGCCCACCGGTCGAGTTTCACCTTTCGCGGCTCGGGCGTTGCGACGTAGAGAACGGCGTCGGCGTCGAGCTGACCGTCGAAGTGCAGGATGCGGTCTTTCCGCTCGACGCCGCGGGCCAGGACGAACAGGTTGAACGTGGCCGGCTCGGCCGCGTCCAGCTCGTCGCGGACGACGAGATAGTCCTGGAGGGCCGAGTTCTCGGGGTGCTTGACGAGCATCAGGTACCGGCGGTACCGGGCCTGGCGCTCGAGCGTCCGCCGCGGATAGCTCGCCTGCCACACGATCTGGTGGGCGTAGCGGGGCATCTTGCGGAGCCGGCCGGTCTCGACCTGGCCCACGGCCACGTCGGCCGCGTCGGTCGAGCGGAAGGCCAGCATCTCGCCGACGGCGTCCATGTTCTCGTCGTCGCCCAGGTTGACGCGATTGTGCATGTGCTCCTGGTCGGGCCGGGGCTTGTAGCCGCAGTGCCAGTCGAGGGCGATCGGCATCCCGGCCCCGTAGAAGTGGAAGCTCAGCTCGTCGCCCTGGTAGTGGCCGCGGGCCGAGCCGCACTTGAAGGTGGCGAACGTCTCGCCGGGCGTTCCGAACCGGCTCCGTAGGACCGCCCCGAAGCCCGGATACTGCCGGCTCTTCCAGTCCATGTCGGCCAGGTCGGCGGCCTCGACGGACTGCTCGACGAGCAGGACGTCCTTGACGAGGTCGCCGGTGCCTTCGCGGCCGTAGTAATGGCGATAGAGGGCCATGCACCGGGCGGCGAACTCCGGGTCGCTCTTCTTCATCCCGGCGGCGACCATGCCCAAGAGGTGGCCCGTGCCCTCCTGCCAGGCGTGGGTGTCGCCGAGGGAGGCGAGGGTCCGCCGCCCCAGGCGCGGGTCGGGCGGCGTGTGGATGTTGCGGAGAAACTCGACCGTGGCCCGGACCTCCGGCCAGGTGAACGGGTCGCCCAGGCCGGAGTTCTGGATCGTCTTCATCATCTCGACCATGTGGCCGAAGGCGTAGCTGTGGTAGCCGGGGCACTCGTAGCCCGCCCCGCCGGGCAGAAACACCACCCGCCGCACGTCGTCGCGGAGGTTCTTGACGCCGAACCGCATCCAGCCTCGGGCGTGGGGGTGGTCGGGCATCATGGCGGCGGCGTAGAGGGCCAGGCCGTACATGTCGGTGTGGAAGTTGGGGTTCCCGACGCCCCACCCGTTCTCGTGGCCCGGCCAGTAGTTGAGGTCCGAGAAGATGTAGCCGAGGAGGGCGGCCTTGGCGTCGCCGGCGGGCCGGCCGGCCGACGAGAGGTCCGCCGTCTGGATGGCCCGCTTGAGGCGCCGCGGGTAAGTCGTCGGGTTGAAGAAATCGTCCTGGTAGGCCCGCCCGAGGTAGAGCCCCCCGCCGCCGACGCTCCGGCCGCCGAGGTCGTCGCGAGTGCCGGCCAGGAACTCCGCCAGGCGCCGGTCGCCCTTGACTTCGCCATCGAGGACGCGGCGGATGAGGCGGACGTTCGGCGTGTCCTGACCGGCCTGGAACTCGGCCCGGATCTGCTGGAGCCGCTCCCAGGTCATCAGGATGTGCGGGGCGGGGTCCCGCGTGTTCCGCCGCCACTCGAACCGCCACTCGTTCAGGACGCGATCGAGGGGGATGTCGGCGTTTCGGCGCATCAGGTGCTGGAGCTTGCTCTCGGAATCGAACCGGTCGGCCGGCCCGGCCAGCAGGGCCCAGTGCCGACGCCCGTCCCCCAGCGGGAACACGTACTCCAGCCCTTCCCCGCCCGGCAGGGCACGGACCCGGACGAACTGCTCGTAAGGGTTGTGCCAGTCGGCCGGCGAGGTCATGAGGGCCCCGACGCAGGGCTCCCCATCGCCCCGCCCGAGGGCCAGGCAGACCTGGGCGTCGTCGCGGGCCTGGGTCCACTTCGGCCGCAGCGTCGTGAACGGCGCCTCGCCCGCCCGCTCGGCCAGGCCCACCCGCACCACGCTGTTCTTGCTCCGGACCTTGCCGTCCTCCCACACGAACCAGGGCATCCAGAGGGCCTCGCGGACCCTGAGACGGTCGCCGAACGTCGCCGTCATCCGCGACCCCTCGGGCAGACGGTGCGACTCGATGACGTCGATCCAGGGCTCGCCGTCGACGGCCTTGATCGTCAGCTCGTAGGCGTGGTCGCGTTCGGCGAACTGATAGCGAAGCCGGACCTCGACCCAGACGGGCCCCGAGGCGACGATCCGGGCGTCGATCCGCTTGACGCCGGCCTCGCCCGCGGCTTCCCACCGGCCGCACCAGTCGTCGCGGCCCGCCGGCCGGGCCCCGAGGATGGGCGGCAGCTCCGCGAGCGGCACAGGGCCGCCCTTGGCTCGGAAACCGTCCTTTAAGAGCAGCTCGGCGACGCCCGTCGAGACTTCGATGCGCCCGTCGTGGCGGTTCACCCGGGCCGTCCCCCCGGGCTGCTTCGCCTCCTTCCGCTGGTCGTTGTACGTGATGCGGACGGGGAACTTCTCCTCACCCCGCGGCAGCGTGATCTTGAACCAGAGGCGGACCCGGCGGACGTCGCCAGGGCTGCCCTTCAGGACCTCCACCTGGACCGGGACGCGGCGCTCCTCGTTGAGGGTCACCGAGAAGGTGTCGGCGGCCACGCCTTCCGGCGACACGTCAAGGTCGACGTGGACCAGCTCGTCCTCCCAGGTGTGGCCGAGGGGCTCGGAGAACGAGCGGACCTCGTGGTAATTGATGGCGCAGGCCGGGGGCGCCGGCGCGAGCAGCGCCGCCGCGGCACAGGCCACGATGATCGCAAGACGTCGCATAGGCATCGGTTCGGGCACGGAGGCCGGTATGCACAGCGGAGGGCCAGGCAGCGGAACCTACCACAGGCCGGATTGGGGGGTCGTACGCGTCGAATGCCGGGTTCACGCCTCCGCATCTCGTTAAACCCGCGCGGCGGGCGGAAGTTCCGGGGAAGGGCGTCGCAGCAAAGCCGTTCGAGCCCGGCTCGTGAGAACGCGGGTACGACCGAACGCCGTCCAAGTGTCCGGCGAGGGTAAGTCTTCGCGCAGGTCACACGCAACCGCGTTCTTACGAACCCAGCTCGCAGCGGGGTAGCCGAGCCGTCACACCCGAAGCGCCCGGACGAGCCCCTCGGCCAGGCGGCGACCGAAGTCCCGGTACGCCTCGCGCGTCAGCAGCGTCTCGCCCGCGGTGGCGTAGGGCGTCTCCAGGCACAGGCCCGGAATGCCCAGGGCCTGGAAAAAGTAGCGGAACGACGGCGTCGTCCACCGCGACGGGTAGTCCGCCACGCGGGCCGACTCGCCGGCCATGTAGGTGGGCCCGGCGGCGGCGGCGAGAAGGGCCGCCCACCGGTGGGCCCGGGCGTAGGCCTGGGACTCGGCGTGGCGGTCAGGCAGGTAGAAGTAGGCCCCGTCGGTCTCGCACCCGCCGGGGGCATGGAAGTCGAGCCCCAGGGCCGGCCGGCACCGGACCCGCCATCGGTTCGCGTCGCGCTGGATGACCAGCACCTCGTGCCGCATCGGCTGGCCTGTCGGCGGGTGGTCCCAGGCCCGGTTCAGGTCGAAGGGGAAGTTGTCCTTGCCGTAGTCGCCCCCCTCGACGCCGTCGATGTTCGACAGGGGCACGGCCCAGACGAGCGGCGCGGCCTCGCCCTTTGTCGCCAGGGACCGGAGCAGACCGTCGAGGACCCACGTGCCGGGCGTCTCGCCGGAGTGCTGGCGCCCGACGAAGTAGAGACCGGGCCGTTCGCCGCCCTCCTGGCCGGGGCCGTTCGAGAGGCGGACGATCGGCCGGCCGCCCTGGCTGACACCGATCGTCTCGGCCCGCCACACGCCGGCAGTCTCGGCGACGAGGGCCTCGACCTCCGGCCGCCCGTACGGGTAGCAGTAGGCCACGTCCATCCACGTCGCAGGCGCCGGGACGGTCCAGACCGTAAACCATCGGCCGTCGGGGAGCGGCTCGGCCGTCCCGGGGGCGAGGCGCTGCCAGTCGCGGCCGTCGTACCGGGCCACGGGCCGCATGGCCTCGGCCGGGCGTCCGCCCAGCATGTTCGAGGCGTGCTGGAGGACGAGCCGGACCCGGTCGCCCCCCGCCCGGCCCTCGTCGGCGACCAGCCGGAAGCAGAACCACAGGCACTCCGGTCCGCCGTGCGGGTCCGCCGCGAAGTGGACCTCCGGCACAGGGCCCTCGGTGACGATCCGCACGTCGCAGGCGTTGCCGTAGGGGACGGCCGTATCGACTCTCAGGGGCATGGACCCTCCCAGCGATGGCGGGTGTCGGTGCGCGCCGGGTATGCTGCGGGCCCTTCACCAGCGACGGGAACAAGCGGCCCGAGACGGCCCGTCACGCCTCGACCGTGTAGCACGCCAGGTCGAAGCCGTCGTCGGACTCGACGGCGGCGGCGGCGCAGACGGGCTTCTCGAGGTCGGCCATCTCGCCGCCCGAGACGGCCCACTCGGCGGCCTCGGCGGCTGTCTCGGCCTCGAACGGGCTTTCATTTTCGGGGCTCGGGTCGTCAAGTTCGTAGGTGGCGAAGTAGAACGCCTTGCCCGGCCCCAGGGCGAAGCTCCGGACGTGCAGGCCGTCGTGCCGCACGATGCCGCCCCACCCCTCGATGTCGCCTCGGCCGACGGCGACGGCGATTCGGGGGGTGTTATAGTCGTCCTTCTCATAATCCAGGACGATCAATGCCTGGACCATCGCATCGCGGATGCTCATGCCCGAGGAGACCTTCTCGGCGATCGGGTCGGTCTGTGAGCCGTTGGTGGCGACGGCGACGGGTTCGGCCCCCTCGCGGGCCGCGATCCGCAGGCAGTTGTAGGCGATGTAGGGGTTCTTCGACAGGTCCGACTCGTGCCCCTCCCGCGGGACGACGGCCAGGCCGCGAGGCGTCTCGACCGTCCGGCGGTTCGGGAACGACCGCGACGAAACGCGGTACATGACGGCGCCCCGTCCTCCCGGGGTGCGGCCCACGGCGACGATCCGGCCCACGTACATGGTCTGCCTCCTCGCTTTCGCTGTTCGGACTGTGCAGATGCGGCCCAGGCGGGACCGCTCGGGCGATTCACGCCTCGGGTCCCTGGTCGGGTCCCTCCTGGGGTCGTTCCCGGGACGGCTCGTCCTCCTGGTTGGCCTGGCGCTCGGCCTTGGCGGCCCGCCGCTGTTTCTCGCCCATGACGAGCAGGGCCGCTTCGAGCGATTCGAGCCGCTCGGCCGACGGCACGATCACCCCGCCCGAGATGGAGTACTGGAACGCCTCGTCCACCGTGATCGGCAGGTCGATGACCTCCCGCCTCGGGACGGCCACCGTGTAGCCCGTGATGGGCGTCGGCGAGCTGGGGACGAAGACCGTCAGGAGCTCCTGCTCGGTGTGGCGGCAGAGGGCCCGGAAGCTTCGGCCCGTGACGAACCCGATCGACCAGACGCCCCGGCGGGGATACTCGATCGCCACGACGCGGCGGAACTCGACCTGCTGCTCCGAGAAAAAGAACTCCGAGACCTGCTTCGCCCCGGGGTAGATCCGCCGCAGGATCGGCAGCCGGATCAGCCACCCCTCGAAGAAGCGGACCAGCCGGTTCCCCAGGAACGTCCCGAGGAAGTAGGCGGCCACGCACAGGCCGATGATCCCCACCACCGGGCCGACCCAGATGAGAAAGTACCGATCGAACCACTCGTCGATCCGCTCCGAGGGCCACCCCGAGGCCCGCTGGACCACGCCCTTGATCATGGTGTTGACGTGCTGGCCGATGTACTGGTGGACGAAGCTGACAAACAGGACGATGACGACGACGGTCAGCAGGACCGGGACGAGGGCCGCCAGCCCCCGCCAGAACGACCGCCGGATGCTCCCGATGATCCCCATGGTCGGTTCCCGCGTTCAGGAGCGTCGATCTTAGCAGGCGGTCTGCGCGCCCGCAACGGTCTGTGCGCCCCCCGGACCGCCGGCCGAAGCCGCGCCCCCCGGACGGCCGGCAGGACGGGCCCCGGGCCGCCTCGTCGCCACCGGCACCGGACCGGCCGGGGGCCCGTCGGGGCCCCTTTCCCCCATCGGCGGACGCCGCGGGCGGGGATGAGCCCGTCTGGCGCGCGGGCCGTCAAATCGCTTGGCACGTGCGGTCGCGTGGGCTATAATCTTCGGGTTGACGCCTCGGGCGGCATTCGGGCGACGAGACTCGGGGGGGAGGAGTGTGTCCTCGGACGGCCGCCCGGAAGCGAAAGGGGGGCTTTCGCATCGGCGGGACACCCATGTCGGACACCGGCGTGACGCGTGGCCTGGCTCCGCTCGCGGCAGCGATCGTCTCGGCGTTGGCGGCTGGGTGCGGGCGGCCCGCCTGGACGCCCACGGACGAGTTTCGGCGGGACGATCCGCGTGCCCAGACGGCCGCCATCGCTCGCGTCGTCAACGAGGGAGATCGGGGCCGGATCCCGGAGCTGATCGCCCTGCTCGACTCGGAGGACGAGGGCGTCCGCTTCGCCGCCGCCTCGGCGCTGCACCGCCTGACGGGCGAGGACTTCGGCGTCTACTACGCCGGGACCGACGAGGAACGGGCCCGGCGGATCGAGATGTGGCACACGTGGTGGGACGAAACGGGCCGCCACCATTATGGCGACGCGGCCGGAGCGGACACCGCATCGGCTTCGCCCGCACCGGGAGACGACCAGCCATGACCAACGCCTTCGACGCCGACGGCCTGGACCTGGAGACGCGGCGGGAAGAGGGGGCCGTCGTGATCGAGGCCCGGGGCGAGGTGACGGTTTTCACGTCGCCGACCCTGCGGCAGGCCCTCCGCCAGGGGGCCTCCGAGCGGCCCGAGAAGCTCATCGTCGACCTTTCGGGCACAAGGTATATCGATTCGAGTGGCGTCGCCACTCTCGTCGAGGGCCTCAAGCTGGTCCAGCAGCACCAGGGCGAGCTGGTCCTGGCGGGGATGAACGAGCGGGTCCGCGGCGTGTTCGAGATCGCCCGCCTGGACACGGTCTTCCAGGTCGCGGGCAGCGTCGAGGAGGCGCTCCAGCCGTGAGCATCGGGGCGATCTGGAAGCCGTTCGAGCGAGTCGGCGCCGGGGCCGAGGGGCTCCTGGCGTACCTCGGGGGCGTCGCCTACCTGACGCTCGACACCGTCGGCCACGGGGTGAGCGGCCTGCTCGTCCGGCCGCGGATCAAGGCCGGCGAAACGTTCTACCAGATGGTCCGGCTGGGCGTCCGGGCCGTGCCGATCATCACCCTCGTCCAGATCTTCGTCGGCGTGACGCTGGCGTTCACCCTGGCGCCGGTGCTCCGGGACTACGACCAGCTCCATCAGCTCCCGGTCGTCATCGCGAAGGCGATGTTCCCCCAGCTCGGGCCGCTGCTGGCGTCGGTCGTGCTGACGGGCTTTGCCGGGGCGGCCATCACGGCCGAGCTGGGGACGATGGTCGTCGGGGAGGAGATCGCCGCCCTCCGCACCAGCGCCATCAACCCCATCCGGTTCCTCGTCGTGCCGCGCGTCATCGCGTGCGTCCTGATGACGGTCGCCCTGACGGTGCTGGCGAACGTCGTGGGCTGCGCCGGCGGGGCCCTGATCTCGGCGGCCCAGCTCGGCATCGACCCCTACCAGTACCTCAACACCACCCTGGACGCCCTGATCGTCAAGGACATCGTGACGGGCCTGATCAAGGGCGGCATGTACGGCTTCATCATCGTGATGGTCTCGTGCTACGAGGGACTGAGCGTCTCGGGCGGCGCCGGCGGCGTAGGCCAACGGACCACCGCCGCCGTCGTACGGTCCATCTTCCTCATAATCGTCGCCAACTGCGCGTTCACCGCCTTCTTCTTCTACTTCTGGCCTGAGTGACGCCATGGCAGCCGACGAACCGGTCCTGGAGCTCCGCGGCATCCAGAAGGTCTTCGACGGCCATCCGGTCCTGAAGGACATCAACTTGAGGGTCGACGCCGGCGAGGTCGTCGCCATCATCGGCGGCTCCGGCTCGGGCAAGTCCACCCTCCTTCGGACGGTTATCGGGGAGTATCTGCCCGACGACGGCCACGTCCTGATGTGGGGCGAGGACGTCTGCTGCGCCGACCGCAAGCAACTCGACCGCATCCGCCGGCGCTACGGCATCCTGTTCCAGTCCGGGGCGCTCTACTCCTCGATGACCGTGGGCGAGAACGTCGCCCTGCCCCTGAGGGAGCACACCGACCTCGACGAGCAGATCATCCAGATGGTCGTCAAGATGAAGCTCGAGCTGGTCGGCCTGCGCGACTTCGAGGACCTGATGCCGGCCCAGATCTCGGGCGGCATGCAGAAACGGGTGGGCCTGGCCCGGGCCATCGCCCTCGACCCGGAGATCCTGTTCTACGACGAGCCGACCTCCGGCCTGGACCCGATCGCCACCAGCGTCATCGACCAGCTCATCATCGACCTGCGGCAGAAGCTGGGCGTGACGAGCATTGTCGTGACTCACGACATGAAGAGCGCGTTCCACATCGCCGACCGCATCGCGATGCTTTACAACGGCGAGTTCATCGCCGTCGGGACGGTCGAGCAGTTCCGCGAGAGCGACGACGACCGGGTCCGGCAGTTCGTCGAGGGCCAGGCCGACGGGCCCATTCCGCTCCGCGTCTCGAAAACCGACTACCTGGAGGACCTGCTGGGCCTGGAGCGCCCGCCGTCGCGCTAGGCCCCCGGCCAGGGCCGAGCCGGGGCCCGGACCCACTCACGACGCGACCTGCCGAGCCGCACGCCGGTCCGGCGCGCCATCGAAGGAGCCGATCATGCCGCGCAGCCACGGACGAAACGTCGTCGCCGCGGGCCTGTTCCTGGTGCTGATGGGGACCGCCGCCGTCGCCCTGCTGATCGTGGTGGGCGGCAAGGGCCTGTTCGAGGAGCAGACCGAGCTGAGGATCCAGTTCGACGAAGCCCCCGGCGTCAAGCCCGGAGGCGCCGTCCTCCTTCGGGGCCAGCCCGTGGGCCGGGTCCGGTCGGTCGGACCGGTCGCGACCCCGTGCCCCGCCCCGAACGAGGACCGCACGTGCTACGTCATCGAAGTCGTCGCGGGCCTGCCGGAACGGTTCGAGGTCTTCGAGAACGCCCGGATCGTCATCACCCAGAGCCTGGTGGGCCAGACGGCCCAGGTGAACATCCAGGAGGTCGGCTTCCCGCAGACCCAAGGCGAAGGGCCTACTAAGGTCGTCCAGGGCGGCCAGGAATCGCCCTTCGCCGCCGCCGCCGCCGACTTCGGCATCGGCAAGGCCGAGAAGAAGGACATCCACGACATCCTGGCCAACCTCAAGCAGATCTCCGCCGACTTAAAGAAGGACCTCCCCGACCTCATGGCCAAGGCCAATACGACCACGACCAACATGGAGAAGCTCACCGGCGACTTGAAGACCAGCGTCCCCGAGCTCAACAAGAAGGTCCTCGAGACCGTCGACAGCCTCAGGGAGGCGTCCAAGCAGGCCAACGACGGCATCAAAAAGATCCACGCCATCCTCGACGAGAACCGGGCGAACGTCGAGAAGGCCGTCAAGCACACGGCCAGCTTCGCCGAGAAACTCGACGCCGACGGCGGGAAGCTCCTGAAGGGCCTCGACGGCAAGACGGTCGGCGAGATCCTCGACAACGTCAAGGCCGCCTCCGCCGACCTCAAGACCGCCATGGCCGACCTCAAGCGCGTCGCCGCCGACGGCAAGGTCCTGATGGTCACCCAGAAGGGGAACCTCGCCGAGACCGTGCAGAACTTCCGGGCCGTCAGCGAGCACCTCAAGGCCACCGCCAAGGAGGTCCGCCGGGCCCCCTGGCGCCTCCTCGCCCAGCCCGACAAGGAAGAGGTCGAGACGCTGAACCTGTACGACACGGCCCGGGCGTTCGGGGCGGCGGCGGCCGACCTGGACAGCTTCTCCGACTCGCTGCGGCTCGTGGCCGAGGCCGAGCAGGCCGGCATCGAGGTCGACCCGGAGATCGTCCGCGGCATGATGCTCCGGCTCCAGGAGACGTTCGAGAAGTACCAGGAGGCCGAGGAGGCCCTGTGGAAGGAGTTCGAGCGAATCCAGAAGTGACCGAAGATTCTGGATTTTACGGTTTGACGTGCGATCCGGGCGCCGCACCCACGCGTGGCGCCTTTCTCAGGGCGCCGCAGGCTACTCGGGCGGTCCAATCCAAAATCACAGATCGGAAATATGAGCGATCCCGTGGACTATGACGTGCTCATCGTGGGGGCCGGCCCGGCCGGCGCCTCGCTGGCGGTTGAGCTGGCCGGTGACGGGGCCGCCGTCGCCCTGGTCGACGCCGAGAAGTCCCCCCGGACCAAGTGCTGTGCCGGGTGGCTGAACGCCCTCGGCGCCCAGCGGTTCTCGTCCCTCGATGCGGCCCGCCGCAAAGCCAAGGCCGCCCCGTTCCGCCGCCTCGTCTTTCATTCGGCCGACCTTTCGGAGACGGCGGTCCACTCCAGCCGGTCGCACCTCGGCTACGTCGTCCGCCGCGAGACCTTCGACGCGCTTCTCTTGAAGCAGGCCGAGTCGGCCGGCGCCGAGACCCACCTCGGTCGCCGCGTCGTCGGGGTCGAGACCGGCGAGCACCGGGCCACGGTCCACCTCGACGGGGGGAAGTCGGTGACCGCCCGCATCCTGGTCGGGGCCGACGGGGCCTACAGCGAGGTGGCCCGCCTGGCCGGACTCCGCGAGCGGTGGCCCCCCGGACAGATCGTCCACTGCCTGGCCAGGGGCGTCAAGCTGACGAAGCGGCAACTCGGCGCGGGCCTCGGCGAGGCCCAGATCCACGTCGCCCTGGGGTTCGGCGGCGCGGCCGGTTACGCCTGGGCCTTCCCTGGGCGGGGCTACGCCAACATCGGCCTGGGCATCTGCGGACAGGACGGCGCCAAGCGGCTGCCGGAGCTGTACGAGAAGTGGGCCGCCGGCCTCAAAGAGGCGGGGCTCCTGCCGGAGAAGGCCGACACGTCGAAGCCGTGCGGCGGGGCCGTGCCGGCCGGGGCGGCCCTGGAATTCGAGAACCACGTCGGCAAGCGGACGCTCCTGGTGGGCGACGCCGGGGGGTTTGCCGCGGCCGCCAGCGGCGAGGGGATCTATCCGGGCGTCTGGAGCGCGTCGATCGCCGCCGAATGCATCCGGGGGGCCCTGGAGGCCGACCGCGAGAAACGTCCCGCCCGGACGTGCCAGGACGAGCTGCTGAAGTTCCGCCGGGCCTGGCGGTGCCAGATGGCCCCGTACCTCCAGATGCCCAACGTCAACGTCCAGTTCCTCGTGCCGCTGATCTTCACGAACCAGGAGATCGCCGACCGCTTCGCCCGGGCGTTCCTGTTCGGCGAGAACCTGTAGAGACGAAGCCTATGGGCCCTGGAAGTGGATCGGAATCGTCTGCCCCTTGTGCCTCGAGACAATCGGTGTCTGCCGCGGCCGTCCGAATGCCATTCAGGCGTTTCCGGCCCGGCAGTCCGAACAGGAGGACTGCCCATGAGCCGGGCCAAGGACCGCCGCAAGAAGCAGCGTCGGAAACGGGAACGCGCGGGCAAGGGCTCCGTGTCCCAGGCGTTCCGGGAGAGCACGCTGGCCAAGGCCCGGAACTGGGCCACCAAGGTCGTCACGTCGGAGACCCTCGGCCAACCCAAGCTCTCGGACAGGCTGGTCCGTGTGGCCCGGCCTTTCCTCGACGAGGCCGACGAACTTGCCGAGGCGCAATCGATCATCAACATGGC
Source organism: uncultured Anaerolineales bacterium (assembly GCA_964526295.1). Taxonomy (GTDB): domain Bacteria; phylum Planctomycetota; class Phycisphaerae; order FEN-1346; family FEN-1346; genus CAZGKW01. The sequence continues at coordinate 12,072 of CAZGKW010000026.1, forward strand.
CGTGATCGCCTGGAACTCGTGCGTCCTCCCGGACAGCGAGCGCCGGTACCTGCTGGACAAGCTGTGGAAGGACGTGCTGCCGGTTGACGAGTCGGACCAGCAGGTCGGCCGCGAGATCCTTCGCCGCATGACGGCCAGGAAGGAGAAACTGTTCCCGGACGACAGGCGGTTCGTTGCCCATTCGAAGGTGTCGCTGGAACGGGACAACTGGCACGTCCAGGTCGCTTCGACGGTCATCCCATCGCCCGACGTCGACGGCCCTGCGACCGAAGCGGCTTCGTGAGCCGGCCGGGGGCCCTTCCGGGCCTTCGGCACGCCGGCGAGCGGCGAGGGGGACCTCTCCAAACGAACGGTGCGGCCCGACGCGTGGCCGACTTCCACGCCCTCCGGCACACGTACATCAGCCGGCTGGTCCGCAGCAGCGTGAACGTGAAGGTGGCCCAGGAACTCGCCCGCCACTCGACGCCAACGCTGACCCTCGGCCGCTACGCCCACGTCCAACTCGTGGACCAGCCGCGGGCGATCGACGCGCTGCCGTCTATCGATTCCCCGTGCCGGGAAGGGCAGTATCTCCAGGCCACAGGCACGGAGGACGCTGCAACTGGCGGCTAAGGCCTACGCCGACAGCGCGCGCCAATCTAAGTTGCTTCTTTCTGACGTCGTTCATTCAACCATCACGGTGATGATCTACCTGTCCACTTAAACATGGGGCTCTTTCACTTCTAGGGAAGATTCCGCAGCGAAAAAAGGCTCAACCAGTGCACAGTATGTTTCTGCTTTCCAGAGCCGTGTTGGCGGCATATCCGCCCTGCTGAACCATTCCGCACACACAGCGCCGCGTGACTGCGTGCGGCGCCGGATCAGGTCTGTCACGTCATCCGGTTTTCAAGGTGGCTCGGCAGCCACCCCACAACAACCTCGCTCGTGTCGGTATCCCAGAAGAAGTAGATGGCGAGACAATGCCGGTCGTCTTTCGTCGATCCTTTCCGCAGATGGTACTTCAGGAAGCACTTCCGCTGGGTGTGAAGGGGATATCGCACGAAGTACGTATCCCCCTCTTCCCCTGCGCGATTCTCCGTTATCGATTGCCCGTACCGCAGCCCGAGGTCTCCAAGTCGCTTCTCAAAGGCTTCTCTTGATCCGTCATAGCCGAGGCGCATCTTCTTGTACTCCTTAGCTAGGAGCAACAGTGCTTTGTAAACCAAGTTAACGTCTTCATACTGGGCCTCGCCGATGCCCCGCAGAGCACGCGGATGCAGCGTCACATGCCCGGCCAGGTTCTCGCTGACCCAGTCCGGTAGGTCATCATAGGAATCGGGAGTCTCCAGAGTCGCGTACACGCTCTCCCCAGTCTTTGCTTCAAGGGCGGCCTGAAGCGCATCAATCCGATGGCGGAGCTTCTTGTTCTGCTCAATGTAGACGTCCCTGTCCCGCTCACAATGCATGGCATCGTCGTTGTAGGTCTGGGCCTCCTTCTGCAATTCCTCAACCTTCTGGTGAAGCGCTTGATTCTCCTTTTCGTAGAGTTCCAGCATCTCACGATCCGTGCCGGACGCCTTCCTCGCCTTCTTGGCACGGTACATCTGCGCATCAGCGAAGAACAGGCACCCGCCCCAGCCCACGCGCTTTGAAGCTCCATACTGATGCACCTGCTCTATCAGAAACGCCGAGAAGGCATCCTCCGCCGTCAGGCCATTATGTCGCCAGAATACGATGTTCTTCGCGAGCGCCAGAGGATGCTCTGTCGGCGAGTCTTCATCGAAGTCCAGGCCGGGCTGGTACGTGCGGACCGCCCCGTGGTACGCCGACCAGACCTTTCCCACCCGGTCCGTCCAGGCAAAGGTCAGTCCCGCCGGCATGGTTGCTACGTAAGCAAGCCCTTCCACCTTGCGTGCGAGGTCATCGGGGTCGAGGATGTAGGGGGACACCTCGCCGGGCAAGTGGCGCGGGTCCGCCTCCGTAAGGAGCAGCACCGGCATCGTGCGCGCCGGGTTCGTCAGCAGGGCATGCAGCGCATCCAGTTCGGACTCCGCGCGCAGGCGGATGGGATGCGGCTCTATCGGCCTTGCCTCCTCCACGATGAAACGCTGCGCCAGGTTCAGGATGAGCCTGGGTCGCGTGAGGGCGATCTCTTCCGTGCTGTAGGCCTGCGATGCGCATAGCACGCGAATGCCAAACCCCATGCCCTCTTGATCTTGACCATCCCGAAACGCAATCTCCGTTGTCCAGGTCCGGCCCGGAACGGCCGGCTGATCGCCAAACGGTGCATCCGGATGGATGAGGCGGACGCTCCATATCCCATCTTCGGGAATCGAAATGGCCTCGATTCTGTGCCCGGGAACCCCACACTCAAAAGACTCGCCGCGCCACGCCCCCTGGGGCAGATCGCGCGGACACTTGCCGCGCAGCCAATCCAGCGCCTCCCGGACGCTGTCTTGAAACATGCTACCCGCCTGCTGCTCATCGCGCGGTAACAGCCTCGCCGCCAACTGAAACGTCGTCCGGACCGACGGCCGTCCCAGACCCAATGCCGTGCTTCTCAGGCTTCGCGTCGCCACCACTTCGGGTTCGCGATCAGGCATCCGCTCCCCTCCATAACCTACAGATTATATTGGCCCTTCCATTGACTTGCTGGCTGAGCTCGAATCGTAGACAGCAATTCGTTAATCGGCTCCATTCCCCGGCCTTGGCGCTCCACAAGTCCTTTGCGGCGGACTCTGTTGTCTATCATCTCATAGCACTGAGCGAAGAATTCCTTGGCTTCTTGCGCGTACTGCTCGCGGTAGCCGCCCTCGATTTCCAGGAACTTCTTCACGCAAAAGACTACCATATCCGATAACTGAATCATTGGGTTCTTTCGAGAATCCACAGGATAGCTAAACTCCACAAGCCACTTAACGCGGTGGCTCGCCGGCCCCTTGAACCGCCGCTGGCGAGTGATTTGCTCGATGTCGGCGATGTAGGCCTCCTTAGCGTCAATGATGAGCATGGCCCGTGCCGATTGCCCCAACTGAGTCTTGACGAAGTGGTTAATGTAGGTCACCATGTAGTCGTAGGCGATTGCGTAAGGAATTGGTGAAATATCGTTAGGCAAGCCCCTCCCTACCTCGGCCCGGAGCTTTGCTTTGTCAATGGCAAAGAAGTGAACATCGTGACTGCGTTCTTCCAGCAACCCAATAACCTCTCGGGCCAGGTTATTGCGTTGCTGTCGGCTGTCGCCGGCAAATGGCTCGCTCCCATCCGGCGAAAGAAGTTCTTCGGCATGGAGCTCGAATCCCTGTGGCACTTGGCCGCCGAAGTATTTTTGGACGGCTTGGTGAAATCTCTGATGTGTTGCATTCCATCCTTCGTCGCGGACGCTGATGCCTCCGAGAACGAAAACAGGTTGCTCTGTACTAGCCAGGTCCGACCCAGTGCAGCCGGCTTCATCAAGATAATAGAAGTGCATCTCCTATCCTCCAGATCGCCACTCCTGACCTCGGATCTTGCCTGTCAAAAATAGACATCATGTGGGCAGCCTTGTCAAGCACGCAGGCCCTGTTTGGAGCACTTCGAGCGAAGAGCGGCCAGGATTCAGCTCGTGCAGCGGCCATAAGGGGGGAGCGTCTAGCCTCGTTGGGCCTCACACGTAGCCGTTTCTTTCAGCGCTATTGCAGCGCGCCGTTGCCCCGGCACGTCATTATCTGTCATCACACGCCAAGCGCGGGTGTCAGGTCAGGCGGGAGCGGAAGGGGGCGGAGGGGCGACAGAATACAGAGGAGAAAGGAGAGCAGGAGACCGCAGGTGAGCATGCGGCCGGCCAACGCTGGTCACGGCACCGTCAGTCGCCTTGGCCGTTCTCTACTCCACTACTCTCTCCTGCTCACCTGCTCTGCCCTGCCGCTTGAAACCGGCAGGGTGGAGCCACCTCCGGGATTCGAACCCGGAACCCCCGCTTTACGAAAGCGGTGCTCTGCCGTTGAGCTAAGGTGGCTCGCCAGACTGCCGGGTTGGGACAAGCCTTGGCGGCTTGCCCTAAGTCGCGACGATTCTACCGCTTGCGCGACGGGCCTGTCAAGGTCGTCGCCGCCGCCGTCCTGGCGTGTGATGGCACGTCTTGGCCTTCCGGGGTGCCTGCGCGCTCGAAATGCGCTGCGCGCCCGGGCGACCCTGGCCTGCCCCCCCCAAACTTGACCCAGGCGTTATGAGAGTCTCTGCTGCCCGGACGGGCAAGGAGATTCTCGATGAGCCGACGGAAGCGACATACGCCGGAACAGACCGTGGCCAGGCTGCCTGAGGCGGACGTCGCTGAGCATCTCGTGGCCCTTTCGGCATGGGTCTACCTGCTCCAGCGCCGCGGGGCGGATCTCGAAGGGTACCTGCCGATTCACGACCGTCTCCAGTCGGCCTCGGCCCGCGTCGACTGCGAGGCGTTCGGCGTGGCGCTTCGCGACGCGCCGGCGTTCCTCGACGATGTTGAGCGGTCGCCCCGGTCCGCGCCGGGAACCTCGCCCTTCGACGGTGCTTGCGGCTCCGCTGAAGCTCCACCGGACAGGCAAGGGAAGCCCTTCGACAGGGCCAGGGCTGGCGGCGTAAGGTGTTTGGCCCAACGGGGCAGGCGATTTTGGCGCGACCCGCCGCCAAGTTTCCGCTGGACTGCGCGTCGCAGTCGTACAAGTTCACGTCGTGCGTCCGGTCCGCGAGGGAGCCGGGGCAGGACTCCACGGAGAAGATCGCGGGTGGTTGGGGGCGTGCCGGATGAGGGATGGATGGGCGAACGCGCTGGTGGTGGGCGCTTGCGTGATGGGGGCGAGTGCCCTCGCTTCGTTGACCACCGATATGGCGTCCGCCGCGCAACCTCGCGTTCCCGCGCGGTCGGCGGCGCTGCCCGCGCCGAGCGCCAACCGTGGCCGCAAGGGCGTCTACCACGCCACCACCAGCCGCCCGGGCTGCAACTACTACGTCTGCGTCATGGGCGACTTCACGCCCGACGCCCCGGCCGGTGTCCACGTCTTCTTCCACGGTCTGGGCGGCCAGCAGATGGCCCGCAGCTTCGCCCTGTGGAAGCCCTATCTGACCGCGGGCCGCTGCATCGGCATCAACATGGAGTACACCGACGGCAACCCCCACCGGGATGCGGCCGGCAAGGCCGCGGCCGCCCGCGAAGCGGTGCGCCAGGTGATGGCCGACTACCCCGTGGCGGTGGGGCGCGGGGCCCTGACCGCCTTCTCGGCGGGGGGTAGCCCCGCCGGCGCGTGGTTCAAGGCCTACGGCGCCCGCGCCGCGGCGCCGAGCCCGGACTGGCCTTTCTCGCACGTCAACGTCTTCGGGGCGTCCCTGAACGCCGGGACGGAGTTGACGGCGAGGCCCACCAGCTGGTTCCGCGCCATGGGCGACGGAGAGGAACGCATGGCCCCCGGCCTGCTCCGCTACATGACTCGGCAGACCGCCGCCAACCTGACCGACACCCGGCCCGGAGCCTGTCCGGACGTCATGTTCCTCGTTACCAAGGGGCGCGGCCACACGATCCGGCCGGAAGAAGTGGCCCTGTCGAACGACGGCTTCCGGCGGGCCGCGACCATGCTGGCACCTTTTCTGTACCGCCCGCCGGGCGTCGATCGGAACGTGGCCGCGGCCATCGACGCGGCAAACGCTCACCGGTTCGCCGAGGCCCTGGGAACGAAGGGCATCTCGGCCGTTCTTAAGCGTCTGATCGAGCAGCAGATGGTACGCCAGATCGAGGTCTGTCGCGAGCTGGCCCGGACGGATCCGTCGCTGGCCCGCGTGTACGGCAACCTCTGCGCCCGGCAGTTCGCCGGCGCCGATGCCGCGGCCAAGCGCCTCGCGGCCGTCCTCCCGGACGAGAAGGCCGTCGCGATTCGAAAACGCTGGCACCTCCAATTCGAGAACATCTTCACCGGCAAAGGCATCACGCTGGCCCCGGGAGCGAGCGACTATCTCCGCGAGATCGCCCGGGCCGCCGGACCCGAATCCACGATCGGCATTATGGCCAGGCACTACCTCGCCTTCGAGTCCACGGCGCCGCAAGGCCGGCCCGTTCACGTCGGCGTCCTTGCGGCCCCGCCACTGGCCGGATAGGCTCGCGGGCCCGGCGTACGTCGCGAACCGGGCCCGGCCGGAAGGCTTCGACGTCGCGGCGATGTGCCAGTGGGCCCGGACGCAAACGTAGCTGTTGGCGGCAAAGGAGAGTGCTTCGCGATGGCGGACGGCTTCACGCCCTCCGGCGACGGGGAGATCGACCGCGTTTGCCGGGCGGTCCTCGCCGGCGACGAAGGCGAGGCGGACCTCGGCGAGCGCCTCGCGGCCCTGACGGCCCGGGTCGCCCTGCGCCAGCGTTGCGGCGCGCCCTGCCGCCGTCTCAGTAGCGGACCGTCAGGAGCCACTTCGTGCTCTGCCGGCCCTCGCGGTCCTTGACCTGGCCGGTCTCGGGCAGCTCCAGGATGCGTTTCGGCACGTCGGTGTTGTCGAGGGCGCCGGCGAACTTCTCCGCTCCGACGCCCCAGGCGTAGATCGGCACGTCCTTCCGCGTGTGGCCCGGGGTGCTCCAGCTCACCTCGGGCCACTCGCCGCGGCCGGCCGGCTCCTCGAGCTTCAAGCCCCCGCACTCGTGGTCCGCCGTCACGACGACCAGCGTGTCGTTTCGGTCGATGGCCCACCGGACGACCTCCTTGACGGCGTTGTCGAACTCGAGCGTCTCGAAGATCACCCGCCGGATGTCGTGCTGGTGGGCGGCGTGGTCGAGCGACCCGCCCTCGACCATCAGGAAGAAGCCCTTCCCGGGCGCGTCCAGGAACCGCACTGCCGCCAGGGCCATCTCCGAGAGGTGCGGCACGCGGTCGTACCGCGGGTCGATCCGCAGGGTGTAATCGTACTCGTAGGGCATGTCGGAGGGGCTGAACCGGCCGACGACGAAGGGCGTCCGGGCCGGGTCAAGGGCCTCCATCTCGCGCCGGGTGCGGATGATGTGATAGCCCGCCCGCTTGGCGTCCTCGACGGGCTGCTGCCACCCGCCGCCGAACATCAGGTTCGGCCGGGTCTTCTCGTAGTACCAGCGATAGATTTCGGGATACATTTTGCGGCTGCGGGTGTGGGCGGCGAAGCTGGCGGGCGTCGCGCCGCCGATGCTCTCGCTCGAGACGAGGCCCGTCCGCCGCCCGGCCTTCTGGTAGCTTTCGAGGATCGTCTCGAGGGGCTCGCCGTCCCCCGGGTACCGCGTCGCCACGACGCCGGTCGAGACCTTGACGCCCGCGGCCAGGGCGGTCCCGGCCGAGGCCGAGTCGGGCACGGCCTTGCCCCCGGCGGGGTGGGTCGTCACGCGGCCCGTCGCGGGGAGCTGCTCCATGAAGAGCTGGCCCTCCTCGCCGTAGGCGAACAGGCCGGCGGCCCGGACGTGCTCGAAGCCCATCCCGTCGCCGATCAGAAGGACGACGTTTCGCGGCTCGGCCGCCGCCGGCGAGGCAAAAGCGACCGCGAGAGCGGCGGCAACCAGGAGGATTCGACAGGCAGTGGGCAATCGCATGGGCTCATCCTCAAAGAGGGTGCACCGAATTCCGGTGAATGATACGCCGTCCGAGCCGGCCGACAAGGGGACTTGCGGGCCCAGGCGGCCGGGACGGCGCCCGGCGCCGGGACGGACTCAGTGCAGCCGCTCGTCGCCGCAGGCGGCCTGGAGGCGGTCCAGCTCGGCGTGTAGCCGGGCCTGGACGTCGGCACAGGCCGGGTCGCCGTGGACGTTTCGCAGCTCGTCGGGGTCCTTCACGAGGTCGAAGAGCTCCCAGCAGGGGTCGATCCTGGGCTCGCCGGCCTCGCCCCGCATCGTGCGTCGAGGCGTGTAGAAATAGATGAGCTTGTGCGTCGCCGTGCGGACGCCGTAGTGGGCGCAGACGTTGTGCCCCCCGTGGTCCCAGTAGCGGTAGTAGAAGGAGGTCTGCCAGTCGGCGGGGGCCTCGCCGCGGAGCATCGCCCGGCCGCTGGTGCCCTGCATCTCGTCCGGGACGGCCGCGCCCGCGTAGTCGAGCAGCGTCGGGGCGAAGTCGAGGTTCGTCAGCAGCTCGTCCCGCACGCTCCCGGCCGGCACCTCGCCGGGGACGCGCATCAGGAACGGCATCCGCAGCGAGTGCTCGTAGATGAACCGCTTGTCGTACCACCCGTGGTCCCCCAGGAAGAAGCCCTGGTCGCTCGTGTAGATGACGATCGTGTCGCCAGAGAGGCCCGCCTCGTCCAGGTAGTCGAGGAGCCGGCCGACCGAGGCGTCAACGCTCGCCACGCAACGTAGGTAGTCCTTGATATATCGCTGGTAGTACCAGTCTTTGAGGTCGGCCTGCCCGAGGCCCGCGGGCGGGTCGGCCTTGACGTCCTCGTGCTTCAGGTCGCCGAGGATTCGCATGCGGGCCTCGGCCGCCGCCGGGCGGGTCGCGTAGTCGTCGTCGAACGTCGGCGGGTGCGGGATCGTCTCGTTCTCGTAGAGGTGCTTGTACCGATCGCCCGGCAGCCACGGCCGGTGGGGGGCCTTGTGATGGACGCAGAGGAAGAACGGCTTCTTCGCGTCGCGCGTCTCCCCCAGCCACTCGAGCGCGAGGTCCGTGATGACGTCGCTGGCGTACCCCTCGACGACCCGCTCGCCTTCGGGCGTGTAGAACTTCGGGTCGTGGTAGAGCCCCTGGCCGGGCAGCGCGGCCCAGTCGTCGAACCCCGCCGGGTCGCACGGGACGGCGTCGGGCGTGCGCGTGTCGTCGGACCAGACGTTCTCCGCCAGGCCGTGCCCCAGGTGCCACTTGCCGAAAAGGGCCGTCGTGTAGCCGGCCGCCTTCAGGAGCTTCTGGAGCTGGACGGGCCGGCGGTTGTCGAGCACCTGCCATTCCCGGACGCCGGTCACGTGGCCGTACTGGCCGGTCAGGATGGTGGCCCGGCTGGGCGTGCAGATGGAGTTCGTGCAGTGGCAGTTCGTCAGGCGCACGCCGCTCTCGGCCAGCCGGTCCATGTGCGGCGTCCCGTTGATCCGGCTGCCGTAGGCGCTGACGGCGTGGGCGGCGTGGTCGTCGCTCATGATGAACAGGATGTTCGGCCGGCGCTCGGGCATGATCTTCCTCCACATGGGAGCGTGGGACCGGGCAGGTTAACCGCCCAGGACCGAAGCGTCAACGGCGGCTCGCTACTGGCGGAACGCCCCGTCCTCGGCCGCCACGATCGGCAGCCACTCCAGCACCCGCCGGATCTGCCGGTCCCAGCAGGCCCACTCGTGCCCGCCCGGCCCCTCCTCGTACCTCAGGTCCAGGCCCAGCCGGCGGGCGTGGTCGCGGAACCGCACGTTGTCCTCGTAGAGGAAGTCCTCCGTGCCGCACCATTGGTAGAGTGCCGGCCGCGGCCCGTCCGATGACGCGAGCTTCTCCGCGAGGGCCATGAGGTCCTCGTCGGAGCCGGCGACGGCCTCCAGGTCGCCGAACGTGTCGGCCCACTCGCGGAGGCGGTCCGGGTCCGCTTCCTCATCGCGGAACCGGGCGACGCGGTCAAGCGCCCCCGACAGGCTGGCCGCTGCGGCGAACCGCTCCGGCTGCCGAAACGCCAGCTTGAAGGCCCCGTAGCCGCCCATCGACAGGCCCGCGACGAACGTCTCGTCCCGCTCGGCCGAGACCGGAAAGAGCGACGCGACGATCTCCGGCAACTCCTCGCTGACGAACGTCCAGTACCGGAGGCCGTGGACCTGGTCGGTGTAGAAGCTCCGGCCGACCGCCGGCATGACGACCGCCAGGCCGAGCGGCGCCGCGTACCGCTCGATGCTCGTCCGGCGGCACCAGATGGTGTGATCGTCCGACAGGCCGTGCAGCAGGTAGAGCACCGGATGCGGCCCCGGCCGGGCCTTGGCGGCAGCCAAGCCGATCTGGCCCCGTGCCGACTGGGGCAGGATGACGTTCATCGACGTCGACAGGCCGAGCACTTCGGAGAAGAAGTCGCATTGAATCAGGGCCATTCATTGTCTCCGATTACGGGGCTGGACGCTCTGCGCTCATCGTCTTCTCGACGAACTGTCCGAGGGCTTCCTCGTAGCGTCGGGCCGACTTGAGGACGGCGTCCTCGTGGCCGCCTTCGAGCGCCAGAAACGTTTTCGGCTCCGCGGCCGCCTCGAACAGCCGCCGGCCGTGGTGAATGGGGACGGTCCTGTCGTCGCGCCCGTGCACGAAGAGCTTCGGGCACCGGATGTCGCCGATCCGTTCGAGCGAGTCATACCGGTGTCGCACCATCAGGTCCACGGGAAAGATGGGCAGCAGCTCCCGGGCCCGGTCCACAACGCTGGTGAACGTGGATTCCAGGATGACTCCAGCGGGCTCGTGACGAGCGGCCAGCCATACGGCCACGGCCCCGCCGAGCGATCGCCCCGCAATCAGGATGTCCTCCGGCGGCACGCCCCGTTCGCGCACGAGGTATTGCCAGGCGGCCTCGGCGTCCCGGTAGGTGCCGGTCTCGCTGGGCCGTCCTTCGCTGCGACCGTAGCCCCGATAGTCGAGGATCAGGACGTTCATCCGGAGGCGGCGATAGAGCCGGACGACGTGGAGGCGCCCCGCCATGTTGCCCGCGTTGCCGTGGAAAAAGAGCACCGTCCCCAGCGGGTCCGCCGCCGGCACATGCCACGCGGACAACCGGACGCCATCCTCCGTCTCGATCGTGACTTCGTCGTATTCGAGGCCGACGTCGGCGGGCGTCGCCTCCAAGCTGCCGGACGGATGGTAGATGAGACATCCCTGAAGCAGGAAGAGGGCGACGGCCAGGAGCAGGTAGATGCGGACAAGCGGGAAGAGGACTCGCCGCGCCACGCGCCAGGCTCGCGCCTTGGGGCCTCGTGCGGGTGGTCCTTGCGGACGGATGCCAAACAGGACCCGCCTCGTGATACGCCACGCCCGGCTGGCGCTTGTCGCCATGGGATTCGCATCCTCGCGGCCCGTTCGGCCCGTCCGCGCTACGGGTGCAGCGTCCGGAAGTCAAGCTGCGTCGCGACGGCCTCTCCGCCGCGCGGCCGCACGAACGAGAGCACCGCCGCGTAGACCGAGAGGACGGCAAGCGGCGCGTGCACCACGCCGTTGTACCAATACCGCGTGAACACAAACGCCCCCATCATGTTCCAGAAGGCGATCACGATGCCCACCAGGGCCGTCACCCGTACCAGGGCCAGGTTGACCCGCGGCCAGAACAGCGTCAGCACCGCCAGGTACACCGGCGTCATGGTACAGAACGCGAGGCCGGTGTGAAGGCGGGTGAAAAAGAGCGGCTGAAGGACCGGCCCAGCCGCTTTGTAACTCCAGCCAATCGGGAGCCAGAACGCAAAGACGGCAAAAGGCGCCACCCACCACCGCCACCACGGAATCCGCCGCCGGGAGAAGTCGTTGAGCCCCGCCACGCCTTCCCATACCCACAGGCACGCGACGGCCGTGAAGCTGAGCAGGTTGCCCGTCACGATCCCGACGCCGTACCGCTCGGTCACCGACACGCTCTGGAGGACGGCGAACAGGAGATAGGAGAGCGCCGCGTAGAAGGCGAAGAGGCGCGCCATGCGGCGGCCCAGGACGAAGACGCCGAGCACCAGAGCGATGGGCAGCACGTCGAAGGCGATCCAGAGCGGCGAGGTGAGCCGCGTGACCAGGGCCGTGCCCAGGAGGACGTCGTACAGGCTACCCACGTCATCGTACGCCTGCTCGTGGTTCTTCGTGACGATTGGCGCCAGGACGTTCGGGAGGACCAGGACGAGAACCACGACCCACCAGCGGCGCGTCAGCCGGTCGAGCCGGCCCTGCGTCGGTTTTCCGTTGCTTGTCGCCATGCCGCCATCCCGTGCTTTCGGGCCTCTACCACTCGTCGTCGATGGTCCGGCGTTCGGCCTCGACCTGCTCGAACCACGTCTCGAGCTCCGAGAGCATCCGCCGGGCCCGGTCCGGCTCGGCCTCGGCCAGGTCCGTCCGCTCCAGCGGGTCGTCGGCGATGTTGTAGAGCTCCGGCGGCGGGGGCGGCGGCACCTCCCGCGGCGGCAGGGGCTCCGTGACGAGCCCCTGGTGGATGAAGTGCTCCGGCCCGTACATCGAGACCTGGAGCCACATGGCGTCCGGCACCTGCATCGCCTCGCGGATGGCCGGCCGCACGAGCTTCCACGGGCCGTCGCGCATCGCCGCGTTGCACTCGACGAGCGGCGCGAACCGGTTCCACTGCCAGAACCGCCGCGTGCAGGTCTTGCCGTCCTCCCCGCGTAGCACCGGCAGAACGTTGACCCCGTCGATCGCGAGGTCCGGCGGCACCTCCAGGCCCGCCGCGGCGAGCAGCGTCGGGAACCAGTCGGTGAAGTGGACCATCTCGTGGATCTCTCGCCCGCCGCCGAGGCCGCCCGCGGGCCAGCGGATGAGCATCGGGACGCGGATGCCGCCCTCGTACGTCACGCCCTTGGCCCCGTTGAAGCCGCAGTTGAACCGCCGCTGGCAGTTTTCGCCCTCGCCGCCGAAGGCCGGCCCGTTGTCGCTGGTGAAAAGGACGATCGTGTTCTCCTGGAGGCCGTGGCGGTCGAGCGTCTCCAGGACCCGCGCGACGCCCCGGTCCATCCGCCGGACCATCCCGTAGAGCGTGCTGACGGCCCGGGTGAAGCGGCCCGTCTCGGCGAACGGCGCCACCTCCTCCTCCGAGCACTGGAGCGGCGTGTGCGGGGCGTTGTACGTCACGTGGAGGAAGAACGGCTCGTCGCCCGCGTGGCGGTCAAGGAACCCGACGGCCTCCTCCGTCCAGACGTCCGTCAGATAGGTCCCGTCGCCGCGGCGGAGGTCCGTCTCGCCGACCTCGATCCGCCACCGCCAGTAGTCGTGCATCCCCCCGCGGAAGCAGACGGCTTCGTCGAATCCGCGCCGCATGGGGTGGTACCGCGGGTCGAACGCCCCGAGGTGCCACTTGCCCACCAGGCCCGTCGTGTAGCCGGCCGGCCGGAGGACGTCGGCGAGGGTCGTCTCCCGCAGGGCCAGGCGTTCCAGGCCCCGCCACTCCAGCGTGTCGATCGACCCCGTTCGGTGGGGGTACCGGCCCGTCAGCAGGGCCGCCCGCGACGGGTTGCACACCGGCGACGCCGTGTAGTGCTGCGCGAGGCAGACGCTTTCGCCGAGGAGGGCGTCGAGGGCGGGCGTCCGCGACAGCCCTTCGTTGAACGCGCTGAAGTCGCCGTAGCCCATGTCGTCGGCCAGGATGAAGACGATGTTCGGTCGGTCGGGCATAGGGGGCTCCTTGGCCGGGGGGCCGATTGCGTCCCTTGATACCGTTTCCAGCTTCGGGCCGCAACGGTCCTGCCGTGGCGGAGTTTTGTCGTGCACGGGGGGCTGCACGGGGATAGGGTAGGGCCATGCGCGCGATCCGCATGACCGTCCGCTACGACGGCACCGACTACCACGGATGGCAGGAGCAGCCCGGCCTGCGGACCGTCCAGCGGACCCTGGTGGAGGCGGCCGCGACGATCCTTGGCCACCGGCCCCGCCTCGAAGGCGCCAGCCGGACCGACGCCGGCGTCCACGCCCTCGGCCAGGTGGCCGCCCTCTGGACCGAGCACGCGATCGAGCCGAAGCGTCTCGAGGCCGCCCTCAACAGCCGCCTCCCCGCCGACGTCGCCGTCTCCGAGGTCGGCGAGGTGCCGACCGAATTCAGCCCCTCCGGCGACGCCCTCAGCAAGCACTATCGCTATCGCCTCTACGTCGGCGGGGTGAAACCGGTCTTTCGCGTCCGCTTCGTGTGGCACTGGTACCGGCAGATCGACCCCGACCGCATGCGGGAGGCGGCCCGGCGGCTCGTCGGGCGGCACGACTTCAAGAGCTTCGAGGCCCGCGGCTCGTCCCGGGGCGACACGGTCCGCGAGGTCACGCGCCTCGACGTGACCCCCGAGGGCGACGAGGTCCGCATCGACGTCGAGGGCGGCGGGTTCCTCTACAAGATGGTCCGGAACCTCGTCGGGACGCTCGTCCAGGTCGGTCGAGGCAGCCGCGAGCCCGAATGGGTCGACGAGGTGCTGGCGGCCCGCGACCGGACGGCAGCCGGCCCGTGCGCCCCGCCCCAGGGGCTCTGCCTTCGGAGCGTCCGTTACTAGACCGGCGCCCGACACACAGGCTTGGCCCGTGCGAATCGTCCACGTCATCACGCGGCTCATCCTGGGCGGGGCCCAGGAGAACACGCTCCTGTCGTGCCGCGAGTCGGCCCGGCGGGGGCACGACGTGACGCTCCTCGCGGGCCCGCCGGAGGGGCCGGAGGGCAGCCTTCTGGAAGAGGCCCGCCGCCTGCCCATCCGGACGGTGCTCGTCCCGGCCCTGGTGCGGGCCGTCCGGCCCTACAGCGACGCGGTGGCCTGGGGAGACCTCGTGAAGCACTTCCGCGACATCCGGCCCGACGTGGTCCACACCCATTCGTCGAAGGCGGGCGTCCTGGGCCGCCATGCCGCCCGGCGGGCCGGCGTCCCGTGCGTCGTCCACACGATCCACGGCCTGGCGTTCGACCGGTACGGCCCGGCGCCGGCGAACCGGCTCTATCGGGCGGCGGAGCGGCGGGCGGCACGCTGGAGCCACCGCCTGGTCGCCGTCTCGCGGCGGATGGCCGACCGGGCCGCCGAGGCGGGCCTCGCCCCGCGCGACCGGATCGACGTCATCTACAGCGGCATCGAGACGGAGCGGTTCCGGGCGGCGGCGGACCGCCGCGAGGCCGTCCGTCGGCGATGGGGGGCCGATGGGGAGACGTTCGTTTTCCTGAAGCTCGCCCGCCTGTTTCACCTGAAGGGGCACCGGTTCGTGCTGCCGGCGTTTGCCCGGGTGGCTCAGCGGAGGCCGAACGTGCGGCTGGTGCTGGTCGGTGAGGGAGTATTGAGGGGGCAACTGGAGACCCTGGCCCGTCAGTTGGGGGTCGCCGACCGGGTCCGCTTCGAGGGGCTCGTTGTACGGGAGGAGGTGCCGGGCGTCCTGTGGGCGGCCGACGCCGTGGTCCACGCCGGGCTCCGCGAGGGCCTGGCGCGCGTTCTCGTGCAAGGAGGTCTGTGCGAGAGGCCGATTATAACGTACGATATTGGCGGGGCCCGCGAGGTCGTACAAGAGGGTGTCAACGGGGTGGTTCTGCCCCCGCCGAGGCCCGGCGCAGACCCCTTGGAGGGGGCCGCGCCCCTGGCCGAGGCCATGGACCGCTTGGCGGCCGATCCGGACGAGGCCCGGCGGATGGGCCGGCAGTGGCCCCAGGACGTCCTGGGCGAGTTCGATCACCGGCGGATGGTCGACCGGCTCCTGGACCTCTACGAAGGGATACTGCGGGGCGAACCGGGGGGCAGAGAGCAGCGCACGCCCGGCTGATGGAACGCACGCATGGGTAGATGGACGGCGATTCTGGCGGCGGTCGTGGTCGCGGCGGCGGCGACCCCGGCCGCAGCGGCGACGGGTGCCGAGCTGGCGTCCCTCACGGCCCGGGCCGACCGCCTGGAGGGCGCCATCCGAACGGCCGCCACCGCCGCGGAGCGGAAGCGACTGACCGACGAGCTCGAGCTCGTCCGCCACCAGATCGGCCCGGTGGACGTCCGCGGCCGCCGGGTCCATCCCCAGGCGATGTGGCACGCCGAGGCGATCGAGCGGCTCGCGGCCGAGGAGAAGCGCCTGACGCGGCCCATGCGGACCCCGGGCACAGGCGTCGCGGCCCACGGGCGGTGCCAGGTCCGGCGGATGGGTCGGGCCTGTCTGACCCACGGGTGGCGGCTGCCGGCTGGGGCACTGAAGTATCAGGTGAACGTCTTCGGCCAGTACCTGGCGGTCAACCTGCCCCTCCTGGACGGGCGGTTCGACCGCCTCCTCGCGCATCTGTCGAAGGAGGGGCGGCTGCCCGAAAGCAGCCCCCAGCGGGCCGCCATGAAGGAGCATCTCGACAAGGCCCGGGCCGGCGTCGAGGCCATGGGCCGGGCCGCGTCGGTCCTGGACGCGCCGGACGTGTCGGTCGAGCCGGGGGCGGCCGCCAAGTCGTTGGGGGAGTTCCTGGAGGGGCTTCGGGCGGTCGTCGAGGCGGTGGAGGACCTCGACCGGGGGGCCGACGGGGGGGAAGTTGACGCTTCCGACGAGGCGGCGTCGCCCGCCGAACCCGCGGGCCGGCCTCCTCCGATGACCGATGAGGAGACGGCGACGCTGGCGGCCGTTCGGAAACGGGCCGAGGCCCTCGACGGCGAGGACTGGGCCGAGGTCCGGCGGTTCCTCGAGCGGTACGCCTCGGCCGTCGAGAACGGCTTCCAGGTCGCCAGCGCACGCCCGAAGGCCCGGGAGTTCCTCGACCAGATCGACCGGGCCGCCAGGCTGGCCGCCGACCTCTCCGAATCGAAGGTGGCGTACCCGGCGTACCTGGAGGAGAAGCGCCAGGACCTCACCCAGGCGCTCCAGCTCATGGAGGGCCCCCTGGAGCGGGCCAACGGCTACGCCCGTCTCGCCCGGCTGGAGGGAACCGACGAGCTCCGCCGCCGGATCGAAGCGGGCGGCCTGGAGCCCGAGGGCGGGCAGGGTGTCCTGTACGCCCGGCTCGTGACCTGGGACGAGATGCGGCAGTCGGTCGACCCGGCGGTCCTCTCGCAGGCCCAGGTCCTCCTCCGGGCGTGCGACCGCGTGGCCGAGGTCTGTAGCCGGCTCCCCGACTGGCCGCCCGAGCCGATGACCGGCCGCCTGGCCGACCTGTACGACCGGAAGGCGGCGGACTTCAGGAAGTCGGCTTCCGAGGCCGGCATGCACTTCCCGGCCGACCGTACGAAAGGCATCCCGGCGATGGCCGCGGCCCAGCGGGAAGCCGACGACCTGGCCCTGCTCGTCCGGGCCGACCGGGTCATTCAGGCCGTCCGGCGGTACCTCCCCGCCCGGGCCCAGGCGATGTACGCCCGGCTCCTGCCGCCCGCCCAGGGGCTCGTCCTGGGACGGGACGACGCGGCCCGGCAGAAGTTGACCTCGCTGGTCCGGCCGTTCGAGGGGCTGGAGGCGTTCCCGCTGCCGGATGCGCGGCACGCGCGGTCGGCCCAGCGGCTGGTCGGCCGGAGCTACACGAAGGCCCGGAGCGTCTTCAGCCGCGACGTGGCCCTGGGCATCGACGCCGCCACCAAGGGCGACCCCGCCCCCCTGAGTCGGGCCCTCTACGCCCGGTGGCTGTTCGAGCTGCTCCTGCACCGGTCCATCGCCCTGACGGACGGGCTGGAGGAGGCCGGCGTGGCGAACCTGCCGCGCCTGCCGATGCCCCCCACGGTGTGGGAGCCGTTCGTCGAGAAGCTCGACCAGGACCTGCGGTCACGGTTCGCCCGCTACGCCGGCTTCGGGGCCCAGACCCACACCTGGATGAAAGCGCCCGAGGTGTGGGACATCGTCTACCAGCCGGTCCTGGCGGCCCAGCGCCTGGCCGTCGACGGCCGCACCGAAGGCGAAAGCGACGCCGCCTTCCTCCTCAGGAACCTCGACCGGACGACCGTCGCGGACCCCTCCTGGACACAGTGGTACTCGTGGGCGGGGGCCTACCACGCCGTCGAGGCGGCCACCACCATGAACGCCGGCCAAGGCGCTGCCGCGGACTGGCACCGCAGCATGATCCACCTCTACGGCCGCACGTACCAGTGGGTGAAGCTGGAGCGAGCGGAGGCCGTGGTTCACCCCTGAGCGGTCGCTTCGCCATCTGTCTTGCCCGTGGCGTCATGGACGGGCCGGCATCTTCGGGGGGTGGGGGCCGGCGCCGACCCGATCGCCGCGCCGTCGAACGCCGGAGAGCACCGGCGGCATCGGGACGGGTTCCACGGCGGCCGCTAGGATCGCCGGCGGGGCCGGTGCCGCCGTCAGTCGGCCGTGATGCGTTCGGCGGCGGCGTCCCAGCCGATCGAGGCCCGGCCGATCGAAAGGACCGTCGTCAGTCCCTCGCCGGCGATTCGGGCCGACGGCGGCCGGCCGCTCCCCACGAGCATCACCACCCACAGGTCGGCGCTCGAGCCGCGGGTCTCGATCCGAAGCGGGTCGCCCGTCTTCACCGTCGCGTCGGCTGGGGCAAGGACCCAGCCCTTCACGAAACCGTCCCGGCCGGTGAGGGTGAAGGTCGGTCGTCCGCTCTCGGTGCCGCTCGTGCTCTCGATACCGTCGTCGTCCTGTTCGCTTCCCAGGTTGGCCTGCCAGGTGTAGGTGTGCTCGTCGTCGCTCGCGATGCGGTCGAGCGTCGACAGGAGGGCGACCGACTCGCTCATCCGGACGAGGTAGTGCCGCTTCACGTCCTGGACGCCGAAGGTCGGATAGAGCTTCCCGCCGCCGACGATGACGTAGCCGCCGGAGGTGTCGGCCTCGAAGTGGACCTTCTCGCCCGTCAGGTTGGTGGCCTTCTTGAAATTGTACTTCCCATCCACGAGGAGCGAGCTGCAGAGGTCGTTGTCGCGTTTCTTGCCGGGCCCCCCGATGAACCGGGTGTTCCAGGCCATCAGGTTGAGGGCCAGGACCTCCGGCTGGTCCCAGGCGTGGCCGTGATGGTGGGCGTCGGCCATGACGCTCGTCAGGACGTCGCCCGAGTCCTTCCACCGGTTGCGGAAGAAGTAGTAGCCGTGCGAGTCGGCGACGCCCGCCGGGTAGACGCCCGTCGGGTCGCGCGGCGTGACCTGCGTCGGGTAATAGAGGACCGACCAGACGGTGCCGGCCCGGTCGGAGTCGAACTTGTCCTGCGGTCCGCCGGGGGCCAGGCGGCCCATGTGCCGATCGTACCACCAGACGAAGTAGGGGAGCTCCTCGGCGGGGGCCAAGCTCAGCAGCAGGCTGGCCCAGCCCTCGTCATAGTTCGACGTGTGCGCGACGCCCGTCTGGACAAACTTCCGCTCGTGCGGCTGGAACGAATGGGTGTACATCGCCATCTTCCACCAGGGGCGCGTCTCGGCCACCTTCCGCAGCTCGTCGTCGCCCACGCTCTCGCACGCGTAGACCGCCGGCAGGAGGAACGCGCCGGGATACTCCGTGTAGCCGGCGCCTTCCTGGGTGACGCCGAGGTCGCCGAAGCCGTTCTTCATGTGGAGGACGAGCTGGCGCTTGAGGTACTGGTAGCGGTTGGCCCGGGCCCCTTCCTCGCCGGCGGCCAGCATCAGGACGAGCTCGCCCCCCCGGCAGACGGCGACCCAGTTCGACCCGCGGACGTCGCCGAAGTTGGCGTGACCGTACTTCGGCCACAGGTCGAGGGCCTCGATCATCTTGCCGCGGACGAAGCCCCGCTGCTCGTCGGTCCACAGGGGGTAGCACCAGTCGTAGGGGATGGCCAGGCCCATCGACATCATCGCCCGGGACAGGCCGTAGCCGGTGTGGGCGAAGCGTTCCTGCTTCGGGTCGGTGTAGACCTCGCGGATGATGTCGAAGGCCCGGTCGGCGTATCGTCGAGCGGCCGGGCCGTCCGAGAGCAGGGCCATCAGGGCGGCCTCGCGGGCCGCGTACGACCGGGCGTACTTGGTGGGGTTGCCCCCTTCGTAGGCGGCGACGTCGCCACCGTCGACGCGGGACTTGAGGGCCCCCAGCGCCGCAGCATGATGCGACCCGGGGGCCTTCGCCGCCGCCTTGACTGCGGCGACCCGCTCGGGCGTAACGAACAGGCGGGGGTGGGTCGCCTCGGCGGCCGGCGCCGCCGCCAGCAGGACGGCTGCCAGGTGCTGCATGGTGCGACTCCTTTCCTCTGGCCGGCGCGCTCGGCCGGAGCCGGCGACGGCTGAACGGCGGCAGGCGGCGCCGGGGCGGCGGGTCGGCTTTCCGATGGCGCCCCCAGAAACCCGGCCGCCGGGGTCCGGTTCCGCCGGTTCCGATACGAGGCCGGGCTTGGCCGCCGGCGGCTCCCGCTAAGCCATCCAGGCGAGCCGACCGGGTCGGCGGCCCGAGCGCCGCAGCACTACGCGGTTGACACTTCGCCTCCGTTCCGATACAAGACCCGCGCCCTTCGGTGCGCCCGCACGCCGCCCCGGAGTCCTCTCGGGCCGCAACAGGCGGCCGATCGGAGGACCGGACTCCCCGCGGGAGCGGGCGCCGCCGGGGACTGCCGCCAGGGGGCCGCGAGGGGGCCCGGACCGTCAAGCTATCGGGAGGACCTGAGATGGACGTCAAAGAGGTCGAGAAGAAGGTTGCCGACACGCCCGTGCCGGAGGTCAAGAAGGTCGCCCTGGCCTATTCGGGGGGCCTGGACTCGAGCCTGGCGATCGAGCTCTTGCGCCGCAAGTACGAGGTCGACGAGGTCGTCGCCATCACGTGCGACGTCGGCCAGGGCGAGGAGGAGATCGCCGCCGGCGAGGCCAAGGCCGCCAAGCTCGGCGTCGAGCCCATCCTCATCGACCTGAAGGAGGAGTTCACCGAGAACTGGATGGCCAAGGCCATCCGGGCCAACTCCGACTACGAGGGCTACCCGGTCTCGACGTCGATGACCCGCCAGCTCGTCGCCCGCGAGGTCGCCCTGAAGGGCCGGGAGCTGGGCTGCGACGCCCTCATGGAAGGCTCCAGCGGCAAGGGCAACGACCAGTACCGGATGCACAACGTGTTCAAGATGTTCGCCCCGGACCTGAAGATCCTGGTGCCGGTCCGCGACTTCGACCTGACGCGCGGCGAGGAGAAGGAGCTGTGCCTGGCGTGGGGCGTCCCGGTGGACGAGCAGATCGAGGGCGGCGACGACAAGACCATGTGGTGCCGCTCGATCGCCTCCGGGGCCATCGGCCTGGACCAGGAGCTGCCCGACGACATCTGGATGTGGCTCGTCCCGCCCGAGAACGCTCCCGACGAGACCGCCGAGGTCGAGCTGACGTTCACCGAGGGCATCCCGACGCACCTGGACGGAAAGGCGATGCCCCTCGGGGAGCTGGTGCCGGCCCTGAACGAGACGGCGGGCGCCGCCGGCGTCGGCCGTATCGACATGTTCGAAGACGGCATCATGGACCTCAAGAGCCGCGAGATGTACGAGGCCCCTGCCGCCCACGTCGTCCTCAAGGTCCACCGCGACCTGGAGCAGTTCTGCCTGACGAAGGACGAGCTGGAGTTCAAGCGGATCGTCGATGCCAAGTGGGCGTATCTGACGTACCACGGGATGTGGTATCATCCTCTGAAGCGGGAGCTGGACGCCTTCGTCGCGGCCAGCCAGCGGTTCGTCGCCGGGACGTACCGGGTGGGCCTGTACAAGGGGAACATCACGATCCTGTCGCGCCGGAGTGAGACGAGCCTCTTCTCGCCGGAGATCCGCTCGATCAAGGCCACCGGGTTCTCGCAGAAGATGTGCCAGGACGCCGCCCGCATCCGCGGCCTGCCGTTCGAGATCCTCGCGAAGCGCGGCGGCATCGAGGGGTAAGGTGAGTGCCTGAGTACCGAAGTACCTGAGTGCCTGAGAACGGCGAACGGTGTCGCTCCGAGCCGGGCGCGGGCTTGTCCGTCGTTGTAGCCTTGGCGAAGACGGAAGTTTACCCGCCGTCCTTGTGGCGGGCACGCGGGGACGCTGTGCCGCGCCAATACGCCTATCACGCCGATGCAGTTGCGGTGGACGCTTGACCATGGCCAAGCTCTGGGACAAAGGCTACGCGATTGACACCGACGTCGAGCGGTTCACCGTCGGCGAGGATTACCGCCTCGACCGGGACCTGGTGCGGGCCGACGTCGCCGGCTCCGCCGCCCACGCCGCCATGCTCGCCGCCGTCGGCATCCTCACCCAGGACGAGCTGGCGAAGCTCAAGGACGGCCTGCGGCACATCCTGATCGACTTCGCCGACGGCCAGTTCTCCATCCGCCCCGACCAGGAGGACGTCCACACCGCCGTCGAGGAGTACCTGACGGACCTGCTGCGCGACCTCGGCAAGAAGCTCCACACCGGCCGGAGCCGCAACGACCAGGTCCTGCTGGACCTCAGGCTCTACGGCAAGGAGAAGCTCCACGCTCTCGCCGACGGGCTCATCACGCTCGTCCGCGCGCTGGCGGCGTTTGCGAAGCAGCACGAGTTCGTCCCCATGCCGGGCCGGACGCACATGCAGATCGCCATGCCGTCAAGCCTGGGCCTGTGGGCCGGGGCGGCGGCCGAAGCGCTCCTCGACGACCTGGAGCTCCTAAAAGGCGCTCATGCCCTGACGGACCAGTCGCCCCTCGGGTCCGGCGCGGCCTACGGGTCGGCCCTGCCGCTCGACCGGGCGATGGTGGCCCGCCTGCTCGGCTTCTCGCGGGTCCAGAACAACGTCCTCTACTGCGCGAATTCGCGCGGCAAGGCCGAGCTGGCGACCCTCCAGGCGTGCGGCCAGGTCATGCTCGACCTGGCGCGCCTGGCCCAGGACCTGATGATCGGCTCGATGCCCGAGTTCGGCTACTTCCGCATCCCGAAGGAGCTCTGCACGGGCTCGTCGATGATGCCGCAGAAGCGGAACCCGTGCGGCCTGGAGCTGGTGCGGGCGAAGGCCGCCGCGGTCCTCGCCGACGGGCAGGGCGTGGCGGGGGTCTTGCGGGCCCTGCCGTCGGGCTACAACCGCGACTTCCAGGAGACCAAGGGGCCGTTCATGCGGGGCCTCGAGGCGACCCTCGGCAGCCTCCGCGTGATGACCGTCACGTTCGAGAAGCTCGAAGTGATCGAGGCGAACCTTCGCAAAGGCTTCATCCCGGAGATCTTCGCCACCGACCGGGCCCTGGAGCTGGTGGCTGAAGGCACCCCGTTTCGCGATGCCTACCGCGAGGTGGCCGCGCATCTCGACGAGCTGGCCGCGCGCGACCCGGTGGTGAACCTCGAATCGAAGGCCCTTCAGGGCGGCCCGGGGAACCTGGGCCTGGAGCGCCTCGCGAAGCGGGCCGACGCGGGCGAGGCGTGGCTCAAGTCCGTCCGCGACCCGTTCCGCCGGGCCCTCGAAGCCGTCCTCGAATGACACGCCGCCCGGCGGGGAAGGAAGGCCGATGGCGACCGACGTCAAGGGCCTCCTGGACCGCGTCTCGGAGCTGATCGCCGAGCGGCTCGACCCGGAGCGGATCGCCGCCGCAAGCCGCCGCCAAGCCGCCATGCTCGCGGGGCGCCAGGCCGATTCCATCCCCCTCGTCTTCGGCCGCCCCGTCCCCGAAACGGCCGGCCTGCCCGACTTCAACTGGGCCGAGCAGTGGCACGACCCGGCCAGGAGCCTCTGCGCCCAGCTCAAGGACCACGTGCTGCCGAACGTCGCGGCCGGGAGCGACTTCGTCCCTGCCGTCCGGGCCGACACCGGCGTGGTCAACTGCATGACCGTCTTCGGGGCCGAGATCGCCGTCCCCGAGCACACCAAGCCGGTCGTGACGCAGTACGTCCCCAAGGAGGCCTTGGCCGAATTCGAGGTGCCCGACGACGTCTCGGCCTGTGGCATCATGCCGACGATGCTCGAACACATGGCGCATCACAAGGCGGCCTTGGCCGAGCGGGGGCTGGGCGATTGGGTTCGCATCTCCCACTGCGACCAGCAGGGGCCGTGGGACATCGCCGCCCAGTCCCGAGGCCACGACATCTTCGTCGATCTGGTCGACGACCCGGACTTCGTGCACGACCTGATGGCCAAGTGCGCCGACGTCTACGTCAAGGTGTCGCGGCTCTGCAAGGCCGTCGACGACACGCCCGTCGCCGGCGGGGCGGGCCAGTACTTCTGGATGGACGGCGACGCCGTCCGGATGTGCGGCGACAGCGACATCCTCGTCTCGGCCGACCATTTCCGCGAGTTCATCCAGCCGTACGAGCAGCAGGGGTTCGCCGCCTTCGGGGGCGGGTGGTTCCATTACTGCGGCGGGTGGCCCGGCACGGGACGCAGCGAAGGCCTCCACCTGCACGACCTCTACGCCGAAATCGACGGCCTGAGGGGGCTGAACTGGACCACCGCCCGCGACTGGATCGGCGAGATGCGCCGCCTCCGGCGCCTGGGCATTTGCCACGTCGGCACCGTTCGCCGCGGCGAGGGCGAGACGCTCCAGGATTACTTCCGCCGGGCCCTGGGGCCCTACGAGCGGCGCGCCGGGCTGATCTTCGACGGGCCGGACCTCCGCGGCGGCGAGGCCGACCGGGCGATGGGCGTCTGGGGCCGCGTCCAGGACGAGCACTTCGCAGCGGCTTAGGTTCTGTCTGACGAATGTCCGGGTGCCTGGACCGGGCAGTTCAGGGCCGCATTCTTGGTCTCAAGAAAGGCGTTCCAAGGCAGCCTGGCCGTGGCGCGGCGATTCATCAGACACTAGCCCTTCGACGCCGTATGTTTGACGGCGGACGAGTTGTTGCGGTATTTCCGCTGCGGTCGCCGCGGTGAAATCGCGCTAATGAATTCATGAACGCCCCCGACTGGCTTGACCGCGAGGCGTATCCGTTCGAGTCGCACTGGTTCGACGTGCCGGCCGCCGTGGGGGCGGGCGCAGCCCGGATGCATTATGTCGACGAGGGCTGCGGGCCGCCCGTCCTCATGCTGCACGGCAACCCGACGTGGTCGTTCCTCTACCGTCACTTGGTCCGCGGTCTCTCGTCTCGTCACCGGTGCATCGCGCCGGACTACCTCGGCTTCGGCCTCTCCGACAAGCCGGTCCATCACCTCCCTCTCCCCCGGCGAGAGAGGGGCGGGGTGAGGGGGAGCAAGGGTCGTGAAGGACCTCCCGAGCCGTGCGGCTGGAGCTACCTGCCCGCCGACCACGCCGCCTGCGTCGCCGCGCTTGCCGAGTCGCTCCGCCTCGAGAACGCGACGCTGGTGGTCCAGGACTGGGGCGGACCGATCGGCCTGTCGTTGGCACTCGACCGGCCCGAACGCATCCGCCGTCTCGTCATCCTGAACACGTGGATGTGGCCGGTCGGTGGCGACCTGCACTTCGAGATGTTCAGCCGCCTCCTGGGGAGCCCGGTCGGGCGCGAGCTGGTCCTCCGCCTCAACGTCTTCGCCCGCGTCGTCATGCCGGCCGCCTATGCCGACCGGCGGAAGCTCACGCGGCGGATTCACGGGCAGTACCTGGCGCCGCTGGCCCGGCCTTCGGACCGCGTCGGGTCGTGTGGGTCTTTCCGCGTGAGGTCGTCGGCTCCAGCGGCTGGCTCGCGGGCCTCTGGGCGCGGCGCGGCCGCCTGTGCGGCGTGCCGGCGACGATCGTCTGGGGCATGAAGGACCCGGCGTTCCGCCCCAAGGAGCTGGCCCGGTGGGAGGAGCTGCTGCCCGAGGCGGAGGTCGTCCGCCTGCCGAACGTGGGGCACTACGTTCAGGAGGAGACGGGGCCCAAACTGGCGGACCTTCTGAGGGACTTCCTGGCGTGACGCCCGCAGCGGACATCCAGGCGGCGCAAGCCGCCGCCGGCTCGCGCCCGCGGCAGGCCGGACCTCAGTTCAGCGACTCGGTCTCGGCATAGCGGATGACGGGCTTGCGGTCGCCGACGAATGAGTCCGGCGCCTCCGGCCGGCCGTAGGGCCCTGAAACTTCGTCGGCCTCGCTCCCGGCCGGGGCCTGCGGCGAAGCCGGTTGCTTCGCGATCTGTCGGCGCCGCTCCGCTTCGGCGTAGGCGAACTCCTCGATCGGGACGACCTTCGGCAGACACAGCAGGACGATCGTGAAGACGAGACCGACCGGCGCGGCCAGCAGGAACCCCAGCAGCAGGCCGGCGATGACGCACGAGACCATCGCCACGACGCCCAGGAACCGACGGCCCCGCATGATACCGATCACCAACGGCGCCACCCCGCACAGGGCACCGGCGACCAGTGCCCCCACGAAGATCCCGATCATGAAAGCCATGCTTTCGGCGTCCATGGGTGGTCCTTTCGCTCCGCCATCCGCCCGAGCCGGACGCCCGGCGGGGACGGCCGGTGCCCTATCGCGTCCCGAGCGGGCTCGCCGGAGGAAATCGGCCCCCGGCCCGCCGACCCGGCGTCCGCAAAACCGGACACGGTTTCTATCGGCAGAAAGGATTCAGACTATAAGGAAAAGCCCCCCTTGAGGGGGTCCGAAAGGGGGGGAACGGGGGTCACTTGACCCCTTATCCGGGGGACCCTGATGCGCTGCGCTCGCGGACCCTGGCGCCCGCCTCTCCCGCCAGAGGCGGGCAGCGCCTCGACCTGGCCCGTTCCGCCGGCCGGGTCCACGCCGGGTTAACGAGCAGCGCCACGACGGGGCCGCCGCCGGGCCCGTGAGGATTGGCAGGAGATGCGGCAGGAGGATCGGACATCGCGCCGCCATGGAGGCCTCGGTTGCTTGTGCCATGGCGGCGCCGGCAGTTCCGTCACCCGTCCTGTTGTCGTCGTTCGATGCGGATGGCCCGGCGGCGGCGCGCCGCCGCAAGACCGCCCGGCAGGTCGACCGGTCCGGCCGCCCCGTTCGCGAGGAGCGCCTTGACGGCCTCCCGGGTCCGGTCGGCCCCCATGTGCTTCAGACCCCCGCCGAGATGCCCGACGGCCCGGCGAACCAGTGCCCCCTGGAGCCACGGTCGGAGGGCGGCGAAGCCGTCGGCGTCGATGACGATGCCCCCCGGGGCGGGTGCCTCCACGCCGGCGCAGTTGCAGGTGGCGGCGGTTGGCGGCATCTCGCGGACGACGGCCCGCCAGGCCGCCTCCAGGGCGTCGGCCAGCACCTCCGACGCCCCGGCGGCCTGGTCCGACAGCCGCTCCAGGGCCTCGTCGAGCCGCGGGTTGTAGCGGTCGCGGAGGCGGGGCAGCAACTCGTGCCGCAGGCGGTTCCGCGTGTGGGCGGGGCTCGCGTTCGTCTCGTCCTGCCGCCACGTCTGTCCGCGGGCCTTCAGAAACGCCACCACCTCTGCCCGGGAGACCGCGATGAGCGGCCGGACAATCTCGAGCGTTTCCTCCCCTCTCCCCCCTCCGGGAGAGGGCAGAGACGCCCGCGGACCGAGGGAGGCGAGCCCCTCCACCCCCGTGCCGCGAAGCACGTGAAACAGGACCGTCTCGACGCGGTCGTCGCGGGTATGGCCCAGGGCGACCTTTGAAGCGCCCAGACGACGGGCGGCGTCGGTCAGGAACCGCCGCCGGGCGTCGCGCGCGGCTTCCTCAATGCCCACGCCCGCCGCGGCCGCCTCGGCCGGCACGTCGGCCCGGCCCGTCTCGCATCGAAGCCCCAGGTCGGCCGCCAGGACCTCGACGAAGGCCTGGTCGGCGTCGGCGGCCGGGCCCCGCAAGCCGTGGTTCAGGTGGGCCACGATCGGCCCGAACGGGACGGCCGACCGGGCGATCTCGGCCAGCGCGACCAGCAGGGCGACGCTGTCCGGCCCGCCGCTCGTCGCGACGAGGACCGGCTCAGGACGGCCGCCCGGCCCTTCGGGTCGCTCCAAGGGCAGCAGACCGTGCCGCGCGATGCACGCGCGGACCCGCTCGACGAACTGGTCGGCCACTCGAGCCATGACGGGGCCATTATACCGCCGTGGCTCGGCGAAGCCACAGCGGCACGGGCCGTCGAGCCGCCTCGCCCCTATGCCTGGTTAGGCGGCGGGGCTCCGTCCCCGTCGCGTCCCAGCCGTCCCGGCCGGTCACGCGGGTGGCCATATGCACCGCGCAAGCCGCCCGCGGCCGGAAACTCGTTGACCGGCCGCGCCGGCCGGTGGTAGCCTTCGACTTGCGGCCGGCGGTCGATGCGCCGCGGGCGAAGCCACGTCAGCTCGGCGGGGGGGACCGACCATGAGCGAATCCTACGCGGACGGGCCGGAGGAGGCCTATCCGAAGGGCCCCGAAGGGCCGCTGTACGGGCCGGAGCTGGGCGTGATGGAGGCGGTCGGCCTGGGGTGGGAGCTCCTGAAGAGCAACTTCTGGACGCTGTGGGTGGTCAGCTTCCTGGCCGTGCTGATCCAGGGGTTCTCGGGCCCGGGCGTCATCGTGGTCGGTCCGCCGCTGTTGGCGGGCCTCTACTACGTGCTGGCCCAGCAGGCGGACGGCCGAGAGGTCCGCGTGGGGATGCTTTTCCACGGGTTCAGCTACCGCTTCAAGCCGTCGTTCATCGCCCACCTCGTGCCGTACTGCGTCGGGTTCGGGGCGATGCTCCTGTGGGTGCCGATCCACCTGGCGGTGATCTTCGGCGCGATGGGTTTGGGGGCGGCCGGGGGCGACGAGGAGACGATGGCCATCTCGATGGCCCTGGCGATCGCCCTGGACGTCGGGGCCTACCTGGTCCTGTTGCTGGGGTCGATGGTGGTGTGGCTGTTCTTCATGTTCGCCGGCTGTGCCGTCTGGGACCGCCCGGATTCGGGCTGGGAGGCGGCCAAGGAGTCGGCCCGGCTGGTCCGGGCGAAACTCGGGTCGGTGATCGGCCTGTGCCTGTTGTTCGTGCTGATCGGGGTCGCCGCCGCCATCGTCGGCTACCTCGCGTGCTGCATCGGCATCTGGTTCACGACGCCGATCGTCTTCCTGTGGTACGCGGCGACGGTGCTGTACCTGTACCGGTCGTGGACGGGCCGGGAGGGCGGCTGGGCGGTCGAGGCCGACGGTCCTCCGGCCGGCGGGGCGCCGGAAGCCGGTCGGCGGGCGCCGCCCGGCGGCGGCGAACGGCCCCGGATCCCGCCGCCGGCCGGTCCAAACCACGGGGCGGGCCCGGCCGGGACGGAATCTCGTTGACCGGCCTCGCCGCGCGGTGATAGCCTGCGGTCCGCGGCCGGCGCCCGCCGCGCCGCGACACGGGCCACCTCAGCCTGGAGGAACGCGCCATGGCGGAACCCTTTCCGGACGAACCGCGGGAGGCCTATGCGGGCGGGCCCGAGGGGCCCATGTACGAACCGGAGCTGGGGGTGATGGAGGCCCTCGGCATGGGGTGGCGGCTCCTGATGGCCGACTTCTGGACCCTCTGGCTGCCCGCTTTCGTGATGGTGATCATCCTGTTGGGTGCCGGGCTCGTCGGAAGCGTCATCCCGTTCGGCGGCGGGGCCTGCGTGAACCTGCTGGTGGGGTTCTTCGTGACGCCCGCTTTCCTGGCGGGCATCGTCCGGGCGGCGACCGCCCAGATCGACGGCGAGCGGGCCGCCGTCGGCCATGTATTCGACGGGTTCCGGCATCGCTACTGGCAGGCGGTGGTGGGGTGGCTGCCGATCAACGTGGTCGGCTTGGTGTCGCAGATTATCGTCTTCGTCGCGATGACCGTGGCCCTGGGAGGTATGCGGTTCCTGACGGGAGGCGGCCAGCCCACGGAGGAAGAGGTGCTCAGGATGCTGGCCGTCCTGGGCATGGTCGGCTTGCCCGTGATGGCGGCCAGCTTCATCTTCAGCCTGTTCTTCTTCTTCGTCATGCCCGCCGTCTGGGACCATCCGGGAGCGTACTGGGGACCGATCCGCCTGTCGGCCCAACTGGTCAAGGACAGGTTCCTGCCCATGTTGGGTCTCGGTCTGGTCACGACGGGGATCTGGATCGCCGGGGCCTTCGCCGGGGTGGTGGCCTGCTGCGTCGGCCTTCTGTTCACCATGCCTTTCATCGGGGCATGGTTTGCCGCGACGACGGTGTACCTGTACCGGTCGTGGACGGGTCAGCCGCTGGAGCAGGAGCCGCAGGAGTACGGGGTTCCGGCGGACTACGGCGAGTACGGGAGGGAGGTGTGGCCGCCGGAGGGGGAGGCCTACGGCCCGGAGGGCGGCCCCCCGCCGCCGGGCGAGGGGCCCGGACGGGAACCGCCGGGGCCGGTCCCGCCGTCGGACGTCTATCCGCCCGATCGGCGGTAGCGCCGCAGCGCGAGGCTTTGCGTAGATCGCACGTACCCGCGTTCTGACGACCGCGGCCCGGAAAGTGCGATCACACGCGGGCAGAGGCGGCGGGCGCGGAGGCCCGCCGCGCAAAGCGTCCCTGGACCCCCGCATCACGTCCGGACTATCTGAAGCGACAGGATGCTCGCCGGCAGGACGATGAACGTGGGCACCCAGGCGGCCAGCAGCGGCTCCAGGTGCCCCCCCGTCCCGAACGCCGTCGAGGCGAACTGGAGCACCAGCACCCCCAGCACCACCAGCACCGCCAGGCCGATGCTCACCAGGTAGCTCTGCTCCTCCCGCCCCACCAGGAACGGCAGGCCCAGCAGCAGCACCAGCACCAGCATCAGCGGGTCGGTGATGTGGCGGTGCATCTCGACCTGCATGGCCCGGCGGTTCCCTCGCATGGGGTCCTGGACGAGGTCCCGCAGCTCGACGTAGGAGAGGTACTTGTAGAAGTCGTGTGCCCGGTGCCGCTCGATGGTCTGCGGATCGACGTCGGTCCAGCCGTTTTCCGGGTAGCGGGGACATGGCTCGCCGGGGTCGACCTGGGGCGCCCCGACCAGCAGGGGGGCCTCCGCCCGGGCCCGGTATCGGCGTCCTTCGTCGAGGATCCAGGCCCGCTCGTCGGGGTCCCAGGTGGCCTGCCTGGCTTCGATGGTGCCAAGGGGCTGGTAGTTTGCGTCGCGGAGAAAGATGCGGACGCGGGCCAGGTAGCTGGCCCCGCCTCCGCCGAAGCTCTTCGCCTGGGCGACCATCTGCCGCCGCTGGGGGTCGTACAGGGGGGCATAGATGACGTTGTTGTGGCGGTCGCGGATAAAGTCGACGGAGAACGCTTCGCGGGCGGCCACGTCGTCGGGGTCGCGGACGAGGCGGACGGCGATCCGGGGGATGATGAGCTCCTGGTTGACCACGTAGAAGACGTCGGCGGCCAGGGCGACCAGGACCAGCGGCCACAGGACCCGGTACATGCTGACGCCGGCCGCCTTGATGCCGGTCAGCTCCCGAGTGCGGTTGAACCGGGCCAGCGTGGCGGCCCCCGCGAACAGCAGACACGGCCCGGCCAGGAGGCGGAAGTATTCGAACAGCTTGTAGAAATAATAGTCCGCCATGTTCGCCAGGACGCTCCAGGCCGTCGCGGCCTCGTCGCCCTTGGTCTCCAGGAACTCGTCCATGTTGATGACCAAGTCGATCGTCAGCGCCAGGCCGGTGACCACGCCGAAGACGATCACCAGGGAAACGAGCACCGTGCGGAAGATGTATCGATCGAGGATCTTCATGAGATCGTGGCCCGGCGACGGCGAAACAGCGTCCGCGGACGGGCCCACCAGGTCAGGACGTAGCCGAGGGCCAGGACCGCCAGCAGCAGGGCGATCGCGTTGGGCAGCCAGATCAGGTGCAGCCAGTCCTCCGGGCGGGCGAGCTGCTTGGCCAGCATCCTTGCCCCGAACTGCGTCCCGATGATCGCCATCAGGGCCGGCAGGACCGCCACGCCGAACGCCGTCAGAATGTGCCCGCTGTGAAACAGCAGGCCCAGGGCCGCCCCGAGCAGCACCAGGCCCGCGCATCCGACGGCCATCGCCGCCCGCCAGTGGAACTGGGCCATCGCCCGGGCCCGGACCTTCTGCTTCTCCCGCGCCACCGACGCCTCGTCCAGCTTCTCCCGGTCCGGGCCCTGCAAGAGCTCCGAGAACGTCTCGGGATACCGCTGGGCCGCCAGCAGTTCCGGCAGCGACAGGTGGCCGACCTCGCGGGGCAGATCGTGCGGCAGGTCCAACGACACCTTGTGCGTGCCGCGCGTCGGGAGCTGCTCCGATTCCTCGATGACGACCGAGTCCCACAGGGTGACGATGGCCCGCCGGGCGCCCGGCTCGAACTCGACCTTGCCGATCGGGGCCGTCGCGTAGACCTGGCGGCCGCTGCTTCGGTACCGGAGGGTCGGGCCGTAGAGGATGTCGCCGACGACGCGGTCGACCGTGAGCTGGAACCGCTTGCTGTCGTCCTTGACCTCGTGGCTGCTGACGAGCTGGGTGAAGAAGTGCCGCTCGATGTCGGCGAAGGCGAGCTTCTCGGCCTGGTACCGCCCGGCCGGGAGGGGCCAGGACGTGACGCCGAGATGGACGAGTCCGGCCGCGACGGCCAGCATGGCCGCCGGCCAGAACAGGCTGATCAGCGGGATGCCGCTGGCGCGGCAGGCCTGGACCTCCCGCTCGGCGGTCAGCCGGCCGTAGACCAGCGTGGTGGCGAGGATGCCGCCGAGGGGGATCGCGAAGTACATCGCGAACGGGACCGCCAGGCCCATGAACATCAGCGACGTGACCGGGCCGAGGCCCTTGTCCTGGAGCTCGGCGAGCACCAGGGCCAGGCAGACGAACGCCGTGAACGCCGCCCCGGACGCCAGGAACACCTGGACCATCTCTCGCAGGATGTAGCGATGGAGGATTCGCATGCCGGGTCCGCCGCCCCTCGACCGCCCGACCACTGTAAGTCGGTCCGCCGACGGCGACAAGCCCAAAAGGGCGCGCCGGCGGGCGCAGCGCAACGGCGCCCGCCGCGAAAAAGCGGTCCGGCCCCCCCCCGCTGCGGGCGGGGAAGGCCCTTTCGCCTTGAGCCGCGCCGCTCGTCGGCCTATCCTGGGGCCCCTCGCACGACTGCCCAGCGGAGCGGAGGGCTGCCGGATGGCCACCTGCCACGTCTGCAAGACGCGATACCTTCTGCGGGGACTGAACCGGCGGCTGGGCGTCCCGGAGTACCGGTCGATGATCGGCTTCTGGCCGTGCCTTCGTGTCCGCGTGTGCGACGGGTGCGTGGAGGCGTACGACCGCGACTTCCTGGAGCGGCTGCGGCTGCTCGCCCCGGAGGTCCTGGCGAACGACGAGCCGATCGTCGGCGAGGTGTGCCTCGCGTGCGGGACGACGTCGTCGCGGGGGCCGTGGCGGACGGTGTCGAAGTGGATCGACGCGGCCGGCCGCCCCGCGCGGCGGGCGAGGTTTCGCCTGTGCGATGCACACGCCCACGCTGTCTACATCGACGGCATCATCGTGACGTCGAACCTGGAGGCCCGGATGGGGGAGGTGCTGGAGGACCTGCCGGCCGCCGGGGCCGACCTGCTGGAGCGGGTCGAGGGGTGGCGGCCCGGAGACGACGGCGGACCCGAAGCGGCGGAGGACTTCACGCCCGGCCGGTCCCGGCACGAGACGCGGAAGGCGGCCTTGGCGTTCTGGCGCGGCCGCCTGGACGAAGTGGAAGCCCGTGGGGCGTGGCTCGGGCCCGTCCGCAAGGACTACCGGATGCGGTACCGGCTCGACCTGGCCCGGGACTACCCCGATGGCGGCCGGGAGACGCTCACCGTCGTCCGGACGGGCGACGAGGAGTTCGCGACGTACCGCCTCATGTCCGTCCCCGCCGGCGAAGCCCGACCTTAGCGCCGCCAGGAGGCCGTGCCATAGCCTCCGTCTGCCTTGAGGGGCGTGCCCGGCATAGCCTTGGCGACGCCGGCAGAGGGGCGGGGTGAGGGTGGCGAATGCCGCCAAACCCCGGCCACTCGCCCTGACCCCCCCTCTACCACCCGGGGAGAGGGAATTGGGGCAGCCGCTCAGTCGACGTGCTTGCCGAACGAGGCGATCTGGGGCTCGGCCAGCCGGGCGTAATCGTCCCACGCCAGCATGACGCTGTCCTCATGGGTCCCGGCCGGGATGAGGACCTGCTCGTCCTCGGCGAGGCCCTCCTCGGCGTAGACCGGCATGTCGTACGGCTTGCCGAACGGCGGCATGGCCCCGACCTGGCAGTCCGGGAAGAGCGACCCGATCTTCTCCTCGCTGGCCAGCTCGATTTTTTTCGCCCCGAGGACCTGCTTGGCCTTGTCCATGTCGACGACATACGTGGCGGGCATGACGCACATGACCGGCTCGCCGTCGGCCATCAGGATGACGACCTTGGCGACCTCCTCGCCGGTAACGTGCTCGGCGGCGGCGACCTCCTGGGCCGTGTAGCGTGCCGGGTGGTGCCGCAGCTCGAACTTGACCTTGTTGTCCTTCAGGAACGCGACGACGTCCATCGGTGTCCCTCCTTTCCGCGTGTAGGGTCTCCCTCCTGCACCGCCATATTATCAGGCTCGGGCGGCCGGTTGGGGCCTTCAGTGATTTGGTTGGCCCTCCTCGGACGTCGGCCCAGGGGCGGCCTCGCCCTCGGCATGCTCGGCGTCCGCGTTCTCGTCCCCTTCGTCGGCGACCAGGTCTGCCAGGCTCGTGGCCCTTTCGACCTCCGGGGACCCCTGCCGAAGGGCCTCGTAGCGGGCCCGGACGCGGCGGTAGAGGGGCAGGTGCTCGGCGTCGACCGGCATCGGCAGATAGGTGTGGACCGAGGCGAGGACGTCGGCGAGCCGGATCGTTGCGGGGTCCCGTCCGGGGAGCCATGCCGCGCGGTCTTCGCCCTCGCCGTGCGGCGCCGTCTGCATGACGAGGCCGGCCTCCTCCAGCCGGCCGAGCAGCTCCTGGAGATTGATGCGGCTGACACCGGTGGCTTCGGCCAGGACCGCCAAGGGGGTCGGCCCCTGGCCCCGTGCGAACCGTCGGCCGACCACCGCCGCCGCCTGGAGCGCCACGAAGTCCGTGGCCAGGAACCGGCTCCGTGCCCGCTCGGCCTGGTCCTCCTCGGCCCGGGCGAAGTCGCGGAAGTTCTGCACCACGTAGGCCAGCTCGCAACCGAAAAGCACCAGCACCCACGTCAACCAGACCCACAGCATGCTGATCGGAACGACCGCGAGCGTGCCGTAGAGCTGGCGGACGCCGACGGCGTTGGCGACGTAGAGCGAAAACAGGTACTTGCCCATGACGTGCCAGACCGTCCCGGCGACGACGGCCCCGGTGATGGCGGCCCGGTTCCGCACGTGCAGGTGGGGCATAAGCTTGTAGACGAGGAACAAGACGAACCAGGCGGCGGCCAGGTTGATCACCCATCGGCCGGAGGCCTCCAGCCAGTCCCACCCGGGGGTGATCGGCCCGGCCCGAGACGCGATGGCCTGGCCGACATAGACGGCCAGACCGATCGCCGCCGGGCCCATCGTCAGCAGCAGCCAGAACATGGTGAGTTTCCGCCAGTAGGACCGCCGCTCGGCCGTTCGCCAGATGCGGTTGACCGCCGCCTCGGTCGTCCCCAGGACGTTCATCGCCAGGTAAAAGAGGATCAGGACGCCGAGCACCGCCCCGGCGGTGGCCCGCTGGCGGACCTCGCGGACGAGCGTGTCGATCCGCGTCGCCAGGTCGACCTCCTGCCCCTCGGAGACGACGCGGATCTCGTCGACGTGCAGCCAGTGGAACAGGGCGTCGAGGGCCTCCCTGCCCGTCCGGGCGTCGCCGGCGAAGAAGAGCTTCAGGACCAGGAGGAAGATGACCAGCAGCGGAATGACCGACAGGAGGGTCTTGAACGTCAGGTCCCCCGCGACGGTCAGGAGGCGGTCGCGGCGGAGCTGCCGGGCGCAGAACCGCCACAGGCGGACCTGGTAGACCGCCAGCCGGCCCCACCGCGACAGCTCGCCCGTGGGACTTTCGAGGAGCCGCCGGATTTGCTGCCGGACCTGCCGCCAGAGGTCCTTGATGAGCTCGAACACGAGACCGCCCCCCACGTGCGGACCTCTTCCCCTCTCCCCTGGCGGGAGAGGGAGTCTTGAGAAACGACGTCTCAGCCGACGACCTCGTCCGGATGGGTGATATGGCCCGTCACGGCGCTGGCCGCCGCCACCGCCGGGCTCGACAGGTAGACCTGGCTCCGCGGGTGTCCCATGCGGCCGGTGAAGTTGCGGTTCGTCGTCGCGACGGCCACCTCGCCCTCGGCCAGGACGCCCATGTGCCCGCCCAGGCACGGCCCGCACGTCGGCGGCGAAACCACCGCCCCGGCCTCCAGGAACGTCTCGACATAGCCGAGCCGCAGGGCTTCCTTCTCGATCTCGGGCGTGGCCGGGAAGACGATGCACCGGACGCCCTCGGCCACCTGCCGCCCTTTGAGGACCTCGGCCGCCGCGGCCAGGTCCGAGAGCCGCCCGTTCGTGCACGAGCCGATGACCGACTGGTCGATCCGCACCTCGGCCAGCTCCTCGACCGGCCGGGTGTTCTCCGGCAGGTTCGGGCACGCGACGATCGGCCCGAGCGACGAGACGTCCCACTCGTGCGTCTCGACGTACGCGGCGCCCGGGTCGCTCTTGTGGTACGTGGCCCCGCGCTCCAGGCGGCCCTGGACGTACTCGCGGGTGACGGCGTCGGGCGGGACGATGCCGTTTTTCGCCCCCGCCTCGATCGCCATGTTGCACATCGTCAGACGGTCCTCCATCGGGAGGGTCTCGATGACCGGGCCCGTCAGCTCCATCGAGCGATAGAGGGCCCCGGAGACGCCGATCCGGCCGATCGTGTGGAGGATGAGGTCCTTGCCCGTGACCCACCGCGACCGTTTGCCGGTGAAGACGAACTTCATCGATTCGGGCACGCGGAGCCAGACCTTGCCGATGGCCATGGCGGCCGCCAGGTCGGTCGAGCCGACGCCGGTGGCGAAGGCCCCGACGGCCCCGTAGGTGCAGGTGTGGCTGTCGGCGCCGATGACGAGGTCGCCGGGCCCGACGACGCCCTGCTCCGGCAGGAGGGCGTGCTCGATGCCGGCCCGGCCGACCTCCCAGTAGTGGGTGATCTGTTGGGCCTGGGCGAACTCCCGCAGCTCCTTGGCCTGCTGGGCGCTGGCGATGTCCTTGGCCGGCGTGAAGTGGTCCGGGACGAGGACGACCCGCTCGCGGTCGAAGACGCGGTCGACGCCGGCCTCGGTGAACTGGCGGATGGCGAGCGGCGCCGTGATGTCGTTGCCCAGGGCGATGTCGACGTCGGCGAAGACGAACTCCCCGGGCCCGACGCGGTCACGGCCGGCATGGGCCGCGACGATCTTTTCGCTGATGGTCATCGGCATGGGAAACCTCGCTGCCTCAATCGCTGCCTGGGCCGCCTTCCCGCTCGGCGCGGAGGAGCGGGTCCCTCACGTAATTTCTCTGGCACGACGGGCACAGGTCGAAGCGGAACTGCTTGTAGACCTCGGCCTCCAGCTCCTCGGCGTCCTTCTCGGCGGCCTGCTCCAACAGGCGCCGGATCTCCGCCCCGTGGTCCTTCGCCAGGTCCGCCGACGTGATCTCCATCGGGTCGTACGCCGCGTACACCTCGACCCGCACGACGTACCGCACGTCCTCGTCGGCCAGGAGCACCTTGCCGCACATGTCGCACGTCAGGACGACCATGGCGTTCCTTGCGGGTCCCGCGCCGTGCCGGCCGCCGGGCAACGCCCGCTCCCCCTCACCCCGCCCCTCTCCCGCCAGGGGAGAGCGAGGGGATGCAACGGCGTCCGACCCGCCCCTGTTATGATAGCCGCCGCTCCGGGGACAGGCCATGGGCTGTGCGGGATCAGCCGCCGCGGGAGCACGCGATGAGGGCGTCGAGCGTCCGGGCGGCGGCGCCGGAGTCGATCGACCCGGCCGCCCGCTCGACCCCCGCCGGCAGGTCCGCCGCCAGGCCCGCCACGTAAAGCGCCGCGGCGGCGTTCGCCAGGACGGTGTCCCGCCGCGGGCCCGGCCGGCCCTCGAGCACCTCGCGGACCATCGCGGCGCCCTGTTCGGCCGACTCCAGCGGCCCTTCCTGGCCGACGACCTGCGGCAGACCGAAGTCCTCCGGCCGCAGCTCGGACTCGCGGACCTCCCCGCCGCGGACCTCCGCCGCCAGCGTGGGCCCGGCCAGGGTGATCTCGTCCAACCCGTCCGAGGCGTGGACGATCAGGGCGTGCTCGACGTCCAGGATCGCCATGACCTCGGCGATCATCGGCACCAGATCCGGGGCGAAGACGCCCATCACCTGCCGCCTCGCCCCCGCCGGGTTCGTCAGCGGCCCCAGGACGTTGAAGATCGTGCGGATGCCGATCTCTTTCCGGACCGGGACGGCGTACTTCATCGCCGCGTGCAGCCGCGGGGCGAACAGGAACCCGATGCGGCACTCGCGGATGCACCGGGCGACGGTCGCCGGGTCGGCTTCGACGTTGACGCCGAGGGCCTCCAGGACGTCGCTGGATCCGCACTTGCTCGTCGCGCCGCGGTTGCCGTGCTTGGCGACGTAGGCCCCGGCCCCCGCCGCCACCAGGGCCGCGCACGTCGAAACGTTGAAGCGTTTCCGCCCCGTCCCGCCGGTGCCGCACGTGTCGATCACCGTCAGGCCCTCGACGTCGATGGGGGTGGCCTTCTCGCGCATGACGAGCGCCGCCCCGGCCACCTCATCCGGCGTGGGGCCCTTGATCGAAAGGGCCGTCAGGTAGGCGGCGATCTGGGCGGGCGTCGCCGCACCCTCCATGATCAGCGTCATGGCCCGGCGGGACTCCTCGATCGTCAGGTGCCCGCCGATCGTCAGCCGCTTGATGAACTCAATCATCGGCAATTCCTGAGTGCGTGCCCGGCGGGTGCGGAGACCCACCGCGCAGAACCCCAATCGAGCCCGCCGCGTCAAGCCTCTACCCCCTCTCCCTTGACGGGAGAGGGAACGGAAACCGTGTCTACACCTCCACGGCCGCGCCGTCGGCCGCCTCCGAGACCCAGACCCGCGGCCCCAGGCCCGTCTCGCCCCGGTAACGCTCGCCGATCGCTTCGTGGAGCGGTTCGACGGCCTCCGGCCGGGCCAGCGTCACCGTGCACCCGCCGAACCCCGCCCCGGTGAGACGCGACCCGAGCACGCCGTCCACCCCGCGGGCGATCTCCACGAGCAAGTCCAGCTCCGGCCCGCTGACCTCGTAATCGTCGCGGAGCGAATCGTGGCTGGCGTTCATCAGCTCGCCGAACCGCTCGACGTCGCCCTCCTTGAGCGCCTCGGCCGACTCCTGCACGCGGGCGTTCTCGGTGATCACGTGCCGGCATCGCCGCCGGACGACGCCCGGCAGGTGCTCGGCGTGGGCCTCGAACAGCTCGACGCTCACGTCGCGGAGATGCTCGATGTCCGGGTCGAACTTCCTGAGGCGTCCGACGCCGTCCTCGCACTGGCTCCGCCGCTCGTTGTACGCCCCCGTCGTCAGCTTCCGCTCGACCGCCGAGTCGACGATGACGACCTTGGCGGCGTCGGTCGGCAGCGGCACGGCCTCGTGCGACAGGTCGCGGCAGTCGAGCAGGACGGCCCGCCCGGCCCGGCCGTGGAGGCTGATGAACTGGTCCATGATGCCGCACCGGACGCCGACGCGATGCTCGGCCTCCTGGCAGAGGCGTGCGAGCCGCTCGGTCGAGAGGCCGTGCGCCTCGGCGACGCGCCCGGCCGCTCCCGCGCCGATGTCCGGCCGGGCTGCCACCAGAAGCGCCAGCGCCGAGGCCACCTCACACGCCGCGCTCGACGACAGGCCCGACCCGACCGGCACGTCGCCCGCCACGACCCCCTTCAGGCCGCCCAGCTCGACGCCCTCCTCGGCCAGCACCTCGGCCACTCGGATCGGATAGGCCAGCCAGTGCGGAGCGTCGGCCGGCGCCGGTCCGCCCAGGTCGAACGCCGCCTCCTCCTCGTACCGCGTCGACCACAGGACGACCCGCGGCTCGTCGTGTGGCACGAAGGCGATGCGGACGGCCACCTCCAGGGCCATCGGCATGACGAAGCCGCCGTTGTAGTCGGTGTGCTCGCCGATGAGGTTGACGCGGCCGGGGGCGCGGACGATGCGGAGCTGCCCGCCGCCGAATCGGTCGAGGAATTCGCCTGCCAGGTCGGTCATGCGGAGGCCCTCACGGGGCGTCGGTGCCGCCGCCAGCGCCACGCGGCCCGTTGCGACCCGCCGGCGGCGAGGGAGTGTAGGCCCCCGCCGCGAGGCGTGTCAACGCGAAACTCGTTGGCCGCCCCGCCGCGCCGCCGGCGGCCGGCCCGGGCGGGGTTTCCTATAAAGGACCGGCCATCCTGTGCCGATAAGTCCCATTGGCGGCGCGGGTTTGCCGTGGACGTACCGCCCGCCGCTAGAGGGGAACGGTCTTTCATGGACAGCCAAGCGACCGCCTGTCAGTTCTCGCTGGTGAAGGGGCGGGATCGGTTCCTGGTACGGTGCGATGCGGGATGCGAGTCGGAGGCCATCGGCCGGCTCATGCAGTGGGCCGAGGACCCCGACCTCGACTTCGACTGGTTCGACGCCGCCGTCCTGTCGCGCCAGATCAACCTGCGTCTGGCGGACCGGACCGGCGGACCGACGCGCCACGAGGGTGAGGCCCAGGCAGCCCCATGACGAACCCGCTGGTTGACGAATTCCTGGCGTACCTGGAGAACGAGCGGAACTTCTCCGGGCACACCGTCCGCTCTTACGCGGCCGACCTCGCCCAGTTCGCCGCCTTCCTCGCCGGGGCCGACAACGGCGACACCGACCCGGCGGTCCTGTCGGACCGGATCCGGCAGGCCACGCCGGTCGACCTGAGGCGATACCTGGCCGAGATGCGGCGGGCGGACTACCAGCGGGCCACCATCGCCCGGAAGCTGGCCACCCTCCGCTCGTTCTACAAGTTCCTCGCCCGCCAAGGACACGTCGAGGCCAACCCGGTCAAGACCATCCGCACGCCGCGGCAGGAGAAGCGGCTCCCGAAGTTCCTCGAGCCGGAGGAAGTGGAGCGGCTGCTGGCGGCCCCCCAGGGCGACGACCTTCTCACCCTGCGAGACAAGGCGATCCTGGAGGTCCTCTATTCGACCGGCATGCGTGTCAGCGAGCTGGTGGGCCTGGACCTGAAGGACGTCGACCCCATCGGCGAGGTCGTGCGGGTCCGCGGCAAGGGCAAGCGGGAGCGGCTCGCGCCGCTGGGCTCCTATGCCCTGGAGGCGCTCGACCGGTACCTGGCGGCGCGGGCCGGGGCCGAGGTCCACGACGAGAAGGCCCTGTTCGTCAACCGCCACGGCCGCCGCCTGAGCGCCCGAAGCGTCCGGCGGAAGCTCGCCAAGTACCTGAAGGTCGCCGGGCTGGATCCGGCGGTCTCGCCGCACACGCTCCGCCACTCGTTCGCCACGCACATGCTGGAGCGCGGGGCCGACCTCCGCGCCGTCCAGGAGCTGTTGGGCCACCGGAGCCTCTCGACCACCCAGGTCTACACGCACGTGACGGCAGGCCGGCTGAAGGAGGTCTACGAGGCGGCCCATCCGCGGGCGACGTGACCCCGGCGCCCTCGCGCCGTTCGCATAGAGACGTGGTCTTTCTCCTTCTCGGGGTGCGGGACCCGCCGTCCCGCACCCCCCCTCGTTCGGGCACCGACCTGTCCCGCGGCGGCCCCCGTTCGCCGATTCCTCGTTTCAGCCGGCTGCCGGTCGACCTATAATCGCTTCCATGCTGCGGGCACTGATGAGGTCGCTGGGCCAGTTGGTGCTGCCGGCGCACTGTGGGGTGTGCGGGTCGCCGGCGGCGCCCGACGGGCGGTTCGGTCTGTGCGAGCCGTGCGGGGCGGGCCTGGCGGGACTCCTTCAGACGCCGCACTGCCCTCGGTGCGGCCGGTCGGCCGGTCCGCACACGGTCGACCTGGACGGCTGCTCGCTCTGCCGCGGGAAGCGACTGCCGTTCGACGGGGTCGTTCGGGTGGGTCCCTACGCGGAGCCGCTTCGGGCGTTGATCCTGGCCCACAAGTACCGCCGTCGGTCGGAGTTGGGGCCGCTGCTTGGGCGTCTGCTGGCCGAGCGGGCCGCGCTGAGCGGCTGGATCGACCGGGTCGAGTCGATCGTCCCGGTGCCGCTACACTGGACGCGGCGGGCCTGGCGGGGCTTCAATCAGGCTGCGCCGCTGGGGCGGGAGCTGGTCCGGGCCTCGCCCGGGGGGCGGTCGGCGGCGGGTCTGCTCCGCGTCCGGCCGACCCCTCACCAGACGCGTCTGCCGCCGAGCCGCCGGGCGGCCAACGTCCGGGGGGCGTTCGGCGTGCGGGGCCGCGACGGCGCGCTTCGCGGCCGGCGGGTGCTCCTCGTCGACGACGTGATGACGAGCGGCGCGACGCTCGGCGAGTGCGCCCGGACGCTCCGTCGGGCCGGGGCCGCCGAGGTCTACGTTGCGGTGGTCGCGGTCGCGGGCGCCGACGAGACGGGTCCCTGGTAGGGGCGGCCAGGTTCGCCGGGCCGCGTCCTTCCGAGGAGGGACCTCGTTGCCTCCCTTTTCCTTGGCCGCTTCGTGCGGCGCGGGCTATAATGACTGCCCGGCGATTGCGAGGAGGCCCGTCGCATGACGCTGATTCCGTTCGGCCGGCGGCTGAGGGAGATCGGGCGCCTCGGTCACGTCCTGTCTGTCCTGACGAAGCACGGCTTCGGATGGCTGGTGGTCAGCCTGCACATGGACCGGTTCGTCCCGTTCCGGAAGCGTCTTCTGCCGCGGGCCCGGGCGGCCGAGACGCTGGCCGGGGCGTCGGCGGCCCAGCGGGTCGCCAACGTCCTGGAGGAGCTCGGCCCGACGTACATCAAGCTCGGCCAGGTGCTGGGCGGGCGGCAGGACCTCCTTCCGCCGGACTACATCCACGAGTTCCGCAAACTCCAGGACCGGGTCAAGCCGTTCCCGACGGAGATGGCCCGTTCGGTGGTCGAGGACGAGCTGGGGGCCTCCGCGGAGGAGGTCTTCGCCGAGTTCGGCCCGGAGCCGTTCGCGGCCGGCAGCATCGGCCAGGCCTACCACGCCCGGACCCGGGAGGGCCGTCCCGTCGTGGTCAAGGTCCGCCGGCCGAACGTCCGCGAGGTGCTCGAATCGGATGTCGATATCCTGATGCGGCTCGCCCTGCTGGCCGAGCGGTACGTGCCGGAGTACCGCGTGTTCCGGCCGGTCCTGCTGGTGGAAGAGTTCGCCCAGACGGTCCGCCGGGAGACCGACTTCGTGGCGGAGGCGTCGAGCACGGAGCGGTTCCGCCGGGCCTTCGAGGAGCAGGAGCACATCGTCGTCCCGGAGGTGCTGTGGGAGCTGTCGGGGCCGGGCATCCTGACGCTGGAGCTGATCGAGGGCATAGCCGCCTCGAACGAGGAGGCCCTCGGCGAGGCCGACGTCGACCGCAAGGCCATCGCTTCCCACCTCACCGACTGCTTCATGCATCAGTACTTTCAGATGGGCCTTTTCCACTCCGACCCCCACCAGGGCAACCTGGTCATCCAGCCGCCCGGCCGGCTCGGCATCCTCGACTTCGGCCAGGTCGGACGCCTGAGCGACGACATGCGTTCCAAGCTCGGCACGCTCCTCATCGCCGGCATCCAGCGGGAGTACGACATCGTCGTCGACATTCTCGACGACGTCGGGGCCATGCCCGAGGACCTGGACGAGGAGCGGCTCAAGACCGACCTGGCCACACTCGTCGATAAGTACGTCGGCATCCCCATCAAGCGGGTCAACCTGGGGACGCTGTTCGAGGAGCTGACCGAGACGGCCCGGCGGTACCGCGTCGTCCTGCCGCGCGACTTCGTCCTCTTGGGAAAGAGCCTCGTGACGATGGGCGGCGTGGCCCTCCAGTTCGACCCCGACGTCAGCATGGTCGAGGTGGTCCGGCCGAAGCTCCGGTGGCTGGCGGCCGAGAAGGTCGACCCCCGGCGATTGGCCTCCCGGGGCCTGAAGAGCGCCTACCACCTGGCGGCCCTGATCGACCAGGGGCCCCGGCACCTCCGGCAGCTTTCGCGGAAGATGCTTCGCGGCCGGCTCCAGATCCAGTTCCGCCACGAGAACCTCGATCGGCTGATCACCGAGCTGGACCGCTCGTCGAACCGCCTGGCGTTCGCCCTGGTCGTGGCGGCGGTGATCGTCGGCTCGTCCCTCATTCTCCAGGCCGACGTCGGGTGGAACCTGCCCGGGACGGACGTGCCGGTGCTGGGCCTGCTGGGGTTCCTGGTGGCGGGCCTGCTGGGGGTGTGGCTGGCCCTGGCGATCCTTCGCTCCGGCCGCTTGTGACGCCGGCGACGCTTTGCTGAACGGGACTGTTATGCGCGCGATTCTTTTCCTCGTAGCGACGGCGCTGCCGCTGGCGGCGCTTCCGCTAGGCCGGGCGAGTGCCGCGCTCGACGCGGCCTCCGCCGTCACCATCGAGCGGACCGCGTTTGACGTCTTCGCCCGGAAAGATGACAAGAAGATCGGACGCATGACGCTTCGCGTGACGCGGGTCGCGGGCGTCGTGGTGGTCGAGGCCGAGTTCGCCGCCGCCTTCAAGGACGACGAGGCCGGCTACACCAGCAAGCTCCACTACCGGACGGGCGAGAAGCCCCGCCTCGTCCGGGCCGGCGCTTCGACGCGCATCGGCGACGTCAAGCTGATGGAGGGGACGCTGGAGATGGGCGAGGAACCCGACCCCGGGCCGGCCAAGCTCGTCGCCTCGGGTTACGCCGACCACCGAAAGCGGTTCTTCGCCGAACCGAAGAAGCTCGAGCGCGAGGTCGCCCGGCCCGAAGGTGTCGTGCTCGCGTACCCGTCATTCCTCTATTTCGCCCCGCGGCTCCTGCGACAGACCGGCCGGCTCGAGGGGGTCGTCTACGCCGACCTGCCGGACGACCTCGTTTTCCCGGACTTCGTCGAGTTCTTCGGCGACTGCCACCTCGTGCGGACCGGCGGGGCCGACCTGGCGAGCTGCCGCATCGAGCTGCGCCAGCAGTTCCCCGGCGGCAACCACAAGGTGAAGGCCGGGGCGACGTACGATGAGTCCGGCCGCATCGTCGAGGCGACATTCGCCGGGTTCGTCATGCGTCCGCCCAAGGAGGAAGACGGCGGGGGCGACGAGACGACCCGCCCGCCGTCCGGCCCCCGGCCCTTCGAAAGTCCCCGCTCAAATGCCTCTCCCTGAGCCGTGCTCCGCCCCCGCAGAGGCGCCAGCCCTGCGTCCCGCACGGTCAGGCGAAAGGCCGTCGCGCATCGTCCTTCCCCGCCGTACAACCTTCCGGAGGCTTCACCACGCAGAGGCGGTGCCCCGATGGGTAACCTTACGCCACGCCGCAGGGCCGCGTGCCGGGCCCTCCTGCACGGGGTGGCAATGTTGGCCCTCGCGGCCCCCGCT
The DNA here is from genome assembly GCA_964526295.1 of uncultured Anaerolineales bacterium. GTDB lineage: Bacteria > Planctomycetota > Phycisphaerae > FEN-1346 > FEN-1346 > CAZGKW01. The sequence continues at coordinate 56,700 of CAZGKW010000026.1, forward strand.
GCGACCGCTTCCCCTCCGGACGACGCCCCGACGGCCGACCGGCCGCCGGTCGCTGAAGACGCGGCCGCGCCCGAAGGGCCGGCCGGGGCCGAGGAGCGGGTCCGGGCTGAGCGGATCGAGAAGCTCGTCGCGTACTTCGCCGAAATGTACGGGGGGTACCTCGAGGGCCGCGACTGGATCGCCCGGTCGATGGCGACGCTGGGTCTGGCGCGGATCGACGACCCGCTCATCTCGCGCCGGCTCGTCGAGGTGATGACGGGCGACCGCGAGCCGGCGGTCCGCCTCTACGCCTGGGCCGCCCTTCACGCCCGGCTGGACCGCCTGACCGACGCCCAGAAGGAAGCGTGGGCCGAGGCCGGGCGGACGCTGGCGATGGGGGGCGAGCTGCGGGGCGATCTGCGGGTCGGCCTCGTCCGCTGGATCGGCCCGGAAGGCCCGACGCCGCGGAACGTGTCCCTCTTCTTGCACCTCTTCGAGACCACGAACTCGACGTCCCCGGTCGACATGCCCACGCTCCAGGCCATGCGCGACGTCCTCGCCGGCTGGCGCGACACGAAGCTCATCCGCGAGCTCGTCGATTCGATGGTCGAGCCGGCCCAGGCCTACCGGGCCGAGTACCTCCTGTCGGGCCTCGATCTCGGCGTGCCGCGCCTGGACCAGTACGAGGGGCTCGGCCTCGTGCATGCATGGCGGAAGGTGCGGGTGGCGTGGCAGCAGAAGGTCCGCCGTCTGCGGACCCGGCCCCTCGAGCCCCGTCCGCTGCCTCCGTACGAGGGCGGCGCCGCCGTCCTTCCGCCGCCGGAGCGGATCCAGGACCCCGCCGACCCGAAATGGCGGGCCGAGCTGGAGCTGCCGCGCTTCAAGCTCGACCACTTCGACGTCAGCTTCGCACTCGACACGACCGGCTCGATGAGGCCCGTCATCGAATGGATGAAACGGGACATCGACCGGATGATGCGCGTGCTGCACCTGTTGTCCTACGAGCCGCGGATCGGCCTGACGTTCTACCGCGACAAGGGCGACGCGTACGTCGTCAAGAGCTCGCCCCTGACGGACCGGCTGGACCTGTTGCGCGACGCCCTGGCGGGGGCCCGGGCGGCGGGGGGCGGCGACCTGCCCGAGGCCGTCTACGAGGCCGTCGAGCACGTCCTGAACCGTCAGAAATGGTCCTCCGGCCACTACGCCCGCCGGGCCGTCGTCCTGGTCGGGGACGCCCCGCCGCACCCGGATAGGATGCTGCCCCTTCGGGTGCTGGTTACCGGTGCAACCGAGGAAGGGTTCCGCTTCTACACCATCAAGTGCGGGCGCGGGGCCCGGTCGCTGCCGGAGTTCGACGAGATCGCCGAGTGGGGCCGCGGGGCCAGCCTGGCGGCCGACTTCGCAAGCGGCGAAGGAAAAGGCGGCCTGCGGAAGGTCCTCTACCGCGACCCGCAGACCCGACGCCGTTACTACATCCTGCACGGCGTGGCCGACGCGGCCGGCGCCGAGGGGCCGTCGAGGCAGCTCATTCGCGAGATCGTCCGCCTGGCCATGCCCGAGGCCTACCTCGACCGGACGGGCCCGTTCCTGGACGTGTTCCTGGAATACGCCGAGGACCCGGGCCCGGAGGAGCGCCTGCTGCCGCGGGCCCTGCCGGCGTGGCTGCACTGAGCCGATCTGCCGGGTTGCGGCGAGTCCGGTCTCGGGTGCCGCGACCTGACCGCCGAGACCCGCTGCCCCGTCGTTTCGGGCGGCCCTGAGCGCGTCGAGGGACCTCGCCGCGCACGGCCGGTCGTCGCAGCCTGCCCGTTCTTCGTGCTGGTGTTTTTGCCGGCCGCCGCCGGGAACATGACTCTCGCCCCGCGGCCCGGCGACGAGGCCACCGAAGACGAGGGCCTGCTTTTCGTCTGGGACGCCTGGGGGCGGCTCGCCCAAGTCTGGAAGGACGACGGCGTGGTGGCCTACAGCACCCACACGCACCTGTTCGTCGTCAAGATCGATCCGAACGACCAGGCCTACTGCTGGGTGGACCCGACGTTGGGGACCGAGCCCAGCTTGGCGTCGGCCGACGCCACGGCGGCCGCATTCGGTTTCGCCTGGATCGGCCTGGGTACCAGTAGCAAACAGGATGTCATCGCCGATGAGATCCGCGTCGGCACGACCTACGCGGACGTGACGGTCCCCGAGCCGGCGACGATGGCCCTCTTGGGCCTGGGCGGCGTGGGTCTCCTCCTGAGCCGCAAGCGAAGATAGCGGCTTCCGCCTTCGCACTTCGTGCTACGGCGGACAGGTCGGCGGACAGGTGCTGCTGAAGCGGCGCCGTCGGGCTGAGAAGCCCGTAGATTCGTAAGTCCGTCTAGCACTACAACGCTAAGTTGGCTCAAGAACGGTTATGCTGCAAGTCGATAGCTTCTT